>NZ_JBFBME010000002.1:0-1042577 GCF_040702785.1 Microbacterium sp. NPDC077644
TCCACCCAGCAAGCTGGGCTTCATCGTTCGACTTGCATGTGTTAAGCACGCCGCCAGCGTTCATCCTGAGCCAGGATCAAACTCTCCGTAAAAAAACAAATAACAACCAAAACCGGAATAAGGTCAAGGCTGCGAGTTTGAAACTGACCAAAGAGATGACATCATTGCTGACTTCATCCGAATGCCAACCCCCGAAAGGGTTGGTCTTTGATCCAAAGGAATCTCACCCTGCCGAAGCAGAGACGAGGTTATTTGGCATTTGACAAGTGCACGCTGTTGAGTTCTCAAGGATCGGACGCACCCACGACCCGGCCATCACAACCAGGCCCGCAGGGCAACTTCTCAATCTTATCCGCCTCATCCGGCCTGTCAAATCGACGCGCCGACCGGATCTGAAATCCGCTGCGCGGTCGAGATGAACCGCAGAAGAGGTGGAAGCTCCCATTCTAGACGCAAGCGTCCAGGACTCTCAAGTGAGAGATTCGGGAGGTGGTTCTCCGCTTGAGGGGGGTGAGGCTCTGGGCCTCTCCGCTTCCCTGTGGGGCGAACAAGTAATAACTTACGCGGGATCCGGAGTCCCGGCAAATCGAGGCCGTTTCCCTGGCGTGTCGCGCTCGGCATCCGCGGATTCCCGGGCCCGCCGGCATCCCCCGGAACGACAACAGGCCCCCACCGGAACGGTGGAGGCCTGTCGTCGTATCAGCGTCAGATGGCGTTGACATCCAGCGGGATGCCGGGGCCGAACGTGGTCGACACGGCGCCCTTCTGGATGTAGCGGCCCTTCGAGCTCGACGGCTTCAGACGCACGATCTCCTCGAGAGCGGCGCCGATGTTCTCGTTCAGCTGCTCAGCCGAGAACGAGGCCTTGCCGACGACGAAGTGCACGTTGGCGTGCTTGTCGACGCGGAACTCGATCTTTCCGCCCTTGATCTCCTCGACGGCCTTGGCCGTGTTCGGGGTCACGGTGCCGGTCTTCGGGTTCGGCATGAGGCCACGGGGACCGAGCACCTTGCCGAGACGACCGACCTGACCCATGAGCTCAGGGGTCGAGACTGCCGAGTCGAAGTCGGTCCAGCCGCCGGCGACCTTCTCGATGAGCTCGGCGCCGCCGACCTCATCAGCGCCGGCGGCGATCGCAGCCTCGGCCGCGGGGCCGGTGGCGAAGACGATGACGCGGGCGGTCTTTCCGGTGCCGTGCGGGAGGATGACGGTGCCGCGCACCATCTGGTCCGCCTTGCGCGGGTCGACGGCGAGCTTCAGCGCGACCTCGACGGTCGAGTCGAACTTCGCCGAGCCGGTCTCCTTCGCGAGGGCGACTGCCTCGGTCGGGGTGTAGTAGCGGTCTGCCTCGATCTTCGCGGCGGCAGCCTGATAAGCCTTGGACTTTGCCATGATTATTCCCCTCAGCCCTCGACCGTGATGCCCATGGAGCGGGCGGTGCCGGCGATGATCTTCGAGGCGGCCTCGATGTCGTTCGCGTTCAGGTCGGCCTGCTTGGTCTCAGCGATCTGACGGACCTGGTCCTTGGTGATCTTGCCGACCTTGACGGTGTGCGGCGTGGCCGAGGCCTTCTGCACGCCTGCGGCCTTCTTGATGAGTTCTGCGGCCGGCGGCGTCTTCAGGATGAACGTGAAGCTGCGGTCCTCGTAGACGGTGATCTCGACGGGGATGACGTTGCCGCGCTGCGACTCGGTCGCGGCGTTGTACGCCTTGCAGAACTCCATGATGTTCACGCCGTGCTGACCGAGCGCGGGGCCGATCGGCGGCGCCGGGTTCGCGGCGCCGGCGTTGATCTGGAGCTTGATCAGGCCGGTCACCTTCTTCTTGGGTGCCATTCTCTGTTCCTTTCATCGAGCGGATGCCGGAGCATCCCTCTCCCGCGGATCCGGCATCTCCGGATCGCGGTGCTGCATGCGGGCGCGCCGAAACGCGCACACAAACCACGCAAGTCTACCTGATCCGGGCAGGATGCCGGAAACGCAGAACGGCCGCCCCGAAGGACGGCCGTTCCGAAAGCGTTGTTCAGATCATCTTCGTGACCTGGTCGAACGACAGCTCGACCGGGGTCTCGCGCTCGAAGAGCGACACGAGCACCGTGAGCTTGCCGCTCTCGGGCTTGATCTCGCTGATCGAACCGGGGAGCCCGGCGAACGAGCCCTCCTTGATCGTGATGGTCTCGCCGATCTCGAAGTCGACCTCGGCGACGGCAGGGCGCGCGACGGCGACCCCGCCCTTGGACTGGACGTTCTTCGCGGTCGGGACGTCCTTGACCTCGACGAGGGCCTTGAGCATGTTGAACGCCTCTTCGAAGCGCAGCGGCGTCGGGTTGTGGGCGTTGCCGACGAAGCCGGTCACACCCGGGGTGTGACGGACGACCGACCAGGTGTCCTCATTGAGCTCCATGCGCACGAGCACGTAACCCGGGATGCGCACGCGAGTGACCATCTTGCGCTGGCCGTTCTTGATCTCGACGACGTCCTCCATCGGGACCTCGACCTGGTAGATGTCGTCCTCGACCTCGAGCGTGGACTTGCGCTGCTCGATGTTGGCTTTCACCTTGCGCTCGAAGCCGGCGTAGGAGTGGATGACGTACCACTTGCCCGGCATCATCCGCAGGTCCATGCGGAAGGCCTCGTACGGGTCCTCTTCGGAGTCCTCCTCCGACGGACGGTCCTCGTCGCCGTTCACGTCGGGGCCGTCGTACGGGCTGACCTCGTCCGCAGCGGCGGCTTCGAGGTCGGCGGCCTCCTCGGCCGTCGAGTCGTTGAGGACTTCGGCGGCAGCTTCGGTTTCTGCCGTCTCGTCCAGGTTGAGAGCGTCGTTCACGATCGCGTCCGCCTCCGGGTCGTCGATGTCGATGTCTTCCGTGCCCTCATCGTCGGCATTCTCGTCGTCGCCCTCGATGTGCACGGCCTCGCGTTCAGCTGCGGAGGACGCCTTCTCCTCGGCGGAGAGGACGTTGCCCTCCTGCGCCTCGTCGTCCTCGCTGGACTGCTCCGCTGCGGTCGCCCAGTCGGCGTCGTCGGAATATCGTTCAGACACGTTGTTTCTTTCCATTCGGTGCGGACGGTGCCGCAGGAGCATCGCTTACTGCGGCACTCCGAAGACCTGTGACGTCAGCCACGAGAACGCGGTGTCCAGACCGTACACGAAGGCCATGACGATCACGACGAACACCAGCACCACCGCAGTGAACTTGAACAGCTCCTTGCGGGTCGGCGTGACGACCTTGCGCAGTTCGCCGATGACCTGGCGGAAGAACAGTGCGATCCGCCCGAAGAAGCCGAGCCTCTTCACACCGGCGGCGCCGCCTGCCGCGACGATCTCGCCGCGCGGTTCGTCCTGATCCATCCTGAATGTACCTTTCGTGTGCCAGCGTGGCGCTGACGCGCAGGGCGGACAGGAATCGAACCTGCAACCTGCGGTTTTGGAGACCGCTGCTCTGCCAATTGAGCTACCGCCCTAGAGCCCCGGGAGGCCCTGGGTCTGCGTCCCCCTCGCGCCCGGAGGCACGGGAAAAGGATGCAGACAACTGCCTGTCCAGTGTACGGCATGGTGCGCGGCCCGGCGAACCGGCGGCGGGTGCACCCCTCAGAACAGCTGCCGCCAGTTGGCCCGCGCGAGGTCGAGCAGCTCATCGCCGCGACCCGACATGACGGTGCGGATCGCGTACAGCGCGAAGCCCTTCACTTGCTCGGCGGTGATCGCCGGCGGCATGGAGAGCTCCTGCCGCTCGGTGACGACGTCCAGCAGGGCCGGCCCGTCGTGCGCGAGCACCTCGGCGACGGCATCCGGCAGATCCTCACTGCGCTCGACGCGCCGCGCGAAGATGCCGAGTGCCTGGGCGACGGCAGCGAAGTCGGGGTTGTCGAGGTCGGTGCCGTAGGTGACGAACCCTGCCGCCTTCATCTCGAGCTCGACGAAGTTCAGGGACGAGTTGTTCACCACGATCGTCTTGACCGGCAGCCTGTTCTGCGTGAGCGTGATGAGCTCTCCGAGCATCATCGCCAGTCCCCCGTCGCCCGCGAGCGCGACCACCTGACGCTCCGGCTGCGCAGCCTGGGCACCGATGCCGTGCATCAGGGCGTTCGCCATCGACCCGTGCGTGAAGGATCCGATCAGCCGGCGGCGGCCGTTCATCGTGAGATAGCGCGCCGCCCAGACGGTGGGAGAACCCACGTCGGCCGTGAAGATCGCATCGTCGGACGCCTGCTCATCGAGCAGGCGGGCGAGGTACTGCGGGTGGATCGAGTTCCTGCCCTTGGCGGGCACGGCCAGCTCGTCCAGCTTCGTGCGCGTCTTGCGGTAGTGGGCGACGGCATCGTCGAGGTGCGAGCGGTCGGACTTCGCCGCGATGCGAGGGAGCAGCGCCTCGGCGGTTGCCCGCACGTCGCCGACCAGACCGAGATCGAGTGGATGCCGCTTGCCGAGCTGCGAACCGCGGATGTCGACCTGGATGGTGGTCGCATCCTCCGGATAGAACTGCGCGTACGGGAAGTCCGATCCGAGCACGAGCAGCGTGTCGGCCGACTCCATCGCCCGGTAGCCGGAGGCGAAGCCGAGCAGACCTGTCATTCCGACGTCGAACGGGTTGTCGTACTCGATGAACTCCTTGCCGCGCAGCGCGTGCACGATGGGAGCTGCGAGCCGGTCGGCGAGCGCGACGACCGCATCGTGCGCCCCCTCGGCCCCTGCGCCGGCGAGGATCGTGATCCTCTTGGACGCGTTCAGCAGCTCCGCCGTATTCTCTAGCTCGGCAGGGCTCGGCACGACGACCGGATGCGCCCGCTCGATGACCACGGCGCGGTCGTCCTCGATCTCGGCGAGGGCGACGTCTCCCGGGATCACGAGCACGGCGACCCCGCGCTCCTCGATCGCCGCGCGCATCGCGATCTCCATCAGACGCGGCATCTGCGCAGGGTCGGCGACGTACTCGGCGTACACGCTGCACTCGCGGAACAGCTCCTGCGGGTGCGTCTCCTGGAAGTAGCCGGTGCCGATCTCGGTGGTCGGGATGTGCGCGGCGATCGCGAGCACGGGCACCCGTGACCGCTGGGCATCGAACAGCCCGTTGATGAGGTGCAGGTTGCCCGGGCCGCAGGAGCCGGCGACGACCGCGAGGTCGCCGGTGATCGCGGCATCCGCTGCGGCGGCGAAAGCGGCCGACTCCTCGTGGCGCACATGCAGCCAGCGGATGATGCCGTCCTTGCGAAGGGCGTCGGTGAATCCGTTGAGCGAATCCCCGGGGATGCCGTAGACCCGGTCGATCCGGTTGGCGCGAAGGGTTCGGACGATGTTCTCTGCGACGGTGGCCATGGCTCCGAGCGTACGCCCGCCTCACGGCGAGAGGGCGGCCCGGCGCCGTGATCGCGCCGAACCGCCCCCTCTCCGCGGGAATCCCCGACCTAGGCCATCGGGATGAGGGCGTAGGTGAGCCAGGTGAGGAGGAACCCGGCGACGCCGAGGACGGTGGTCAGAGGCGTCCAGGTGCGCAGGCCGTCCTTGACCGACAGGCCCAGGTACCGGGTAACCACCCAGAATCCCGAGTCGTTCACGTGGCTGAGGCCGAGCGCGCCGTAGCCGATCGCGACGGCGACGAGCGCGATATGGATCGGGTCCAGGCCGAGCACCGCGACGGTGGGCAGCAGCAGACCGGCCGTCGTCGTAATCGCGACGGTCGCAGACCCCTGGGCCGCGCGCATGGTGAGCGAGATGAGGAACGCGGCCAGGAGCACCGGCATCCCGCTGCCGGCCATGAGCTCGGCGACCGCGCCGCCGATGCCCGTCTCGGTGAGGATCTTGCCGAACGCACCGCCGGCACCGGTGACGAGGATGATGACCGCGGCCGACGGCAGCGCCGATTCCATGACCTCGCCGAGCTTCGCGGGCGACCATCCGCGACGCACGCCGAGGAAGAACATCGCCGCGGCGATCGCGACCATGAGCGCAAAGATCGGCTGGCCGATCATGGCGAGGAACCCGTTCCAGAAGCTGCCGGCCTCGAACGCCGGAGCGACGGTGGTGCCCAGCATGATGAGCACGAGGGGCAGAAGGATGAGGCCGAGGACGGTGAACGCGCTGGGGGCCTTCTCGCCGTCGCGGAGCCCGGCGTTGGCCGACGGCTGTTCGGTGCCGAAGCTGTCGAACATCTCCTTGGTCGCCTCGATCATGGCGAACTCGCGCCGGTTGATGAGCTTGCCGACCCAGAACGACAGTGCCGCCAGCGGGATCGAGATGATCAGCGAGAAGATCAGGACCCAGCCGAGATCTGCGCCGAGGATCGTGGCGCCGCCGACGATGCCCGGGTGCGGCGGCACTGCGACGTGCACGGCGAGCATGATGCCCGCGACGGGAAGCCCGAACTTGATCGGGTTGAGCCCGGCGATCTTCGAGAAGGCGAAGATGATCGGCACGAGGATGATGAAGCCGGCATCGAAGAACACCGGGATCGCCAGGATGCCGGCAGCGATGACCAGCGCGATGCCGACCCGCTTCGGGCCGAGCCACTTCGTGAACTTCCCGGCGAGCGACTCCGCTCCCCCGGACAGCTCGATGATCTTGCCGAGCATCGAGCCGAGCGCCACGAGCACGGCGACCGAACCCAGCGTCCCTCCGACTCCGGCGATGATCGCCTGGATGATGCCGAGCTGCTCCGGGGTGTCGCCGGAGGCCGGGATCGTCGTCATGGGCAGGCCTGCGGCGAGGCCGACGAGGATCGAGACGAGGATGAGGGCGTAGAACGCCTGCATCTTGAAGCGGATGATCAGCAGGAGCAGCAGTGCGAGGCCTGCGACGCCGATGGCGATCAGCGCGGGAAGAGGAAGCATCTCTGGATCTCTTCTTTCGGTTTCATGGGCGCGGGTGCGCCCGAGTGGTGGGGTTCGGTGTCAGGAGAGTCGTTCGGGGGCGATGACGCGGATGACGGCGGAGTCGTCGTGCGCACCGAGGCCCTGGGCCTCGCCGAGCAGGAACAGCTGCTCGGCGGCGTTCGCCACGGGAGTGGACAGGTGTGCGGCGCGGGCGGCGTCTCCGACGATGCCCATGTCCTTGACGAAGATGTCCAGGCGGCTGAGCACCTCGGCGCCCTCGTCGTCGTAGGCCTGCAGGGTGCGCGGGCCGCGGTTGCCGAGCATGAACGAGTTCGCAGCCCCGGCGGTCAGCGCCTCGAGCGTCTTCTCGCGGTCGAGGCCGAGGGCGTCGGCCAGGGCCAGCGCCTCGGCGGCGGCGGCGATGTGCACGCCGCACAGCAGCTGGTTCACGGTCTTCAGCGCCTGGCCGTCACCGGGCTTGTCACCCACGATCGACAGCGTCGAGGCCAACTGGTCGAGAACGGGGCGAGCGACCTCGAGCGCCGAGGGCGCAGCGCCGACGACGATGAGCAGGTCGCCCTCGCCGGCACGGACGGGTCCGCCCGAGAGCGGAGCATCCACGAGCTGTGCACCGTGCTCGGCGAGCTGCTCGGCGATGGCACCGATCCCCTCGGTGCCCACGGTGCTGGTGAGGATCACGACCGCACCGTCCGCGAGGTGCGAGGCGAGCCCGCTCTCGCCGAACAAGAGGTCATTGAGCTGCGCGCCGGTGCGGACGGCGACGAGAACGGCCTGGGCATCGGCGACCGCCTCGGCGGCGGAGCCTGCGGGCTTCACGCCCTGCTCGGCGGCGAGGGCGACACGGGCCTCGGCGATGTCGAAGCCGCGCACCTCGAAGCGCTGCGCGAGGCGGGTGGCCATCGGGAGCCCCATGGCTCCGAGACCGATGACGGCGACGGTGGAGGTCATCTGCGTTCCTTTCGGGTTCATTCTGCGTCGGCGAGCGTCGCGACGACGCGCGCCAGGGAATCGGTGTCGCCGACGTTGCCGGCGAAGACGATGTACGGGATGCCGACGGCGGGGCCGGTCTGCGGCTGCCAGAGCGAGACGATGCCCGGGAGCATCGGTCCGAGCACGGTGGCGCGGCGGATCTCGAGCGCCTCGCTGGCGACATCGCTGGAGGTGATGCCGCCCTTGGCGATGACGAAGCGCGGCGGGGCGATCGCGAGCACGCGGCGCACGAGGTCGACCACGCCGCTGGAGACCTGACGAGCGATCTCGAGGCTGGCGTCTCCGTCTGCACCGGTGACGAGCTCTCGCGTGGTGTGCACGATGACGGAGCCGGATGCCAGCGCCTCGGCGACCGCGTGGGCCTGGGCATCCAGGTGCGCCTTGCGGCGGTCATCGATGAGCTGCCGCACATCGAGCTCGATCGTGACCGTGTCAGGGCGCTGGCGGCGGAGCTCGGCGAGCTGGGCCGTGGTGAGCGGCACGTGACTGCCGACGACGACGAGCCCGCCGCGGTCGTACGCGAACGGGATGTCGGCCGCGGAGACCGGCTCGGCGATCTCCTGGCCGATGTACGCCCGGACGTACGGAGGCCCGACGCGCAGCAGCACGTCGCGATCGAGGCTGTGCAGGGCGAGCGCGAGGACGCGCATGTCGCTCTCCTCCACGACGTCGACCGCGACGACCGAGCCGAGCGGCACCGAGCGCAGGAAGGATCCGACGGATTCGACGCCGGCGCGGATGATCTCGAGCGTGAGGGCTGCGACCTCGCCGGCGGGGATGCGCCCGTCGGTCTTCTCTGCGACCCAATCGCGCAGATCCGAGGAGGCGAAGCCGAATGTCGCGTCCTCCGCGAACGGCGTCTCGCCCACCGGCGTCGCCTCGTCGCCGGTGACCCAGTAGTGCACCGAGTCGACCGTGATGCGTCCGGCGTCCGGGAAGGCGGGGATCACCAGCGTGACGGCCGGGGCCTCCCCGCCGTGCGCGACGATCTCGGCGGCGAGCACGTCGGTCTCGAGGGGGAAGTGGCCGCGGAGGGTGGAGTCGCCCCGCGAGACGAAGGTCACGTGCTTGCCGGCATCCGCTGCGGCTGCGAGCGCGACGGCGACGACCTCGCGATTGCGCCGCGCGGCCTCCGCCTCGTCGAGCGACCTCGTGTTGGTGAGGACGTAGACGGCGGGGGCTCCGGTCGCGAAGGCGCCGGCGAGGTCTTCGCTCTCCCAGCGCGTGAGCACGGGGAGGTTCGCGACCGACTGCGTGCCGGTGGGGTCGTCGTCGAGCACGACGAGGACGCCCTTCGGATCCAGGGATGCACGGACCTCTGCTGCGCTGAGATCGACCGGGGCCGGGATGCCGGCGAGCAGCGCGCCGATGTGCACGAGAACTCCTTCGTTCAGAGGATCTGAGAGATCGGAGCGGGTTATCCGATATCAGATAACGAGGGTACGCCGAACATCTCGCCCGCGCAACCGTGCCCGGCCGCCTACTCCCCGAGCACGTAGTGCAGCAGGTCGTCGCGCGTCTGGCGCATGTGGCTCGCCATGGCCTCGCGGGCGGCATCCGCCGATCGCGTGCGCATGGCCTCGAGGACCGCGGCGTGCTCCACGAGCGCATGCTCGCGGATCTCGAGCACCGCGCTCGTCTCGCTGCGCGAGTCCTGCAGCATCGTGGTCAGCGGACGGACGGATGCCACGAGGATCCTGTTGTCGGCCGCGGCGAAGATCACGTCGTGGAAGGCGAGGTCGGCATCCACGAACCCCGGGACGTCGCCCTGGTCGTGCGCGGTGCGCATCCGCTCGAGCAGGGTCTCGAGCTCGGCGATGTGCTCGGCCGTGGCGCGAGGAGCCGCGAGCTCGGCCGCCCCGGTCTCGAACATCACGCGCATGTCGAGCAGATCCAGCGACGAGCGCCGGCGCGCTCCCCCGCTGCGCGAGTACCGGACGACGGCCTCGAGCCCCGTCCACTCGTCGACGGGCGCGACGCGGTGGCGGCTGCCCGGCACAGGCACGATGACGCCCTGCGCCTGGAGGAGGCGCACCCCCTCGCGCAGCGTCAGCCGGGAGACGCCGAGGAGAGCGGCGAGGTCGGCCTCCGCCGGCAGCGCCTCCCCCGCGACCAGTCGCCCGGCGATGATCTCGTCGAGCAGCCCGTCGACGACGGACTGCGTGCGGGTGATGCGCTCGGGCTTCATCCCTCCAAGGTACTGGGGTCCGACCCCTGATCCTGTCGAAGGGGCCGGATCGACGCTTCGACAGGATCAGCGAGAGATCCTCGCTCCGCCCGCCTACGCCTTGCGGATGAGCTTCTTGTTGACGAACTCGTCCGCGGCGAGCAGGCCGAGCTCGCGCGAGGTGCCGCTGCGCTTGACGCCGCCGAACGGAAGCTCGGGGCTGTCGGCGAGGACGAGGTTGACGTAGACCATGCCCGCCTCGATGCCGTCGGCCACGCGCTCGGCCTGCTCGGCATCCGTCGTGAAGACGTACGAACCGAGTCCGAACGGGGTGCCGTTCGCGATCGCGACCGCGTCCGCCTCATCGACCGCGCGGTAGACGACGGCGGCAGGACCGAACAGCTCCTCCTGATAAGCGTCCATGTCGGCGGTGACATCCGCCAGCACGGTCGGCGCGAAGAAGGCGCCCTCGCGCGTGCCGCCGGTGAGCAGCGTGGCGCCCTGGGCCACGGCGCGATCGACCTGCTCCTGCAGACGCTCGGCAGCGGCCAGCGACGAGAGCGGCCCCAGGACCGTGTCCTCCTGCGTCGGGTCGGTCGCGTCGACGGCGGCGAGCGCGGCGACGAACTTCTCGACGAACTCGTCATACAGATCGTCGGCGATGATGAAGCGCTTGGCGCCGTTGCAGGACTGACCGTTGTTGTCGAGGCGCGCATCGACGGCGTTCTGCACGACGGCATCCAGGTCATCCGTGGAGAGCACGATGAACGGGTCCGAACCGCCGAGCTCGAGCGCGACCTTCTTGAGGTTGCGACCGGCGACCTCGGCGACGGCCGCGCCCGCGCGCTCGGATCCGGTCACCGAGACGCCGTGCACGCGCGGATCGGCGATGATCGTCGCCGCCTGCTCGTTGGTTGCGTACACATTGACGTACGCACCGTCGGGGAGCCCGGCATCCGCATAGATCGCCTCGATCATGGCCGCCGACTCGGGGCACTGCGGGGCGTGCTTGAGGATGATCGTGTTCCCGATCGCCAGGTTGGGAGCCGCGAACCGGGCGACCTGGTACGCCGGGAAGTTCCACGGCATGATGCCCAGCAGTGCTCCCAGCGGCGCGCGGCGGATCACCGCGGTGCCGTCTCCGAGGATGTCGAGCGGCTGGTCGCCCGTGATCCGCTCGATGTTGTCGGCATAGAACTCGATGATGTCCGCGGCGAACTCGACCTCGCCGACCGCAGCGGCGATGGGCTTGCCCATCTCCTTCACGATCACCGCCCCGAGGTCGTCCTTGCGTTCGCGGTGCAGTTCGGCGATGCGGCGGATCACCGCCGCGCGATCGGCCGGGGACGTCGCGCCCCAGACGGATGCCGCGGCGTGAGCGCGGACGACGGTCTCCTCGATCTGGGCGTCCGTCGCGGTCTCATAGGTGGCGACGGTCTCACCGGTGGCGGGGTTGGTCACGGCGTAGTCGGTCATCATCGTCCTCTCGCGGGGTGTGCGGGGTGGTTCAGTTCGGGATCAGGGTGTACTTCGTGGACAGGTACTCGTGGATGCCCTCGAAGCCGCCCTCGCGTCCGACACCGGACTGCTTGACCCCGCCGAACGGAGCCGCGGCGTTGGAGACCACGCCCACGTTCAGACCCATCATGCCCGTCTCGAGGGCGTCGATCATGCGGTGTCCGCGGGCCAGGTCCTCCGTGAAGACATAGGAGACCAGACCGTACTCGGTGTCGTTCGCCAGGCGCACGGCATCCGCCTCGGTCTCGAAGGTCGCGATCGCGAGCACCGGGCCGAAGATCTCCTCGCGGAGGATGTCGCTGCCCGCAGCCACCTCGGTGACGACGGTGGGCTCGTAGAACGTGCCCTCGCCCTCGACTGCGTTGCCGCCGGTGCGGATCGTCGCGCCGCGCTCGACGGCGTCCTCGACGAGCGCGTGGGCCTTGTCGACGGCATCCGCATCGATGAGCGGACCGATCGCGACGCCGTCCTCGGTTCCCCGGCCGATCTTCATGGCCTTCACCCGCTCGGTGATCCGGTCGGCGAACTCGCCGGCGACCGAGGAGTGCACGATGAACCGGTTCGCAGCGGTGCAGGCCTGCCCGATGTTGCGGAACTTCGCGAGCATCGCGCCCTCCACCGCCTTGTCGAGATCGGCGTCCTCGAAGACGACGAACGGCGCGTTGCCGCCGAGCTCCATCGAGACGCGGAGCACGCCGTCGGCGGCCTGCGCGATGAGCTTGCGCCCCACCTCGGTCGACCCGGTGAAGGAGAGCTTGCGCAGCCGGGGGTCGGCGATGATCGGCGCCGAGAGCTTCGACGATGACGAGGTCTGCACGACGTTGACGACGCCTGCCGGCAGGCCCGCCTGCTCGAGGAGCTTCGTGAAGAAGATCGTCGTCAGCGGCGTCAGCGCCGGCGGCTTGATCACGACCGTGCAGCCCGCGGCGAGCGCCGGTGCGATCTTGCGCGTGGCCATCGCGAACGGGAAGTTCCACGGGGTGATGAAGAACGAGGGGCCCACCGGGCGCTGCGACACGATCATGCGCCCTGTGCCCTCGGGGTTCTGTCCGTAGCGGCCGCTGATGCGCACGGCCTCCTCGCTGAACCAGCGCAGGAACTCCCCGCCGTAGGCGACCTCGCCCCGCGCCTCGGCGAGGGGCTTGCCCATCTCCAGGGTCATCAGCAGCGCGAGATCCTCCTTGCGCTCCTGCACGAGGTCGAACGCACGGCGCAGGATGTCGCTGCGGGTGCGGGCGGGCGTCGCCGCCCACTCGTCCTGCGCGGCGGCCGCGGCGTCCAGGGCGCGGATGCCGTCCTCGGCGGTCGCGTCGGCGATCGAGCGGATGACGGCCCCGGTTGCCGGGTCGTGCACGTCGAAGGTGCGGCCGCCGGTCGCGGGCGCCCACTCGCCGCCGATGTACAGGCCGGTGGGGATGCTGTCGAGCAGCGTCTTCTCGTCGGATGCGGTGATGCTCATGGACACTCCTGGTTCTCGGGCGTTGCGGGCGTTGCGGGGCGGATCAGGCGGCGGCGAGGGCGCCGGCGACGACGTCGAGGCCCTCGTTCAGCAGCTCGTCGCCGATGGACAGCGGGGGCAGGAAGCGGATGACGTTGCCGAACGTGCCGCAGGTCAGCACGATCACGCCCTCGGCGATGCACGCCTTGGCCACGGCACCCGCGAGTGCGGCATCCGGCGCCTTCGTGGCCGGGTCGACGAACTCGATCGCCGTCATCGCGCCGCGACCGCGGACGTCGCCGATGCGGGAGTCCGCGGCGGCCAGGGCGTTCAGACGCTCGCGCAGCAGAGCACCGATCTGTTGGGCGCGCTCGACCATCCCGTCGTTCTCGAACACGTCGATCGCGGCGAGGGCTGCGGCGCACGCGATGGGGTTGCCACCGTAGGTGCCGCCGAGGCCTCCGGCGTGCGCGGCATCCATGATCTCGGCGCGGCCGGTGACGGCGGCGAGCGGGAGGCCGGCGGCGATGCCCTTGGCCGTGGTGACGAGGTCGGGCTCGATGTCGAACTGCTCCGAGGCGAACATCGTGCCGGTGCGGGCGAAGCCGGTCTGCACCTCGTCGGCGATGAACACCACGCCGTTCGCGCGGCACCACTCCGCGATCGCGGGCATGAATCCGTCCGCCGGGACGATGAACCCGCCCTCGCCCTGGATCGGCTCGATGATGACGGCCGCGAGGTTGTCGGCGCCGACCTGCTTCTCGATCTGCGTGATGGCGCGGGTCGCGGCATCCGCCCCGGACAGGCCGTCGCGGAACGGGTACGACAGCGGCGCCCGGTAGACCTCGGGGGCGAACGGACCGAATCCGCTCTTGTAGGGCATCGCCTTGGCGGTCAGCGCCATGGTGAGGTTCGTGCGACCGTGATAGCCGTGCTCGAAGGCGACAACCGCCTGACGGCCGGTGTGCTTGCGGGCGATCTTGATCGCGTTCTCGACGGCCTCGGCGCCGGAGTTGAACAGCGCGGTCTTCTTCGCGAAGTCGCCGGGGGTGAGTCGGTTCAGCGCCTCGGCCACCTCGATGTACGACTCGTAGGGCGAGATCATGAAGCAGGTGTGCGTGAACTGGGCGGCCTGCGCGGCGACGGCTGCGGCGACTTTGGGGTGCGCGTTGCCGACCGAGGTGACGGCGATGCCGGAGCCCAGGTCGATGAGGGAGTTGCCGTCGGCATCGACGACGATGCCACCACCGGCCGCGACCGCGGTGATCGGCACCGTGTGCGCGACGCCGGCGGGGACGGCATCCGCCTTGCGGGCGAGGATCTCGGCCGAACGCGGACCCGGCAGTGGAGTGACCAGGCGGCGCTCCTGGGCGAGGGTCGGTCCGCCGGCGGGGATGGTGTCGAGGAGGCTCATATCGCGAGCGTATTCCGAACGATTCCCGGATGCATTCGCCGAATTGTATAATTTCGGCAACCTGTTCACCCGATTGGACATCGATGTCGGACGCCAATCTCCGCAGTCTGCTCGCGACACCCGCTCTTGCCCTGCGCCTCGTCTCCGGGGCCGACGAGGCGGTGGATCGCCCACTGCGGTGGGTGCACTCGACCGATCTGCCCGACCCGACCCCTTTCCTCGCCGATGACCTCGCGCTTCTGACGACGGGTGGCCAGTTCGACGGGCAGACGTCCCCCGAGGAGTACGTCGATCGGCTCGCCGCGCGCGGCGTCGCCGGGCTCGGCTTCGGTACCGGCGTGCGGCATCCCGAGGTGCCGGTTGCCCTTGTCGAGGCATGCGCAAGCGCCGGAATCCCCCTGTTCGAGGTGCCGTACGAGACGCCGTTCATCGCCGTCGCCCGCGCTCACGCCGAGGCGGTCGCCGCCCAGGCGTTCGCCCGCCGCAGCTGGGCGCTCGACACGCAGCGCGCGCTCGCCGCTGCAGCGCTGCGTCCGCACGGACTCGTCGCGATCATCGCCGAGCTCGGCCGACGACTCGACGCCTGGGTGGCGATGTTCGACGCCGCGGGCGCGCTGACGCTGGAGCATCCCCCCGGCGGCATCTCACCCGCCGCCCGCGCCGAGCTCGACGGGCATGTCTCGGACGTCCTCGCCCGGGGGGCGGAAGCCGGCCGGTCCGTCGTGCTCGACGGGCACGCCGTGCAACTGTTCACTCTCGGACGTTCGCGGGGCCTGCGCGGGGCGATCGCGATCGCCGCGCCGGGCCTGGATTCGGAGGCACGCGCCGTCGTCACCTCGGTGATCGCGATGGCCGGCCTCGCGCTGGAGCAGACCGAGGAGCTCGAAGACGCCCGCCGGCGCCTGCACTCCCAGCTGCTGGTGTCGCTCCTCGCTGACGACGACGCCCTCGCCCGGCAGGTGCTCGGAACGCTGCCCGCACTGCCGGTCATCGTCGCCGTCGCGCCGGATGCCGGCCCGGGGGCGCTCGAGGAGTGGTGGGAGCGGCGGCGGGCCGAGCGCGGCTCCCGCGCGTTCCTGGCGAGCTCGCCGGAAGGCGTGGTCGTGTGCCTTCCCGAGACGGATGCCGCGCTGCTCGACGAAGCCGCCGAGCGCTTCGGCATCCGCATCGGCGCGTCGGAGGGTGTCGACTATACGGCGTTCTCGCACGCGCACGGGCAGGCGCTCAGCGCACTGCGCCGCGGCGGGTCTGGCGTGACCCGCTTCGCTGAGGCGTCGGCGTCCGGCATCCTCGCCGCCCTGCGCACGGACGACGCCGGGCTCGTGGCGCAGTCCCGGCTCGCGCCGCTGCGCGCTGCGGACCCCGACCTCGAGCACACGCTTCGCGTCTGGCTCGAGCACGACGCGCGTCTGGATCCGGCGGCATCCGCCCTCGGCATCCATCGCCACACCCTGCGCTCGCGCGTCGCGCAGGCATCGCGCCTCCTCGGCCTCGACCTGTCGGCGTTTCCGGCGCGCGCCGAGCTGTGGGCGCTGCTGCAGGCCTCCCCGACCGCCTGAGAATTGCACTGCGCGGCGAGACGGCGCGTGCCAGCATCCGTCTCCTACGGCAGCGGCATTCTCGCGGTCAGTCTTGCGCGGCGCCGCGGGCGAACAGCACGCGGACGCAGCCCCAGCCCATCAGCCCCACCCCGATCACGACGCACACGACGCCGAGCAGCCACATGCCGTCTTCCCAGTACACATAGCCCTGCTCCATGGTGCGGATGAAGCGCCCGAGATACTCCGGGAAGTCGGCGATGCTGCGCCCCTCTCCGAACACCCACAGGATGATGCCCAGCGTCGTCGCCCCGAGACCGCAGAACACGAACGCCGTGGTCGAGAACTGCTTCGCCCCCTCGACCTTCTCGAGGTGCGAGCCCTGCGCCGCGATCTGCGGAGCACGGATCGAGATCACCGGCAGCGCGATGATGAGGGCGACGGCGAGCGGGATGCACATGCCGATCGCGTAGCCGCCCAACGGCACGAGGAGCAGCTGGGTGGCGAAGCCCTCGTCCCACCAGTAGTGGAACCCGCCGTTGAGACTCTTGGCCTCCGTGATCGTGTCGCGAACGCCGGGGAATGCCACGGCGATCGCCTGGATCACGCCGACGGGGATCGCGACGAGCGCGGGCGCGATGATGCAGGCGGAGATCAGGCGCAGCAGGACGGTGCCGACGTGAGCGAGCCGCTTCCATACGACCTCGAGCATGAACCAGCCCGCATAGATCCCCGGGGAGGCGACGATGAAATTGCCCCAGAACCGGTCCCCGTCGGCATCCGTCATCGAATCGAAGACGCCCCACACAGCGAGCGCGATCGCCGCGATGAGAACCACGAGGCTGACCCCGCTGACCATCGAGCGCAACTCGTCCCTCCACAGGCGCGCATCGGATTCGGCGTCCGGCTCGGCGGTCATGGCATCCCCTCCTGAAGTCACGACGTCGCCAGGTTAGCGCGACGCGCGCGCATCGTTGGGAACGCGCGCGCATCGTTAGGGTTGCATGCGTGAGTTGGACGCTGCGCCCGTGTCGGATCGAGGATGCCGACTGGATCGTCGAGCTGCGCGCGACCGTGCTCCGCGACGACCTCGAACGGCTCGGGCGCTTCGACCCGGTGCGCGTGCGGGAGCGGTTCCGCGCGGCGTTCGCCCCGGCCTCCACCAGCGTGATCGTCGTCGACGGCAGGGATGCCGGATCCATCGCGGTCCGCGTCGCCGAGGACGCCACCTGGATCGAGCATTTCTACCTGGATGCCGCCGTGCAGGGCCGCGGCGTCGGCAGCGGCATCCTCGACGTCATCCTGCGCCAGCCCGGCACGTACCGCCTGAACGTGCTGCAGGGCAGCCCGGCGCGGCGCCTGTACGAGCGGTACGGCTTCGAGCCGTACGAGGAGGACGAGATCGACGTCTACATGGCCCGGCGCGTCTGACGTCCGCCCTGTCCGGCTCCGCGCGCCAGGATCAGCGCGGGGCGTGCGCCTCGAGGAACTCGTACACGTCGGTCGTGTCGACACCGGGGAACGACCCCGTCGGCAGGGTCGCCAGCAGCGTGCGCGGCGTCTTCACGTTCGGCCAGGACTGCTCGCGCCAGCGCTCCTCGAGGTCGGCGGGTGCACGGCGGCAGCAGACCTCCACCGAGTGCTTCGAGACGCCGCGGTGCGGGGTATCCCGGCCGACGAACCACTTGGTGTCGTCGAAGCGCACCCCGACGCTCACCGAGTGCAGGCCTTCGCTGGACGCCTCGACGCGGGCGGTGCACCAGTAGGTGCCGTTGCCCGTGTCGGTGTACTGGTAGTACGGGTTGAAACGGTCGTCCTCATCGAACACGACCCGGCTCGTCCACCGGCGGCAGCACATCTGCCCCTCGATCGCGCCCAGGCGGTCGGTCGGGAAGTTCACGTCGTCGTTCTCATACGCCTTCGTGATCGTGCCCGACTCGTGCACCTTGAGGAAGTGCACCGGGATGTCGAGGTGCCGGGTGGCGAGGTTCGTGAAGCGGTGCGCCGCTGTCTCGTACGAGACCGAGTAGGCGTCGCGGAGGTCCTCGATCGAGATCGCCCTGCGCTCCTTGGCAGCCTTCAGGGACGGCACGACGTGCGACTCGGGGATCATCAGCGCCCCGGTGAGGTAGTTCGTCTCGACCCGCTGGCGCAGGAACTCCGCGTAGCTGTGCGGTTCGGCGTGGCCGAGGATCCGACTCGACAGGGCCTGCAGCACCGAGGTGCGGGCGTCGCCCTTGGCCTGGATGCTGGTGGAGAGGTAGAGCCGCCCGTTCGCCAGATCGGCGACCGAGCGCGTGGTCTGCGGCAGGTCGGGCGCGTAGTGCAGCGTGAATCCGAGATACGCGGCGATCTCGGATGCCGTGCGCTGGGTCAGCGGCCCGCCCGGGTGCCCGACTGCCGTGAGGATGCGCGACGCATGCTCCTCGAGGTCTTCGAAGTAGTTGTCCTGGCTGCGCATGAGATGGCGCAGCTCGACATTCGCGCGGCGGGCCTCCTCCGGCGTCGCCGCGCGCTCGTCCTTCAGCCGATCGATCTCGCCGTGCAGCGCGAGCAGCGCCTTGAGCGCCTCGGTCGGCACCGTCTTCGCGATGCGGAACGGCTCGATGCCCAGCGCCTGGAAGGTCTGCCCCTTCATCGCGCGCTCGAGTGCGATCTCGGCCGCGCTGCGCTCGTCGAGCGGCTCGCCCTCGAGCAGAGCATCGATCGTGACGCCGAGAGCGCGGGCGATCGCCTGCAGCTGCGTGAGCTTCGGCTCGCGCTTGCCCGTCTCGATCATCGACATCTGGCTCGGGGCGCGGTCGACGGCCGATGCCAGGTCGTCGAGCGTCATGCCCCGGGCGGTGCGCAGCTGCCGGATGCGGCGGCCGATCGTGAGGGCGTCGGTGTCTTCTGCAGCGTCGGCGTTGCTCATGCGGCCGATTCTGTCACGAAAGCAGAAGTTTTAAAATTCTTCACCTCGAGATTGGCCTTCGGAGCGCTTGAACTTCACGCAGAGTAGGTGACACGCCTCGATCGCCCACCGCTTCCACCAGAGCATCCGGGCCGACAGACACCAGCAACCGTCTCAACGCAAGGATCCAGATCATGACCACTCCCACCGCTCCTCCGACCACCGCTCCGACCCAGACCATCCAGCAGGGCCCCGCCCTGACGGTCACGGGTCCCGTACGAGACCGGTTCGACGAGATCCTCACGCCGGAGGCGATCGCGTTCCTCACCGAGCTGCACCACCGCTTCGCGAACCGCCGCCACGACCGGATGGCCGATCGTCTGCGCCGCCGCTTCGAGATCGGCAGCGGCCACGACCCGCAGTTCCGCGACGACACCCGGCACATCCGTGAGGACGCCGACTGGCGCGTCGCCGGCGCCGGCCCCGGGCTCGAGGACCGCCGCGTGGAGATCACCGGTCCCACCGACCCGAAGATGACCATCAACGCACTGAACTCCGGCGCCCGCGTCTGGCTCGCCGACCAGGAGGATGCCACCAGCCCCACCTGGCAGAACGTCATCGGCGGCCAGCTGTCGCTGCGCGACGCGATCCGCGGCGAGCTAAGCTTCACCTCCCCCGAGGGCAAGCGCTACGAGGTCACGGCCGAGCGCACCCCGACCATCGTGATGCGCCCGCGCGGGTGGCACCTCGTCGAGAAGCACCTGACGTTCATCGACCGTACGGGCCGCAGCATGGCGGCATCCGGGTCGCTCGTCGACTTCGGGCTGTACTTCTTCCACAACGCCCAGGCGCTCATCGACAGCGGCCGCGGCCCCTACTTCTACATCGCGAAGCTCGAGTCCAGCGAAGAGGCCAAGCTCTGGGACGACGTCTTCACGTTCGCCGAGGAGTACATCGGCATCGAGCACGGCACGATCCGCGCGACGGTGCTGATCGAGACGCTGCCGGCGGCCTTCGAGATGGACGAGATCCTGTACGAGCTGCGCGACCACTGCGCGGGCCTGAACGCCGGACGCTGGGACTACATCTTCTCGATCATCAAGAACTACCGCGGTCGCGGCGCCCGCTTCGTGCTGCCCGACCGCAGCGAGATCACGATGACGGTGCCGTTCATGCGGGCCTACACCGAGCTGCTGGTGCAGACCTGCCACAAGCGCGGAGCGTTCGCGATCGGCGGCATGAGCGCGTTCATCCCGAACCGTCGCGACCCCGAGGTGACGGCCGCGGCTGTCGAGAAGGTCTCCGCCGACAAGAAGCGCGAGGCCGGCGACGGCTTCGACGGCACCTGGGTCGCGCACCCCGATCTGATCCCCACGGCTCAGGCCGAGTTCGACGCCGTGCTCGGCGACCGCCCGAACCAGGTCGACCGTCAGCGCGACGACGTGAACGTGAAGGCATCCGATCTGCTCGACCTGCGCATCGGCCGCCCGATCACCGCCCAGGGCGTGCGCGACAACGTCTCCGTGGCGATCCGCTACATCGAGGCGTGGCTGCGGGGCCTCGGCGCCGTGGCGATCGACAACCTCATGGAGGATGCCGCGACCGCCGAGATCTCGCGTTCGCAGGTGTGGCAGTGGATCCACCAGGACCGGTCGACCGACGACGGCACGCGCATCACCGCCGAGTACGTCGAGGGCCTGATCACCGAGGTGCTCGCGCAGACCACGCGCTCGGCCGGCGACCGCTACGACGAGGCGGCCGACATCTTCCGCGAGGTGTCGCTGGGGACGGAGTTCCCCGCGTTCCTGACGCTGTCGGCGTACTCGAAGCACCTCGTCGAGGAGGACTGAGCGCGCGCATCCAGCTGCTGCGCCCGCGAAACAGGTCTTGCACAGCGAAACAGGTCTTGCCACGACATGTTTCGCGCGGCAAGGCCTGTTTCGCGGGGGCGGTCAGGCGATCTCGCCGACAGCGACGGTCTCGGCGAGCGCGTGCACACGGGCGAGGTGGTGCGCGGCGTAGAAGTCCGCGTCGGTCAGGCGTGCGGCATCCGTCTCGGCAGGCTCAGCATGCGCCGCGACCGCGACCACGGCGAGCGCGTGCATCCAGCCGCCCGAGAGTGTACCGAGCAGCATGAGGTACGGGACGCTGACGGCCGATGCATCGCGTCCCAGGCCGAAGGCGAGCAGGGCGTCGGTGGCACGCCGCGCGGCCTCCACCGCGCGCGCGAGACGGTCCGCGACACGAACCGCCACAGCACCCTCCGTCGCCCGCAGCGCGGCGACGGTCTCGTCGATCTGCGCGAAGAGGGCACCGACGGTCGAGCCGCCGTCGCGCAGCACCTTGCGCCCGATGAGGTCGTTGGACTGGATCGCCGTCGTTCCCTCGTAGATCGGGATGATGCGCGCGTCGCGGTAGTGCTGGGCTGCGCCGGTCTCCTCGACGAAGCCCATGCCGCCGTAGACCTGGATGCCGTCGCTCGTGACGCGCAGCGCCTCTTCGCTCGTCCATCCCTTGAGGATCGGAACGAACAACTCGGCCATGGGCAGCAGATCGGCCTCGTCGTGCGCCCGGTCGAAAAGGTCGCCGACGTGCACGGCGAGTGCCCGCATCGCGAACACCTGGCTCGACATGGAGCGCAGGATGCGGCGCACGTCGGGGTGCTCGGCGATCGGAGCGCCGGCGGGCCTGTCCTGGACCGATCCCTGCAGGCGTCCGGCGGCGTAGTCCGCAGCACCCTGGTAGGCACGGTCGGAGATGCCGGTCGCCTGGTGGCCCATGCCGACGCGGGCCGAGTTCATCATCACGAACATGCCCGCGAGGCCGCCGTGGAGTTCTCCGACGAGGTAGCCGGTGGCGTCCTCGTAGGACAGCACGCAGGTGGGGCTCGCGTGGATGCCGATCTTGTGCTCGATCGCGACGGTCTCGACGCGGTTGCGCTCACCCAGCGAGCCGTCCGCGTTCACGAGCGTGCGCGGTGCGACGAAGAGCGAGAGCCCCTTCGCACCGTCCGGCGCACCAGGGGTCCGGGCGAGGACCAGGTGCACGATGTTCTCGGCCAAGTCGTGGTCGCCCCAGGTGATGAAGATCTTCTGTCCGCTGATCGAGTACGTGCCGTCTTCGCGCGGAGTCGCCGTGGTGCGGATCGCTCCGAGGTCGCTGCCCGCCTCAGGCTCGGTGAGGTTCATCGTCCCGGTCCACTCGCCGCTGACGAGCTTGGTCAGGTACGTCTCGCGCAGTTCATCGGATGCCGCGGCGTCGAGCGCGTGGATCGCCCCTGCGCTCAGCATCCAGCACAGCGCGAACGCCATGTTGGAGCCGTTCCAGATCTCGCCGAGGCCGGCCCCGATGGACTCGGGCAGCCCGTCGCCGCCTGCGGACTCCGGCGCGGTCGCGCTGACCCAGCCCGCCTCCACGAGCGCCTGGTAGGCCTCGGCGAATCCGTCGGGCAGGTGCACCTCGCCGTTCTCGAGACGCGCGCCGATCCGGTCGCCTGCGCGGTCGAGCGGCGCGAGCACCTCGGCTGCGAATTCACCGGCGCCCGCGATGATCTCGACGGCGTCGTCGGCGGTGATCGCTCCGCCGGATGCCGCGGCGACGATGTCGCGGCCGAAGGCCTCACGGTAGAGGAAGGCGTATTCCGCGATCGGGGGGATGTACGGGGTGGCTGCGCTCATCGTTCACTCCTGAGTAGACGGTACGAGACTGAGAATCATTGTAGCTGGGACTCAGTCTCACAACCAGAGCATGTCTCACGGCTTCGGACCAGCCCGAGTAGCATCTGAGGTGTGACCGAACGCGCACCTCTCTCCCGCAAGCTGTCCGCCATCGCCGAGTCGGCGACGCTCAAGGTCGATGCCAAGGCCAAAGCGCTCAAGGCCGAGGGCAAGGCCGTCATCTCCTACGCCGCCGGCGAGCCCGACTTCGCGACGCCGCAGTTCATCGTGGATGCCGCAGCCGAGGCCCTGAAGGATCCCGCGAACTTCCGGTATACCCCCGCCCCGGGCCTCCCGGCGCTGCGTGAGGCGATCGCGGCCAAGACGCTGCGCGACTCGGGGCTCGAGGTCTCCCCCAGCCAGGTGATCGTCACCAACGGCGGCAAGCAGTCGGTCTACCAGGCGTTCCAGGCCGTCGTGAACCCTGGCGACGAGGTGCTCCTGCCCGCTCCGTACTGGACCACCTATCCCGAGGCGATCCGGCTGGCCGACGGCATGCCGGTCGAGGTCTTCGCCGGGGCCGACCAGGACTACAAGGTGACGGTCGAGCAGCTCGAGGCCGCGCGCACCTCACGTACGACGGTCCTGGTGTTCGTCTCGCCGTCGAATCCGACCGGCTCGGTGTACACCGCCGAGGAGACCCGCGCGATCGGCGAGTGGGCGCTCGAGCACGGCATCTGGATCATCTCGGACGAGATCTACCAGAACCTCACCTACGAGGGCGTCAAGGCGACCTCGATCGTCGAGGCGGTGCCGGATGTCGCCGGCCAGACGATCCTCGTCAACGGCGTGGCCAAGACTTACGCGATGACCGGATGGCGCGTCGGCTGGATGGTCGGCCCCGCCGACGCCATCAAGGTCGCCGGCAACCTGCAGTCGCACCTGTCGAGCAATGTCAACAACATCGCGCAGAAGGCGGCGATCGCAGCCCTCAGCGGTCCGCAGACCGAGGCCGAGCAGTTCCGCGAGGCTTTCGACCGCCGCCGGAAGCTCATCGTTTCGGAGCTGTCGAAGATCGACGGCGTCCGGGTTCCGAACCCGCTCGGGGCGTTCTACGTCTACCCGGACGTGCAGGGCCTGATCGGTCGGACGTGGGCGGGCAAGACGCCCACTACGTCGCTCGAGCTCGCCGATCTCATCCTCGACGAGGCCGAGGTCGCCGTGGTCCCGGGCGAGGCGTTCGGCCCGTCCGGATACCTGCGCCTGTCGTACGCCCTCGGCGACGACCAGCTGCTCGAGGGCGTGCAGCGGCTGCAGCGCCTGTTCGCGTAGACCCGCGTCAGGACTCCTGGTACCCGATCAGCCAGCGGATGCCGTAGCGATCCGTGACCTGCCCGTCGTAGTCGCCCCACGGGCGCTTCTGCAGCCCGTCGGTGATCGTGCCGCCCTCACCGAGCGCGGCGAACCACTGCTGCAGCGTCTCAGCATCGGCGGTGCCGAGCAGCGAGAACATCGCACCGACGATGTGCACGGCATCCTCGTCGCCCGCGGCATCCGAGGCGAAGACCTGCACCGCACCGTTCAGCGCACCGTGCGCGATCGCATCGTCCGGACCATCGGTGCGACCGAACTGCTCATACGTGAACAGTTGCAGCTCTCCGCCGAAGACGCCCTGGTAGAAGGTCAGCGCCTCGGCGGCGGTGCCGGGAAAGAAGAGGTATGGGACGAGTCCGCTCATCCCGCCACGCTATCCTTAGAGCTCGACGCCCACCAGCACCGGCTCGGGCTGCAGCAGCAGACCGAACTCCGAATGCACCCGGGCCTGGATGTACCGGGCGAGCTCGGCCAGCTCGCCCGCCGTCGCTCCGCCGCGGTTGGTGAGCGCCAGCGCGTGTTTTGTCGAGATGCCGGCGCGCGAGCGCGGCAGCCGGAATCCCTTGCGGATGCCGGAGTTCTCGATGAGCCACGCGGCGCTGACCTTGACGTCGGGGCGCGTCGTCTTCGCGGGCGGAACGTAGCCGTCGAACGACTCGAGCGGGATCACGGTCGCAGCATCCAGATCGGGTTCGACCGGCCACCGCGGGCACTCCGGCGGGAGCTGGGCGGCGACCGTCTCGGGCACGATGAGGTTCTGGAAGAACGACCCGGCGCTGGCCGTATCGGGGTCGTCGGGGTTCAGCAGCATCCCCTTGGCCGCTCTGGTCGCACGGATCCGCTCCCGGACGTGCGCGAGCGAGACGCGCTCGTCGTCGTCGATGCCGAGGGCGCGCCGCAACTGCTCGCCGCCGATCGGGCGTCCCGCCTCGCCGACCTCCGCGAGGTCGAGCGTCACCGAGAGGATGACGGCTCGGCGGATCGGCGCGCCGCCGTAGTGATGCTTGAGCACCGACGTGCGAAAGCCCAGTCCGAGTTCGGATGCCGGCACGGTCTGCACCTCGCCGGTGGACTCGTCGATGAGGTCGACCTCGACGAGGGTCTCCTGGATCTCCTGCCCGTACGCGCCCACGTTCTGCACGGGAGCAGCGCCGACGGTGCCCGGGATGCCGCTCATCGCCTCGATTCCCGCGAGACCATGGTCGACCGTGTAGGCGACGAGGTCGTCCCAGTTGTGTCCTGCCTGAATCCGGAGCCGCACGCGGCCGGGATGCGGCGACGGGAGCCGCTCGATGCCCGTCGTCAGGATGCGGATCACGGTGCCCTCGAACGGCTCGTCCCCGACGAAGAGGTTCGATCCGCCGCCGAGCACGAACCACTCGTCCCCGCGCGACCACGTGTCGCGGAGCGCCTCGACCAGTTCGTCCGTGGTCGTGGCATCCAGCATCCGTTCGGGCGCGGCGCCGGTGCGCAGCGTCGTGAGGTCCGCGAGGCTTGCGGGCGCGATCTCGGTCATCAGAGGGCGACGCGCAGCTGCGCCTTGACGAGCACCGTGGTGTCGGCGTGCTTCACCGTCAGATCGATGCGCGCGGATGCCTCGTCGACCGCGCCGACCTTCGCGAACACGGACACGTCGGCACCGTCCTCGGGGTCGACGACGACGGGGCGGGTGAACCGCACGCCGTAGTCGGTGATGCGAGCGGTGTCGCCGAGCGCGGCGACGACGACGGACGAGGCCAGCCCCATCGTCAGCATCCCGTGGGCGAGGACGCCGGGCAGTCCGACGGCTGCCGCGACGTCATCGCGGTAGTGGATCGGGTTGAAGTCGCCCGACGCACCCGCGTAGCGGACGAGGGACTCGCGGGTGAGATGGACGGTGCGCTCGGCGATCACGTCTCCGACCTCGTATGTCATGCCGCCGCCTCCTCGTCGTCGGATCCGACCAGCAGCACGCTCGTTGCGGTGACGACGTGGGCGCCGTCGGCATCCGTGATCTCGGCCTCGCTGGTGATCATGGCGTTGCCCGCCATCATGCGGATGCCGGTGACCTTCAGCTGTCCTGTCAGCTCGACGCCCGCGACGATCGGCTGCGAGTAGGCGAAGCGCTGCTCGGCGTGGATGGTGCGGGCCAGGACGATGCCGGAGTCGGGCTCGGACAGCAGCTGCTGGAGCGTGAGGTCCTGGATCACCATCGCGAAGGTCGGCGGCGCGACGACGTCGGCGTAGCCGAGCGCGCGGGCCGCGTCGACATCGGTGTGCAGCGGGGCGTCGGCGAAGACGGCGCGGGCGAACTCGCGCACCTTCTCACGTCCGACCAGATACGGCGGGGTCGGCGGGAACTCCCGGCCGACGAGATCGTTGTTCACAGGCACCGGTCAAGTCTACCGAGCGGATGCCGCGTCAACCGCGGCGGGGACGCGAGCGCAGGGCCTTGATCGCCATCTGGATCGCGATGAACGCCAGATATGCGGCGAAGAGCATGTTGCCGGCGAACGGGTCGATGAGCGTGGCGAGCCAGGCGCCGAGCGCGGTCATCGTGCAGGCGGACAGTCCGATGATCCCGGCTGCGACCAGGTCGACGTTGCGGTGACGGAGGTTGCCGAAGGTCCCCGAGATCGCGGTGGGGATCATCATCAGCAGGGACGTGCCCTTGGCCTCGAGGTCGCTCGTACCGAACGCGAGCATGAGCACGGGGACGACGACCACGCCGCCGCCCACGCCGATGAGACCCGCGATGATGCCGGTGCCGACACCCACCACAACCAGGGCGATGCCGTTGATCCAGCCGAGTTCGAACACCGCGTCGCGCGACGGGATGACGACGAACAGGCTGACGATCACGATCACGAGGAACACGACGAATCCCCAGCGCAGTGCGTTCTGCGAGATCCGTGGAAGCAGACGCGTGCCGATCTGCGCACCGACGACGGCGCCGGCGGCGAGGATCAGCGCGGGGATCCAGGCGACCGATCCACTGGCCGCGTACGAGATGACGCCGACGCTCGCGGTGGGGACGATCGCGGCGAGTGAGGTGCCGGCGGCCAGCCGCTGATCGAAGTGCAGCATGAGGACGAGGAGCGGCACGATGACCGTGCCGCCGCCGACGCCGAACAGACCGGAGAGGAGCCCTGCCAGCATGCCGATGACGATGAAGGTCAGGTATGCGCGGGGGCCGCGCACCCTCGCATCCTGAAGCTCACTCACTCGCGCAAGCCTATCGCTCGAAGCATCCTGGTCCTGCACGCCGGGAGACGCGAGAAGGCCCGCCGCCCCTCAAGGGGATGGCGGGCCTTCTCGGCGGCGTGTTACTTGCCGGCCTCGGTGAAGCCTGCGGCCTCAGCGGCCTCAGCGGTGCGGAACCACACCTCGGCGACGGTCTGCTCGTACCACTGGCCATCGGGACGGTGGAACTTCATGGAGTCCTTGTTGCCCTTGATGTCGAAGCCCTCGGGAGCGGAGCCGTCCTCGAGAGGAGCGGCGGAGTCCGCACCGAACTCACCGTCGACGAGCGCAGCGGCGGCCACGGCCTCAGCGGCTGCGCCCTCCTCCTGCGACTCGGCACCGGCCTCAGCAGCATCCGCAGCCGGCTTCTCGGCCTTGGGGGCGGCCTTCTCAGCCTTCGGAGCGGCCTTCTTCGCCTTCGGCGAGACGGGCTCGAGGACGAGCTCGATCACGGCCATGGGGGCGTTGTCGCCCTTGCGGTTGCCGACCTTCGTGATGCGGGTGTAGCCGCCCTCGCGCTCGGCGACCAGCGGAGCGATCTCGGCGAAGAGGACGTGCACGGCGTCCTTGTTGCCGAGGATCGAGAGCACCCGGCGACGAGCGTGCAGGTCGCCGCGCTTGGCGAACGTGATCATGCGCTCGGCGAGCGGACGCAGGCGCTTGGCCTTGGTCTCGGTCGTCTTGATCGACTTGTGGGTGAACAGCGCCGATGCGAGGTTGGCAAGCAGCAGGCGCTCGTGGGCGGGGCCGCCTCCGAGGCGGGGTCCCTTGTTGGGCTTAGGCATATTCGTCTAACTCCTGGTCAGATATTCGGGAAGGTCAGAAGGACTCGTCTTCGCCTGCGCCGTAGAAGTGGGCGCCGTCGAAACCGGGCACCGAATCCTTGAGCGACAGACCGAGCGAGATGAGCTTGTCGCGCACCTCGTCGACCGACTTCTGGCCGAAGTTGCGGATGTTCATGAGCTGCGTCTCCGACAGCGCCACGAGCTCGGACACCGTGTTGATGCCCTCGCGCTTGAGGCAGTTGTAGGAGCGGACCGACAGGTCGAGGTCCTCGATCGGCATGGACAGCTCGCTGGAGAGCACGGGCTCCACCGGCGCCGGGCCGATCTCGATGCCCTCGGCCTCGACGTTCAGCTCGCGCGCGAGGCCGAACAGCTCGGTCAGGGTCTTCGCAGCCGAGGCGACGGCATCCCGCGGGAGGATGCTGTTCTTCGTCTCGACGTCCAGGACGAGCTTGTCGAAGTCGGTGCGCTCACCGGCACGGGTCGCCTCGACGCGGTAGCTGACCTTGAGAACGGGCGAGTAGATCGAGTCGACGGGGATCTGCCCGGCCTCGGCGTACTCGTTGCGGTTCTGGGTCGCCGACACGTAGCCGCGGCCGCGCTCGATCGTGAGCTCGAGCTCGAACTTGGCGGTGTCGTTGAGCGTCGCGATGACGAGCTCGGGGTTGTGGACCTCGACACCGGCCGGAGCCGAGATGTCAGCGGCGGTCACTTCGCCCGCACCGGTCTTGCGCAGGTAAGCGGTGATGGGCTCGTCGCGCTCGGACGAGACGACCAGCTGCTTGATGTTGAGGATGATCTCGGTGACATCCTCCTTCACGCCGGGGATGGTGCTGAACTCGTGCAGGACACCATCGATGCGGATGCTGGTGACAGCAGCGCCGGGGATCGACGAGAGCAGGCTGCGACGCAGCGCGTTTCCGATGGTGTAGCCGAAGCCGGGCTCGAGCGGCTCGACGATGAACCGGCTGCGGTTCTCGGCGATCTTTTCCTCGGTCAGTGTGGGACGCTGTGCAATGAGCACTCTGTGTTCCTTTCGATCACATGCCCGCTATATGACATGTGGTGGGTGAGGTCTTGAGTTGTGGAAGTCAGTGCCCGCGACGGGCGGAGCGGCGCTCGATCCCTGAGCTTGTCGAGGGGCCGAGCGCCGCTGCAGCGGATCAGACGCGGCGACGCTTCGGCGGGCGGCAGCCGTTGTGCGCCTGCGGGGTGACGTCCTGGATCGAACCGACCTCGAGGCCTGCGGCCGTGAGCGAGCGGATCGCGGTCTCGCGGCCGGAGCCCGGACCCTTCACGAAGACGTCGACCTTCTTGACGCCGTGCTCCTGAGCCTGGCGGGCGGCCGACTCGGCAGCCATGCCGGCGGCGTACGGGGTCGACTTGCGCGAGCCCTTGAAGCCCACGCCACCCGACGATGCCCAGCTGATGACAGCGCCGGACGGGTCGGTGATCGAGACGATGGTGTTGTTGAACGTCGACTTGATGTGGGCCTGGCCCAGCGCGATGTTCTTCTTCTCCTTGCGGCGCGGCTTGCGCGCGGCGGCCTTGGGTGCAGCCATGAAAGTGTTCTCCTATTCCCTGGCCGCTGCTTAGCGGGCCTTCTTCTTGCCGGCGACGGTGCGCTTCGGGCCCTTGCGGGTACGGGCGTTGGTCTTGGTGCGCTGACCGCGGACCGGGAGGCCACGACGGTGGCGGAGGCCCTCGTAGGAGCCGATCTCGACCTTGCGGCGGATGTCTGCGGCGACCTCGCGGCGCAGGTCACCCTCCACCTTGTAGTTGCCTTCGATGTAGTCGCGGAGTGCGACGAGCTGGTCGTCGGTGAGGTCCTTGACGCGGATCGACTCGTCGATCTCGGTGGCCTTGAGGATCTCGACCGAGCGGGTACGGCCGACGCCGTAGATGTAGGTAAGGGCGATCACCACGCGCTTGTCGCGCGGGATGTCAACGCCGGCAAGACGTGCCATGCGGTTCTCCTGAGTTGAGTAGAGGTGTGGAGCAGGATGTGGACCCGGGCCTCTGTCCCGAGGTGTCCGCCGCTCGCGCGGCTTCTTGACCCTGCCTGTTTCGTATTGAGTTGTGAGTCAGATCCGAAGAGTGATCAGCCCTGGCGCTGCTTGTGGCGCGGGTTGCTCTTGCAGATCACCATGACGCGGCCGTGACGGCGGATCACCTTGCAGTGATCGCAGATGGGCTTGACGCTGGGGTTGACCTTCATGATGTTTCCTGTTCGCTGTCTTCACCGGGCAGGCGGGAGCGCCTGGGGTGTTACTTCTCGACCGATCAGCGGTAGCGGTAGACGATGCGGCCGCGAGTCAGGTCGTAGGGGCTGAGCTCCACGACCACGCGGTCCTCGGGGATGATGCGGATGTAGTTCTGCCGCATCTTTCCGGAGATCGTGGCGAGCACCTTGTGTCCGTTGGTGAGCTCAACGCGGAACATCGCGTTGGGCAGAGCCTCGGAGATGACACCCTCGATCTCGATGACACCGTCTTTCTTAGCCATAGCCTCGCTGACGCTTCTGCAGATCGGTCGATCTGCGGTGGATGGATGATTGTGATGCCCGCACTGACGGACACGCCGAAACAGGGCGCAGGGCACCAACGGTCTATCTTATCCGCTGTGGTGCCGCCCGGCAACTCTGGTACGGGAACGGGCCGCCCCGGATGGAGCGGCCCGTCGCGGGATCGTGGATATCAACCGAGGATGTCGGCGAAGCGGGTGCCGATCTCGGAGTTCTCGATGCGCTCCCCGTCGATCTCGACGGTCGGCGTGCCCTGGATGTCGTGCTGGTTCGTCTGCGACGTGACGTAGCGCTTGTACGTGCCGTCGGCGATGCAGTCCGCGGCGGCGCCTGCCCCGACCTGATCGGCGAACGCCGCGAGCTCGTCATCGGTGAGTCCTGCCGTGTTCTCGGCCGGCTGGTTCTCGAACAGCAGGTTGAAATAGTCGAGCGCGGAGTCGGGGGCCTCGGCGGCCACGCAGTACACGGATGCCGCGGCACGCGTCGAGAACTCGGTGTTCTGCGAGTAGCGGTCGAGGATCGAGATGGGGTGCAGGTTCAGCGTGATCTCGTCGTTCGCCGCCGCATCCTGCAGGGCCGCGCCGTACGTGTCCTCGAAGTCGCCGCAGATCGGGCACATGAAGTCGACGAACGTGTCGATCTCGGTGTCGCCCGTGCCGAACGTGATCGCGCCGGTCTCCTCGTTCACGATCGCGCTCTCGGGTGCGGTTCCCGGGGACGTGGCCTGGTTGTTCAGGAACACGACGAGGCCGCCGAGGGCCACGAGGACGATGACGACAGCGGCGGAGATTCCGATCGCGAACCAGTTGGTGTTGCTCTTGGCGGCAGCAGCCATGCTCTTCCGTTCTTCGATGCCCGCGCTGTGAGCGGGTCAGTGCAGGGGATGCTCAATCTTCCCGCGCAATCCTATGCCCCGCTTGTGAGCCCCCTTCCCCGCGCCTCTCCGCCGCCTCTCCCTCCCCCCTGCGAAACAGGTCTTGTTCCGCGGGACAGGGCGTGCCACGTCCTGTTTCAGCGGGCAGGACCCGTTTCGGGCCGGCGTCGACGCGCAGGCAACTGACGTGGCGTGTGATGCAGAGTCGCGAGATATGGGATGTTCGGGGATTCCGCGCGGCGCACGCCGGCCTGTACGAGTGCGCGACAGAGCGGATCGACCCGCCACGCGTCACTGAGATCCCAGCGCGCCATCGGATGTCCGTTGCGGCGCAGCCTGTCCTCCCGCTTCTTCTCCTCACGCAGATGCATCTCCGCTGCCACGGGGTCATCGAGGTCGTACTTTCCCCACCCGTCCGACTCGGCTACTGCTCGAGTGCGCGGGAAGTGGAAGTCGGTGCGGTCATTGCAGCCTTCATAGAAGAAATCGCGTTGCAGGTCCGGAGGCTCGAATCCGCTCCAGAGGATCACCGCCCGGCTCACACTCTCACCGGGCGACTCGGAGCGCGCATCCGCATTGCGCCACACCCAGTGCCGACGCTTCAGTCCGCGCCGGTTCTGCTGGTCGGCCCCGTGAGCACGCAACTCGTCCAACCGGAGCGTTCCCCCCTGCACCGGTGAGATCACCGCATCCACCATCGCCAATGCCTGAGCCGGCGGCACGACGCGCGCGAGGTCGGCAACCGTATCTGTGACAGACGTCACATGGATGCCGGCCACCTCGACGACTTCGCGCTCGTCTGCACTCGCGTGGATGCTGACGTCACCGTGCCGCCACGACGACGTCGCGTCGGGTTCGTAGACGTGCACGTCCTTCGTCTCGCCGAACAGCGGGATGCCGTGGATCAGCGCCGCGGCCTCCAGACACAGAACTGCGCTCGGCTGAACCTTGAGAAGCGCGTGCACCCTTGTGGCGTAACGCTCCCAGGGCTTGAGCGCCGCATAGGCGCTCTGCTCGACGTACACGCCCTTCCTGAGCCGACGCCACCCGCGTTCGCTCGGGTCGGCGCCCGACCCTCTCAGCTCGTCGTACGTGTACAGCCTTTGCGGCGGGGTCAGATGAGCGCGGTCGGCGAGCAGGAGCGGCATCCGCTCATCGTGCCCCACGCGCTCCCTCCTCACCCGCTTTCCACAGGCGTCGCACGCGACCACGGTCTGTGCAGAACAACTCGATCACTGCGAAACAGGTGCTACTGGCTGAAGCAAACCGTGGCACGACCTGTTTCGGAGGAGAAGACCTGTTTCGCGGGGGGCGGACGCGGGGACTACGGGATGGGGGTTGGGGTGACGTTGAAGGGGGCGAGGCCGGCGCGGCCGCCGTCCGCAGCCGTCAGAACCCAGATGCCGTCGGCATGGACGGCGACGGAGTGCTCCCAGTGACTGCCGTCGCTGCCGTCGACGGTGGAGACCGTCCAGTCGTCGTCCTCGACGAACGTCTGATCGGACCCGGCGGTGACCATCGGCTCGATCGCGAGCACGAGCCCGGGCTTCACCTCGGCACCGGGGTCGGGAGTGCGGTAGTTGAACACGCTCGGCGCCTCGTGCATCTTGCGGCCGATGCCGTGCCCGACGTACTCGCGGAGGATGCCGTACTCCCCCTGCGCCTCGATGTAGTCCTGGATCGCCGCGCCGATGTCCCCGAGATGACGAGCCGACGCCATCGCCGCGATCCCGGCCCACATCGAGCCCTCCGTGACCCGCGACAGCTCCGAACGCGCCGCCACGAGATCGGGCCGCGCGGGATCAGGCACGATGAACGTGCGTGCGCTGTCGCCGTTCCAGCCCTGGTACTGCGCACCGGAATCCACCGAGACGATGTCGCCCGGCTCCAGAACCCGAGAACCCGGGATGCCGTGCACGACCTGCTCGTTCACCGAGATGCACGTGGTGTGGTGGTAGCCGCGCACAAGCTTGAAGTTCGACTCGGCTCCGCGCGCGAGCACGGCAGCCGAGGCCGCTTCGTCGACCGCAGCGGTCGTCACGCCGGCCGCGATGGCAGCGCCCGCGGCATCCAGCGACGCCGCGGTGATGAGCCCGGGCTCGACCATCGCCCGCAACTGGGCGGGCGTCTTGTAGATCGAGCGGCGGAACACGTCAGGCGGCGAGCGTCAGATGGTCAGCGTCAGGAGGCGAGCGTCAGGCCGCGCGCGGCGAGCGCCGAGGTGATGCGCTCGGTGATCTCGTCCAGCGAGCCGATGCCGTCGATGCGGTCGACGATCCCGCGCTCGCCGTACACGGCGAGGATCGGGGCGGTCTCGTTCTCGTAGATGTCCAGTCGGTGCGCGATCGCCTCTTCGGTGTCATCCGAACGGCCCTGCTCCTGTGCGCGCAACGACAGCCGCGCGATGCTCTCCTCGCGCGGGACGTCGAGCAGGATGACAGCATCCAGAGCCTCGCCGCGCGCGCCGAGGAACTCGTCGAGATGACCGACCTGCGCCACGTTGCGGGGGTAGCCGTCCAGCAGGAAGCCCGACTGCGCGTCATCCTGCGACAGACGGTCCCGCACGATCTCACCGGTCAGCTCGTCCGGCACGAGGTCGCCGCGATCGAGGATCGCCGTGACCTGCTGGCCGAGCTCGGTTCCGCCCTTGATGTTGGCGCGGAAGATGTCACCGGTCGAGACGACCGGGATGCCGAAGGCCTCAGCGATGCGCACGCCCTGCGTGCCCTTGCCGGAGCCCTGCGGGCCGACGATGAGAAGTCGTGCGGATGCTGTCAACGGAGAAGCCCTTCGTAGTGGCGCTGCTGGAGCTGTGCGTCGATCTGCTTGACCGTCTCGAGACCCACACCGACGATGATGAGGATCGATGCGCCGCCGAACGGGAAGTTCTGGTTGGCGCCGACCGTCGCCAGGGCGACGAGCGGGATGAGTGCGATCAGACCCAGGTAGATCGAACCGGGGAACGTGATGCGGGTGATGACGTAGTCGAGGTACTCGGCCGTCGGACGCCCGGCACGGATGCCGGGGATGAACCCGCCGTACTTCTTCATGTTGTCGGCGACCTCGACGGGGTTGAACGTGATCGCGACGTAGAAGTAGGCGAAGCCGATGATCAGCAGGAAGTACGCGATCATGTACAGCGGGTGATCGCCCGTCGTGAAGTACTGCGAGACCCAGACCACCCATGCGGCCGGCTCCGAGCCGTCCTGCGGAGTGTTGAACTGCGCGACGAGCATCGGGATGTACAGCAGCGACGAGGCGAAGATGATCGGGATGACACCCGCCATGTTCACCTTGATCGGGATGTAGGTGTTCGTGCCGCCGTACGTGCGCCGGCCGACCATGCGCTTGGCGTACTGCACCGGCACACGTCGCTGCGACTGCTCGACGAAGACGACGAGTCCGGTGACGACGATGCCGATTGCGAGGACGAGCAGGAACGTCTCGAACCCGTTGGTCTCGAAGATCGTCCACATCGCGGCCGGGAAGGTCGCGGCGATCGAGGTGAAGATGAGCAGCGACATGCCGTTGCCGATGCCGCGCTCGGTGACGAGCTCGGCGAACCACATGATGAGGCCGGTACCGGCGGTCATGGCGATGATGATGAGCAGCTGCGCCCACCACACGTCGTTCGTGAGCAGCTGCTGGCAGGCCGCGACGTCGGTCGTGCCGAAGAGCTGGCCGCTGCGGGCCACCGTCACCAGGGTCGTCGACTGCAGCAGTGCGAGTGCGATCGTGAGGTAACGGGTGTACTGGGTGAGCTTGGCCTGGCCGGCCTGCCCCTCCTTGTGCAGCGCCTCGAAGTGCGGGATGACCACGCGCAGGAGCTGGGTGATGATGGTCGCCGTGATGTACGGCATCACACCGAGGGCGAAGATCGACAGCTGCAGCAGTGCGCCGCCGGAGAAGAGGTTGACCAGGCTCAGCAGGCCCTCGGTGCCTGCGTTGATGCGGAGGCATTCCTCGACGTTCGGGAAATGCACGAACGGAGCAGGCACGTGCGAGCCGAGCCGGTAGATGGCGATGATCGCCAGAGTGAAACCGATCTTCCGACGCAGGTCGGGGGTGCGGAAGATCCGCGCGATAGCGCTAAACAAGGGCGTTCCTCCAGAAAGGGGTAGCCGGTCCGCGACGGACGGCCGAAAGACCAGCGTAACGCAGAGAGGGGCCGGAGAATCTCCGACCCCTCTCTGACGCGGTTACTTGACGGATCCGCCCGCAGCCACGATCTTCTGCTCGGCAGAACCCGAGACCTTGTCGACCGAGACGGTGAGCTTCACGTCGATGTCGCCGTCACCGAGAACCTTGACCTTCTCGTTCTTGCGAACGGCGCCCTTGGCGACCAGATCGCTGACGGTGACATCGCCGCCCTTGGGGTAGAGTTCCGCGAGCTTGGCCAGGTTCACGACCTGGTACTCGACGCGGAACGGGTTCTTGAACCCGCGCAGCTTCGGGGTGCGCATGTGCAGCGGCATCTGCCCACCCTCGAAGCCGACCCGAACGGTGTTGCGGGCCTTGGTGCCCTTGGTGCCGCGACCGGCGGTCTTGCCCTTCGAGCCCTCACCGCGACCGACACGGGTCTTCGCGGTGTTGGCGCCGGGGACGGGACGCAGGTGGTGGACCTTGAGGACGCCGGGGCGGGATGCCGAAGCATCCGCCGACGGAGCGGCCTTCTTGGCGGCGGGCTCCTTGGCAGCCTCGGCCTTGGGGGCCTTGGCGTCGGCAGCAGCCTTGGCCGGAGCCTTCTTGGCGGCCGGCTTCTTCTCGGCAGCAGCCTTGGGAGCGGCGGCCTTCTTGGCGGGAGCCTTGGTGGCCTTCTCCGCCTCCACGGCCTCGTTCTTCTCAGCCATTAGTCGATCTCCTCAACCTTGACGAGGTGGGCGACGGTCTTGACGTAGCCGCGCGTCTGCGCGTCGTCGGGGCGAACGGTGGTGTCACCGATGCGCTTGAGACCGAGGCTGCGCAGCGTGTCGCGCTGGTTCTGCTTCTCGCTCACCTTGGACTTGATCTGGGTCACCTTCAGACGGGCGGCCATCAGGCACCTACCTTCGCAGCAGCCGCAGCGGCGGCCTTTGCCTCGTTGCGGATGATGATGCCCGGAACGACGGCGTCGTAGTCGAGACCACGACGGGCGGCGACGGCGCGCGGCTCCTCGAGGCTCTTGAGTGCCTCGACGGTCGCGTGCACGATGTTGATCGTGTTCGACGAGCCGAGCGACTTCGACAGGACGTCGTGGACACCGGCGCACTCGAGCACGGCGCGGACGGGACCACCGGCGATGACACCGGTACCGGCAGCGGCCGGACGCAGCAGCACGACGCCGGCAGCGGCCTCGCCCTGCACCGGGTGCGGGATCGTGGTGCCGACGCGGGGCACGCGGAAGAAGTTCCGCTTGGCCTCTTCGACACCCTTGGAGATGGCCAGGGGCACCTCACGGGCCTTGCCGTAGCCGACGCCGACCAGACCGTTGCCGTCACCGACGACCACGAGAGCGGTGAAGCTGAACCGGCGTCCACCCTTCACGACCTTCGAGACACGGTTGATGGTGACGACGCGCTCCAGGAACTGGTTGTCGCCGCGGTCGCGCGAGTTGCGGTCGCGGCCGCCCTGGTTGCGGTCACGGCCGCCGCGGCGGCCTTCGCGCTGCTCGCGAGCGGGCTCTGCTGCCTCGGTGGCAGCGGCCGTCTCGGGAGCCGCAGCAGCCGTTTCGGTCACTTCGTTCTCCTTGTTGTCACTCACAGTGCCAGCCCCCCTTCGCGGGCGCCCTCGGCGATGGCCGCGACGCGACCGGCGTAGCGGTTGCCTCCGCGGTCGAACACGACCTCGGTGACACCGGCGGCCTTCGCACGCTCGGCGACGAGCTCGCCGACCTTGCGGGCCTTGGCGGTCTTGTCACCGTCGAACGAGCGCAGCTCGGTCTCGAGCGTGGATGCCGAGGCGACGGTGTGGCCCTTGCTGTCGTCGACCAGCTGGACGAAGACGTGGCGGGCCGAACGGTTGACGACCAGACGCGGACGCGCCTCGGTGCCCTCGATCTTCTTGCGAAGGCGGGCGTGACGACGCGCGCGGGCGTCGGACTTCGACTTCACAGCCATGATTACTTACCAGCCTTTCCGGCCTTGCGACGCACGACCTCGCCGGCGTAGCGCACGCCCTTGCCCTTGTACGGCTCGGGCTTGCGGATCTTGCGGATGTTCGCAGCTGCCTCGCCGACAGCCTGCTTGTCGATGCCACTGACCGTGAGCTTGTTCGTGCCCTCGACCGTCAGGGTGATGCCCGCGGGCGGGTCGATCAGGACCGGGTGCGAGAAGCCGAGGGCGAACTCGACCGAGCTGCCCTTCTGCTGCACGCGGTAACCGGTGCCGACGACCTCGAGGCCCTTGGTGTAGCCCTGGGTGACGCCGATGATGTTGTTGTTGATGAGCGTGCGGGTCAGGCCGTGGAGCGACCGCGACTCGCGCTCGTCGTCGGGACGGGTGACAACCACCTGGTTGTCCTCGACCGCGACCTCGATGGGGCTGGCCACGTCGAGGGTGAGCTCACCCTTGGGGCCCTTCACCGCGACCGCACGGCCGTCGACCGAAACGGTCACGCCCGCGGGGATCTCGATGGGAAGTCGTCCGATACGCGACATGTCGAATTACCACACGTAGGCGAGAACTTCTCCGCCCACGCCCTTCTGCTCGGCCTGACGGTCCGTGAGGAGACCGGAGGAGGTGGACAGGATGGCCACGCCGAGGCCGCCGAGGACCTTGGGGAGCTCCGTGGACTTCGCGTAGACGCGAAGACCGGGCTTCGAGACGCGCTTGATGCCCGCGATGGAACGCTCACGGTTGGGGCCGTACTTCAGCGTGAGGGTGAGGCTCTGGCCGACGCGGGCGTCGGTGACCTCGTAGCCGGCGATGTAGCCCTCCTGCTGGAGGATGTCGGCGATGTGCGTCTTGAGCTTGCTCGACGGGAGCGACACAGTGTCGTGGTGCGCCGAGTTCGCGTTGCGCAGACGGGTCAGCATGTCTGCGACCGGGTCTGTCATTGTCATATTCTTCTTCTTTCGATCATGAGGTTTCGACGCCCGTTACACAGACGCCGACCTTCGTGAACACACAATCTTCAATTGTAAGGCACGCGGAACCCCCGCCCTGACGGGCGGGGGTTCGAAGCGTCACGCCTTGGCGTCCTCCGACTGGAACGGGAAGCCGAGGTGGCGGAGCAGAGCCCGACCCTCGTCATCCGTCTTCGCCGAGGTGACGACCGTGATGTCGAAGCCGCGAACGCGGTCGATCTTGTCCTGATCGATCTCGTGGAACACGCTCTGCTCCTGGAGACCGAAGGTGTAGTTGCCGTGTCCGTCGAACTGCTTGGCCGACAGCCCGCGGAAGTCGCGGATGCGGGGCAGGGCGAGCGAGACCAGGCGGTCGATGAACTCCCACGCACGGTCGCCGCGGAGGGTGACGTGCGCGCCGATGGCCTGGCCCTCGCGCAGCTTGAACTGCGCGATGGACTTGCGGGCCTTGGTGACGATCGGCTTCTGGCCGGTGATCTTGGTGAGGTCGTCGACCGCGCCATCGATCACCTTGCTGTCACGAGCCGCCTCACCGACACCGGTGTTGACGACGACCTTGACGAGGCCGGGGATCTGCATCACGTTCTCGTAGCCGAACTCGTCCTGCAGCTTCTGCTGGATCTCGGCCTTGTACTTCTGCTTCAGGCGCGGCTGGATCTTGCCAGCCGGCGCGGCAGTGTCGGTGCTCATCAGAGGTCCTTACCTGACTTCTTCGCGTAGCGCACGCGGACGGTGCGCTTGACGCCGTCCTTGGTCTGCTCCTCGACCCGGCGGCCGACACGGGTCGGCTTCTTGGTCTCGGGGTCGACGAGTGCGACGTTCGAGATGTGGATGGGAGCCTCGAGAGTCTCGATGCCGCCCGTCTTGGTGCCACGCTGCGTCTGGCCGACGCGGGTGTGCTTGGTGATGTAGTTCACGCCCTCGACGATGACGCGGTTCTGCTCGGCGAGGACCTCGAGGACCTTGCCCTGCTTGCCGCGGTCGCCGCCGCGCTCCTGCTTGGCGCCGGTGATGACCTGAACCAGGTCACCCTTCTTGATGTTCGCCATGATCAGATAACCTCCGGGGCGAGCGAGACGATCTTCATGAACTTCTTGTCACGAAGCTCACGACCGACCGGGCCGAAGATACGGGTGCCGCGGGGCTCCCCGTCGTTCTTCAGGATGACGGCGGCGTTCTCGTCGAACTTGATGTACGAGCCGTCGGGACGGCGCGTGGACTTCACGGTGCGGACGATGACTGCCTTGACGACATCGCCCTTCTTCACGTTGCCGCCCGGGATCGCGTCCTTGACGGTGGCGACGATGGTGTCACCCAGACCGGCGTAACGGCGGCGCGAACCACCGAGAACGCGGATCGTGAGCAGCTCCTTCGCGCCGGTGTTGTCGGCGACCTTGAGGCGGGATTCCTGCTGAATCACTATTACTCCTTAAGCAAGCCGAGGGCTTACTTGGCCTTCTCGACGATCTCGACCAGACGCCAGCGCTTGGTGGCGCTGAGCGGACGGGTCTCGCTGATGACGACGAGGTCGCCGATGCCGGCCGAGTTGTTCTCGTCGTGCACCTTGCGCTTCTCCGTGCGGCGGATGACCTTGCCGTACAGGGGGTGCTTCACGCGGTCCTCGACCTCGACGACGATGGTCTTGTCCATCTTGTCGCTGACGACGTAGCCGCGCTGCGTCTTGCGGTAACCGCGGGCGTCCTCGTCGCGCACGTCGTGCGAGACGGGAGCTTCAGCTTCCTTCTTGGTGGCCATTACTCAGCCTTCCCTTCGGCGTCGGCCGAGGTGTCCTCGGTCTTCTTCGCCTTCGACTTGGTCGCCTTCTTGGCCGGAGCCTCGACCGGAGCCGGCGTCGCACGGATGCCGAGCTCGCGCTCGCGGATCACCGTGTACAGGCGTGCGATGTCGCGCTTGACGGCGCGGATGCGGCCGTGGCTCTCCAGCTGGCCGGTGGCCGACTGGAAACGGAGGTTGAACAGCTCCTCCTTGGCCTTGCGCAGCTCCTCAACGAGGCGCTGGTCTTCGAACGTGTCGAGCTCTGCCGGAGCGAGCTCCTTGGTGCCGATCGCCATTACGCGTCGCCCTCCTCGCGCTTGATGATGCGTGCCTTGAGCGGCAGCTTGTGAATGGCTCGGGTCAGGGCCTCGCGTGCGAGCTCCTCGTTGACTCCGGCGACCTCGAAGAGGACGCGACCCGGCTTGACGTTTGCGACCCACCACTCCGGGGAACCCTTACCGGAACCCATGCGGGTCTCGGCGGGCTTCTTCGTGAGCGGACGGTCGGGGTAGATGTTGATCCACACCTTTCCACCGCGCTTGATGTGACGGGTCATCGCGATACGAGCAGCCTCGATCTGACGGTTCGTCACGTAAGCGGGGGTGAGGGCCTGGATGCCGAACTCGCCGAAGGAGACCTTCGTGCCGCCGGTAGCCTGACCCGAGCGACCCGGGTGGTGCTGCTTGCGGAACTTGACCTTACGGGGGATGAGCATTATGCCGACGCTCCTTCTGCAACAGGGGCCTCGTTGCGCGGGCCACGACGGCGGTCGCCGCCACGGTCGCGCGAAGGCTTCTGGTTGGCCTGCTCGCGAGCGAGCTCCTTGTTGGTGAGGTCGCCCTTGTAGATCCAGACCTTCACGCCGATGCGGCCGAAGGTGGTCTTCGCCTCGTAGAAGCCATAGTCGATGTTCGCGCGCAGCGTGTGCAGCGGCACACGACCCTCGCGGTAGAACTCCGAGCGGCTCATCTCCGCGCCGCCGAGGCGGCCGGAGACCTGGATGCGGATGCCCTTGGCGCCGGCGCGCTGAGCGCCCTGCAGACCCTTGCGCATCGCACGACGGAACGCCACGCGAGCAGACAGCTGCTCGGCGATGCCCTGTGCGACGAGCTGAGCGTCGGCCTCGGGGTTCTTGACCTCGAGGATGTTCAGCTGGATCTGCTTGCCGGTGAGCTTCTCGAGGTCGCCGCGGATGCGCTCGGCCTCGGCACCACGACGACCGATCACGATGCCCGGACGGGCGGTGTGGATGTCGACGCGGACGCGGTCACGAGTGCGCTCGATCTCGATGCTGGAGACGCCGGCCCGGTCGAGCTGGGTCTTCAGGAGGTTGCGGATCTTGACGTCCTCGGCCACGTAGTCGGCGTAACGCTGGCCCGGCTTCGTCGAGTCCGAGAACCAACGGGACACGTGGTCCGTGGTGATTCCGAGGCGGAAGCCGTACGGGTTTACTTTCTGGCCCATTACTTGCTCGCCTTCTTCTTGCTGTCGCCGTCGGTCGCAGCAGCGGCCTCGGGCGTCGAGAGCACGACCGTGATGTGGCTCGTGCGCTTCTTGATCTGGAAAGCGCGACCCTGAGCGCGGGGGCGGAAACGCTTGAGCGTCGTGCCCTCGTCGACGTACGCGTTGGCCACGTACAGGTCCTGCTCGTCGAGGAACTCGCCGTCGCGATCCGCCTTCACCTGCGCGTTGGCCATGGCCGACGCGACAAGCTTGTAGATCGGCTCACTGGCGCTCTGCGGGGCGAACTTGAGGATCGCCAGAGCTTCCTGGGCCTGCTTGCCCTTGATGAGCGCGACGACACGACGAGCCTTCTGAGGGGTCACGCGGATGTGTCGCACGCGTGCGATGGACTCCACCATTTCTCTCTCCTCTATCGTCCCCGCGTCAGCGGCGACGGCCCTTCTTGTCGTCCTTCTCGTGGCCGCGGAAGGTGCGGGTGGGCGCGAACTCGCCCAGCTTGTGACCGACCATGGTCTCGGTGACAAACACGGGGATGTGCTTGCGACCGTCGTGGACCGCGATCGTGTGACCCAGCATGGCCGGGATGATCATGGACCGGCGCGACCAGGTCTTGATGACGTTCTTGGTACCGGCTTCGTTCTGAACGACGACCTTGCGAAGCAGGTGCTCGTCGACGAAGGGGCCCTTCTTGAGACTCCGTGGCATCTTCTTCTACTCCTACTTGCGCTTCTTGCCGGCGGTGCGACGACGCACGATGTACTTGTCGCTTTCCTTGTTGGCGTGACGGGTACGACCCTCGGCCTGGCCCCAGGGGGTGACGGGGTGACGTCCACCGGACGTCTTGCCCTCACCACCACCGTGCGGGTGGTCGACCGGGTTCATCGCGACACCGCGGACGGTCGGGCGGACGCCCTTCCAGCGCTTGCGGCCGGCCTTGCCCCAGTTGATGTTCGACTGCTCGGCGTTGCCGACCTCGCCGATGGTGGCGCGGCAGCGTGCGTCGACGTTGCGGATCTCACCCGAGGGCAGACGGAGCTGCGCGTACGGGCCGTCCTTCGCGACGAGACGGACGGATGCACCGGCCGAACGCGCGAGCTTGGCACCGCCGCCGGGACGGAGCTCGATCGCGTGGATCACCGTACCGGTCGGGATGTTCTTCAGGGGCAGGTTGTTGCCCGGCTTGATGTCGGCCGAGGCACCCGACTCGACGACGTCGCCCTGCTTCAGCTTGTTCGGGGCGAGGATGTAGCGCTTCTCGCCGTCGAAGTAGTGCAGCAGCGCGATGCGCGCGGTGCGGTTGGGGTCGTACTCGATGTGAGCGACTTTGGCGTCCACGCCGTCCTTGTCATTGCGACGGAAGTCGATGACGCGGTACTGGCGCTTGTGGCCACCACCGATGTGACGGGTCGTGATGCGGCCCTGGTTGTTGCGACCGCCGGTCTTCGAGAGCGGGCGCAGCAGCGACTTCTCGGGCGTCGATCGAGTGATCTCGGCGAAGTCAGCCACCGACGAGCCACGGCGACCCGGGGTCGTGGGCTTGTACTTGCGAATAGCCATGATTGTCCTTTATCCCCCGGATCAGCCGATTGCCGTGAAGATGTCGATGGTGCCCGACTTGAGCGACACGATGGCGCGCTTGGTGTCCTTGCGCTTACCGGTGCCGAAGCGGGTGCGACGGGCCTTGCCGACGCGGTTGATCGTGTTGACCGACGCGACCTTGACATCGAAGATCTTCTCGATGGCGAGCTTGATCTCGGTCTTCGACGCGCGCGGGTCGACGAGGAACGTGTACTTGCCCTCATCGATCAGCGAGTAGCTCTTCTCAGAGACGACCGGCTTCAGGATGATGTCGCGGGGGTCCTTGTTGAACGCCGTCTGGAGGGCGCCGTTCTGCTCGGTCATGCCGAGACCTCCTCGGTTGCGCCGGTCTTGGAGGCGATGAAGCCCTCGAGAGCGGCCTGGGTGAAGACGATGTCGTCGGAGACGAGCACGTCGTAGGCGTTGAGCTGGTCGAAGCTGATCACGTGGAGGTTCGAGAGGTTCCGAATGCTCTTGGTGGTCAGCTCGTCGTTGCGCTCGGTCACGACCAGGATGTTCTTGGACGTGGCGACGGTCGCGAGGAACTTCGCGGCAGCCTTGGTCGACGGGACGCCGTCGATGCCGAACGACTCGATGGCGTGCAGGCGCTCACCGCGGAAGCGGTCGCTGAGCGCGCCCAGGAGGGCGGCGGCGATCATCTTCTTGGGGGTGCGCTGCGAGTAGTCACGCGGCTTGGGGCCGTGGACGATGCCACCGCCGGTCATGTGCGGCGCGCGGATCGAGCCCTGACGGGCGTTACCCGTGCCCTTCTGCTTGAAGGGCTTGCGGCCGGCGCCGGAGACCTCGCCACGACGCTTGGTCGAGTGCGTGCCCTGGCGAGCCGCCGCGAGCTGCGCGACGACGACCTGGTGGATGAGCGGAATGTTCGTCTTGACGTCGAAGAGCGCGGCGGGCAGCTCGATGGAGCCTGCCTTCTTGCCGTCGGCCTTGAAGACGTCGAGCGCGAGAGTCGAGTCAGCCATGGACTAGGCCCCCTTCACTGCGTTGCGGACGTAGACGACGCGGCCACGAGCACCGGGGACGGCGCCCTTGACGAGCAGCAGACCCTTCTCGGCGTCGATGCCGTGCACCGTCAGGTTGAGGACGGTCACGCGCTCGCCACCCATACGGCCGGCCATGCGCATGCCCTTGAAGACGCGGCTCGGGGTCGACGATGCGCCGATCGAACCGGGCTTGCGGTGGTTGCGGTGTGCACCGTGCGATGCCGAGACGCCCTTGAAGTTGTGGCGCTTCATGACACCCGCGGTGCCCTTGCCCTTGCTGGTGCCGACGACGTCGACCAGCTGGCCCGCCTCGAACACGCCGTCGACCGTGATCTCCTGACCGAGTGAGTAGTCAGCAGCATCCGCGGTGCGGATCTCGGTGACGTGGCGGCGCGGCGTGACGCCGGCAGCCTCGAAGTGGGCGGTGAGCGGCTTGTTCACCTTGCGGGGGTCGATCTGGCCGGCAGCGATCTGAACGGCGTTGTAGCCGTCCTTCTCGGGCGTGCGGACCTGGGTGACCACGTTGGGTGCCAGCTCGATGACGGTGACGGGGACGAGCTTGCCGTCCGCGTTCCACACCTGGGTCATGCCGAGCTTGGTGCCCAGCATCCCCTTGGAAATCTTCGAATTGATGTCAACCATTCCAGACCCCTTACAGCTTGATCTCGATGTTGACGTCGGCCGGGAGGTCGAGGCGCATCAGCGAGTCGACAGCCTTCGGCGTCGGGTCGACGATGTCGATCAGACGCTTGTGGGTGCGCATCTCGAAGTGCTCGCGGCTGTCCTTGTACTTGTGGGGAGAACGGATCACGGCGACCACGTTCTTCTCCGTCGGAAGCGGCACGGGGCCGACGACAGTCGCGCCCGCACGGGTCACGGTGTCGACGATCTTGCGCGCCGACGTGTCGATGACCTCGTGGTCATACGACTTCAGGCGAATGCGGATCTTCTGTCCCGCCATTGTCTGCTCACTCTCTTTAAGGCGTCGTACCGGCCTGGATCGGGTGACCCAGGGGCATTGGACGCACGTCGGCGCTGTTCGCGCCAGGCACTCCCCCGACGACATGACTGTCGAAGGGATGCGCACCACTGTTCTTCTGTCAGCCCGCGCACCTCTCGGCGCACGGCAGAACCTCCTGGTGGAGGTGGTGTCGTTCTGCTGCCCGCGGCCTAGAACCCTGCATCCTCGTGTTCGGGAGAACGGATGCCGTCTATGCACTGCCCTGGCAGTGATCCGTCAGGCGCGCACTGCGCACCGCCGGAATGTGGAACCTGTCTATTCTGCCATGCCGGATTTCACTTGCGCAAACCCGGGCGTGTCGCGCGTCGAACCCGCGCGGACACAGCGAAGGCGGCGCACCCGATGGTACGCCGCCTTCGAGGATCTTCTACTCGTTGCCGATCGACTTGTCGGCTGCGTCGCGGATCTCGTCGATCTTCTCGGATGCTCCGGGGGCGATCTTCTTGGCGAAGTCGGCGACGCCGTCGAGGACCTTGTCGCTGACGTCCTCGGCCTGGTCGCTCTTGAGAGCACCGTCGACCTTTTCCTTGTTCTGCTCGTACAGGTCCTTGCCCTTGTTCACCAGGTCATCGATACCCATGAGATTCCCCCTTCAGAGGCCGTGATGCCGACGGGACATTCCCGCGGCTCTCTCATTGTGCACGCCGACATCGCCGGACGGAAGAGACATTCCGGACGCACGACAGCGGGGCCGGGCCCGAAGGCCCGACCCCGCTGCGGAGTAAGAGAACTTACTTGATGATGCTGGTGACCGTACCGGCACCCACGGTGCGTCCACCCTCACGGATGGCGAAGCCGAGGCCCTCCTCCATGGCGATCGGCTGGATGAGCTCGACCGTCATGTCGGTGGTGTCGCCGGGCATGACCATCTCGGTGCCCTCGGGCAGCGTGATGACGCCGGTGACGTCGGTGGTGCGGAAGTAGAACTGCGGACGGTAGTTCGTGTAGAACGGGTTGTGACGGCCGCCCTCTTCCTTCGAGAGGATGTAGGCGGTGCCCTCGAAGTTGGTGTGAGGGGTGACCGAACCCGGCTTCACGACGACCTGGCCGCGCTCGACGTCCTCGCGCTTGAGGCCACGGAGCAGCAGACCACAGTTCTCGCCGGCCCATGCCTCGTCGAGCTGCTTGTGGAACATCTCGATACCGGTGACCGTGGTCTTCTGCGTCGGGCGGATGCCGACGATCTCGACCTCGGAGTTGATGGCGAGGGTTCCACGCTCGGCGCGGCCGGTGACGACCGTTCCACGACCGGTGATCGTGAAGACGTCCTCGATCGGCATGAGGAACGGCTTGTCGCGGTCGCGCTCCGGGTCCGGAACGCTGTCGTCGACGGCCTGCATGAGCTCGAGGATCGAGTCGACCCACTTCTCGTCGCCCTCGAGCGCCTTGAGCGCCGAGACCTTGACGACGGGAGCGTCCTCGTCGAAGCCCTGGCCGGCGAGCAGCTCGCGGACCTCAAGCTCGACGAGCTCCAGGATCTCCTCGTCGTCGACCATGTCGGACTTGTTCAGCGCGACGAGCAGGTACGGAACGCCGACCTGCTTGGCGAGCAGGACGTGCTCGCGGGTCTGAGCCATCGGGCCGTCGGTGGCGGCGACCACGAGGATGGCGCCGTCCATCTGAGCAGCACCGGTGATCATGTTCTTGACGTAGTCGGCGTGGCCGGGGGCGTCAACGTGCGCGTAGTGACGCTTGGGGGTCTCGTACTCGATGTGCGAGATGTTGATCGTGATACCGCGCTGGCGCTCTTCCGGCGCCGAGTCGATGGAAGCGAAGTCACGCTGAACGTTGGTGTCCGACGGGTACTTGTCAGCGAGCACCTTGGAGATGGCTGCGGACAGCGTCGTCTTGCCGTGGTCGACGTGACCGATCGTTCCGATGTTCACGTGCGGCTTGGTCCGCTCGAACTTGGCCTTGGCCACTGGGTCCTCCTCAGGACGTTCGTGTAGAGATTGCCGGGCACTGGATTGTGACCGGTTCTCTACGGGGTTTGATTCTCAGTTTAGTAGAGAGGGCTTTGTGAAGTTGTGTGTTGTCCGACCGGCCCCGCGAAGGGGCCGGTCGGCTAAGGGCTTACTCGCCCTTGGTCTTCTGGATGATCTCGTCCGCGACGGCCTTGGGGACCTCGGAGTACGAGTCGAACTCCATCGAGTAGACCGCGCGACCCGAGGTCTTCGAGCGCAGGTCGCCGATGTAGCCGAACATCTCGGACAGCGGCACCGAGGCGCGCACGATCTTGATGCCGGTGGCGTCCTCCATCGACTGGATCTGGCCACGACGCGAGTTCAGGTCGCCGATGACGTCGCCCATGTACTCCTCGGGAGTACGGACCTCGACGGCCATCAGCGGCTCGAGCAGCACGGGGTTCGCGCGGCGCACGGCCTCCTTGAAGCCCATGGAGCCGGCGATCTTGAACGCCATCTCCGAGGAGTCGACGTCGTGCGACGCACCGTCGATCAGGATCGCCTTGACACCGACCATGGGGTAGCCGGCGAGGGCACCCGTGGCCATGGCGTCCTGGAAGCCCTGGTTCGTCGGCTCGATGTACTCGCGCGGGATGCGGCCACCGGTGACCTTGTTCTCGAACTCGTACGTCTTCTCAGCCGTGACCTCGAGGGGCTCGATCGTGAACTGGATCTTCGCGAACTGACCCGATCCACCGGTCTGCTTCTTGTGCGTGTAGTCGTGCTTCTCGACGGCCTTCTTGATCGTCTCGCGGTATGCCACCTGGGGCTTGCCGACGTTCGCCTCGACGCGGAACTCGCGCTTCATGCGGTCGACGAGGATGTCCAGGTGCAGCTCGCCCATGCCCTTGATGGTCGTCTGACCGGTCTCGGGGTTGAGCTCCGTGCGGAACGTCGGGTCCTCTTCGGCGAGCTTCTGGATGGCGACACCCAGCTTCTCCTGGTCGGCCTTGGTCTTCGGCTCGATCGCGACCTCGATGACGGGCTCGGGGAACGTCATCGACTCGAGGACGACCGGGGCGGCCGGGTCGGCGAGGGTGTCACCGGTGGTGGTGTCCTTCAGGCCGATGACGGCGTAGATGTTGCCCGCGGTGAGCGAGTCGACCGGGTTCTCCTTGTTGGCGTGCATCTGGAAGATCTTTCCGATGCGCTCCTTCTTGCCCTTGGTCGAGTTGACCACGGCGGAACCCGAGTCGAGGTGACCCGAGTACACGCGGACGTAGGTCAGACGACCGAAGAACGGGTGCACGGCGACCTTGAACGCGAGGGCCGAGAACGGGTCGTCCGCGCTGGGGCGACGCTCGATGACCTTCTCCTCGTCCTTCGGGTCGTGAGCCTCGATGGCGCCCACGTCGAGAGGGTTGGGGAGGTAGTCCACGACGGCGTCGAGCATGGGCTGGACACCGCGGTTCTTGAACGCCGAGCCGCAGAGCACGGGGTAGATCTCGTTCGCGACGACCATCTTGCGGATGGCGCCCTTGATCTCGGGGATCGTGAGCTCTTCGCCGCCGAAGAACTTCTCGAGGAGCTCGTCGTCGGTCTCGGCGACGGTCTCGAGCAGCTGCTGACGGTACTCCTCGGCCTTGGCCTGGAGGTCGGCGGGGATCTCCTGCACCTCGTACGAGGCACCCATCGTCACGTCACCCTTGGCGTCACCCGGCCACACCAGCGCGCGCATCTCGATGAGGTCGACGACGCCGACGAAGTCGTTCTCGGCACCGATCGGGAGCTGCAGCACGAGCGGCTTGGCGCCCAGGCGGTTCACGATCGTGTCAACGGTGAAGTAGAAGTCGGCACCGAGCTTGTCCATCTTGTTGACGAAGCAGATGCGCGGAACGCCGTACTTGTCGGCCTGACGCCACACGGTCTCGGACTGGGGCTCGACGCCCTCCTTGCCGTCGAACACGGCGACGGCACCGTCGAGGACGCGCAGCGAGCGCTCGACCTCGACCGTGAAGTCCACGTGACCGGGGGTGTCGATGATGTTGATCTGGTTGTTGTTCCAGAAGCAGGTCACGGCGGCAGACGTGATCGTGATGCCGCGCTCCTTCTCCTGCTCCATCCAGTCGGTGGTCGAGGCGCCGTCGTGCGTCTCGCCCAGCTTGTGGTTCACGCCCGTGTAGAACAGGATGCGCTCGGTGGTGGTGGTCTTGCCGGCATCGATGTGCGCCATGATGCCGATGTTGCGGACCTTGCTCAGGTCGGTGAGCACGTCTTGTGCCACAGGAGTGTCCTTTTCTGTCTAGCAGTGCAACTGCGAAGAGAGGGGGTGCCGGGGTCGAGCCCTTCGACAGGCTCGGGGATCGACCCCGGCGAAGCTGTTTACCAGCGGTAGTGAGCGAACGCGCGGTTCGACTCGGCCATCTTGTGAGTGTCCTCACGACGCTTGACTGCAGCGCCCAGGCCGTTCGACGCGTCGAGGATCTCGTTCTGGAGACGCTCGGTCATCGTCTTCTCGCGACGACCCTTGGCGTAGCTGACGAGCCAGCGCAGCGCGAGGGTGTTGGCGCGGTGAGGCTTGACCTCGACCGGCACCTGGTAGGTCGAGCCACCGACGCGGCGGCTGCGGACCTCAAGGGTGGGGCGCACGTTGTCGAGCGCCTTCTTGAGGGTGGCGACAGCATCCTGGCCGTTCTTCGCCTCGACGCCGCGGAGGGCGCCGTAGACGATCGACTCGGCCAGCGACTTCTTGCCGTCGACGAGAATCTTGTTCACCAGCGAGGTGACGATCGGAGCGCCGTATACGGGGTCGTTGACGACGGGGCGCTTGGGGGCCGGTCCCTTACGAGGCATCTAACTCAACCCTTCTTCGCGCCGTAGCGGGAACGAGCCTGCTTACGGTTCTTGACAGCCTGGGTGTCCAGGGCGCCGCGGACGATCTTGTAACGCACACCGGGGAGGTCCTTAACACGACCACCGCGGACGAGCACGAGCGAGTGCTCCTGCAGGTTGTGGCCCTCACCGGGGATGTAGGCGGTGACCTCGGTGCCGTTGCGGAGCTTCACACGAGCGACCTTGCGCATCGCCGAGTTCGGCTTCTTCGGGGTGGTGGTGTAGACGCGGGTGCAGACCCCGGCCTGCTGGGGGTTCGACTTCAGGGCGGGCGCCTTGGTCTTGGTGACCTTGGGCGAACGACCCTTGCGAACCAACTGCTGAATGGTTGGCACGTTCTCTCCTCATAGTGCTGCACGGTGACAGCATGATGGGTTTCACATCATGACCCACCGGCGCGCCCGATCAGGCGTGCTTTTGGTGTGGTGGGTATGCCGTGGGGGCTGACCGGTATGGACCGGAGCCCGTATGCAGGCACGCCGAGACGTGCACACACCTGATCAAGTGTAATCCCGCGTAACGCAAGCGGTCAAATGACCGCGGATGCTGCTGCTACGGCGTCTCCGGATCGAACGGCGAGTCCAGCGCCTGGGTCAGCTCCGCCAGCAGCGCCTCGATCTGCGGCTCCACGTACTGCGAGATCGCACCCTGCACGGCCAGACGGTGCCGCAGGAGCATCCCGCAGATCTCCCGTCCGATCATGTTCGCGTACTCGTCGGCGAGACCGACCTCCTGACGCAGCGCCGCCTTCGCCTCGTCCGACAGCGGCGGCAGGGGCGGAAGCTCGGCCACGTCGTCGTCGGCGAGAGCGGCGATCGTGAAGAGGAACGGAGCGCCCGGCACAGGATCCGGGTCCAGCGGCATGCCCTCGTACTCGGGATCGAGGTTCTCGGACGGACGGTAGCTGCGCGCGCGGTTGCGAGCAGCCTGCTGGTCGAGCTCGGCCTGGAGCATCGGCAGATTGCGTGCGGTGTACTCGGCGACCGCATGGTCGACGACGGTCTTGATGCGGGTGGAGAGGCCGTGCTGAACACCGTGCGGCACGTTCGACCCGATACCCACGGCCGAGAGGATCGGCGAGCCGAGGCAGCGCCGACACGGCGCGACTCGACCGCGGTGGGTGGCCGGCTCCCAGCGCGGCACCCAGCGCAACCAGGCCTCGACGGCCTGGTCCACCTGCGTCTCCAGCGAGCGCTTCACAGCTCAAGCGTACGGCGGATGAGCGCGAACACCGCAGATTTCCGGCATCCCGTTCAGTCGGCGTCGTCCTTCTCCCACGGCCAACGCGGGCGAGACGCGCGCGTGCGCCGGAGCGCGACCCCGGCCCACCCAGCGACCGCCGCCGCGACGAGGACCACGAGGCTCGCTCCCCCGGTGACCAGGCCCCCCATGACCGCCAGCGCCGTGACGAACTCGCCGGTGACGATGAGGGACGCGATGCCGACGATGATCAGGTGGGCGAGCGCCGATCCCAGGGCGATGGTCCAGACGGAGCGGAACCGGGGATGGGCGATCCGGACGGCGAGCCAGAGGATGCCGGCGAACACGGCGACCGCCGCGACCATGCCCACGATGCCCGGACCCTGCCCGAGCCCGGGGACGGCGATGACGTCGGCGTCCGTCGCGATGCTCAGTGCACCGAGGCCGAACACGGACAGGGCGAAAAATCCGATCGTCGTCATGACCGTCGCCAGAACGGCCGAGACCCCCGCAGGCACGGGGCCGCGGGGGTCTGGCGTGGACATGTTCGATTACCTCGAGAGTTGAGGACCGGCCTCGAGCGTGCGCTCGTACTCGCGCTGCGCCTCGTCATTGAGCTCGGTCTTGCGGGCGCCGCTGCGGGCGACCCAGGCACCGAACCAGATGGTCAGCTCGCGCCCGAGCACGAATGCGGCGAGGGCGAGCGGCGTGAACAGCTGCTGCCCGACGAGCTCCGATGCCTCGGATGCCGTGATCAGCCAGAACGGCGCCTCGAACAGCTGGCCGAGGATGTACCCGAGGTAGGCGGCGACGCCGACGAGCAGGCCGAAGACGACCCACAGGCCCCAGCGGCCGCGGTTGATGATCGCGCCGAGGAGCCAGAAGCCGATGAAGAACACGACGACGGGCGTCCAGAAGCCCCACGTCATCAGCGGCGCGAGGGCGGCATCGGCGAGATTGTCAGCCGTGACGTCGCCGGCGAGCGCACCGAAGCCGAGCTGAGCGGCGAGGTAGAGCACGGCGAACGCGAGCGTCGCCAGCAGACCGATCGCGCCGGCCGTGCCGCGGTTGCCGCGCTCGCGCGGCGGCTCGGGTGCCTGCACGAAGATGGGCTGCTGCTGCACGGGCAGCACCGCGGGAGCCGCTGCGCCGACGACGGGCTCGGACGGCACGACGCGTGTGTCGGTGTCGTCCTGCACGGTCGGTCGGTACGCGGTGTCGGCGATCGAGTCGTCATGAGCGACGGATGCCGCAGGCTCGGCGTCTGCAGGACGGAAACCGCCCTCATCGGATGCCGCGGGAGGCGCCGCGAACGTTCCGGGGTGGTCGCGCTCCGCGGCCTCGAAGGCGGCGAGGTCGGGGTCGACGGCGTCCGCCGTCGTGTCGGCACCCTGCGTCGTGGTGGCGTCCGCGGCATCCGCCGGAACGGCATCCTGCGTGGTGTCGGCGTCTGCGGCCGGCGTTCCGTTCACGTCAGCGCGCGCCGCCTCGGCCTCGGCGAGGCCGGCGTTCGCGCTGTCGACGACGTCGTCGACGTCGGACTTCTGCTCGTGCTGGGGGACCTCGGGGTCACTCATGGGGGCGCCTCTCGTCGGAATGTGCAGTGCGAGAATATCGCCGCGTCGGTGCGCCGAAGCGGAGGCGTGCCGACGTGTCGTCCGACCCGCGACCGCGCGCCGCCGCAACGGTCACGGGGTCTCAGCTGTGCCCGGCGCGACCGAACGGAGCGTGTCGCCGACGAACTGGACCATGACCGGCCCCATCGGTACCGCGAGCCACAGCAGCGCGGCGACGACAGCAGTGCAGATCACGCCCGCTATCCAGCTCAGCGCCATGTTGCTGCCGTCCGCCCGTGCCATGCCTCCACGGTACGACCGGTGCGCCGTCGGCGCCGGGCGGACACGCGCGGGACAGCGCAGCGAGGCGATCAGCCCTTCGTCGCCCCGGCGGTGAGCCCGCCGACGATGTACTTCTGCAGGAACAGGAACAGCACCATCACGGGGATCGCCGCCATCACGGCGCCCGCCGAGAACGCCGACCAGTCCGCATACCGCGGGTTCGAGACGAGCTTGGTCAGACCCACGACGAGCGTCTGCTGCTCGGGGTCGATGAGCATGACGCTCGCGACGACGTACTCGTTGACCGTTCCGATGAAGCTCAGCAGCCCGACCACCGCGAGGATCGGCGCGACCAGGCGCAGGATGATCGTGAAGAAGATGCGCGCGTGGCCGGCGCCGTCGATGCGGGCGGCCTCGTCGAGCTCCTTCGGGATGGTGTTGAAGAAGCCGTACATGAGATACGTGTTCACACCGAGTGCGCCGCCGAGGTAGACGAGGATCAGGCCGGTGTGCGTGTTCAGGCCGATCGCGGGGAACCAGTCCCCCAGCGTCGTCATGAGCAGGAAGATCGCGACGACGGCGAGCAGCTGCGGGAACATCTGCACCACGACGATCGTGACCAGCCCCACGCGGCGCCCGGCGAACCGCATGCGCGAGAAGGCATATGCCGCGCACGCTCCGATGAACACCGTCACGAACCCGGTCACCACGGCGATGATCAGCGTGTTCAGGAACCACTTGGCGTACGGGTTCTGCGGGTCGGTGAGGATGCGCACGTAACTGTCGATGCCGACGGCCGAGAACAGCTGGTTCGATCCAGTGAGGGTGCCCCGCGGGTTGAGAGACGCGGAGAACACGTACAGCAGCGGGAAGATCGCGAAGATGCTGACGACGACGGCGACGAGGTGACGCCATCCGGTGTCGGCGAACCAGGCGCCGAACGAGCGCCGGCGGACCTTCGTGGGGGTCGTGGTGGTCATCTCAGTTCAGCTCCTCGAGCGCCTTGGTCTTGCGGAAGCTGATGATCGAGATCACAGCGACGACGATGAAGATGATGATCGTGAAGGCGGACGCCAGTCCGTAGTCGCGGGTCTGGCCGGTGAAGGCGACCTTGTAGACCATCGAGATCAGGATGTCGGTGTGGCCGACCGGGATCGACACGTCGTCGAACCGCGGGCCGCCGTTGGTGAGCATGTAGATCAGGTTGAAGTTGTTGAAGTTGAACGCGAACGACGAGATCAGCAGCGGCGCGACGGTGACCAGCAGCAGCGGCAGCTTGATCTGGCGGAAGATCTGCCAGGGGTTCGCGCCGTCCATGACACCGGCTTCGTTGACCTCTTCGGGGATGCCCTGCAGAGCGCCCATGCACACCAGGAACATGTACGGGAAGCCGAGCCACAGGTTGACGATGAGCACCGACACCTTGGCGAGGACGGGGTCGGTCAGCCACGGGATGGATGCTCCGCCGAAGATCACCTGGTTGATGAAGCCGAAGCTCTCGTTCATCATGCCCGCCCACACCAGGGCCGACAGGAACGCCGGGAACGCGTAGGGCAGGATCAACAGGATGCGGTAGCCGTTGCGGAAGCGCATCCGGGTGTTGTTGAACACCAGCGCGAGCAGGAGGCCGAGGAAGAAGGTCGACGCCACCGAGATCAGGGCGAAGACGAAGGTCCAGATCGTGACCGAGATGAGCGGCCCGCGGATCGACTCATCGGTCACCGCGCGGACGAAGTTGTCGAAGCCGACGGTGATCTGCCAGCCGGGCAGCAGCTCCTCGCCGTCCGCCGAGGTGAACGCGCCGGTGCCGATGTCTTCGTAGACGGTGCCCGAGTCCGTGTCGGTCATGGTGCCGGCGGCCTCGTCGTACTCGAGCGAGGAGACGTACAGGTAGCCGTTCTGACCGTCGGGCGTGCGGATGGCGCCGTCGTTGGGGTCGTCGCTGAACGGCACCGAGAGCTGCTCGATCTCGTTCGAGCGGGCCAGCACCTGCGCGAAGCTGAGAGAGGTCCATCCGTCGACCGCGGTGGCCTTGCCGCCGTCCATCGTCGCGCCGTCGACGTCTGCGAGCGGCTGGTCGTTCGTTCCGACGCTGACGTCGCCGTCATCCGGGTCGGTGACGAGCAGGCCGAGCGTGCCCAGCTGCTCCACGACTGTGACCGGGTAGACGGGCGAATCCTCGACGCGCTCCTGCGCCGAGCGCATGAGAGCGGCGACGGCCTGATCCTTCGACCCGTTGTGACCGGTTCCGTAGTTCGTGAATCCGATGTAGCCGGTGTACAGCAGCGTGAACACCTGGAAGAGGATCAGGAAGATCACGCCGGGCGTGAGGTACTTCGCGGGGACCGCCTTGCGCGAGAAGTAGATGTAGTTGACGAGCACCGTGACGAGGACGACGAGCGCCAGCACGACCCACTCGTGGTGGGTGAACAGCACGAAGGCCGCGTAGAGGGCGATCGCATCGACGATCGCGAGGAGCACGATCTTCAGCAGCATCCAGCCGATGCGTCCGGACGCCGCCTCGGCGATGCTCGCAGCCTGACGCTGGCGCCGGGTCGGGGGCGGGGTCTGCTCCGCCTCCGCCTTGTCTACAGCTGTGGGGTCGCTCATCTTCATCCCGTCATCACGCTGTCGGGGCGAGCGCAGCTGCGCTCGCCCCGACAGGCTCACTGGTGTTACTTGATCGCTGCCGCGACGTCGTCGGCGAGCTTCTGCCAGGTCGCGGCCGGGTCGGCGCCGTTGATGACGGCGGCCTCGGCCACGCCCCAGAACTCCCACACGGCGCCCATGGCCGGGATGGCCGGCATCGGGACGGCGTCGGCACCGACGGTCTGGAAACCGGCGATGATCGGGTCGGATGCCGCGGTGTCGGCCGCAGCGGTGAGGGCGGGGAGGATGTTGCCCGCCTTGAACAGCTCGAGCTGGACGTCCTCGGTGCCGAGGTAGTTCACGAGGAAGTCGTTCGCCGCGACCTTGTTGTCGGACTCCGAGCTGACGAAGAAGCCCTTGACGCCGGCGAACGGCGAGGCGACCTGGTCGGTCGGGCTCGGGACGGGGTCGATCTCGACATTGATGCCGCCGTCGACCGCGGCGCCGACGTTCCACGGGCCGGTCAGCCAGAAGGCTGCCTTGCCATCGAGGAACTGCTGCTTGGCGATCTCGCCGTCGATGTCGGTGTTCAGCACGCCGGCGGCGCCCTGCTCACCGAGCCACTGAGCGAAGGCCGTGCCGCCCTCGCTGCCGAGCTGCAGGTCGGTGGCGTCGTAGCTGCCGGAGGCGTCGGTGCCGAAGACGGGGGCACCGAAGGCCGTCTGGAACGGGTACAGGTGGTACGGGTTGCCTTCGGCGCCCTGCTCGACGACGAACGGCTGGTCGAGGCCCGCGGCCTTGCCCTTGGCGATCATGTCGGCGAAGTCGGTGGCGGGCTCGGCGACGAGGTCGGCGTTGCGCAGCACGGCGATGTTCTCGACCGCGTACGGGAGCATGTACACGGTGCCGTCGTACGTCGAGGCCTGGAGAGCCACGTCGAGGTAGTCGGATGCCGAGTCGCCGAGCTCGAGCGGAGCCACGACGCCGTTGGTGGACAGCTCGCCCAGCCAGTCGTGTGCGCCCATAGTGATGTCGGGGCCCTTGCCGGTCGGAACCTGCTGGATGAAGTCGTCCTTGATGGTGTCGACGTCCTTGCCGACGATCTCGACCTTTACGCCGGTCTTCTCCTCGTACGCGTCGGCGGCGCCCTGGAGCGCGTCGACGCGCTCCGCATCCACCCAGACCGTGAGCGAGGAATCGGTGGACTCTTCGCCACCTCCCTGGGTGTCCGCGCCGCCGCTCGCGCATCCGGCGAGCGTGAGCGTGGAAATGGCTGCGATCGCGCCGAAGGCGACGATGCCTCTCTTGTTCACCTTCATTGGTGTTGCCTCTCTCGATGCTTGGTTGCTGCGTGCAAGAAACTGCAAGCGCTTACAGTATGCATGGCGCCGGGCCTGTAAAGCAATGTCCGAGAGGGCCGATACCAAGCTGTGACAGAAGCGGGGACCACAGTCGCGATACTGGAAGCGCTTTCAAGATCGTGGGGCGAATCGTGAATCGATAGGATGGCGCCATGGCAGACTCATCGTTCGACATCGTCAGCAAGGTCGACCACCAGGAGGCGGAGAACGCCCTCAACCAGGCCCGCAAGGAGGTCGAGCAGCGCTACGACTTCAAGGGCACCGGCGCCTCGATCGAGTGGAGCGGCGAGTCCGTCCTCATCAAGGCGAACACCGAGGAGCGCGCGAAGGCCGTTCTCGATGTGTTCCAGTCGAAGCTCATCAAGCGCGGCATCTCGCTGAAGAGCCTCGAGTCGGGCGACCCGTTCGCCAGCGGCAAGGAGTTCCGCATCGTCTCGACGCTCAAGGACGGCATCTCGTCCGAGAACGCGAAGAAGATCGGCAAGATCATCCGCGACGAGGGCCCGAAGGGCGTCAAGAGCCAGATCCAGGGCGACGAGCTGCGTGTGCAGTCCAAGAGCCGCGACGACCTGCAGTCCGTGATCGCGCTGCTCAAGGGGTCGGACCTCGACATCGACCTGCAGTTCGTCAACTACCGGTAGCCGCCGCCCACCCGGTGACCCAGCGGTCGAGCCGGGCGTAGGCGTCGTCACGCGCCTGCTTGCGCGACAGGAACACGTCGTGCAGGGCGCCGTCGATGCGCTCGATCGTCACGGAGGATCCGAGCCCGAGCGCCCGTTGCGCTATGCCGTCGACGGCGAGAACGGTGTCGGCCGAGGTCAGTTCGTCCGACCATCTCGTCGGCAGCGCCGAGCGCGCGGAGAGGAGCACGCACACCGGCGCGGTGATCGTCAGGCCCTCGGCGACCGTTCGATGACCGCGCGTGATCGCGCGGAGCCAGCCGGCATGCACCGGCATCGCGGGCACCGGGCGCCACGTCGGATTCGTCTCCATCAGGTCGTCCGGGTCGGCGACCGCCGCCTGCGCACGGGCGTAGAAGCCGAGGTCGATCTGCGGAGCGGCTTCCATCGGGCGCAGCCGCGCCTGCAGCTCGATCATCGGGATGATCGCGGCGCGCAGCGGCGCGAGCTGCAGTTCCAGCCAGGGCGAGTTCAGGATGACGGCATCCGCAGCGTCCGGATGACGCGATGCCCACAGGCTGAGCACCAGACCACCGGTCGAGTGCCCCATGAGCACCAGCCGGCGATCGCCGGCGGCATCGGGGCGCATCTCCTCCAGCGCCGCCGCGATGTCCTCGTCGTACGTCTTCAGATCCGTGACATAGCCGGGCGTCTGGCCGTCGCGGAGGCTCCGACCGTACTTGCGCAGGTCCAGGGCGAAGAATCGGGCGCCCCGAGACGTCCAGAACCGGGCCAGACGCTTCTGGAAGAAGTAGTCCGACCAGCCGTGCACGTACAGCACATCGACCCCGTCCAGCATCGGGGTCGGATCGCTCCGCGGCCTCCCGCGCAGGCGCCGGATGAACCGCTCCCAGCCGCTCGGCGGCTCAGGCAGCGCCAGCGGCAGAGCCCGCACGAGCGTCGCGACGACCTCACCCTCGTGGTCCACTCCGAGCGGCAGCGTGGTCTGCTCGAACTCGTCCCCGAGGACGTCGGGCAGCCAGGCGGTCATGGCGCCAGCCTACGAGAGTCGGCTTCGACTCGCTCAGCGGTTCCTGAGCGAGCAACGCGAGTCGAAGGGCGCTCAGCCCGTTTCGTCTCGCTTCGCTCGCTCAGCCCGCATCGGCACGTGAACGGGCTTACTCCCCGCGCGAGATGCGGACCATCTCGTCGCGCGGAACGACCTTGATGCGGGCGCGCTCGTGGGGCGCCCCGAGGGCGATCTCATGCTCGTCGAGGCGGTGCCAGCCGTCGAGGTCGGTCCACTGCACCCCGCGCGACTCGAGCAGCGCGGGGATCGCCGCCTCGGACGGGTCTGCCGGCTGCCACCATGAACCCTGGTCGTTGACGAGGTGCTGCACGGTCTCCATCGCGTCGGACTTGGTGTGACCGATCAGGCCCACCGGTCCTCGCTTGATCCAGCCGGTCGCGTAGATGCCGGGGACGCGCTGGTTGGAGTCCTTTGCGATGACCTGGCCCTCGCGGTTCGGGATCACGCCGTGCTTCTTGTCGAACGGCACGTCCTTCAGCGGGGAGCCGAAGTAGCCGACCGCACGGTACATCTGGCCGATCGCGATCTCGCGCAGCTCGCCGGTTCCGGTCATGCCGCCCGAGCCGTCGGGCTGCGTGCGCTCGTAGACGATGGCCGCGACCTTGCCGCGTGCATCCTTCTTGATCTCGACGGGCTTGGCCCAGAAGTGCAGGTGGAGGCGTCGGGATGCCTCTCCCCCGGCGTTGTTCACGGACGGGCGCGTGCGCCACTGCTGCAGGATGCGGTCGATGACCTTGACCTGCTTGTTGCTGGCCACGGCATCCTTGGAGGCCTCGTCGTAGTCGAAGTCCTCGTCGTAGACGACCATGTCGACATCGCGCAGCTCGCCGAGCTCGCGCAGCTCGAGCGGGGTGAACTTCACCTGGGCGGGTCCGCGGCGGCCGAACACGTGCACGTCCGTGATCTTCGACGCCTCGAGCCCGGCGTGCACGTTGTCGGGGATCTCGGTGGGCAGCAGATCCTCGGCGTGCTTGGCGAGGATGCGGGCGACGTCGAGCGCGACGTTGCCGTTGCCGAGCACGGCGACGGACTCGGCATCCAGAGTCCACTCGCGCGGCACGTCGGGGTGGCCGTCGAACCAGCTGACGAAGTCCGCGGCACCGAACGACCCCTCGGCGTCGATGCCGGGGATGTCGAGGGCGGAGTCGCGGATGGCGCCGGTGGCGAAGATCACGGCGTTGTAGTGCTTCTTCAGGTCGTCGAGCGTGATGTCCTCGCCGAAGCGCACGTTACCGAAGATGCGGATGTCGCCGCGGTCGAGCACGTCGCGCAGGGCGTTGATCACGCCCTTGATCCGGGGGTGGTCGGGGGCCACGCCGTAGCGGACGAGCCCGTAGGGCGCGGGGAGCTGCTCGAACAGGTCGATGGAGACGTCGAACGAGCGCTCGGTCTTCAGCAGGATGTCTGCGGCGTAGATGCCGGCGGGGCCTGCGCCGACGATGGCCAGCCTGAGCTTGGTCATGGGTGTCCTTCCGGATGCTGCAGCGTGCGGGTCAGCTGCTGCGGTCTGCGAGTGTCTCGGCGAAGCGGACCAGCGCGTCGCGCACCGTGCCCTTGGGCAGCGGGGCGAGCGCCGCGGTCGCGTCGCGGGTCCAGGTGCGGGCGAGCTCGAGCGTCTTCTGCGTGACGGCGTGGTCGCGCAGTTCGGCGAGCGGCTGGTCGAGGACGGCGGGGTCGGCCCCGTCGGAGATCCGCGTGACGCCGTCGTCGATGCGCGCGGCGAGCGCGGCGGATGCGTCATCCGTCTCGGCCTTCAGCAGCAGGTACGGCATGGTCGGCACGCCGGCGCGCAGATCGGTGCCGGGGACCTTCCCGGTCTCGGCGGGGTCGGCGGAGAGATCGATCACGTCGTCGAGGAGCTGGAACGCGACCCCGACCTTCTCGCCGTACACGCGCAGGGGCTCCTCGTACTCGGCCGGAGCGTTCGAGAAGATCGCGCCGCCCTGCGTGGCCGCGGCGATGAGGGATCCGGTCTTGTCGGCGAGCACCTGGATGTAGAACTCGATCGGGTCGTCGCCATCCTGCGCGCCGACGGTCTCGTGCAACTGCCCGAGGACGAGCCGCTCGAACGTGTCGGCCTGCAGGCGGATCGCGCGGTCGCCGTACCTCGACATGAGCTGGCTCGCCCGCGAGAACAGGATGTCGCCGGTGAGGATGGCGACGTTGTTGCCCCAGACCGCGTGCGCGGCCGGGACTCCGCGGCGGCGATCGGCGCCGTCCATGACGTCGTCGTGATACAGCGATCCGAGGTGGGTCATCTCGAGCGCCTTGGCGATGTCGATGACCGCCGGGGTGTTGCCCTCGCCGAGCTGAGCGGTCAGGAGCGTCAGCACGGGACGGATGCGCTTGCCACCGGCCTCGTACAGATACCGCGCGGAGGCGTCGGCGATCGAGTCCGCGACATGCAGCTCGTCGGCCAGCCCGGCCTCGACGAGGTCGAGCCCGTCTTCGATCTGGCGGGCGACACGGCGCGCGGCGGGACCGACGAACACGCGGTCGCTGAAGCCGAGACGGCTCGCGAGGCGCGAACCCGGTGCGGCGGGGCTCGAAGTCACGATCTCCACCCTACCCGCGGCTCAGGCCGCGCTCGTCGCACGAGGCGGCTCGATCGCGCCAGGCGCAGGCGGCTTGATCGCGCGGTGCAGGGCGACGATGCCGAAGGAGAGGTTGCGGTAGTGCACCTCGGTCCATCCCGCCTCGCGGATCCACGCCGACAGCCGCTTCTGGTCGGGCCAGTCGGCGATCGACTCGTTGAGGTAGTCGTAGGCGTCGCCGTTGGTTCCGGCGAGGCGCGCGACGCGCGGGAGGACCTGTGCGTTGTAGAAGCGGTACAGGCCGCGGAAGGTCCTGCCGGGCGGGGTGGAGAACTCGTTGATCACCATGCGTCCGCCCGGCTTGGTCACGCGGTACAGCTCGGCGAGCGCCTTCTTCGGCTCCTGCACGTTGCGCAGTCCGTACGACATCGTGACGGCGTCGAACTCGTCGTCGCCGAAGGGCAGGTTCATCGCATCGGCTTCGACGAACGAGAGGTTGGGCAGGTGACCGTGGCGGCGCTTGCCCTCGGCCAGCATCCCGGGCGAGAAATCGGCGGCGACGACGTCTGCTCCGCTGGCGGCGAGGGATGCCGAGGAGGATGCCGTGCCCGCAGCGAGATCGAGGATCCGCTCGAACCGCTTCGGGGCGACGGCGCGGGTCGTCGCAGCACGCCAGAATGCGTCGTTGCCGAACGTCATGACGGTGTTGGTCCGGTCGTATCCGGGGGCGACCTGATCGAACATACCGCTGACGCGCTTCGGATCCTTGCCGAGGTCGGCGCGGTTGGGCTCGTTCACGCGTCCAGTCTAGATCGGTCGAGCCCGAGCGCTTCCAGGCGGTCGAGCCAGCGGTCGGCTGTCGCATCGTCGAACGGCGCGACCTGACGCCGCACCCGGTCTTCGAGGTCGAGGGCCAGCGCCTCGAGGCGGCTCATGACATCCGCAGGGTAGCCGTATCGGATGCTGTGCTCGGCCCACTCGTCGCGATCGTCCACCCAGGTGCCGCTCGGACCTTCGGCCGGATCCCGCTCCTTCTCGAGGCGGATGACGTCGAGATCCATGTCGATGCCCGTCGCCAGCAGCGGGTCGTCGGTCCAGCGCACGTCCCAGCCGAGGTCGATGTAGACGCGCATCCCGATCGGATGGTCGCGATTGACTGTGAGGGCGAAGTCGCCGGAGGACGGCACGAGGGTGACGTTGGACGCCGCGGCGTAGAACTCCGCACCGGGGCGGATGCTGTGCCATCCGATCGGCTGACCGACCCAGTCTCCCCACTCGTCCGCACCGAGGTACACGCATTCATGGCGCCAGTGCGGCGAGCCGTCCCATTTGCGCCACTGGAAGATCATTTCGGTTCCGGCTGCGGGACGCGTGCTCACTTCCCCCACACTACGCGGCGAGCCCGCCGTGTCGCGGGGCGCGAACTATTCTGGGGATGTGACCCACCGCTTGATCGTGCAGACCCGAGAGTTCGATCCGGTCGACGATCTGCTGGCGTATGCGGACCCCGATCGGCCTCTCGCGTGGCTCCGCCGAGGCGACGGGATCGCCGCCGTCGGGGATGCCGTGCCGGCATCCGTTCGGGTGCCCGCCGGCGAAGGACCGCTGCGCAGCGCGATCATGGCGGATGCCTGGCGGGAGCTCTCCGCGAACGCCGAGGTCGACGACCCCGTCGGACTGCCGGGCACCGGGCTGGTCGGGTTCGGGGCACTGACGTTCGATGAGGGGTCGGATGCCGACAGCATCCTCCTCGTTCCGTCGATCATCCTCGGCAAGCATCAGGGGCGCGGCTGGATCACACGGATCGCGCGGGCCGGCGACGATCTGCCTCAGGACCAGCCCGATGCCACGCTCGAACCGCGTGCGTACGGGCCGCATTGGGCGGGGACCGTCGGGCCGGGTGCCCAGTCGCCCGAGGGGTATCAGCGGTCCGTCCGCACGGCGCTGACCCGGATCGCCGGTGGCGAGGTCAGCAAGATCGTGCTCGCCCGCGACCTGGCGGGGACGATTCCGGCCGGATCGGATCTGCGCCGACTCGTGCGGGCGCTGTCGACGGGGTATCCCGACACGTGGACGTTCGCGGTGGACGGCCTGATCGGTGCGAGCCCCGAGACCCTCGTGACCGTGCAGGATCGCACGGTCACCGCGCGCGTGCTCGCCGGGACGATCGGGCGCGGTGCGGATGCCGACGAGGATGCCGCCGCGTCGGCGCATCTGGCGTCGAGCACGAAGGACATCGACGAGCACGAGTACGCGGTGCAGTCGTTGCTGGAGTCGCTGCGCCCGCACGTGCGGGCGATGGCGGCGAGCGAGCAGCCGTTCCTGCTGAAGCTGCCGAACCTGTTCCACCTCGCCACGGACGTCGAGGGCGAACTCTCCGAAGGCGAATCCGCCCTCGACCTCGTCGGGGCCGTGCATCCGACGGCCGCCGTGGCGGGCACGCCGACGCCGGCCGCCGTGGCGGCGATCCGCGAGATCGAGCCGTTCGACCGCGGCCGGTACGCGGGGCCGGTGGGCTGGATCGACGGCGACGGCAACGGGGAGTGGGCGATCGCGCTGCGCTGCGCGCAGTTCACGGCCGCACCGGAGGCGATCGCGGTGACGGCGTACGCGGGCGCCGGGATCGTCGCCGCGAGCGACCCGGAGACCGAGCTGCTCGAGACCCGGGTGAAGTTCCGCCCGCTCGTGGACGCGCTGGCCTAACTGGGCTTCGACTCGCTCCGCTCGCTCAGCGACGAGTCGATGCCTTGGCATCAGCTGGCGGCGAGCCTCTTCTTCTCGGCCTCCACGTCGAAGTCGGCGGCCGGCCACTGCGGATCGATGTCCTCCACGGCCGACAGCAGCAGCTCCTGCACGGCGAGCCTCGCGTACCACTTACTGTCCGCGGGGACGACGTGCCAGGGCGCCGCCTCGGTCGAGGTCCGCTCGAAGACGGTCTGATACGCCGCCATGTACTGCGGCCACAGCATCCGCTCGTCGACGTCGCCGGGGTTGTACTTCCAGTGCTTGTCGGGGCGCTCGAGGCGCTCCATGAGCCGTGCCTTCTGCTCCTCCGGCGAGATGTGCAGCATGACTTTCACGATGCGCGTGCCGGATGCCGCGACCCGCGCTTCGAAATCGTTGATCGCGCCGTACCGGCGTTCGATCTCGTCCTCCGGCGCGAGCGCGCGGACCTTGCCGACGAGCACGTCCTCATAGTGCGAGCGGTCGAAGACGCCGATGAATCCGGGCTGCGGCAGCCGCTTCTCGATGCGCCAGAGGAAGTCGTGCTCGAGCTCTTCATCGGTCGGCGCCTTGAACGCCGCGAGCTCGACGCCCTGCGGGTCGACCCCGCCGACGACGTGCCGGACGATGCCGCCCTTGCCCGCGGAATCCATCGCCTGCAGCACGAGCAGCACGGCGTCCTTCGCGTCGCCGGTGCGGCTCGCCGCGAACAGGCGCTCCTGCAGCTCGCTGAGTGCCTCGGTCCCGACGGCGAGGTCCTTCTCGGCGCTCTTCTTGTCTCCCGCGTAGCCCGGGTGGTCGCCCGGATCGACGTCCGACAGCCGGAATCCCTCCCCCACGCGCAGGATCTCGGATGCCTCGCCCGTCCAGCCTCGCTTGCCCATCCGCCCATCCTGCCCGAGCACGGCTTCGCGCGCGAGACTGCAAAGCCGCGCCGAGACTGCGCCAAGAACGCGCAGTCTCGGCGCGGCCTTAGGGTATCGAGAAGGGTCAACGCGGCAGCGGCACCTCGATGAGCTGGCGGCCGGCGACCGGAGAGGTCAGTGCCTGGTCGAGGGCCGCGCGGGTCGTGATGCGCTGATAGTCCCATCCGTACGCTGCGGCCAGCTGCTCGAGCTGCGCCGTGTGCGGGGTGTAGAACGCGCGGTCGAGGTCTTCGCGCGGTGCGGATGCCGCGACCTCGAGTCCGTCGAAGATCGTCCCGCCGCCGTCGTTGCCGACGATCACCTGCAGGCGCGGCTCGGCTTCGTCGGGCGGCCGGAGGAGGGCGCCGACGTCGTGCAGGAACGCGAGATCGCCGAGGATCACCCGGGTGACACCGGCGGCACCGTCCGCCTGACTCGCGAGCGCGATGCCGGTGGCGGTCGCGATGGTGCCGTCGATGCCGGCGAGTCCGCGGTTCGCGTGGACGGGGACCTTCTTGCCGCCGAGCACGGCGTCGGCGACCCGGACGAGCCGGGACGAGCCGAACATCAGGCGGTCGTGCGGCCAGGTCGCCCGCCACACGGCATCCACCAGCAGTTCTCGGTCGAGCGGGCGGCGCACGGCTGCGAGCTCGGCGCGCATCGCGTCGCGCCGGGCCGTGAGGTCAGTGGAGTGCAGGCCGTCCTGGTCGGGGGCGTTCTCGCTGAGGTCGACGACGGATGCCGCGGATGCCTGCATCCATGCGCCGAGCCAGGCGCGGTCGGCGTCGCCCCGTGCGACGGTGACGGATGCCGCCGCCCGCGTGCGTCCGTTGAGGTTCAGCGCCTCGCCGCCGCTGCGGACGGCGATGACCTCGACGTCGTCGCGCTTCAGCAGTGCCGCGACCTCGCGGCTGAGAGTCGGGTGGCCGAGTACCACGGCGCGCTCGACGCGTCCGCCGAGGTCAGGATCGCGCAGGTGCTCGCGGTAGCCGTGGACGAGGTACCTGCCGAACCGGGAGCCGCTGACGATCTCGGCGATCAAGGGCCAGGATCCGGCGTGCGGGACGTCTTCCGCCGCTGGTCCGGCGTCCGCACCCGCGATGACGACGGTGCGGGGCCCGTGGTCGAGGACGATCGGCTCGCCGGCGTCCGCCGTCGGGGCGGCGCCGGGTGCTGCCGCGAAGTCGTCCGGCAGTGCGGTCGACAGCGGTTCGCGGGCGGGGAGGTTCAGATGCACGGGGCCCGCGACGCCCGGCAGGCCCACAGGTTCAGCATCAGCACCCATTGCGGCAGCGACGGCACGCGCGCCGAGGCCATCCCACGAACCGTCGCCGGGCACCGGCGCATCGTGCTGCCAGCGCACGAACGCCCCGAACATGCCGGGCTGGATCGTCGCCTGGTTCGCGCCGACGCCGCGCAGTTCGGGCGGCCGGTCAGCGGTCAGCAGGAGCAGTGGGATCCCGGAATGGAACGCCTCCATGGCCGCCGGCAGCAGGTTCGCGGCTGCCGTTCCCGAGGTGCAGACGACCGCGGCCGGCACCCGAGCCTCACGAGCGAGGCCGAGCGCGGTGAACCCCGCGACGCGCTCGTCGATCCGCACGTGCACGCGAACGGAACCCTGCCGGGCGAGATGAGTGGCGGCGAGCGCGAGAGCCTGCGATCGCGAACCCGGCGAGATCACGACGTCGCGGACGCCCTGAGCGACGAGCTCGGCGAGGAGGGATGCCGCGGCATCCGCTGCCGGCGATGAGGTCATGAACGCGAGTCCGCGGCGGGGCCGTCGGTCTCGTCGTCGAGGCGGGCGAGCTCCTCTTCGAGGCGGCGGATGCGCTCGTCCTGCTCGTTCTTGCCGAGGCTCCGGAGGAACTCGGGGTCGTCATCGGGCGCGAGAGAGCGGATGCTCTCCTGATCGCTGCGACGGCGTCGTCCGAGGACGAACCACAGGATGCCGCCGAGTACGGGGATGAGGACGACGATCGCGATCCAGGCGGGCTTGGGCACGCCCCGGTGCCGCGTCGCCGGCTGCACTGCGCAGTCCACGATGCTGAACACCCAGAAGACGAGGGCCAGGAAGCCCCCGACGATCAGTACTCTCGCCACGTCTCCAGTCTAGGCGGGTTCTCCTATGCGGGGTCGGTGAGCCTGGGCGGGCTTCGACGCGACGGCGGGATTCGAACCCGCTGCGCTTCCGGGTATGAGCCGGAGCCCGGAACCACCCGGACCGTCGCGATGTCTTCGACGCTACCGGGCGTGGATGCAGGTGACCAGGTTCGGACGGAAGATCTCGGAAAGCGACACTGAATGTCGCCATGTTTCGCGCCGACCTACACTGGAGGGATGAAGGTGCCGCCGATCCTCGTGTACTCCGTGCTGCGGCTGCTGGCGTTCCTCGTGCCGCTGGCGATCATGTGGTTCTTCTTCCCGATCATGCGCGAGTACTGGTGGCTGACCGCGATCTTCGCGGCTCTGATCGGCATGAGCCTGTCGATCCTGTTCCTCCGCAGGCCGCTGTCGGACACCTCGGCGGAGATCTACGAGCGGCGCGAGGCGCGTGGTCCCGGCCGGCAGAGCGCCGCGGCGCAGGATGCCGACGCCGAGGACGCCGCGCTCGACGGGGCTGGGGCCCCGAGCGAGACGCGCACCAACGAGAGCTGATTCAGCCGACGAACGCCCAGTAGAGCGCACCCGCGTACGCGAGCGCCGTCAGGGACGTCAGCCCGAGCGCGACCACGAGCTCCTTCGGCTGGCGGTACGTCCACACGATGAGGATCGCCGGCAGCCCCGCGAGCAGGGCCAGCAGCGCGAGCCAGGCGATCGGGTAGAGCAGCGCCAGACCGCTCGAGAGCAGGAACGGCACGAGCAGGAACACGGTGTAGACGATCTGGGTCGCGCGGCGTCCGATCAGCACGGTGAGCGTGCGCTTGCCGACCTGGCGGTCCTGATCGATGTCGCGCAGGTTGTTCGCGAGCAGAACGGCGCAGGCCAGCAGTCCCACGGCGACCGCCCCGATCCACGCCTCCTGCGGCAGCTGGAACGCCTGCACCCAGGTGGTGCCGAGCGTGGCCACGAGGCCGAAGAACACGAAGACGAAGACCTCGCCGAGACCGAAGTAGCCGTACGGTCGCTTGCCGCCGGTGTAGAACCACGCCGCGACGATGCAGACGGCACCGACCGCGAGCATCCACCACTGCCCGGTGCGGATGACGATCGCCAGCCCGACGAGGGCGGCGAGTGCGAAGAACGACAGGCCGATGATGAGGACCGTGCGCGGGTCGACACGGCCGGATGCCGTCAACCGGGCCGGCCCGACGCGGTGGGCATCCGTGCCGCGGACGCCGTCGCTGTAGTCATTGGTGAAATTCACGCCGATCTGCAGCAGCACGGCGACCGCGAGGCAGGCCAGCGCGATGACCCAGTGCAGCTCCCGGCCTCCGAGCTGGGCCGCGCCGGTGCCGATGACGACGGGGGCGATGGCCAGCGGCAGCGTGCGCAGACGAGCCGCGCCGATCCAGTCGCGCGCGGTGATCGGAGGGGCCTCGACGATCGGACGCTTGGCGGGGTTGCCGGAGGTGCGGACGGGCTTGCGCCGGGCCTGGGACTTCTTGCGCTTCGAGGATGCTGCCACGAGAAAAAATCCTAGCCGTGGCGCCTATGCCCTACGGGTTCGGGTTGCTGTCCTTGCCGTCAAGCCACAGCACGTCGGTGGCGTCCGCGTGCGTCCCGCCCGACCCGACGTGCTTGGCCGAGATCTGCGGACCCTTGGTGATCACGTGCACGAGCGCCATACCGTGTCCGCGGCCGAGGTCGTAGTCCTCCTTCAGCCAAGCGAGGATCGGTGTCGCCTTCGTGGTCTCGTCGAACCCCTTCTCGTGTGCGAGGTCGACGAGCTGGCGCGGGGTGAGCCCCGTCTTGGTCTCGACGGCGTCGAGATAGGCCTGGAATGACATCTGTGCTCCTTGCGTAGGGTTCCCGGTCAGTCTTCGTCGAGGAACGTCTGGATGATCGTCGCAGATGCGTGGATGCCGATGATCCGCAGCACGCCGTCGCCGATGTTCACGAAGCGGTGCGGCACGAAGGCCGGGCCCGTGGCGGTGTCGCCGGATTCGGCCACGAGCGTCTCGTCGCCGATGGTGATCTGCGCCGTGCCCTCGAGCACGACCCAGGTCTCGGGGTATGGATGCCAATGCATCCCAGGGCCCTGTCCCGGCTGGTTCTCGACGTAGAAGTACGAGACCTCCGCGCCGTGGTCGGCGCCGACGAATCGGCGCGAGCGTCCGGTGCCGATACGGATGTCGGCTGCTGCGACGATGCCTTCGATGAGTGATGAATCGTTCATGACCTCAGTCTCGACAGCGCTGCATCCACTTCGTAGAGTTTCGATGTGGATCGAAAGGTGGAGCAGAAGCCCGTGGAGGGCATCGAGCATCCCGACCACCGCGTCGAATTCGAGCTCAGCCCCGGTGACATCCAGGCCGTCCGCTTCGGCGTCTCACCGGGACATGAGCTCGCACATGCCGTGCGGATACTGCTGCGGCCACAGCAGCATCCTCTGCAGTGGGGGTGGCTGCGGCGGGTGCAGGGCCGACTGCCCAGCGAGAGCTTCGGCGTCCTGGCGACCGTCATCGGCGACGACGGCTACATGCCGGATTTCCTCACCGCGACACCGACCTGGGATCTGACGCCGCAGGCCGAGGCGGACGCGCTTCGCTCCACGGACCTCGATCCGATGCGCGTCGATCTGGGCAAGATGGTGCTGCGATCCTCCGGTGCGCGGCAGCGCGCGCTGCGCAGGATGCAGGAGCACCCCGCACGTGCGCGAGAGATGGTCGCCACCGCGTGGCAGGAGGTCTGGGATGCCGCGCTCGCGCCGGTGTGGCCGCAGATCGAGCGACTGCTGCGGGCGGACATCGCCGTGCGCTCGCGCACCATCGCCGCCTCGGGCATCTCCGGCATGGCCGGCGGGCTGCACTCGAACGTGAGCTGGGGCGAGAGCGCCGTGCGCGTGGGCCTGCGCCGCCACAGCGAGATCGTGGACTGCCGCGGCAGCGGACTCGTTCTCGTGCCGTCTGTCATGTCGTCATGGGGATGCATGGTGCTCACGGAACCTCCCGCGCAGCCGACCCTGTTCTATCCGGCCCGCGGGGTCACGGCCGGATGGGCGCGAGACGCGGCAGAGATCGCGGGAGCCCTCGGAGCACTGCTGGGACCGGCGCGTGCCGACATCCTTCTCGGCGCGGGCGAGGCGCGCTCCACCTCGCAGGTCGCCAGGGATGCCGGACTCGCCGTGTCGACGGCATCCCATCACCTCACGATCCTGCGCGAGGCCGGATTGATCGCCAGCGAGCGCGACGGAGCGCGGATGCTGCACCTGCGCACCCCGCTCGGCGAGGCGATGGTCGGCGCGGTGCTGTAGCCCCTACTCCCCGCCCACCGCTATCGGACGGTTCTCGTAGTACGTCTGCAGTACGACCGTCGTACGGGTGCTGACGTTCGCGACGGTGCGGATGCCGTTGACCAGCTCTTCCAGCGCCCTGGGCGACGCGACGCGCGCGAACAGCATGTAGCTCGCGTTGCCGGCGATCGAGTGGCACGCCTCGATCTCGGGCATCGGCTCGAGGAGCTCAGGGGCGTTGTCGGGCTGGCCCGGGTCCAGGGGGGTGATCTCGATGAACGCGGACAGCGGCTTGCCGACCGCCTCGGCATCGAGGATCGGCCGGTACCCGGTGATCACGCCGCGGGATTCCAGGCGGCGGAGACGGGACTGCACGGCCGACGTCGACAGGCCGACGGCCTCCGACAACTGGGCGAGTGTCGCCCGGGCATCCTGAGAGATCTCGGCGATGATCCGACGGTCGACAGTATCCTCCATGGGTGGAATAATATCGGTACACACGCACTTTCGCCGGATATTTTCCGCCACGCCACGGATCGGAGGTCCCGATGACCACTCCCCTGCAGAACACCGCCATCATCGGCGAGCCCGAGGTCGTCGAGGACGCTGCGCACGCCGAGTCGAGTGCCGCGTGGCGGATGCTGAAGGACGCCGCCGTCGCGATCCGCGAGCTGCAGGTCAAGGACGGGTCGATCCCGGATGCCGCCGACCACGACGCCGCGCGTCGTCACGTCGCCGAGATCACCGCCGGCGTCCGCGCCCTGTCCCCCGCGTTCCCGCACGACGCCGCATACCTGTCCGCACTCGTGACGGACTTCGACCGCTGGGCCGCATCGGGCTTCGATGTTCCCGACTTCCTCGACTCACTCGTGGCGTTCCAGCCGCAGGAGCACCGGGTCGACGGCATCCGGCACCTCGTCGTCTTCCCGATGTACACCCAGAACGGCTCGAGCAACCGGCTCGTCGAGGCGCTGATCGTCGAGACAATCTGGCCGGAGTTCATCGGCGAGCTCGAGGCGGGCGACTACGGCAACAAGCTGTTCGTCTCACTGCGCCTGATCGACTTCACCCCGGGCTACGACACGAACTCGGCCGTGCTGTTCCCCGAGACCGTCGCGATGCGGGAGATCCCGCCGTTCACGTGGGGAGCGATCTTCCAGGACCGGGAAGCCGCCCGGTACCGTCGGGTCGTCCGAGCGGCATCCGAGATCACCAAGCTCGAGCTGCCCGAAGACGCGGCGCGGATGCTGGATGACCAGGACCTCACCGAGAAGACGTTCGTGATGTGGGACATCATCCACGACCGCACGCACATGCGCGGCGACCTGCCCTTCGACCCGTTCATGATCAAGCAGCGGATGCCGTTCTTCCTGTACTCGCTCGAAGAGCTGCGGTGCGACCTCACCGCGTTCCGCGAGTCCGTCGCGATACAGCGCCGCCTTCGGTCCCTGAGCCTGTCGAAGGGCGATGACCTGACCGCCACCGAGCAGGAGATGCTCGAGCACGCGGGCCTCGTGCAGTACGCGGTGATCTTCGACCGGATCTTCCGCTTCGCCATCACCGGGTCGCGCGTGCGCAACTACGACGGCCTCGGCGGGCAGCTGCTGTTCGCCTGGCTGCACCAGCGCGGCGTACTGCACTGGACCGACACCCGACTCGCGTTCGACTGGGACGGGGTTCCGGAGGCCGTGATCGCTCTCGGAGAGGCGATCGATGACCTGTACTGGCGCTCGATCGACCGCCCGAAGACCGCGCATTGGCTGGCCGCATACGAGCTCGTCAGCTCTGTGGTGACGCCGAACCCGGCGTCCGTCTGGGCGCGCGGGCTGTCGGACGAGGTGCTCGCCGGTGCACCCAAGGGCTACACCGACGCGGTGCTGGACGACGAGTTCCCGCTGTCGATGTTCTTCGAGGCGCTGGAGAAGAAGATGCGCGACGTGATCGCGTCGACATCGGGGATCCGCGGCACCGATGGGTGACGAGGGGCACCATGACTGCTGAGGGACGCACGATCGTGCTCGCCGGGGGAACGAGCGCTACGGGGAGAGCGATCACGCGGGCGCTGGTGGATGCCGGTGCCCGCGTGATCGCGACCGGACGATCCGAGTCCGGGCTCGCCGCCGTGCGGGATGCCGGCGCAGAGGCCGTGGTCGCCGATGCGACCTCGCTCGACGACATGACAAGACTTGCTGGGGCGCTCGACGCCGTCGACGGGGTGTTCCCGCTCGTCGGCGGTTGGCGTGGGGGCGGCGGACTCGGAGGACAATCCGACGACGACTTCGCCGCCCTCATGCCGGCTCTCGAGGCCGTGCGCGCCACGTCGCGCGCATTCGACGAGCTGCTGCAGGCGTCGGGTGCCGGACGCTTCGTGATCGTGTCATCCACCGCGGTGGCCCGTCCCCTAGCCGGCGGCGCGAACTACGCGGCGGTCAAGGCAGCGAGCGAGGCATGGGCACGCGCCGTGGCGCACGGGTTCGCGAAGAGCGCGCGGGATGCCGAGACGCCGCTGCGCGCGGCATCCGTCGTCTTCCGCGCGAAGGCGCTCGATGCCGACGCCCTGGCCACCGCCATCACGGGGCTGTGGGATGCCGACGCGGCGGAGCTCAACGACCGCGTGATCGATCTCTGAGGTTCTTCGGCGTCAGAAGTCCAGCCGCATGACGACACGGCGGGTCGTTGGCTGCGCGACCTGGCGGAACCCCGCGGCGAGGAACGGTCCGACAGGGCCCACGTTCATCTCATCCCCGGTGATCTTCGTGCCCTGCGCGAGCATGGGGTACCCCTCGACGGCCGACGCACCGCGTCGACGTGCGTACTCGGCCGCTCCCGCTACGAGCGGATACGTGATCCCCCGCCCCCGGAAGCCTCGACGAACGACCATGCACGCGATCGCCCAGACCGATTCGTCGTCCTTGTCCTCATCGCGGCCCTTCCACGGCACGGGCGAACCGCGCAGCCTGCCGTAGACGCCCCGACGGTCCACCGCGCACCAGCCGATGGGTTCCTCGCCCAGGTAGCCGACGACGCCGATCGTCGCGTCGGCACGTGGATCGGCGCAGCGGGTCTCGCTCTCGAACAGATCCCGTCGCTCGTCGACGGGCATGTACCACCAGTCGTGGTCGCCCAGACGCTGGCGCTCGCACTGGCACCGGTGCGCGGCCCCCGTGAGGATCGACTGCAGGTCGTCCCACGACGCCTCGTTGGCCGGTACGACGCGGATGCCGTCCGTTGCGATGTCGACGTCGTCGCTCACGCTCGAGTGCTCAGCTGTGGGCGTCGGGGAGCCGGGGCGGCTGGCCGGGGACCGTCGGCGGAGCATCCAGAACGGGAGCCTCGTCGACCGTCGCCTGCTCGTCGATGTCGGCCGCGTCGCCGCCGGGAAGCTCCTGCTCCGGAGCCTGCTCGTACAGCAGCGTGAGCTTTCGGTAGGACCGGGTGAAGAACGCGATCCCTGCGGCGACCACCATGATGAGACCTGCGAACAGGCACACCAAAGCGATCCCGCGCGCCTCACCCTCGCCCAGCAGCCAGCCCCACTGGCGCTGACCGGCAGGGCTGTCCATGAACGGGATGATGAGGAACTCGGCGATCGGGGCGATGAGGAACGCCGTGATCGGGGCGGCACTGGCCTCCATCGCCGCAGCCGTGCCGAACACGCGCCCCTGCCGCCGGAACGGCACGACCTTCTGGATCACCGTCTGCTCAGCCGCCTCGACCGGCGGCACGAGCATCATGTAGATCCAGATCCCCACCACGTACAGCGGCCACCACTCCCGCAGCATGAAGACCGCCCCGAGCAGGCCCATCGCGATCACCACGAGCAGCATGGTGCGCACCGGCCGCTTGCCGAGCCCGAACTTGGCAACCAGCGCCCCGCCGATGAGGAAGCCCGTCGAGCCGAAGGCCAGCGCGATGCCCCAGAGCTGCGCGTTGAACAGCGTCAGACCATAGGGGTCCATCAGCGCCATGTAGACGCCGCCGATGAGGTTGTTGAACGTCGAGAAGATGATGAGGGCGAACAACCCCGGCGCCATCCGGATCGCCTGCACGCTGCCGCGGAAGTCGAGCGCGCCGGACGAGTTCGGGTCGGGTTGCGGCTCCTCCTCGGGGATGCGGATGAACAGCAGATGCACGAACGTCACAGCCATGAAGACGATCGCGATCACCAGCGTCCATCCCATGCCGAGGAAGCCGATCGACAGCCCCGAGAAAACGCTCGTCACGAGGAACGCGATGCCCTGCACCGTGCCGACCAGGCCGTTGGCGTTGGCGCGCTTGTCCTCTTCGATGAGCAGCGTCACGGTGGTCGACAGCGCGATGTTGCGAAGCTGCTCGATCACGCCGCCGAACAGGATGACCGCGGCGAACACCCAGAACCACGGGGCGCCGAGATCGAGGATCTGCTCTTCCGTGAAGAAAACGTAGAGAACCCCTGCGACGCCGAACGCGACGGCGGAGACGATGCTCGACAGCAGCATCACGGCGTGCTTGCGGTGCCTGTCGACGACTGTTCCGAACACCATCGCGAAGACGGCGACGAAGAGCATGTACGCACCGCCGATGATGCCCGTGGCGAGCACGGATCTGGTCTCGATGTACACCCAGAACGTGAGCGCGAACCACAGGAAGCTCGTCGTCACGTTCGCGATCAACGTGTTGACGAGGACGCCGACGAATGCTCGCCTCGCGGCTGTGCGTTCCATGCCGAGAACACTAATTCGGGGGACCGACATTGGACAGGGGCTCCCCGAAACTTCGCAAGTAGGCTTGTCCGGTGAGCACACTGCATGACCCCGCGATCCGGGGATTCGCGTCGGACAACTACTCCGGCATCCACCCTGAGGTCCTAGAGGCCATAGCCGCGGCGAACGATGGCCACCAGATCGCCTACGGCGAGGATCAGTACACGGAGCGGCTGCAGGAGGTCTTCCGCGGCCACTTCGGTGACGGCATCCAGGCTTTCCCCGTGTTCAACGGCACGGGCGCGAACGTCGTCGGCCTGCAGTCGATGCTCCCCCGCTGGGGTGCGGTGATCGCGGCATCCACTGCGCACATCAACGTCGACGAGGGCGGTGCCCCCGAGCGCATGGGCGGCATGAAGCTGCTCACCGTCGAGGCCCACGACGGCAAGCTCACCCCCGAACTCGTCGACCGCGAGGCGTGGGGCTGGGGCGACGAGCACCGCGCGCAGCCGCTGGTCGTCTCGATCACGCAGTCCACCGAGCTCGGCACCCTGTACACACCCGACGAGATCCGCGCCCTCGCCGAGCACGCGCACGGCCACGGCATGCGCCTGCACATGGACGGCTCGCGCATCTCCAACGCCGCCGCCGCCCTCGACCTGCCGTTCGCGGCGTTCACGCGCGACGTCGGCGTCGACGTGCTCAGCTTCGGCGGCACGAAGAACGGAGCCATGCTCGGTGAGGCGATCGTCGTGCTGAATCCCGAGGCATCCGACGGGCTCATCTACAGCCGCAAGTACTCGATGCAGCTCTCGTCGAAGATGCGTTTCGTCTCGGCGCAGCTGATCGCCCTGCTCGAGGGCGATCTGTGGAAGCGCAACGCCAGCCACTCCAACGCGATGGCCGCGCGCCTGCGCGCCGGGATCGAGGCGGGTCTCGCCGCCGACACGATCCGCGGTGTCGAGTTCACCCAACCGACCCAGGTCAACGGCGTCTTCGCGACGCTGCCGGCCGGGGTCGCCGACCAGCTGCGCGAGGTCTTCCGGTTCTACGACTGGGATGCCGCTCGCCGCGAGGTCCGCTGGATGTGCAGCTTCGACACGCAGGAGTCCGACGTCGACGCCTTCATCGAGGCGCTGGGGCGGCTGACGACCGGCGCCTGACCGCGAAACGGGCCTTGCGCCACGAAACCGGTCTTGCCACGACGTGTCTCGTGCTGCAGGCCCTGTCTCGATGAGTCGAGCGGGCGATCCGCGGGCGTCAGCGCAGCAGGCCGAGACTCGCGAGGGCGTTGCGGATCAGCGTGCCGCGGCCGCCCTCCATCTCGTCGGAGAGCGCGTCGGACGCCGCCTCCTCCGGCGAGAACCAGGTGACCTCGAGCGCGTCCTGGCGCGGTTCGCACGTCCCCGTCACCGGCACGACATATGCAAGCGAGACCGCGTGCTGCCGATCATCGTGGAACGCGCTCACCCCGGGGATCGGGAAGTACTCGGCGACGGTGAACGGCACCGGCTGCGGCGGCAGGAGCGGGAACGCCATCGGTCCGAGATCGTTCTCGATGTGGCGGAAGAGGGCGTCGCGAACGGTCTCGCCGAACCGCACCCGCCCCGATACGATCGTTCGCGTCATCTCCCCCAACGGGGTCGATCGCAGCAGGATGCCGAGTTCGGTGACCTGCCCGGTGCCGTCGGTCCGCACCGGGATCGCCTCGACGTACAGCATCGGCAGGCGACGTCGCGCCTCGGCGAGCTCGAACTCGCTCAGCCAGGCGGGGTTGCTCGCATCGGCCGGCGGCTCGCTGAACTGCGAGAGGTCGTCGTCCTCGCCGTCGGGGTCTGGATCTGGTGTGCGCACCGCCATGCTCCATTTCTACCAGTGTCGGTCTGCGCTGGCAGGATGGACGCGTGAGCGACTCCCTGATGATCGATGCGGATGCCACGCGCTGGGCGCCGGCGGACCGCGCCGGCCTGCCGCTGCTCGTACTGCTGCACGGGTACGGGTCGGATGAGAACGACCTGTTCGCGCTGCGTCCGTTCCTCCCCGAGGGGATCGCGGTCGCTTCGGTCGCGGCACCCCTCACCCCGCCGTTCCCGATGTCGGGCCGGTCCTGGTATCCCATCGAGGGCCTCGAGGGTCGGAGTCCCGCCGCGACAACATCCGCGGCCGAGGCGCTGCTGCGCTGGCTCGACGACCACGCCGCCGCTGCCCCGAAGATCGCGCTGCTCGGCTTCTCGCAGGGCGCCGCGGTGTCTCTGCAGGCGATGCGGCTGGATGCTGGGCGCTTCGGTGCGATCGTCGCGCTGAGCGGGTACGCGACCCCGGGCGACCTCCCGGGCGACGAGGAAATCCGGACGACGAGGCCGCGCGTCTTCTGGGGTCGCGGCACCCACGACGACGTCATCCCGCAGCCGCTCATCGACCACACGTCGCAGTGGCTCCCCGATCATGCCGAGCTCACCGGCCGCGTTTACCCCGGCCTCACCCACAGCGTCTCGGAGGAAGAACTCGCCGACGTGCGGGTGTTCCTCGAGAAGTGGCGGGACGACTCAGCGAGCTGAGTCCGGTTCGTCGCCGCCGGTCTGATCGTCTTCCGGCTCCTCCGCGTCGGCATCCCCATCGTCATCCGCGGGACGCCGCCGACTCCCGGCTGCACCGAACGCGATGGCGAATGCGATCCCGATGGCGATGCCGATCGCGATCCCCACGCCCATGTTGTCCAGCGCGGAGCCCATCGCGACGCCGACGCCCATGCCGAGAGCGATTCCGATCCCCCAGCTCATCCGCTGACGGACCTCGTGACCGCTCATCTGCTCGTCGCCCATGTCTCCACGGTACGGCGATACGTCGGCGACGGCATCCGCCTCACGGCGGAGATCCGACACGCCCGGGTGTTGCGCGATGCGACACGCCCGGGTAGCATCAACGAGTCCTGTCCGCCGTGTTTGGAAGTTCATTGATCTGAGTCGTCGCTCCCGCGCCCATCTTTCCGCGCGCTGACACGACTCCTTCCCCTGCGGTTCCGCCTCCGCCGTTTCTCGGCGTCAATGGGCGACCGGTGCCAGTGCACCCGCACACCACGGAGACACGCATGCAGACCTCGACCCTTCATTCCTCGGTCACCCTCGACCGACTCACCTTCACCTGGCCGGACGGATCCACGGCCCTCGCCGGCGTGGACGGTTCGTTCGGCGCCGGGCGCACAGGACTCGTGGGCCGCAACGGCTCCGGCAAGTCCACGCTGCTGCGCCTGATCGCCGGTGACCTGGCACCGACGTCCGGGGCGCTCACGACCTCGGGCGACGTCGCCTACCTGCCGCAGCGACTAACGCTCGACACCGGTCGGCGGGTGGCCGATCTGCTCGGCATCGCTGAGGCGCTCGACGCCGTCCGCGCCATCGCGGGTGGCGACGTGGATGCCGCGCACTTCGACGCCGTCGGAGACGACTGGGACATCGAGGCGCGCGCGCAGGCGGCGCTGGCCGAAGCAGGACTCGATCCGACGTTCCTCGATCGTCGGGTCGGGGAGCTGTCAGGCGGCGAGGCGGTACTCGTCGCGATCGCCGGCATCCGCCTGCGCCGCGCGCCGATCACGCTGCTCGACGAGCCGACGAACAACCTCGACCGGGACGCCAGGGCGAAGCTCGCGGCGATGGTGCGCTCCTGGAAGGGCACGCTCATCGTCGTCAGTCACGACGTGGCGCTTCTCGAGCTGATGGATGCGACCGCCGAGCTGTACGCGCACGAGCTGACGGTGTTCGGCGGACCGTATTCGGAATGGCGGGCCTGGCTGGATGCCGAGCAGGGCGCCGCCGTGCAGGCCGAACGCGACGCGAAGCAGGCGTTCAAGAAGGAGAAGCGGCAGCGCATCGAGGCGGAGACCAAACTCGCCGGACGCGCCAGGGTCGCGAACAAGGCCTATGTGGAGAAGCGGGTGCCCAAGATCATCGCCAACGGGCGGAAGATGGCCGCGCAGGTGTCGGCCGGAAGGCTGCGCACCGAGGTCGCCGAGAAGGAGAGCATCGCGCGCGACGCGCTCGATGCGGCAGGGCGGCGGGTGCGCGGCGACGCTTCGATGAAGATCGAGCTCCCCGATCCCGAGGTGTCGCGCAGCCGCCGCATCGCGACGATCGGCGACGCCGAGAGATCCTGGGTCATCCAGGGTCCGGAGCGCGTCGCACTCATCGGCGGCAACGGCGTCGGCAAGACCACGCTCCTGCAGCGGCTGGTGGCGGGCGGCGGAGACGGGAGCGTCGAAGCGACGGCGCACACCGACCGCATCGGCTACCTGCCGCAGAGGATCGACGGGCTCGACGAGTCGCGATCGGTGATCGAGAACGTGGCGCTGGCCGCACCGGACATCCCCGAGAAGGACCTGCGCAACAGGCTCGCCCGGTTCCTCATCCGAGGTGATGCGACCGACCGACCGGTGGACACCCTGTCAGGCGGCGAGCGCTTCCGCACGGCTCTGGCGACGCTGCTTCTCGCCGACCCTGCTCCGCACCTCGTCGTCCTGGACGAGCCGACGAACAACCTCGACCTCGACACGGTCGACCAGGTCGTCGAGGCGCTGCGCGCCTACCGCGGCGCCGTGCTCGTCGTCAGTCATGACGACGCGTTCCTCGCCCGGCTCGACCTCGATCTCACCCTTGAGCTCGATGCCGACGGGCGCCTGACCGAGGTCGTGGCGCCGACTACTTAGCGCGGCTGCTGCGCATCGCCCTGGTGTGTGCGAGAGCGGGGTCGGCGGCGAGCGCCGCGTACTCCTCGGAATCCCGCGGCACCAGGGCGACGCGCCCCTCCGCGTCGTGATGCGTGCCCCAGCCGTACCGCTTGCCGAGCGGTGAGGACCGCAGGCACGGCTGACCCTTCGAGAAGAACTCAGCCCTGGCGTCGACGTCGTCGGGATCGATGCCCTTGCGCAGCGCATGCGTCTCGAAGATGACGTCGTCGGAGGTGCGGCCGTAGGGCTTCTCGGAGATGAGCCGGTAGTGCAGCGCGGCGATCGACAGGTTCTCTGCGATCGGCGGCTCGGCTCCGTGCTCGATCGGGCAGTCGTCGGAGACCTCGATGAAGGTGCCCCGGTAGTTGGTCGTGTGCTCCGCCATGACACCACCATCCACCAGGCCGCGGACATTGTCGAGAGCGCATGTCGGACGCCTGCACGAAGATGGACATGTGGGTGACTCTTCGACAGGCTCAGCGCACCGCGTTCTCGATCGCTTCACCCCGGCGACGCAGGACTGGTTCCGGGGTGCGTTCGCCGCGCCCACGAACGCGCAGGCCGGTGCGTGGGACGCGATCTCGGCCGGCAAGCACGCTCTCGTCGTGGCCCCGACCGGTTCTGGCAAGACTCTGTCGGCGTTCCTCTGGGCGATCGACAGTGTCTTCCGCGAGAAGGCGGATGCCGCAGACAGCACAGGCACCCGCATCCTCTACATCTCTCCCCTCAAGGCGCTCGGCGTCGACGTCGAGCGCAACCTCCGCTCGCCGCTGGTCGGCATCGGCCAGTCGGCTCGCCGCCTCGGCATCCACGCCCCCGGCGTCACCGTAGGCGTCCGCTCGGGAGACACGACCTCGAGCGACCGGCGCAAGCTCGTCGCGAACCCGCCGGACATCCTCATCACGACGCCCGAGTCGCTGTATCTGATGCTCACGAGCCGGGCGGGCGACACCCTGCGCGGCGTGCACACCGTGATCATCGACGAAGTGCACGCGGTCGCCGCCACAAAGCGCGGCGCGCATCTCGCCGTGAGCCTCGAGCGCCTCGACGCGCTACGGCGCGCAGCAGGGGCGGATGCCCCGGCTCAGCGCATCGGGCTGTCGGCGACCGTCCGTCCCATCGACGAGGTCGCCCGATTCCTGGGCGGGTCGGCGCCGGTCGAGATCGTGGCGCCGACGGCCTCGAAGACGTTCGAGCTGTCGGTGTCCGTCCCCATGGACGACATGACGAATCCGCCTCCGCCCCCGGGCGCACCGTCGGCAGATGGCGAAGCGGCCGAGTACACCGAAGTCACCGGATCGGTCTGGCCGCACGTCGAAGAGGCGATCGTCGACCGCATCCTCGAGAACAACTCCACGATCGTGTTCTCGAACTCCCGCCGCCTCGCCGAGCGCCTCACCGGCAGGCTCAACGAGATCTACTCCGAACGCATCGGGGTTCCCCTCCCCGACGCATCGGCGCCTCCGGCCGCCATGATGGCCCAGGCCGGCTCCACGGCCGGCGCCGATCCCGTGCTCGCCAAGGCGCACCACGGATCGGTCTCGAAGGAGCAGCGGGCCCTCGTCGAGGAGGAGCTCAAGTCCGGCGTCCTGCGCTGCGTCGTCGCGACGAGCAGCCTCGAGCTCGGCATCGACATGGGCGCTGTCGATCTCGTGATCCAGGTCGAGGCGCCGCCGTCCGCGGCATCCGGTCTGCAGCGCGTCGGTCGGGCAGGCCACCAGGTCGGCGAAGTGAGTCGCGCCGCGCTCTTCCCGAAGCACCGCGGAGACGTGCTGCACACCGCGATCGTCACGGAGCGGATGCTGGCGGGCAAGATCGAGGCGATCGCCGTGCCGCGCAATCCGCTCGACATCCTCGCGCAGCAGACCGTCGCCGCCTGCGCGCAGGGCGCCATCAGCGTCGAGGACTGGTTCGAGACGGTTCGGCGGTCTGCACCGTTCCAGTCGCTTCCGCGGTCCGCGTTCGAAGCGACCCTCGACCTGCTGGCGGGCCGGTTCCCGTCCGACGAGTTCGCCGAGCTCCGCCCGCGCCTCGTGTGGGACCGGGATGCCGGCACACTGACGGGCCGCCCCGGCGCGCAGCGGATCGCGGTCACGAGCGGCGGCACGATCCCCGACCGCGGGCTCTTCGGCGTCTTCGTCGCAGGCGAGGGTGCCGGCCGCCGGGTCGGCGAGCTCGACGAGGAGATGGTCTACGAATCCCGCGTCGGCGATGTCTTCACTCTCGGCACGACGAGTTGGCGGATCGCCGAGATCACGCACGATCGTGTGAACGTGCTGCCCGCGTACGGGCAGCCGGGCAAGGTGCCGTTCTGGCACGGCGACGGCATCGGCCGCCCGTACGAGCTCGGTGAGGCGCTCGGCGCTTTCTCCCGCGAAGTGGATGCCGCGCCTGCGGAGAAGGCCGCGCAGCGCCTGATCGACGCTGGGCTCGACGAGCAGGCCCGCACCAATCTACTGGCGCATCTGAAGGAGCAGCGCGAGGCCACCGGCACGCTGCCGACCGACCGTAACCTGACCGTCGAGCGCGGGCGCGACGAGGTCGGCGACTGGCGGGTCATCCTGCATTCCCCCTACGGCATGAAGGTGCACGCGCCATGGGCGCTGGCCATCAACGCCCGCGTCCGCGAGCGCCTGGGTGTCGACGGTTCGGCTGTCGCGAGCGACGACGGCATCATCGTCCGGATTCCGGATGCCGACGCCGAGCCGCCCGGCGCCGAGCTGTTCGTGTTCGACGCCGACGAGCTGGAGCAGATCGTCACGGACGAGGTCGGCGGGTCGGCGCTGTTCGCCTCACGGTTCCGAGAGTGCGCCGCGCGAGCGCTGCTCATGCCGCGGATGAATCCGAACAAGCGGACGCCCCTGTGGCAGCAGCGGCAGCGGTCGGCGCAGCTGCTCGAGGTCGCGCGGCGGCATCCGACGTTCCCGGTGATCCTGGAGACCCTGCGCGAGGTGTTGCAGGACGTCTACGATCTGCCGTCGCTGCGCAGGCTCACCACCGCGATCGCCGAGCGCCGCGTGCGACTGGTCGAGACCGAACCCGCGCAGCCCTCGCCATACGCGCGCGATCTGCTGTTCGGCTACGTCGGCGCGTTCATGTACGAGGGCGACTCGCCGCTCGCCGAGCGCCGGGCCGCCGCGCTGTCGGTGGACCCGGCGCTGCTGGGCGAGCTGCTCGGCACCGTCGAGATGCGCGAACTGCTCGATCCCGAGGTCATCGCGCAGTTCGAGCGCGAGGCCCAGCGGCTCGATCCGTCGCGTCGTGCCCGCGGACTCGAGGGTGTCGCCGATCTGCTCCGCACGCTCGGTCCGCTCGACGCCGCCGAGGTCGCCGCGCGCCTCGAGCCGGACGGTCCCGAATCCCAGACAAGCTCGGTCGCTGACGGCGTGTCGGGGCCTCAGCACGCCGCACAAGACTCGGATCGTCTGGGATCGGGGACGGCCTCCGCCCACCTCGACGCCCTGATCTCCGCCCGCCGCGCGATCCCCGTCACGATCGCCGGCGCATCCCGCATCGCCGCGATCGAAGACGCGGGGCGCCTGCGCGACGCCCTCGGCGCGGCCCTGCCCACCGGCATCCCCGTCGCGTTCCTCGAGCCCGTCGCCGATCCGCTCGGCGACCTCGTCTCGCGTCACGCGCGCACGCACGGCCCCTTCACGACGAACGCCGTCGCCACGCGTTTCGGTCTCGGAGCCGCCGTCGCGCGGCACACGCTGCAGCGGCTCGAGCAGGCCGGGCGCATCACGAGCGGCTACTTCCTGCCCGACGCCGCAGGCAGTGCGACGGAGAACGAGTGGTGCGACACCGAGGTGCTGCGACGCCTCCGGATGCGCTCGCTCGCAGCGATCCGCGGCAGCGTCGAGCCCGTGGCCCCCGAGGCGTACGCCCGATTCCTGCCCGACTGGCAGCATCTGGCACGTCCGCTCGAGGGCGTAGACGGCGTGCTTGCCGTGGTCGAGCAGCTCGCCGGCGTGCCGATCCCGGCAAGCGCGTGGGAGTCACTCGTGCTGCCGTCGCGGGTCCGGGACTACTCCCCCGCGATGCTCGATGAACTGACCTCCAGCGGCGAAGTCGTCTGGGCCGGACACGGCACGCTGCCGGGACGCGACGGCTGGGTGTCGCTGCATCCCGCCGATCTGGCGCCGTTCACCCTGCCGATCCCGGAGACTCCCGACGACTCTGCATCGGGCGCGGGCGGCGACCTGGAGCGCGCTCTGTTGGAGGCACTCGGCCATGGCGGTGCGTACTTCGCCGCGCAGCTCAAGGAGATGGCAGGGGCGGAGAACGAGCAGTCCGCGCTCGAGGCGCTGTGGAATCTGACATGGGCGGGACGGGTGACCAACGACACCTTCGCGCCGGTGCGCACTCTGCTCGCCGGCGGATCGCAGGCGCACAAGTCCGTCCGACGAGCACCGCGCACGCGAACGTTCCGCGGGGTGTCGCTGGGGAGCGTGTCGTTCAGCGGCGGGTCGACCGCGCCCCCGCGACCGACCGCGACGGGCGGGCGGTGGTCGCTGCTGACGACCGACCGGGCAGACAGCGGCGCGGCGGCGAACCGCAGGGCGACCGTCTCGGCAGGGCTCCTCCTCGACCGCTACGGGGTCGTCACTCGCGGCGCCGTGCAGTCCGAGGGGACTCCGGGCGGCTTCGCCCAGGCCTACCGCATCCTCGCCGGCTTCGAGGAGGCTGGTCACTGCCGCCGCGGCTACGTCATCGAGAAGCTGGGCGCCGCGCAGTTCGCGGCATCCACGACGGTCGACCGTCTGCGCACCTTCGCGAACCTGCCCGACCCCGCCCCGCAGCGCGCGATCACCCTCGCGGCGACGGATCCCGCGAACCCGTATGGCGCGGCGCTCGCGTGGCCCCGGCGCGAGGGCGTGTCGCATCGCCCCGGCCGCAAGGCCGGCGGGCTCGTCGTCCTCGTCGACGGCGCGCTCGTGCTCTACCTCGAACGCGGCGGTCGTACGGTGCTCGCGTTCGCTGACGACCCGGAGGCGCTGCGTGCCGCGGCATCCGATCTCGTCACCACCGCACGCGCCAGGCGCCTCGACACCCTCACCGTCGAGAAGATCAACGGCGAGCCGATCTACGGCACCCCGTTCGCGACGGCCCTGCAGGAGGCCGGCTTCGTCGCGACCCCGCGCGGCTTCACCCTGCGCAAGGCGCTGTAGGCAGGGCGATGTCCGACATCGGCACGCCTACGCTGGACTCATGATGCGCGAGTTCGCCGCCGGAGTCGGCACGCTGCTGCGCGGGTTCCGCATGTGGAAGTCGCACACGAGGCTCCTGGCTCTCGGCCTCATCCCCGCGTTCATCGCCTGGGCGGTTCTGCTGGCCGCGATCATTCCGCTGCTGATCTGGCTCGGCGACATCACCGACTGGATGACGCCGTTCGCCGATCGCTGGGTCGAGCCGTGGCAAGGCATCCTGCGGTTCGGCCTCGGCGCCGTGATCGTCGTCGCGGCTCTCGCGCTCTCGGCCGCGGTCTTCACGGCCCTCACCCTGACGATCGGCGACCCGTTCTACCAGCGGATCTGGAAGGGCGTCGAGCGCTCGCTCGGCGAGGAGCCGACCGGCGAGTCGGGCTTCTGGTCGACCGTCGGCGAGGGCGTCCGGCTCATCACGATGGGACTCCTCGTCGCCCTGCTCACCCTCGTGATCGGGTTCATCCCGGTGGTCGGCGGGGTGACGGCATCCGTCATCGGCGTCATCCTCAACGGTCGCCTGCTCGCCCGCGAGCTCACCGGCCGCGCGTTCGACGCGCGCGGCGTGACGGGACATTCGCGATCCGGGATGCTGCGCACGGGCCGAGCCCGTGTCATCGGCTTCGGCGTGGCGACGCAGCTGTGCTTCCTCGTGCCGTTCGGAGCGATCGTCACGATGCCCGCCGCGGTCGCGGGCTCGACGCTGCTCGCACACGATCTGCGTCGACGCGCCGCCGCCGGCGGTCAGGGGTCGCAAACGGTGGCCGAGACGCCGCGAACCCAACCATCTACGCCCCCTCCGGCGGAGGCCAGCGCTGATACCCCCGGCCAGGGGTCGCAAGCGGCCGGCGTCCCAGCAGGAACGCAGCCGAATGCGACCCCGCCCGCACCACCTCCGCCCCCAGCGAGTCCGCGTGCCTGAGGGCGACACCGTCTTCCGCACCGCACGGCGTCTCGACGACGCGCTCGCGGGGCAGGAGGTCACCCGTTTCGACCTCCGCGTTCCGAAGGCAGCGACCGCCGACCTCACCGGCGAGATGATCCACGGCTGCGTCCCACGCGGCAAGCACCTCCTCCTGCGCGTCGGCGAGTACACGCTGCATTCGCATCTGCGCATGGACGGCGCCTGGTTCGTCTACCGTCCCGGTGAGAGGTGGCGGCATCCGGCCTTCAAGGTTCGCGCGATCGTCGGCACCGCCGAGCGCGAAGCCGTCGGCGTCGACATCGCCGACATCGAGCTCGTGCGCACGAGCGACGAGGACGAGGTCGTGGGACATCTTGGCCCCGACCCGCTCGGAAAGGACTGGGATGCCGCGGAAGCAGCCGCACGCGTGAGCCGCGACGCCCGCAGCATCCACGTCGCCCTGCTCGATCAGCGCAACGTCGCGGGTTTCGGCAACGAATACGCCGCTGAGCTGCTGTTCCTGCGCGGAATCCTGCCGACGACACCGGCTGCCGAGGTCGACACGGCCGCACTCATCACCCTCGGCGCGCGCACGATCCGCGCCAACCGCGACCGGCCGGATCGCACGTTCACCGGAGTGAACAGGCCCGGTCGGACGACGTGGGTCTACGGCCGGGCGGATCGTCCCTGCCGCCGTTGCGGAACCCTTATCAGACGCGGCGCGCAGGGGGCCGATCCGACCCGCGAACGCGTCACCTTCTGGTGCCCGAACTGCCAGCGCTGAGCCTGCGACAAGGCTCAACGACCGCTCATCCCCGTCAGGGAATGAAAAGCGCACTCCCGTGGTTGTTGATATATCCGGGAAGTTCCGGACTGGGAGGAATCTTGGGTAAGAACTACATCGATATCGAGGACGACCAGGGCACGACGCTGCGTTACCGCAAGCACGTCAACGGCCGCGGTCTCGTCGCGCATGGCGCGAAGGTGCATCCGAAGGCCGTTGTCGAGGTCGGCGCCTATATCGAACCGGGAGCCCGCGTCGGCGCGGGAGCCCGAGTGGTCCGCGGGGCGTGGATCGAACCGGATGCCGTGATCGGCGAGAACGCGTACATCGACGCCCATGCGCACATCGGCCAGGGCGCCGCAGTCGGAGACGGGGCGCACATCGGCGTCCGCACCGACATCGGCGCGGGGGCGCGCATCGCGCGTGGAGCGAAGATCGGCGACGACGAGACGGTCGCTGCGGGGCTCCGCATCGCCACCGACCGCAAGGGGCTGTGGCTGGCGGCCTGATCGCGAACGCAGGCCCCACACGCGTCAGCGTGGATCACAGTTGTCAGCCCAGAAACACTATTAGACGCCAACAACTGTGATCCAGGCTGACAAGTGTCAGCTCGCACACACACCGGGCGCTCCCCACCCGCGTCTCTACTTCAGTGCGCGGCGGATGAGGATCGACGCGCTCTCGACGAGCACGACCATGCCGATGATCACGAGCACGTAGGCGAGCACCTCGTCGAAGTGACGCCCCTGCAGCGCGTTCAGCAGCAGGAAGCCGATACCGCCGGCTCCGACGATGCCGAGCAGCGTCGCCGAGCGGATGTTCTGCTCGAGCAGGTACATGAGGTGGCTGACCATCGCGGGCACCGACATCGGCATCGTCGAGGAGAAGAGCACCTGGGTGCGGGTGCTTCCGCCGGCGGCCAGGGCGCGTTCCGGGCCGTTCGGCACCTCTTCCATCGAATCGCCGATGAGCTTGGCGAGCAGGCCCACGCCTCCGATGCCGAGCGCCAGGGCGCCGGCCTGCGGTCCGATGCCGGCCGCGATGATGAACAGGATGGCGACGACGAGATCCGGAATCGCACGGATCACGAGCGCGACGCCGCGGAAGAAGTTGCGCACCCAGCTGTTCGGGGCGACGTTGCGTGCCGAGAGAGGCCCGACAACGGCTGAGATGATCGCGCCCATGAGCGTCGCGGCGAACGCGATCTGGATGGTCGTGATGACGGCTGCCATGACGTCCGCCCAGCTGCGGCTGCCGAAGTGCGGCGGCCAGATCGCACGATCGCGCTCCGGGTCGACGAGTTCGTTCCACGACGGCGCGAGCATCTTCGTCACGTCGGGCGCGGTGTACACGAACGCCGCGACGACCACGAGCACGCCGATCCAGATCCACAGCGTGTTGCCGAGGCGGTTGCGGTCCCAGGGCCGGTGCATGGCCGCCTCGATACGGGCGTTGGGGTCGAGCGTCCGGATCGTGGCCGCGCTCACGGCATCCGCCTCGCCCGCCTGGCGACGCGAGACGGCCCGCGCGACCGTGTCGCCGAGTCCCCTGCCGGTGGGCTGGACGCCGAGAAGACGCGTACGCAGCAGCGACGACACGATCTCGAACAGCACGCACAGCACGATGATGATGACCACGAGCGGGATGACGCGGCGCATGCCCGCCGGTCCGCCGTGCAGGGCCTCGTCGAGCTCGTAGCCGATGCCGACGACGCCCACGACACCGAGGATGACGGTGCCGCGCAGATTGATGTCGGCGCGGTGCAGCGTGACGGCGACCCAGGCGGGCAGCACCTGCGGCACGACACCCGACCAGAACTCCTGCGACTTCGAGCCGCCGGCCGACCGGATCGCGAGCCGCGGGCCCTCGTCGATCTGCTCGATGGCGTCCGCGAACATCTTCGAGATCATGCCGACGGAGTGCAGGCCGATCGCGGCGATCGCCGGCAGGGTTCCCGAGTTGAACCACAGGAACGCGAAGATCACGACGAACACGATGTCGGGGACGGCTCGGGCGATGACGCCGATGCCGCGGCACACCGCCAGCACGAGCGCGTGCGGCGTCGTGTTGCGGGCCGCGCCGTACGCGACGGGCACCGAGAGGACGGCGGCGAGCGCGGTACCGGCGATGACGAGCGCGAGAGTGATGACGATCGTGAGGAACATCTCCCAGATCGGCTCGAAGCCGACCCAGGTCGTCACGTACGCCGTCGTCCCGTCGGCGAGGCGCTCACCGGTGACCTCCCAGCCCGGCCACTGCATGGGCGTTGCCATGCCGAGGAACCGGGCGATGTTCTTGCCGGTCGTGTCGAGGCTCTTCAGGCTGTAGTCGAGGCCGATGAACGACCAGACGCCGAAGGCGAGGATCGCGATGATGACCCCGTACGAGACGACGGTCGACAGGCGCGGTGCCGGGCGCGGCACGTTCGCGATGCGTTCGGCGAGCGCGGGCGCCGGGCGCGAGGCGACGGTGGTCACGCGGGCTCCTCGTTCGCGAAGTCCTCGGCGAGGCGCTCGCGTGCGGCGGTGCGCTCGGCCTCGCGTTCGCGGATCTGCTCGCGGGCCTCGGCGAGTTCCTCCTCGAGGGCCTCGATCTCGCCAGTCGTGGTCGCGACGCGACCGTAGATCTCCATGACCTGCTCGCGGCTGAGGCCTTCGGTGCGGGTGTCGAGCACGACCTCGCCGGCGCGGAGGCCGACGATGCGATCGCCCCAGCTGAGGGCGAGGTCGACCTGGTGCAGCGAGCAGATGACCGTCAGCGACCGCTCGGCGGCGATCTCGCGGATGAGCGACATGACCTGGCCGCTCGACTCCGGGTCGAGCGAGGCGACGGGTTCGTCGGCGAGCAGGATCTCGGGGTCCTGCATCAGGGCGCGCGCGATCGCCACGCGCTGCTGCTGGCCGCCGGAGAGCTGGTCGGCACGCTGGTAGGCGAACTCGAGGAGCCCGACGCGGTCGAGGTGCCCGAGCGCCTTCTCCCGCATGGCGCCCGGGTAGGTGAAGATGCCCACGCGCGGGCCGCGCAGCGACGACAGCCCGCCCGTGAGCACGTTCTCGAGCACCGTGAGCGCGCCCACGAGCTCGAACTGCTGGAAGATGAAGCCGATCCGGCCGCGGAGCGCGCGCAGGTCGCGGCCGCGCAGGGCCGAGACGCGCTCGCCGAGCGAGACCACCGAACCCGCCGTCGGAGCTTCGAGTCCGTTCACGTGACGCAGGAGCGTCGACTTGCCCGAGCCCGAGAGCCCGAGCAGGACGACGATCTCCCCCGGTTCGACGGACAGCGACACCCCCGTGAGCGCCGGGGCCTTGGCTCCGGGGTAGGTCTTGCCCAGATCGGCGATCCGGACGGCGGGGGTGTCGCTGTTCGTCATGTCAGTGGCTCCTGGCTCTGTCTACGTGGTCGGAGAGCGGGGTCAGGCCCGGCAGGCCTCGACCTCGTCGGCGATCTCGGAGCACAGCGTGCGGATCAGGTCGTAGTACGCGTCGTCGACCTTGCCGAAGCCGAACCAGCCGTCGGTGAGGAACTCGTTGAGCTCGATGCCGGCGTCGGTCAGGTCGGACTGCGTGCTGTCGGCGAGGGCCTCGGTCAGCTGGTCCTTGACGTCCTGCGGGAGCGCGGCCTGCATGACGATGGGAGCTGCGGGCACGAGCACGCGGGTGACCTCTTCGAGCTCACCGGACTCGATAAGCGGGTCGGCGTCGATGTCCTGGGCGAAGCCGACCTGGCAGTCGGTGCCCTCGGCGACCTTGCGGGCGTTGAGGTCGTGCTCCTCGCCGAAGAAGCGGTTGTCCTCCGAGACGGTGACGCCTGCTTCGAGCAGTCCACCCATGGGAACGGCGAAGCCCGAGGTCGAGGTCGGGTTGACGAAGCAGACCGGACGGTCGGCGAAGTCCTCGAGGGAGGAGACATCGGTCGCGGCCGGGTTCTTCACGGCGACGGAGTAGTAGCCGGGCTCAGCGCCCTCCTGCGTGATCTGCGCGCCGATCGGCTCGATCTCGGCGCCGGCGTTCTGCGACTGGAAGTAGGTGAATGCCGAGATCTGAGCGATGTCGATCTGGTCGGCGGCGAGGCCCTGCACGACGGCGGTGTAGTCGGTCGCCTGGAAGAACTCGACGTTCTTGCCGGTGATCTCGGCGATCCAGTCGGCGATGGGCTGGGCGTCCTGGTCGGCGCCCTCGTGGTCGGGGAGGACGGCGAAGACGAGGGTGTCCTCGTTGCCGGAGGCGAACGTTCCGGCCGCCTCGTCGGAGCCGTCGGTGGCGGAGTCCGCGGTGCCGGCGGCACAGGCCGAGAGACCGAAGGCGAGGGTTAGACCGGCGGCGATCGCGAGACCGCGCTTGAGGGTGGACTGCATGGGGGAACCTTTCGAAGGTGCGGGCGCAGGGTGAGGTGGTCGGCAGAGCGGCCGACGTGACGATCAAAGACAGGCCCGGCGACGTGCGCGCAGAGAGAATCTGTCTGCCCCGTGAACTCGGTGTGAACGTCCGAGTAGCCTGAAACACATGGCATCCGACGCTCCCCCGCCCCGCACCTTCCGCCTCGGGGCAGTTCCGGGGGCGACACCCGGCAAGTGGATCGACACGTGGAAGCAGCGGATGCCACGGGTCCCGCTCGAGCTCGTGCCGATCGAGGCAGCCTCGCAGCGCGCGGCGCTGGAGGGGCTGGATGCCGCGCTCGTCCGCCGCCCTGTCGATGACCCCGACGAGTTGCACGTGATCCCGCTGTACGAGGAGGTCACGGTGGTCGTGGCATCCGCCGAATCGCACCTGATGGCCGCCGACGAGCTGACAGCCGACGACCTCGCCGGGGAGGTTCTGATCACGCCGGCCGACGACGTTCTCGGGCCGCTGGGGCTCGCGACGGTCGAGCCGAAGTTTCCCCAGCTGTCGACGACCGCCGACGCGATCGCGACGGCCGCGTCGGGCGTCGGCATCGTCGTCGTGCCGATGTCGCTCGCGCGCCTGCACCAGCGCAAAGATGCCGGGTACCGGCCGCTCCTGGATGCGCCGACGTCCTCCGTCGGTCTCGCGTGGTTGCGAGATCGTACGACGGAGGACGTCGAGACGTTCATCGGGATCGTCCGCGGCCGCACCGCGAACTCCTCCCGCTAACCGACCAGCACCGGCACCTCGACGCGGAGCTCGTCGCCTGCGGCATCCACCCGCACGGCTCCGCCGTCGGCGAGCTGCCCCGACACGAGCAGGTCGGCGATGCGGTCGTCGACCTCGCGCTGGATCAGGCGGCGCAGCGGCCGCGCCCCGTACTCGGGCTCGTAGCCGTGCTCGCCGAGCCACTCGACCGCGGCATCCGTCACCTCGACGGCGATCTGCCGCGATGCGAGCCGCGCCGTCGTCGCGCCCAGCATCAGGCGGACGATCTCCCCGAGCTCGTCACGCGAGAGCTTCTGGAACAGCACGATTTCGTCGATGCGGTTCAGGAACTCCGGACGCATCGCCTCACGGAGCTTGCCCATGACGCGGGCCTTCAGGTCGGCCGCGGACGCGAAGCCGTTCGCCGAGGCATCCGAGCTCGACACGAACCCGAGGGCGCCCGAGCGCGAGGCGAGGAACTCCGAGCCGATGTTCGAGGTCATCACGATCACCGTGTTGCGGAAGTCGACCGTGCGACCCTGGCCGTCGGTGAGACGCCCGTCGTCGAGCACCTGCAGCAGCAGGTTGAACACGTCGGGGTGCGCCTTCTCGATCTCGTCGAACAGCACGATCGAGTACGGGTTGCGCCGCACGCGCTCGGTGAGCTGCCCCGCCTCGTCGAAGCCGACGTATCCGGGAGGAGCGCCGACGAGCCGCGAGACGGTGTGCCGCTCGCCGAACTCGCTCATGTCGAAGCGGGTCACGGCGTTCTCGTCGTCGAACAGGCGGTCGGCGAGAGCCTTGGCGAGCTCGGTCTTGCCGACGCCGGTCGGGCCGAGGAACAGGAATGATCCGACCGGACGGCGGGCATCGCCCATGCCGGTGCGGCTGCGACGGACGGCGCGGGCCACAGCCGCGACGGCGTCGTCCTGCCCGATCACGCGGGCGTGCAGCTCGGTCTCGAGATCGGCGAGGCGCTCGCGCTCGCCCTCGGTCAGGCGGCTGGCCGGGATGCCGGTCGCACGCGAGATCACCTCGGCGATCTCGCGCTCGTCGACGATCGCCTCGGCGTCGTCGGTGCGCCCGGTGGATGCTGCGTCGATGCGCGCCTGGACCGCCGAGATCTCGTCGCGCAGGTGAGACGCCTCCTCGTACTTCTCCGCGGAGACGGCGGCGTTCTTGCGCGCCTCGAGGTCGGCGAGCTCGGCGAAGAGGTCCGACGTGTCGACGGGCACTCCGAGCTTCAGACGCAGCCGTGCCCCGGCCTGGTCGATCAGGTCGATCGCCTTGTCGGGCAGCACGCGGTCGGGCAGATAGCGGGCGCTCATCGTCACGGCGGCGCGGAGCGCGGCATCCGTGTACTCGACCTTGTGGTGGTCTTCGTACGCACCGCGGAGACCCTCGAGGATCAGAACGGCATCCGAGGCCGACGGCTCCTCGACCTTGACCGGCTGGAAGCGACGCTCGAGCGCCGGATCCTTCTCGATCTGGCGGTACTCCTTGAGCGTGGTCGCACCGACCATGTGCAGGTCGCCGCGGGCGAGGCGGGGCTTGAGGATGTTCCCGGCATCCATCGCACCGTCACCGGCGCCGCCCGCGCCCACGACCGTGTGCACCTCGTCGATGAAGACGATGATCTCGTCCTTGCGGGCGGCGATCTCGTCCATCGTCTTGGTCAGACGCTCTTCGAAGTCGCCGCGGTAGCGGGTTCCGGCGAGCATGGCGGGCAGGTCGAGCGCGACGACGCGGCGATCCTTCAACTGCGCCGGCACCGTGCCGTCGACGATCGCCTGGGCGAGGCCGTCGACGATCGCGGTCTTGCCGACGCCGGCCTCGCCGATGAGCACCGGGTTGTTCTTGGTGCGCCGGCTGAGGATCTCGATGGTCTGCTCGATCTCGTCGGCGCGGCCGATGACGGGGTCGAGGGCGCCCTCCCGGGCGCGGGCGGTCAGGTCGAGACCGTAGGTGTCGAGCATCGGCGAGTCGGAGGCCGGCGCCTCTGCCCCGGCCTCGTCGCCGCCGACGGGAGCTGTGACATGGTCGCGCACGCCCTGGGTGAGCGCCTCGGCCGTGACGCCGGCGCGGGCGAGGATCTGCCCCGCGGGCACGTCCTGCCCGAGTACGAGGGCGAAGAAGACGTGCTCGGGGTCGATGTACGTGGCGCCGGAGGAGCGGGCGACCTGGTACGCGTGGAAGAGCGCGCGGCTGGCGCTCGAGGTGATCGTCGCGGCCTCGACGCCGGCGGGCTCTCCGGGCAGCGGCAGCCGGGACTCGACAGCCTGGATGATCTGCGCCGGATCTGCGCCGATGTTCTCGATCGCACGCGCGACGGCGTCGTCCTCCACGATCATGCGCAGCACGTGCAGCGCGTCGAGCTCGGTCTGGCCGCGCTCGAGGGCGAAGCGGCCGGCACGCTGCAGGATGCGCTGCGTGCGCGCGGTGAGGAACCGGCTGAGGTCGATCGACCGGGACTGCCGGGCCTGCTCGCCCGCGAGATACCGGGCCAGGAACTCGTCGAACGAGCCGGCACCGGTGTCGCTGAAGTCGTTTGCCACGAGGGCCTCCTGAAAGTTGAGTCCTGTTCACTCAGATACGGGACTTGAGTGTACTACGCTCAACTTCAACGCGGGGCCGCGTCGGGTATTCCCACAGCGCCGAATAGAATTCTCTGGTGGCCTCGATCCTGTACGTCTGCGTGAGGCCGGAGCAGGGTGCGGCGGACGCCGAGCACCGGTCGTTCCGGCGCGCTCTCGGCGTACCCGGGCTCGACCGCTGGGATCTGCTGGACCGGCCCCTGGACGAGTCGGTCGCGGGTCGCTACGACGGCGTCGTCATCGGCGGATCGCCGTTCAACGTGGTCGCCGAGGAGCGCGACGATCTGCAGCGTCGCGTCGAGAACGACCTCGAGGCGCTCGCGCAGGATGCCGTCGACGGAAAGCTCTCGGCGATGTTCACCTGCTACAGCATCGGCGTCGCCACGAGGATGCTGGACGGCACCGTCGGCACGGCCGTCTCGGAATCGACGCGCGCGACGGGCATCCACATCACGGCTGCCGCCGCGGATGACCCGGTGTTCGGACCGTCGGCGCCTTCGATGACCGTGCTGACGGCGCACAAGGAGGGCTCGATCGAGCCGCCGCCCGGAACCGTCCTGCTCGCCACGAACGAGGACTGCCCCGTGCAGGCATACCGTGCAGGATCGGGGCTGTACGCGACGCAGTTCCACCCCGAGGTCACGCCGCAGGACTTCGTCGACCGCATGGCGTACTACCGCACGACGGGCTACTTCGACCCGCACGAATACGACCTGACGGCCGAGCGCGTGCTCGCCTCGGCACCCACGGGCACCGACCTGCTGCGCCGCTTCGCGGAAACGCTCAACGACCGAGCAGCAGCTCGACCTGCTCGCTGAGATACCCCTCCAGCGGTCGCCACGACTCCCCCGACCAGCGCACCGAGACCACGCCGTCGCGCATCGCCAGCGGGCCGGACGAGCCGCCGGCATCCACGGCATCCGGATCGATGACCGACCACCCGACGTGCACGACCTCGCCCTCACGGAACCCACCGCGCAGCGCCATCTGACGCCGCGCCGCGCGCTCGCGCGCCGACTCCGCGGTGTAACCGCGCCGGCCCGGGTCGGCCGCACGGAGGATCTCCTCCGTCGCCAGCACGCGGTCGTCCGTGAGCAGCAGCACGCCCACGTGCCAGGCCTCGCCGATCCGCACGATGCGCTCGCCGCGCCAGCGCGAGGAGCGCTCCTCGCCGAGGCCCTCCTTCGCGACGCCCGCGAGCGCCGTGCGGGCGTCGGCGAGCAGCGAGGTGGCAGAGGTCATCCGCCCAGGCTACCGATTCGCCGACTCAGCCACCGACGCGGCAGAATCGATGCACACCCCTGCAAGGAGCATCCATGCCTCAGACCGATACCGCACGTCTGCTCATCGCCTGCGATGACCAGCCCGGAATCGTCGCCGCCGTCGCGAACGTCCTCGCTCAGCACGGCGCGAACATCATCTCGCTCGACCAGCATTCGACGGATGCCGAGGGCGGGCGCTTCTTCCAGCGCACGGTGATCCACCTGCCAGGGCTCGCCGCGGCCCGCCCGGCCCTCGAAGCGTCGATCGACGAGGTCGCCGAGAGGTTCGGCATGGAGTGGTCGCTGCACGACACGTCGCGCCGCAAGCGCGTCGCGATCTTCGTGTCGAAGTACGACCACTGCCTCATGGAGCTGCTGTGGCGCCAGCAGCGCGGCCAGCTCGACGTCGACATCACGATGGTCGTCTCCAACCACCCCGACCTCGCCGAGGCCGTCCGCGGGTTCGGCGTGCCGTTCGTGCACATCCCGCGCGGCACCGGAGAGGACGCCAAGGAGGCGATGGAGGCCCGCCAGCTCGACCTGCTGCAGGGCAACGTCGACCTCGTCGTCCTCGCCCGCTATATGCAGATCCTCACGGACGACTTCATCGAGAAGGTCGGCGCCCCGGTGATCAACATCCACCATTCGTTCCTGCCGGCGTTCATCGGCGCGAACCCGTACGCGCGCGCCAAGGAGCGCGGCGTGAAGCTCATCGGCGCGACCGCCCATTACGCGACGGCCGACCTCGACGAGGGCCCGATCATCGAGCAGGACGTCACGCGCGTCACGCATTCCGAGTCGGCCGCCGAGCTGCAGAGCCGCGGCGCCGACGTCGAGCGTCTGGTGCTCGCGCGCGCCGTGCAGTGGCACGCGGAGGATCGCGTGATCGTGCACGGCCGCTCGACCGTCATCCTGTAGCGCGCCGAGCCGTCCCGAATTCAGGACAAGGCCCCGGGATCAGGAGCATCTTGCGGCGATCGTCCTGATCTCGGGCGCTCGTCCTGATCTGGGACCGGCCGTCACAGCACCTTCGCGAGGAAGTCCTTCAGCCGGTCGCTCTTCGGCGACCCGAACAGCTCGGTGGGCGCAGCCTCTTCGACGACGACACCGCCGTCCATGAACACGGTGCGGTCCGAGACCTCGCGCGCGAAACCCATCTCGTGGGTGACGAGCACCATGGTCATGCCGCCCTCGGCGAGGTCGCGGATGACCTGCAGCACCTCGCCGACCATCTCGGGGTCGAGGGCGCTGGTGGCCTCGTCGAAGAGCATGATCTCGGGGTCCATCGCGAGCGCGCGGGCGATCGCCACACGCTGCTTCTGACCACCGGAGAGGGATGCCGGCTTCGCGTCCGCCTTGTCCGAGAGGCCGACCCGCTCCAGCAGTGACAGCGCACGGGTGCGCGCATCCGCCTTGGAGAGCCGCCCGAGCTCGACAGGGGCGAGGGTGATGTTCTCGAGCACGGTCATGTGCGGGAACAGGTTGAAGTGCTGGAACACCATGCCGATGCGCTGGCGCACCTCATCGAGCTTGACGCTCTTGTCGGTGAGGTCGACGCCGTCGATGATCACCTGGCCGCTGGTGGGCTCCTCGAGCTTGTTCAGGCAGCGCAGCAGCGTGGACTTGCCCGACCCGGACGGCCCGATGACCGCGACGACCTCGCCATCGGCGACGGTCAGGTCGATCCCCTGGAGGACCTCGTTGCTTCCGAAGGACTTGTGCAGGTCTCGGACGTCGATCTTGCTCATGCGTTGAACTTCCTCTCCAGGCGGTTCGCGAGCAGCGTCAGCAGCGTGATCACGACGAAGTAGATGATGGCGACGATGGTCAGCACCTGGGCCGACAGGTAGGTCGAGGCGATGATCTGCCGCGACTGGAACGTCAGCTCGGCGAGGCCGATGACGCTGATGAGCGAGGTGTCCTTCAGGGTGATGATGCCCTGGTTCACGAACGACGGGATCATGATGCGGAACGCCTGCGGCAGGACGACCTTCTGCATCGTCTTCCAGTGGCCGAGGCCGAGCGAGCGGGATGCCTCGTTCTGACCGGGGTCGACGGCCTGGATGCCGCCGCGGATGATCTCGGTCATGTACGCACCGGTGTTCAGCGACAGCGTGATGGCACCGGCGACGAACGGGTTGAACGTGATGCCGGGGAACAGCTGCGGGATGGCGAAGAACACGAAGAACGCCTGCACGAGGATCGGCGTGCCGCGGAACACGTACACATACGCGGTGGCGAGCCAGCGGAACGGCAGGAACTTCGACAGCCGCCCGAACCCGAACACGATGCCGAGGATGAACGCGGCGACGATCGCGATGATCGTGGAGAGGATCGTCAGCCACAGACCCTCCATGAGGGCGGGCCAGTACTTGACGGCGACGGAGATGATGTCGGTGGGCTGGGTGGACTCCTCGCCGCCGGAGAGGTAGCGGTCGACGATCTCGTCGTACTCGCCGGACTCGGTGACGTTCGCGAGGCCCGTGTTGAACATCTCGAGCAGTTCGGCGTTCATGCCCTTGTTGACCGCGAAGCCGTACTCGCCGCCGAGCTCGGGTTCGCCGACGAGGCGGAAGCCGGATCCCTGCTGGATGCCGTAGGCGAGCACCGGGAAGTCCTCGAAGTAGCCGACGGCCTGACCGGCCTTGACGGCATCCACCATGTCGGTGGTGTCGGTGTACGGGGTGACGCGGAAGCCGTACTCGTCCTTGTTGTCCTCGGCGAAGGTCTGACCCTGGGTGCCGGTCTTGACGGCGACGGTCTGGCCGTCGAGGTCGTCCAGGGACTGGATGTCGCTGGCGTCGAGGACGCCGAGCTGGATGCCGCTGGTGAAGTACGGGTCGCTGAAGTCGAAGACCTTCTTGCGCTCGTCGGTGATCGACATGCCGGCCATGACCGCGTCGACCTGGTTCGACTGCAGGGCCTGGACGGCGGCGTCGAACCCGAGCTGACGGATCTCGACTTCGAAGCCCTGGTCTTCGGCGATCGCGCGGAGCAGGTCCATGTCGATGCCGACGAGGTCGCCGTTCTCGTCGGTGAACTCGAACGGCGCGAACGTCGTGTCGGTGCCGATGACGAAGGTCTCGCCGCTGTCGTCGGCGGTGGCGGGGGCTGCGACGCCCAGCATCACGCCTGCCGCGACGAGCGCGGTCATCGCGAGGGCGGCGATCCTGCGCCCGAGCGGACGCGCGGATTCGGAAAGGTTTCGGATCACGACGGATGCTCCTCGGATCGGTTGTCACGACCGGACGGCCGCACGATCCTCCAGCCTAGAGCAGGGGGTCGCCGACGATGTCGACGGCCAGTCCGCGGGAAGCCTTCGCCAGCCGCTTGTCATTCGTCCACAGCTGTTCGGCCTCGGAGAGCTGCGCGGCAGCGAGATGCAGTGCATCGGGCGTCTTCAACCCATGATCTGCGCGCAGCTCGGCCGCGCGCAGGTAGGCCTCGGTATTGAGCTCGACGATCTCCAGCTGCTCGTAAACCGCGAGGTAGCTGTCGCGCAGCGCGTGGTTGCGCGTACGCAACGGCATCGCGAGGCACTCAGGCAGCACCAGCGGACTCGTTGCCAGCGGCACCCGAGCCGACGCCATGGCACGGCGAACCGCATCTCCCGGATCACCGTCGTCTTCCAGTGCGTAGATGAGGATGCAGGCGTCGAGATAGATCAATCCCAGGAGCCCCGTTCCTCAGCGATCTGAGCCTCGATCTCGGCGGAGCTGCGACGGCGATGACGACGGCGCGGATCGCCCTCAAGCCATTCCACGATGGCGGGCCCGTTCAGGACCACGTCGGGCGCACCGATCGGGACGACTTTGACGACCGGGACGCCACGATTTGTGATCACCACCTCGTTCCCGGAGCGCGCGTCAGCGATCAACCGTGAGAGGTTGTTCCGCGCGTCGAGGACACTGTACTGGGTCATGCATCCATCTTAGCCATCTATCTGGCTAAGTTCCACAGGGACCCCCAGGCCACGTGGTGATGCCGGCAGCGGGCCGAGCACGCGCGTCTACGCTGGGCAGATGCGAGTGTACGTTCACGGCGCGGGCCGTCACGGACGCGATGCCTGGCCGTCGGTTCAGGACGAGGAGTCGCGTTTCGCGAGTCTCGACTTCACCGGCCCGATGGAGCAGAACGTTGCGTCACTCACGTCGCTCACTCCCCCGGATTCGATCGTGTTCGCTCACTCTGCCGGCGCCGTTCCCGTCTTCCTCGCCCTGCAGGCGCAGGATCTCACGCTGCGCGCGCTCGTGCTTCTTGAGCCCGGACTCTACGACATCGCCAGAGGCACCCCGGCGATCGAACGTCACATCGAGGCGATCACCCGCGCCCGCACCCTGTCCGCCACCGGCGACCTGTTCGGCTGGTGGTCGATCGTGCGTCCGCTGATGTTCGGAGGACCAGCCGAGCGCTCGAAATGGGATGCCGAACGGGACGCGGCGGCGAGGTTCGAAGCCAAGCAGCCTCCCTGGGGCTATGGCGTTGAGGCGTCGGCGATCACCGATGTTCCGACGCTCGTCATCACTGGCGGATGGAATTCGGAGTACGAAGCGATCGCCGATGTTCTGACGGAGCAGGGCGCCGAGCATGTCCAGTTGCACGGGAACGAGCACCGGCCCCAGGATCATCCCGAGTTCGCGGCAACGGTCGAGGTCTTCCTCGGCGATCGATGAGCTGACCCGCTCATCACCTGCCAATACGGTGCCGTGCGGATCGTCGGCATCGAGAGTCCGGGGCACGCTGAGCCGTCGACTCGGGGCATCTACCCACTCGGGGGCGGGGAGTCCTTCTTCGCTGAGGCGAAGATCGACGAGAGCGGCAAGAGCGGCATCCCAGGCGCGATCGCCGGTCGGCTCCGGCTCGGCGAGGCCGAGAACCCCGCGTACGAGACCGTGCTCGGCGGCGAGGTTGTCGCTCAGTTGGGCTCACGAAGAGCGCTGTACTTATCGCCCGCGCGTAGGGCTCGACGGATCGCTGCCGCGACGGTGGCCGCGTCATCCCGCCGCGTGGGTGCGGAGTACAGGCGATGACCAGTGCTGCTGAGAAGTCGTTCGACGGTGGTGAACTCAGCCTCGCGACCACTTTCAAGGCGCGAAACTCGCCCTTGGTCGATCTTCGTTCGTCGAGCGAGATCCTTCTGGGTCAGGCCACGACTCTTTCGTGCAGCGCGCACAAGCGCCGCAGGATTGGTCATCGGGTCACATCCCAAAAATGTTCCCTGAGACATATTCAACTCGAGTTCGCAGACCGGCGTCGCCCCTATTCGCGAACCGGAAAATCTCTTGCCGCCGCGAGCTTTTCGTATTACATTAAACCTATGAGCGCAGGCGAAACGATCAACGGAGTCGCGATCACCGACGAACAGATCAAGCGATGGGCCGAAGAAGCCGAAGCAGGTTACGACGTCCAAGCCCTCAAGCGGCGTGGTCGAGGTCGGCCCGGTCGCGGCGCGGAGCCCTCGCAGGTCGTCGCACTGCGACTCACTGCGGAGGAACTGGCAAGCATCGACGCAGCGGCGGCACGCGAGCACAAGACCCGTTCAGAGCTCATCCGCGAAGCGCTCGCAAAGTACGCCGTGTGAAAGTACACGCCTCCGCGCTCAAGCACGGAGTGCGCCCCGAGGACGCGATACTCGCGGCCTCCTGGCCGATCTGGATCGAGGATCTCGACGACGATTCTCCCGCTCGCCAGCTCCGACTCGGCTTTGCTGCTCAAAGCATCCTCCTAGAGACAGTCGTGCTCGTTTTCGACAGCGGAAACGAGTTGATCATCCACGCCATGAAGGCCAGGCCACAGATGATCGACCTGTTGCCATAGCGCGCTTGTCTGCTCGGCCTTGCCTGCTCGGCTGCCGGAAACGATCGTTTACGGTACTGCCGCACCGCGTTGGCGGTACAGGCTGCCGTAAAGGCTCTCCAGAACCCGCTTTCGGCAACAGGTTTCGGTGCGACGAACTACCGCTCTTAGATGAGGAGGATCGCCCCCATTGGGCAGGTGCTCAGCGAGCATACACACAGCACCTCGCGATCAGGTTCTACGAGTTGGTCGGCGCAGCCGATCCGGCGAGGTCGCGAATAAGCTCTCTGATCGAGGCGGGTTGGAGGTTTTCCAGATCCAATTCCGAGACTCTTATCCAGCAGGGCTCATAGGTGTTCTCCGTCGACATGCGGTATTGCTCCGGGCCCAACATCGCCACGGGCGACACTGGTACCGCAACCAAGAAGTAGTCCGCCTGACGGTCTGCATGCTCGAGCGACCACAGGGGCCGCACCACTTTCCCACACAGCCCGGTCTCTTCAGCCAGCTCGCGAAGCGCTGCGTCTTCAGCGCTCTCGTTCAATTCGACCCCGCCACCGGGGAGGACGGCGTAGCGCCGGCCGTGTTTCACGCGCCTGATTACGAGCAATCGCTCGTCCCGAAGCGCGACTACCGCAGCCCGGTGTTTCGTGACTTCCATGGCGACATGATGTCAGAACCGGTGTCCGTCCATCGACGACTGATTGGCGGCATGGGCCGAACCGGCCTGCCGAATACGATCGTTTGCGGCGCATCTCTCGTTTGGTGCCCGGTTGCCACGCCGGTAACGTTCTCCGGAACGTGCTTCTGGCAGACGTTATTGGCGGGTCTATGGGCGCTGCGACGAGCACGGTGGCGACCGGACGACGTGGACCTTCATGGCGTGATCGCGTACACGTTCTCTGAGATTTTCATCGCGTTGTCAGGGACAGGCACACCGTCGGGAATGACAGCGAAGCTACCAGCTGGCCCTTGTGATGCAACCCCGGAGGTGCCTCCACACGCGATGGAGCCCTCGGAGTCTCCAACCAAGGCGACGAGGCAGACGGACGACGCCTCAATACCTTCAGCTATCCACAACGACGTTCCCTTGTGCTCGCCAACATAACGGGCCGTAGAAAAGTTGATCGTCTCGATCGGGTCTTCGTCGAGCGCGGGCAGCTTGTCTTGAGACGTGTGCGGTTTCCGAAGGTCGGCAAAGTCATCTTTCACTGAAGTCGAGCACCCGGAAAATACTAGGATCCCGCTCGCAACGAGCGTGATGACAAGCAGTCCACGTGCCTTAAACATGGCTACAGTATGTCGGAACGTGCGCGTCGGCGTCGCCGTAAACGATCGTTTTCGGCGTGAGCCACCCGTATGCGCCAAGACCATCGCCGCTAACGCTCCCCAGAACTGCCATTCGGCAGACGGTTTCGGCGCTCGGTGTCTGCTCCATAAGCTGTATTTATGTTCCGCCTGCGCCGCCGAACCGCGACCGACTGTGAATCAGTTGTCAGATGGATCCCCGATGTAGACGCCTTGTATTTGTTCACAGGTCCCCGACTGCGTTGGCCTCTCGACGCCGTGCAGCTGTCCGGAATGGAAGATGAGGGGTACAGCGGATGGACGCTTGTCGAGGACGAATCAGGCGAGGCGCTCGGACATTTCGATCTGGCAGTCGATGGTAAGGTCGCTCGCTTAGGTCGCGTCTGCATCGATCCGATGCGCAGAGGGCAGGGTCTCGCGCACGTGCTCGTCGGCTTTGCGATAGACCGGGCGAGATCGCTCGGTGCGTCAGAAATGCGACTGAACGTGATCGTCGGCAACGACGCCGCGATACGAACCTACGAGCGTGCGGGGTTCACGACCAGTCCACGATCGGATCGGCCAGACGTGCGCGTGATGTCCCGCGCGCTGTAGCGCTCGGGAACGAAGGGTCCGGGCGCTGAGCGAAGCTGCCTCGAGGCGCCTGCCGAAATCGATCGTTTTCGGCGGGCACCATCATCGAAATAAGCACCGCCCCCTACCGCCTCGCCCACACCCGGTAGGCAGGCCCGGCTGCTCAACTCGAGGCGGCGGAGGACCACTCAGTCAGGCAGACGGCGTTGAGTCTGGCCGGCTGCCGGCAGGCGCGGCCTGAGAGACGTCCGTCCAGACCTCGGTCATCTCACAAATCAGCCCGTCCCTTACTCGGACGAACGTCGCACACTCGAAGTGATCCACGCCTTCACGACCTCGCCCCGTGACATGGGAGCGACAGGCCGCTCGGCCCGAATCTCCGACAATCTCTTCGACACGCAAGTGCTCGAATCCTGGATACTCCGCGTTCAGCCGAATCCAGGACGCTCGATCGAAGGACTCCCCAGTGTGAACGTATCGGCACGAGAAATCGTCATGAAGAAACGCGCCCAAGTCTCCCCAGCGGTGATCATCAATCGCGGACATCAGGCCACCCAGCAACTCAACAGCAATCACGCCCCCAGGCTACCGACCCTGGCCGACACCCACCGGCCGCTGAATCTGTCGGCCCAAAGCTCGTTCTGAACATCATCTGCGCGGGCGTCAGAGAGGGCGCTATTCGCTCATGCCGGCACCGATCGTTCTCGGCGAGTGCAGATGGCCCGTGCGGCGGCGCCGACTGTGCCGGAGCCGACGGCTCGGGTGCGGACTGCTCGGTTGCCAATGAGATGCCACACTTCCGCGTCACCCGTCCAAAAGCCTCGTCAATCCGTGGTTACGCCGGACGTTTGCGGTAGGCGTGCCGAGCTGGGCGCAGCGACCCCGCCGTAAACGATCGTTTCCGGTGAGGTCAGGTGTCGAGCGCTTCAACGGGTGCCACTAACGTTCGCCGGAAGCGTGTTTCGGCAGGCGCTTTCGGCAACTCCTGTCGCTCGCCGGGGAACGGAAGCAGTCGATGCCTATCCGTCGAACACCTCACCACTAGCAAATGCGGCATCCTCGGCTAAGAGTTCTACGAGGGGCGTTGGACACTTCGTAGAGATCACTCGTTCTGCTGACGGCATTGGCTGCGAGCGAAAATCGGCCCTCACGTCGTAGCAGGTATATACCTCGCTTGGCCCGTTGTAGGCATGGCCATCATCGGTCGGGATGGCCGGTCGTGGTCCTGAGGCGATGAACACCGACACGTGAGCGGAGGCTTCCGTCGACGAGATGTTGTAAAGGACGATTCCGCCCTGCTCGATCTCGAACTCAGCCGCTGAGCGGGCGTCGCCATCCCACCGTGCGCCCGGCAGAGTGTCGAGGTAAGCCGTCGGACCATCAACCGGGGGACTGTAGAGACGCTGGGATAAAGGATCTTCGAAGGATGCGACTTGTCGCCAGAGCACACCATCTATTGCGCTGGGATAACCATGGTATTCGACAGCGCATCCTGTGAATGTTGATGCCGCCACGATTGCGCAGAGGAGGATCGCGCCCGCTCTGCCGTTTCGCCTCATCTCCACTCTCTCACTCTCTCACTCCGAAGCTCGGGATCTGTCGGAGATGTGGTTCAAAGAGATTTGTGGAGAATTGCAGGTGCGAGGTTGGACCGGACACCGACCCATCGATGCGTGCCTTGAAGCAACACCGGCCGCCGACAGAGAAGCGCACCTGGTTGTATCACCCGTGGAGGTCAAGCGGGCACGTTAGCGGCGATAGCTCCTGGTGCGAGGCGCGAACGCCGCCGAAAACGATCGTTTACGGCTCATGGCCGGTCAGCCTCGTTTCCCGGTCGCCGCAAACGTGAACCAGAACCGGCTTTCGGCGGACGTTTTCGGCAGGTCTAGACCGATAGATTCTTGGCTACTGCTATTTCTGCCCCAACGGCGTCAAGTTTGGGTTCTCCGTCAGAGCTCTTGAACGTGCGCGTCAACTTCCGCAGCGACATCGGAATGGAGCTGCATTGATGTCCGCCAATCGTCGTGGAGCAGTGCATGATCGACGTCGTCGAGTGTGATCAGCTTGGCGTTCGTTCCTTGCACGGTCTCCGGTATCCAGTGGCGATCCTTCGTCCCGCCGATCGCGAGGTGCCTGCGGTCCGCCGAGAGCAGCGCAGTCGCGACTTCAGTCATATTGAGCAAGGGCGTCAGCCACACGCCGGCGATGCCTCTGCTTATGCAGCGCGGCAATGCGAGAGTGCCAAGAGACTTGGCGACCACCAGATCGGGCTGGGCCGACGCTTCCGATGCGTGAAGCTCGAACGTGCGATCGATCAGCTCGTATGGATTCGCGAACTCTCGATCACTGTCTTCCCATTCCGCCGCGCCGACTCGCCACCCGGCAGACAGGAGGACCGCGACGGACCAGTACAGCAACGGCGCCTGCGCGGTGTAACCGGCACCGGGTAGTAACAAGGCTGAACGTCCATTCGTGGTTGTTACGTTGTCCAACCACTTGATGCGCACCATGCCCCGAGACTAGGGCGTGTTGATCGGGCGCCGCACCTGGGGTCGGATTACTGGTTGAGCAGATTCGTTTCGGCAACGAGGTCGAGGCGGGACAGCAGCAGGTCGCCCGCGGACATGCTCACTCCGAACGCGCCAGCGACGATTGCGACGGCGATCGCAATCAGGAAGGCAATGTACGGGACGCTATACCGCCGCTTCATCGCGATTCCGACGGCCACGAATCCACTCAGAATGGCGATAACCTGACCCGCGACGGTGGCGAACGCCATACGAATCGCGCTTTCCTCGGTCAATGGTCCGTAGCTATTGAACGCTGCCGCGAACACAATAGGGACGACAATAACGCCCAGGACAAGAATCGCCACTGGTCTTATCTGAGAGCGACGGTGCGTAGCGACTGCATCCTGAGCAGTGAGGGGTGCGGTCATACGAGCGACCGTAGCAGGGGCGAGATCTTCAAGCTAGATCCCGCAACCTGGATGGATCACGACCCACTCGATCACCAGCCGTAAACGATCGTTTCCGGCAACTTCGCCGGCGACAACGACCAGCCGCGCAACACGCCGAGACCCGCCCCGCCGAAACCCCCTGCCGAAACCGCATCCCGCCAGAACGCTGAATCACCGTTTTCGGCGGAGCCTCACGACACCCAGAAGGACGCGTCTCACAGCCCAGCGATGAGCTCCGCGAACACCTCGTCCGCGGTGTCGAGCCGCGACAGCCCGGCAGCCTGACCCATCCAGAGCGACTGCAGCTCGCCGAGGTTCTGCTCCCCTGCCGCTGCGCGGAACGTGCCCGTGAGCCAGTTCTGCATCGGGAACGGCGCGATCGTGCCGCTCGCCTCGATCGCCCGAACAGCGCGATTGCGGGCTCCGCGCGCGAGGCGTCCGCTCATCGCGCGCGTCAGCACCGTCTCGTCCGCGGCCGCCTGACGGATCGCCGCCCGATGCGCCTCGGTCGCCGCCGACTCGCGTGTCGCGAGGAACGCCGTGCCCACCTGCACCCCGGATGCCCCGAGCGCCAGCGCCGCCGCGACACCGCGCCGGTCGGCGATGCCGCCTGCGGCCACGACGGGGATGCCGACGGCATCCGCCACCTGCGGCACGAGCGCGAACGTGCCCACCAGCGAGTCATCCGCCGGCCGCAGGAATGACACCCGGTGTCCCGCCGCCTCGGCACCGGAGGCGACGACCGCATCCACGCCGCCTTCCTCCAGCGCGACCGCCTCGGCGACGGTGGTGGCCGTGCCGATCACCCGGATGCCGCGGTCGTGCGCCTCGGCGACGAGATCCGCCGGCGGCACCCCGTAGACGACGCTGAGCGCAGCGGGCGCGGCATGCCAGATCGCCTCGAGCTGCTCGTCGAGCGCGGGCAGGTACTGCGCAGGGCGCGCCGGCACCTCGACGCCGACCGCCTCGTAGAACGGCTCGAGCGCCTGCGCGAACACGGCGTGCTGCGGCCCGGGCTCCACCTCATCTCCGGTCGGCAGCCAGATGTTCACGGCGAACGGCTTGTCCGTCGCCCCGCGAAGCTCCGCAGCCGTCGAGCGGATCCGCGCTCCGTCGTACCCGTACAGCCCGTACGCGCCGAGCCCGCCTCCCTCGCTCACCGCCGCGGTCAGCCCGACGGACGACAGCCCGCCGAATGCACCGAGAAAGATCGGATGCCGGATGCCCAGGACCTCGCGCAGATCGCTCATGCTCCCCAAGCTACGCCCCAGCCACGCGCTGGTACCCTCTGTGACATGACGGACGGGATCGAGCAGCTGCTGCAGCTGATCCTGTCTGCGCTCGGACTGGTCGCGATGCCCGATCTCGCATCGCTCGATCTCGCCGGCCTCACCCTCGCCGTGGCGCTCCTGGCCGTCACCGCCCTCGTCGCGGCGATCACGCTCGGGCTCGTGCCGACCGGCCAGGGATCCGCACCGCATCCGCTCCGCGCCATCGGAGCATCCGTCCTGCTCGCGCAGAGCGATCCGAATGCCGACGGCCACCCGCGTCCCAGGGCGCCGGGAGTCGCGCGCGCCGTGTGACCGTCCGTTCGAGTCGGGAGCACGGCATCCGCCGACCATCCCGACTCACTGAACGGACACTCCCTTGGACATCTATGCCTTCCCGCCCATCGCGGCGATCCTCGACGCCGCCTACGGCGCCCTGACCGCGCTCTCCGCAGCGCTCGAACCCCTCGCCGGTACCGCGGCATCCGCAGCCGCCGTCATCCTCGTCACGCTCCTCATCCGCGCCCTCCTCATCCCCGTCGGCATCTCGCAGGCGAAGGCCGAGCAGACCCGCGCCCGCCTCGCCCCGAAGCTGCGCGAGATCCAGAAGCGCCACAAGAAGAACCCCGAGCGGCTGCAGCGCGAGACGATGCAGCTCTACAAGGACGAGAACACCTCCCCCTTCGCCGGATGCCTGCCCGTGCTGCTGCAGGCTCCCGTCGTCGGCATCCTCTACACGCTGTTCCTGCACGCCGAGATCGCCGGCCATGCGAACGATCTGCTCGCCCACGACCTCTTCGGCGCGTCACTGGGCACCAGCCTCGTGCACATGCTGTTCACCGGGCCCTTCTCACTGCCGACCCTGCTCGTCTACCTGGCGCTCATCGCGATCATGATCGCGGTCGCCGAGGTCACGCGCCGGGTCTTCCGCCCCGCGCCGGTCGACGATTCGCCGCTCTCCTCCCCCGGGATGCTGCGCATGATGAACGCCCTGCACTACCTGACCGCGGTCTTCGCGATCTTCGTGCCGCTGGCCGCATCGCTGTATCTGACGGTCACCGTGTCGTGGACGCTCGTGCAGCGGATGATCCTGCGGCGGCGCTACCCGCTGCCGGTCACGGCGTCGCAGGCTCGCTGAGCGGGGCGTCCTCAGGCTCGATCCGGCGGCGGGGACGCACCAGACTCACCCCGACGCTGGCTGCGATCACCAGCGCGATCGCAGCGAGGCGCAGCGGACTCGCCTTCTGCCCGAGCAGCAGCCAGCCGGCGAGGGTCGCCGTCGCGGGCTCCAGGCTGAGCAGGATGCCGAACACTCGCTGCGGCAACAGCCGCAGTGCGCTGAACTCCAGCGTGTACGGGATCACCGATCCGAGCAGCGCCGTGCCGATCGCGAGCAGCACGAGCATCGGATCGGCGACCGCGACGACCGCCGCCGGCACGCCGAACGGGAGCATGAGGACGGATGCCACGACGAACGCGACCGCGAGCGCGCCGCGCCCGGGGATCACCGCACCCGCGTGCGCCGAGGCCCGGATGTAGAACGCCCAGAACGCGGCGGCGATCAGCGCGAAGCCGATCCCGACCGGGTCGAGCGCGTCGCTGCCGATCAGCCCGTCTACGCCCAGCAGCGCGATACCCGACACCGCGAGGACGAGCCAGGCCGTGTCGGCGAGGCGCCTCGTCAGGATCGCCGACAGCACGAGCGGGCCGAGGAACTCGATCGCCACGGCCGGCCCGAGCGGGATGCGGTCGATAGCCGCGTAGAAGGCGGCGTTCATGCCGCCGAGCGCGACACCGAACGTGATCGCCGCCTTCCACTGACGCCGATCCCACCCGCGCACCGCGGGCCGGATCACCAGGAGCAGGATGACGGCGGCGATGCCGAGACGCATCGCCGTCACGCCCCACGCTCCGAGCGTCGGGAACAGCTCGGTGGCCAGCGCAGCACCGAACGACAGCGACACGCACGAGCCGAGCACCAGAGCCGCGCCGGTCGGTGTGCGTGTGGTGGTCGCCGAAGTCATGCATCCAGTCTGATCCTGAACAATCATTCAATCCAGCAACGGTTTCTAACGTGGACTCGTAAGCTGTGCTTGTGCTCAGTGTTCCCCGTCTGCGCCTGCTCCGCGAGCTCCACGTGCGCGGCACGATCGCCGCCGCCGCCCAGGCCCTGTCGTACACGCCGTCGGCGGTGTCGCAGCAGCTGGCGCAGCTCGAACGCGAGAGCGGCGTCGCACTGCTCGAGCGCATCGGCCGCGGCGTGACGCTGACACCGGCGGCGATCGCTCTCGTCGAGCACGCCGAGGCCGTGTTCGACCGCCTCGAGCTCGCCGAATCGGAGCTCGCGGCCGCCCAGCCCGAGATCACCGGGACCCTGCGCGTAGCCTCGTTCCAGAGCGTCGTGCTGGCCGTGCTCCCCGGCACCCTGCAGCTCATGGCCGACCGGCATCCGCAGCTGCAGATCGACGTCACCCAGCGCGAGGTCGGCGACGCCTACGACGGCCTCCGCTCCACCGCCTTCGACCTCATCGTCGGCGAGGAGTACCCCGACGAGACTCCGGCGATCCGAGCCGGGATCGACCGTGCGGATCTTCTCGTCGACCCGATCTGCCTCGCGCTGCCCTCGCACGGCCCGCACGCGATCCGGCCGCGCACCCTGGCCGACCTCGCGGACACGCCGTGGGCGCTCGACCCCGTCTCGGCCCCGACCGGAGTCTGGGCCCGGACACTCTGCCGACGGGCCGGATTCGAACCGCACGTGCGCTTCGACTCCCCCGACCCGCTCGTGCACGCGCACCTCGTGCGCTCCGGGCTCGCCGCCGCCTTCATGCCCGCGCTGCTCGCACCGGATCACCTGTCCGGCATCGACCTCATCGGGCTTCCGGGGCAGCCGCACCGTGTGCTCCAGACGGCCGCGCGCACCGGGCGGTCGGCGCATCCCGCCGTGGTCGCGTTCCGCTCGGCCCTCAGCGATGCGATCGCCGCACAGGCGCCGTCCGGTCCGCCGTGGACGCGCGCGCTGGCCGGGTGAGACACCATGTTCATGTAACGCGAATGACCCGATCGCTGGGCGATATCGGGTCATTTGCGTTACTTGAACGGAGAGGGGGCGACGACCTCAGCGCGGGTTGATCGCTACGCGTAGCGGGGCGCCGGGAGCTGATGCCGCGGTGATCGCGGCATCCACGTCCGCCAATGGGAAGACCTCTCCGACAGCCTCGGCGAACGGGTAGGCCCGTCCGGTTCCGGCGAGGAATCCTGCTGCCGCTGCGAGGTCGCGGCCGGTGTAGTTGTGCACTCCGGTGATGGTCAGCAGGCGGCGCACGGCATCCTCGGCATCCACCGGCACGGGGTCGGCGGGGAACACGCTCCCGACCAGAACCACGGTGCCGCCGACGTCCGCCGCGGCGATCGCGTCGACGACAGCATGACCGGATGCCTCGATCACGATGTCGGCCGGCTCGGATGCGGTGGTCGCCGCGGTCCCCCCGAACCGCTCGGCGAATGCCCGGCGCGCGGGCGACGGATCGACGACCGTCACCTCGGCTCCGGCATCCGCCGCGATGGCGACCGCCGACAATCCGACCAGGCCCGCGCCGTACACGAGCACGCGCCGCCCCTCCAGATCACGACCGGCCGCGCCACGGCCGACAGCCGCCCACGCCGTCGCCGTTGCGCACGATGCCGGCGCGAGGACCGCGGACGGCAGAGCCTCGGGCACCCGGACGATGGCTGTGCCCGCTCGCAGGTGCACGTGCGTGGCGAACGCCCCGGTCAGCTCCCAGCGAGGGCCGATCCGCTCGTGCCCGTACTTGTGCAGTGAGCGGCACTTCTGCGGATGCCCCGCGCTGCACCGATCGCACGCGCCGCACGACACCGTCACCGACCACACCACGCGGTCGCCCACGCGCAGATCGGATCCGTCGACGGTCTTCACGCCGTCGTCGCCGACCGCGATGATGCGACCGACGCTCTCGTGCCCGAGCACCAGGGGCGTCGGAGCGGGGCGATGCCCGGCGACGGTGTGCACATCCGAACCGCATATCGTCGACATCTCGACGGCGACGAGAGCGTCGGCGTTCCCCAGCGCGACCCCTGGAACGGCGACCGTCTCGTGCGCCTGCCCGGCGCCGAGCCAGACCCTCGCGATCGCAGCCGGCCTCAGAGTGACGTCGTGTCGCTCCTCATGCGGAGCCAGAACACGCATGTCACGGCGTCCGTGCTGCGAGGACCGGACGCATCAGCCCGCGCTCCGCGAGCGCTGTCGGCAGGTCCACGACGCTGTCGAGCACGGCATCCGCGCTGTCGAGCGCGGCACGGTCGTGCGCCCCCGAGAGGACGCCGGCGACGAAGCCGGCGCCCGCCCTGCGGCCGGTCTCGACGTCGCTGGCGGTGTCTCCTGCCACGGCGACGGCCTGGACCGACGACGCGCCCATGCGCAGCAGCGCCGTGAGAACGAGGTCGGGGGCGGGCCGGCCGCGACCGGCATCGATCGGCGACAGCGCCAGGTCGACCAGGTCGCCCCAGCCCAGCGCGTCGATCAGCGCGTCGCGCGTGACCGGGGCGAAGCCGGTCGTGAGGACGACCGAGAGTCCGGCGTCGCGCAGGGCGCGGATCGCATCGGCTGCGCCGGGAATCTCCTCGGCGCCCTGCTCGGCGATGATCTCGGCGTAGGCGCCCTCGAAGGCCGCGGTCGCTGCGGTGGCTGCGGCGACATCGCCTGCGGCGACGTGTGTGAACACATCGATCTTCGACATGCCCATCGTGTCGCGCACGTACTGCAGCGCCTCGGGCCACGGCATCCGATCGGCGACGCCGGTGCGCTCAGCGGCGCGCTGGAATGCCTGCTCCACGACGCCGTCATCTCGGACAGTCGTCCCTGCCATGTCGAGGACGACGAGTTCGATGGCGGTCATGATGCTCCTTCTTCTGCGAGCTGCGGTGCTCGTTCGTATGCTGCGGCGATCGTGCGTTCGGCGAGTCCGAATCCGGTGGTCATGCCGATTCCCGTCGTCGCACCGATGACGTGCAGGCCGGGCTCGGGTTCTTCCATGAGGAACTCGTCGGGTCCGGATGCGTAGACGCCCTGCCAGCGCTCCACGACGCGGAGGTCGCCGAGGTCGAGCAGCGCTCGCGCCTCGTCCAGGAACGCCTCGAATGCCGACTCGGGCTGGAACGGCGAGGGATGGATGCCACGGGCATGCGAGTCGCCGAGGATGAGCGTGCCGTCGGGCAGCTGCGTGTACATCTGGTTCAGGTCGAGCGCGGCGAGGTCGGGGCGCTCCGCATGCATGCGCTCGCGCAGACGCGCAGTCTCGGGGTATGCGGTGAAGCGTCCGTAGCGCAGCAGCGACCACCCGGTCAGCAGCGGCGCCTCCAGCGGACGCGACAGGGTCGCGCTGACGCGCATCATGTCGAGAGCGCAGCGGACGACGCCGACGCGCTCGGCGACCTCCGGGAGCAGCTGGTCGACGTCGTGGTTCACGGCGACGACGACCCGTCCGGCGCTGATCGATCCGCGTGTGGTCTCGACGCGCGTGCCGGATGCCGCGGTGACGGCGGTGCGGAAGCGGAATTCGACACCGAGCTCGGCGAGATGCCGGATGATCGCGCCGGCGGCCTCGCGCGGGTTCGTCTGCAGGTCGGTGGCGATGCGGGCACCGCCGATCACGGCGTCTTCGCGGATCGGAGCGCTGCTGCGGAGCTCGTCGGCGGTGAGCAGGCTCACTCCGCCGTCTGCGGCGGCGCGCTCGAGGAGGGCGAGTTCGTCGTGGTCCCTCGCTGCGATCAGCGTCCCGGATTCGCGGAGCCAGAAGCCGGCGGCCTCGGCGAGGTGCAGCCAGATGGGGCGTGCGATGTCGGCGAGCTCGCGCGCCAGGCCAGCCTGCGCGCCGATGCAGAGATGCCCGAAGTTGCGGACGGTCGCTCCGACCGGCTTCTCGGTGCGATCGACGACGATGACGCTGAGTCCGCGACGGACGGCCGCGAACGCCGCCCCGAGCCCGACGATGCCGGCCCCGACGACCACGAGGTCAGCGGAGTCCGCAGGCGCGGATGGACGCGTCATGATGGGCCTTTCGGAGCGAGGGGAAGTGAGATCCACTGTGGCATCCGAATCTCGGCGCCCTGCGCCGAACCGGGAAGAGTTTCCCTGGCGTTTACCCGACTGTCGTCCTGGTCCTCGCGGCATGAACACGGGCTGAACCGTGCGGCTGTCGGGCGTCGGCGGCGCTCGGGACGGAGCCGTCAGGGCAGAGAAAAACCGCGAGCGCGATGCTTCAGATCGTTCGCGCCCGCGGTCAGCGCTGGGGACGCTATTTCTGGGGTACTCCGAACGTAGAACTCACCCGAGCGACTCATAAGACACGAACGTCGATTCCGCATTGGACGTTCGTCCAGAACTGAGGCGCAGCTCAGGTGACGGGGAGCCGGGCGGCGACGCGCCACTGCCCGTCGACCGCCTGCGCGCTGAACTGGCCGCTGGCTCCGATGACGCGCTCGGCCATGCGGTTCAGGCCGGTCCCGCTCGACGGCAGATCGCGTCGCGGCGTATGTGGAAGCGGACTGCTGATCGTCAGGGCTGCGGCCTCGTCATCCACGACAAGGCGGATGCCGACCTCACCGGCACCGGCGTGCTTGAGGATGTTCGTCGCCGACTCGCGTACGATGCGCCCGAGGACGATCTCGGCGATACGCGGCAGGCGCCCGTCGCGGGGGTCTCCTTCGGTGACGACCGGGTGCCCGGCGGCCTCGATCTCGGTGCGGGCCTCATCGATGGCCTCGGCGAGGTCGCCGGTCTGGACGACCGAAGCGCGAGGGCCGTCGTCGGCGAGTTCGATGACGAAGCGCAGATCGGCCATCGCCTTGCGCGCGGCGGCGCTGATCGCCTCCTGCGAGTCACGACTGATCTTGGGGTCGTCGAGCATCTGGACGTGCAGAGCCACCACCGTGAGGTGGTGCGCGATGCTGTCGTGGAGCTCGCCGGCGATCCAGCGCCGCTCGGCGAGGACGGCCTGGCGTTCCTGCTCGGCCTGGACGGCGAGCTTCTCCTCGAGGCGATGTCCGCGTGCGGAGGCGACGCGCAGCGCGAAGCCGATCGCACCCGCCACGGTCGCGATGATCAGGTAGATGCCGACGTTGACCGGGGTGCCCAGATCGCCGTAGGCCACGATCGCCGTAGCAACCAGGAAGGAACCGAGGTACGTGAATATCAGTGCGGTACTGCCCAGCCTCATCACGAGACCAGCCGCCACCGCTGCAGCGAGGATCACGGTGAACTCGGTTCCCGTCAGAAACGACAACCCGAACACGATCCCCAGTGTGGCCGTGGCAATCCACGGCGACCACAGAAAGAGGGCGAATGCAGAGGTGGTTGCGACGCTGAGAAGCAGCGCCGGTACATCCACGCCGGGCGTGAAGATGATGCCGATGACATCGCCTATGACCAGGACCCCGATGACCGCGAGCATCGTCACGCGCTCGGGGAGGCTCAGCGATTCTTCGCGTGTCAGCCGAAGGAGGCCCGGATTGTCCTTGGCTGATGTGAGGCGCATAGGTTCACTATCTCCTATTCGCCAGGTAATCTAGCGGATGATGCCAAGTGCGCGAGCAAGCTGTTCCCAAAACGACATAGTGTTCACCACCTAAATTACGTCTTTCGTCGAATGTCTGTATTCATCCTCTCGGTGGGAATCCGAGAGCACATCTGACTCTCGTTCACTCTTTGATAGCCAAACGTCTATATGGGCGCCATGGGCACAAGTACCCACCGTTAGGCTTCCTTCATGCCGCAGATCCGTGTCCTCATCGTCGACGACGATCCCCTCGTGCGCACCGCGCTTTCGCACTTCGTGTCACGCGATCCTGAGATCGACGTCATCGGCGAGGCGGAGACCGGGCTCGAGGCGATCGCGTTCGTCGAGAAGGACCGCCCCGACGTCGTGATGATGGACGTGCAGATGCCCGAGATGAACGGCATCGAGGCCACGGGCAGGATCGCCGAGCGCTGGCCCGACGTGCGCATCCTCGCCGTCACGACTCTCGACGGCAGTGACACCGTGCTGCCGATGCTGAGCGCCGGAGCATCCGGCTACATGCTCAAGGACTCCAGCGCCGACAGCATCCTCGCCGCCGTCCGCGAGGTGCACAGCGGGGCCAGCTCGCTGTCCCCGTCGATCGCGTCGCTCCTCATCAAGCACGTCCGCGATGAGGCGCCGACCGGCGCCCGCGCGGATGAGCTCGAAGCGCTCACCGAGCGCGAGACCGAGGTTCTCGAGTGCCTGTCCCAGGGCATGTCCAACGCCGAGATCGCGCGTGCGCTCATCGTCTCCGAGGGCACGGTCAAGGCGCACCTCGGGCGCATCATGTCGAAGTGGCATGTCCGCGACCGGGTGCAGATCCTCGTCACGGCCGCTCAGGCCGGGCTCGTCAGCTTCCACTGAGCGCACGGGGTCACGCAGTCAGAGCGCGAGCAGGACGATCCCGGCCACCACGATCCCGGACGCTCCCAGCCTCGCCACCGGCCTGCTCTCCTTCAGGGCGAGGACGCCGAACAGGCTCACCAGCACGACGCTGACCTCGCGCAGCGGTGCGACGAGCGCGACGGGCGCGAGCGTCACCGCGATGAGGATGAGGATGTACGACAGCGGGGACAGGAATCCGAACACGACGATCCGCCGCCACTGGAATCGGGCGAACGCCGCCGTCTCACGCCACCGCCCGCGCAGCATCACGGAGTAGATGAGGATCTCCATGACGCATGTCCCGACCATGTACGGGATGGGCGCCAGGTGCCATTCGCGGACGGCGTGGGTATCCCAGATCGTGTACGTCGCGATCGCGACGCCGGTGAGCAGACCGAACACCAGCGAGGGATCGACGCGCCGACGGGTGTCGCCGCGCGACGGGCGATCGACCAGGCCGAGCGCGACCACTCCGGCGATGATGGCCGCGACACCGACCAGGGCCCACCCCGACGGCTTCTCCCCCAGCATGACGATGGCCGCGATCACCGCCAGGAACGGACCGCTCCCCCGCGCCGTCGCGTACACCGTGGAGAGGTTGCCCACGCGGTAGCCGTGCTGGAGCACGAGCATGTAGACGACGTGCAGCACTCCCGAGACACCGACGCCGATGAGGAACCCGGTCAGATCGCTCTGCTGCATCCCGCCTGTGAACGGGATGGCGACGCCCCAGATGACGGCACCGGCGACGGCTCCGCACCACAGGAACGGGATGCCGGCACGGCTGATGCCGTGGGCGATGACGTTCCACACGGCGTGCGCGACGGCGGCGGAGAAGACGAGGACGAGAGCGAGTGCAGACATGGGAGCCTTCTGTCCGTCAGCGGGCGCGACGAACGGGCTCCTCCGGGCTTTTTTCCTGTCAGATGACGGTCGACCTGCGAAGGGCGACCGTGGTGCCGCTCGGACCAGTCGGGCGTGAGCCCCGGAACCCTAGGCACTGTCGCGCGACACCATAACACCCCGCTGTGAACAGCAGGTGGCGCGTGCGACGCGGATACGATCGAACCCATGGTCGTCACTCCCGCCGCCCTCGCTCACGCCGAGGACCTCGCCGATTTCGTCTCCGCATCGCCCTCGAGCTATCACGCCGCCGCCGAGGTGGCGCGCCGCCTGGAGGAGGTCGGATTCACCCGGCTGGACGAGTTGGAGGACTGGCCGGCTCAGCCGGGCGGGCGGTTCGTCGTCGTCCGCGACGGCGCCGTGATCGCCTGGATCGTGCCGGCGGATGCCGCACCCACGGTACCCGCGCAGATCCTCGGCGCTCACACCGACTCCCCCGGCTTCAAGCTCAAGCCGCAGCCGACGACGGGTTCGCGCGGGTGGCTGCAGGCGGGCGTCGAGGTGTACGGCGGGCCGCTGCTGAACTCATGGCTCGACCGTGAGCTGCGCCTGGCCGGGCGCCTCGCGCTCGCCGACGGCAGCGTCGTTCTCGCCGACACCGGAGCGCTGCTGCGCCTGCCGCAGCTCGCCATCCACCTCGACCGCGAGGCGAACAAGGCGCTGACCCTCGACAAGCAGATGCAGACGCAGCCGGTCTGGGGGCTCGGCGATCCGCTCGAGGAGGACCTCCTCGGCGAGCTCGCGGCATCCGCCGGCGTGAACGCCGGAGACGTCCGCGGATTCGACGCGGTCGTCGCCGACTCGGCACGCGGAGCCGTGTTCGGCAAGGACAGCGCGTTCTTCGCCAGCGGCCGCCTCGACGACCTGGCATCCGTCCACGCCGGGACCGTCGCGCTGGCCGGCGCTTCGACGGGCTCAGCGACCGGAAGCGGTTCGATCGCGGTCCTCGCTGCTTTCGACCACGAGGAGCTCGGGTCGGCGTCGCGCTCGGGCGCCGCGGGCCCCTTCCTCGAAGACGTGCTCTCGCGGGTGTACGCCGGCCTCGGAGCGGATGCGACCGAGCAGCGCCGCGCGTACGCGGCATCCTGGCACCTGTCCAGCGACGTCGGACACTCGGTGCACCCCAACTACGTGTTCAAGCACGACCCGGTCGTCCAGCCGCTGCTGGGGTCGGGTCCGATCCTGAAGATCAACGCGAACCAGCGCTATGCGACGGATGCCGTCGGCGCAGCCGCGTGGGCGTCTTGGTGCGAGAGCGCCGGGGTCGCATCGCAGGAGTTCGTGTCGAACAACAGCGTGCCGTGCGGGTCGACGATCGGCCCGATCACTGCGACGCGCCTGGGCATCCGCACGGTCGACGTCGGCATCCCGATCCTGTCGATGCACTCGGCCCGTGAGCTCGCCGGCGTCAGCGACCTGCACGACCTCACCCGCGTCGCGGAGGCGTTCTTCTCCGCCTGACGGTCGATCCCTGAGCCTGTCGAAGGGTCGCGCCCCGCGGTCACCGCCGCAGTGCCAATATGGGGGCATGTCAGAGAAGATCGCAGCAGCGCCGGCACTGATCGAGCGCGCGGGCATCGAGATCATCCCCGAGTCCGAGCGCACGGCGAAGCCGCGCGACCTGTTCTGGCCGTGGTTCGCGGCCAACGTGTCGGTGTTCGGCATGTCGTACGGGTCGTTCGTGCTCGGCTTCGGCATCTCGTTCTGGCAGGCGACGATCGTGTCGATCATCGGCATCGTCATCTCGTTCGCGCTGTGCGGACTGATCGCGATCGCCGGCAAGCGCGGCTCGGCTCCGACCATGGTGCTCTCCCGCGCCGCTTTCGGAGTGCACGGTCAGAAGGTGCCCGGCATCGTGTCGTGGCTCACCTCGATCGGGTGGGAGACGTTCCTGGCCATCATGGCGGTACTCGCCACTGCGACCGTCATCACGCAGCTCGGCGGCGACGGCGACAGCGTCGCCCTGAAGATCATCGCGACCGTCGTGGTCGCAGCGCTCATCGTCGCGGCATCCGTTCTCGGCTATCACACGATCATGAAGATGCAGTCGGTGCTCACCTGGATCACCGGTGCCGTCACGATCCTCTACGTCATCCTCACGATCCCGCACATCGACTTCGCCGCGGTCATGGCCCTGCCCGCCGGCGGCATCGGCGCCGTGATCGGCGCGCTCGTCATGGTCATGACCGGCTTCGGCCTCGGCTGGATCAACATCGCCGCCGACTGGTCGCGGTATCAGAAGCGCACGGCATCGGACGGCGCGATCGTGTTCTGGAACACGTTCGGCGGCGCGATCGCGCCCGTGCTGCTCGTCGTGTTCGGTCTGCTGCTCGCCGGGTCCGATGACGACCTGATGGCCGCCGTCGGCGCCGACCCGATCGGAGCGCTCGCGACCCTGCTGCCGATCTGGGTGCTCGTGCCGTTCCTGCTCACCGCCGTGCTCGCGCTGGTCTCGGGCGCGGTTCTCGGCATCTACTCCTCGGGGCTGACGCTGATCAGCCTCGGCATCCGCATCCCGCGACCGTCGGCCGCCGCGATCGACGGCGTCATCCTCACGCTCGGCACGATTTGGGTGGTGTTCTTCGCGACCGACTTCCTCGGGCCCTTCCAGTCGTTCCTCATCACGCTCGGCGTGCCGCTCGCGTCGTGGGCCGGCATCCTCATCGCCGACATCCTTCGACGCCGGAAGGACTACGACGAGGACGCCCTGTTCGACGCGCGCGGCCGCTACGGCGCGTGGGACTGGACCTCGATCGTCACGATGGTCGTCGCGTCGGTCATCGGCTGGGGGCTCGTCGTCAACAACTTCGCGGATGCCGCGCCGTGGAACAACTGGCAGGGCTACCTGCTGTTCGCCATCGGCGGGCGTGACGGCGAATGGGCGTACGCGAACCTCGGCGTGTTCTTCGCGCTGGTGCTGTCGTTCCTCGTGACGTGGTTCGCCCGGGCTGCGAAGATCCGGCGGCAGGAGTCATGAGCTCCTCGAGCCCTGAGCCCACCGAGGAGTGGCTGGTCGTCATCGACCCGCAGAACATCTTCGCGTCGCCCGACTCGGAATGGGGATCGCCGTTCTTCGCCGAGGCGATGCCGCGCATCCGAGCACTCGCGGACGCGTTCGGCGAGCGCGTGATCGTGACGCGATGGATGCCGACCGCCGACCGCTCGACCTCGTGGGGCGAGTACTTCGCCGCGTGGCCGTTCGCGGACCAGCCGCCGAGCGATCCACTGTTCGATCTGGTTCCGGACGCCGCCGCGCTGTCCACCCGACCGACGCTCGATCTGCCGACGTTCGGGAAGTGGGGCCCGGAGTTGGAGGCTCTGGTGGGGCACGGAGGCCGCTTCGTGCTGGCGGGCGTCTCGACGGACTGCTGCGTGCTCTCGACCGCCCTGGCTGCCGCGGATGCGGGGGCGCGCGTCACGATCGCCACCGACGCCTGCGCCGGCTCCACCGCCGAGAACCACGCCGCAGCGTTGCACGTCATGGGCCTTTATCCGCCGCAATTGACGCTCACGACGACGGCCGAGGTGCTCGCCGGCCGCTGAGCGCATCCCCGGTGGACACCTGTCGGTCCCGATCACGGATGCACGGCAGAATCCGGCAAATATCACTGACATGTGTAATTCCGACTGACAAGTGTCACCGACGGGTGTCTCCAGCCGCCCGAACCGCGGCCGCGATGTCGGCCGGGCTCCCCCGCCACGGCGCGCCGTGGCCGGGCAGCACCCAGGACGCCGGAACGGCGGCGAGCCGATCGAGGGATGCGAGCGCCTCAGCGGGCTCGTCCGTGAACGGCGCCGGCTGCGCTCCCTCGTGCCCGGTCAGCACATGCCTGGTCGTCAGAGCATCGCCGACGAACACGGCATCCGCCGCCGGGACGTGCACGGCGATGCTGCCAGGCGAGTGACCCGGCATCCCGATCACGACCGGGGATCCCGGCAGGTCCAGCACGTCGCCGTCCTGCACCTCGGTCGCCTCGTGCACGTGCCGCGTGCGCATGGCGTTCTTGCGGATGCCGTAGGCCGCGAAGCGCACCAGCGGCCCGATGCGCATGGGCCCCATCGGCGTCTTCGGCTTCTCACCTGTTCGCACGCGGTGCGCGTCGCCGGCGTGGATGAAGACCGGCACACCCGTCTCGGCGCGCAGCCGCTCGGCGAAGCCGATGTGGTCGCTGTCGCCGTGGGTGAGGACGAGACCGCGGACGTCGCTGAGCGGGCGCCCGATCGACGCGAGCTCGTGCTGCAGGTCGTTCCAGTGCCCGGGGAGGCCCGCGTCGACGAGCGTGATGCCGCCCGGCAGATCGATGAGATACGAGGCGACGACGTCGTTGCCCAGCCGGTGCAGGTGCGGTGCGAGCTTCATGGCGATTCCCTTCGCGAGGTTTGCGATGGCTACGATACGTAGCTATCATAGCTAATGTCAATAGCCATGGGGGTCGGATGCCTGCTCGAGAACGCACATCGACGAACGAGATCATCGCCGCGGGGCGCGAGCTGCTCGAGGACGGCGGTCCGGCCGGTCTCACGATGCAGGCCGTCGCCACGCGCGTCGGCGTCCGCGCCCCGTCCCTCTACAAGCGGTTCCGTGATCGCGATGCGCTGGTGAGCGCCGTCGCGGCGTCGGCCGTCGACGACCTGGGCACGCGGCTGGAATCCGCCGGCAGCGACCTCCCCCGCCTCGCCGACGCGTATCGGGCCTTCGCGCACGAGCATCCCGAGGCGTTCCGGCTGATCTTCACGGCATCCGCTCCCCTCGAGGCATTGGATCGCGCCGCGGCGCCCGTCCTCCGAGCGGCGCGCGAGCTGGTCGGCGACGATCGCGCGCTCGACGCGGCGCGCCTGTTCACGGCATGGGCGACGGGCTTCCTGCAGATGGAGCTGGCCGGCGCGTTCCGCCTCGGCGGCGACGTGGAGCGAGCCTTCGACTACGGACTCGATGCACTGGCGCGCGGGTTGGCGCCCGGGCCTGACGCCTGACCGATCGGTCAGGATATCCTCGAGGATCATGGGCACCGAAGCGGACGAGACGGCCGGAAACGAACGACGGCTCGAGGAGACGATCGTCACCGATCTGTCCGGACGCATGACCTACGGGTCCTATCTCGGCCTCGACCAGTTGCTCTCGGCGCAGCATCCGGTGAGCGCCCCCGAGCACCACGACGAGATGCTGTTCATCATCCAGCACCAGACCACCGAGCTGTGGCTGAAGCAGATGCTGCACGAGCTGTCCTCCGCCCGCACCCTGCTCGCCAGCGACGACCTGCGCGAAGCGCTCAAGCGCGTCGCGCGCGTCAAGCGCATTCAGGACGTCATGACCCAGCAGTGGTCCGTGCTCGCGACCCTCACCCCGACCGAGTACGCGCAGTTCCGCGGCGCGCTGGGCAACTCGTCCGGCTTCCAGTCGGTGCAGTACCGCGCCGTGGAGTTCGCCCTGGGCAACAAGAACGAGCGGATGCTGTCGGTCTTCCGCGACCACCCGGCCAACCTCGCCCTGCTGACGGCCGAGTTCGAGCGGCCCACGCTGTACGACGAGTTCCTGCGGTATGCGTCGCGCCGCGGCATCCCGATCCCGGCAGAGATCCTCGAGCGCGATGTGCGCGAGCCGTACCGCCCGCACCCCTCGCTCGTGCCGGCGATCCGCGAGATCTACGAGAATCCGCGCACCCACTGGGATCTGTACGAGGCGTGCGAGGACCTCGTCGACCTCGAGGACAACTTCCAGTTCTGGCGGTTCCGGCACCTGAAGACCGTGACCCGCACGATCGGGATGAAGCCGGGCACGGGAGGGTCGAGCGGGGTCGGGTTCCTGCAGAAGGCGCTCGAACTGACGTTCTTCCCCGAGCTGTACACGGTGCGCACCGAGATCGGGGCCTGATGCGCAGGGTCGCCCGCGGCTTCGTGGTCGGCGGATTCACCGATCACCACGTGCACCTGCAGCTGGTCGACGCATCGCAGCTCGCGGGCTCTGTGCTGGGGCGGGTCGTGGATCTCGGCGGGAACCCGGAGGTGATCGCTCGCCTCGAGGGCGGCCGCGGTGTCGAGATCGCATTCGCCGGGGCGTTCCTGACGCCGCCCGGCGGCTACCCGTCGGACCGGGCCTGGGCGCCGGCGGGTTCCGTGCGCGAGATCGGAGATGCGGATGCCGCGGCCGCAGCCGTCGCCGAGATGGCGGATGCCGGCGCGAGCTGCATCAAGGCCGCGAGCAACAGCACGGCGGGCCCGGTGTTCTCCGACGACCTGTTCACGGCGATCATCGAACTCGCGGCATCCCACGGGCTGCTTGTCGTCGCGCACGCCGAGGGACCCGGCGAAGCGCAGCGAGCGGCACGGCTCGGCGCCGATCTGCTCGCGCATGCCCCGTTCACCGAACGACTCTCCGATGACGAGATCGCTGAGCAGGCGGCATCCGTGCAGTGGATCTCGACCCTCGCGATCCACGCCGGCAGGGCGTACGCGACGGCCATCGACAACGCCCGCCGGTTCCATGCCGCCGGAGGCACGGTGCTGTACGGGACCGACATGGGCAACGGCGATACGCCCGCAGGTCTCAACGCGCGCGAGATCGCAGCGCTGCGCGACGTCGGCATCGACGGCGACGATCTGATCCGCTCCCTCGCACCGGTCGACGGAGGGCGGGAGCTGTTCATCCCCGGCGACCGCCCCGACCCGCTGCTCGCCCGACCGCTCACACCCGCCGACCTGGAGCCCTGACATGACCGATCTCCTCGCCGAAGGCCGCGAACTCGACGCCCGTGATCCGCTCGCCGCGTACGGCGACGCATTCGTCGACGCGCCAGGCGTCAGCGCCTACCTCGACGGGAACTCGCTCGGCAGGCCCCTGCGCGACCTGCCCTCGCGTCTGGAGCAGTTCGTGCAGCACGACTGGGGCACGCGCCTGATCCGCTCGTGGGACGAGCAGTGGATGGACCTGCCGACCCGGCTCGGCGATCGCATCGGCGCGCTCTGCCTCGGCGCTGCCGCGGGGCAGACCGTCGTCGCAGACTCGACCACGGTGCTGCTGTACAAGCTCATGCGCGCGGCGGTGGACGCCGCCGGCCCGGACCGGACCGAGATCGTGATCGAAGAGGGCAACTTCCCCACCGATCGGTTCGTCGCGGAGGGCATCGCCGCGGAACGCGGGCTGACGCTGCGCTGGATCGCGCCCGATCCGGTCACCGGGGTTCAGGTCGCCGACGTCTCAGGCGCGGTCTCGGAGCGCACAGCGCTCGTCGTGCTCAGCCACGTCGACTACCGTTCGGGCGCGCTGGCCGAGATGAGCGCGATCACGGATGCCGTGCACGCATCCGGTGCTCTGATGCTCTGGGACCTCTGCCACTCGGTCGGCGTGATCCCGACCGAACTCGACGCGTGCGGAGTCGACCTCGCGGTCGGGTGCACGTACAAGTATCTGAACGGCGGGCCGGGCTCCCCCGCCTTCGCGTATGTCAACGCCCGTCATCACGGTGTGCTGCGCCAGCCCGTTCAGGGATGGATGGGCGCCGGCGACGTGTTCGCGATGAGTTCGGCGTATGCGCCGGCGGACGGCATCCGTCAGTTCATCAGCGGCACGCCGCCGGTGCTCGGGATGCTGGCGATGCAGGGCATGCTCGACCTCATCGAGGCGGCGACCATCGAAGCCGTGCGCGAGAAGTCGAAGGCGCTGACGGATCTGGTCGTGCGAGCCTTCGACGAGGAGCTCGCACCACTCGGGGTACGGCTCCTCAGCCCGCGGGACGCCGCACTGCGCGGCGGTCACGTCACGATCGGCCACCCGGACTTCGCCGAGGTGACGAAGACGCTGTGGCAGGACGGGGTGATTCCGGACTTCCGGTTCCCCGACGGCATCCGGCTCGGGCTGTCGCCGCTGAGCACCTCGCACGAGGAGGCGCTCAGCGGCGTGCTGGCCGTCCGGGATGCGCTGGGCTGACGGTCTCAGCCGGCGACGGCTCCGACGAAGGCCCGAACGTTCTCGCCGAGCCGTTCGATGCGGGCGAGCCTTGCAGCCTCGCGGTCGAATCCCTCGTACGCGAGCGGAGGCAGCAGGCGCACGGTGTGCGAGCAGCCGAACTCCGAGCATGCGAGGGTGCCGACGGTGTCGCCGTTTCGACCGGCCGGCCCCGCCTTGCGCGCCGCGAAGAACTGCACGTCGTTGCGGAGAGTGACGTCGTCGCACCACGAGCATTGCGCGCGGGATGCGACCCGCTGCTCGGCGCGCTGCAGGAGCACTCCGGTGTGGACACCGTCGATCTCGACCACAAGGTACGCCCGGCGGGCGAACTTCGGGTCGTTCCAGCCGAGGTAGTCGAGCTTGTCGAAGTCGATCTCGGCGAAGCCGGGGGGAAGGGTGAGCGATGAGGCCTCCTTGCGGGAGGCGTTGATGAAGGATGCGCGGATGGCGCGCTCGTCGATGGGACGCATGGTGAGGCTTTCTGTTCAGGCGTGAGATGAGAGCCGGCATCGCTCAGATGGATGCCGGGTACGACGATCTGCCGGCGACGGGTTTCCGCCTCCGGCCGATGGTCAGCCTCTGCCGCCGGCGCGATGTGCGCCTGCGACCGCCTTCCGCGCCCGCCGGGCGCTCTCCGTGAACAGCACCCGGCGATTATACAACTGTCCGACCGGCGTCAGCTCGACGTCAGCGTCGCGATCTCGTAGCGCCGCGGCGTGCCGAACCGGTGCGACGAGATCGACACGGCCTGCTCGCGCAGGTAGGGCAGCAGCTCGATCCGGCCCGCGCTCACGACGGCCCCGGCGTACACGGCGACCGCGGGCGATCCCCCGGTCGCAGCCGCGACAGCGGCGAGGTCTCCGCCGACGAGACGGATCCGCCCGCCCGTCTCCGCGATCCTCCCGGCGCGGGCGGCCCACGCATCCGCGGACTCGACGACCGCCACGACACCCGCTGCCGCCAACCACGACCGCACCGCCGCAGGCAGCTCGGTCGCCGTGCTCACGCTGAGGCGCGACCCCGTGCGCAGACCGGCGGCGAGCACGCGGATCGCACGGGCTGTGTCGGCATCCTCGATCCGGATCGTCACGGGCACGGCCTGGTAGCGCAGCGCGTTCTGCTCGGTCTTCAGGCTCGTGACGTCGCGCACGACGCCGAACTCGTCGCGCCACGCCGCGACATCCGTCGCCAGAGCGCCGGCCAGCCAGCCCGTCGCGGCGGCGTCCAGATCGGATGCCGCCGCGAGCGCTGCGGCCGAGAGGGCATCGGTGGGCGCATCCGCCGCGACCGGAGCGTCGTCCCAGTCGGAGAGACCTGCGAGGTAGTTCGGGCCGCCGGCCTTGGTGCCCGCGCCGACCGCCGCCTTCTTCCAGCCGCCGAACGGCTGGCGCTGCACGATGGCGCCGGTGGTGCCGCGGTTGACGTAGACGTTTCCCGCCTGGACGGCGGCGAGCCACTGCGCGACCTCGTCCTCGTCGAGGGAGTGCAGTCCGCTCGTCAGGCCGTAGTCGATCGCGTTCACGAGATCGACGGCCTCGTCGAGGGTCTTCGCCGTCATGATGCCGAGCACCGGCCCGAAGTACTCGGTGAGGTGGAACGGGCTGCCGGCGGCGACGCCTTCGCGGATGCCGGGCTTCCACAGTTGCCCGGCATCATCGAGGCGCTCGGGCTCGATGACCCACTTCTCGCCGGGCTCGAGCGTGGTCAGGGCGTGCAGCAGCTTGCCCTCGGCCGGACCGATGAGCGGCCCGATGCGGCTCGTGCCGTCGCTGGGGTCGCCGACCTTGTAGGAGCCGACGGCGTCGATGAGCTGGCGGCGGAAGCGCTCGCTGGTCGCCACGGTGCCGACGAGGATCACGAGGGATGCCGCGGAGCACTTCTGCCCCGCATGCCCGAACGCCGAGTAGGCGACGTCCTTGGCGGCGAGGTCGAGATCGGCACTGGGGGTGACGATGATCGCGTTCTTGCCGCTCGTCTCTGCGAGCAGCGGAAGGTCGGGGCGGAAGCTGCGGAACAGCTCGGCGGTCTCGTAGCCGCCGGTGAGGATGACACGCTCGACCGCGGGGCTCGACACCAGCTGCTGCCCGAGCTCGCGGCCGTCCAACTGCACGTACTGGAGGACGTCGCGCGGGACTCCCGCCTCCCACAGCGCCTCGATCATGACAGCGCCGGATCGCCGCGCCTGGCGCGCGGGCTTGATGATGACCGGAGACCCGGCGGCGAGCGCGGCGAGCGTGGAGCCTGCGGGGATCGCGACGGGGAAGTTCCACGGCGGGGTGACGACGGTCAGGCCCACCGGCTTGTGCACGGCCCCCTCGATCGCCTCGGCGCGCTTGGCGCTCTCGGCGTAGTAGTGCGCGAAGTCGATGGCCTCGGACACCTCCGGGTCGCCCTGCTCGAGGACTTTGCCGGCTTCGGAGCCCATGACCTCGAGCAGGTCGGCACGGCGCGCCTCGAGCACGTCGCCGGCGCGGTGGAGGATCGCCGCCCGCCCCTCGGCTCCGAGTTCCCGCCAGGATGCGCCGGCGGCAACCGCTCGGGCGATGACGGCATCCAGCGCCGCAGCATCCGACAGCGTGTTCTCGCTCACGGTGGCGTCGCCGAGCGTCGAGGATTCCATACGGGCGCGGATGCCGTCGCCCCATGCGCGGTTCGCGGCCAGGCTCGGGTCGGTGTCGGGAGTGTTCGTGAAGGAGTCGGACGGCGCTTGATCGGCGGCGCGCCCGCGGTCCTGCCTGCGGTTCGGCGCAGGAACGCCCTTCGGCATCGAGGCGATCGATGCGAGGAAACGGTCGCGCTCGCGGGCGAACAGGGCGGGTTCGGCGTCGAGTTCGAAGACGGCCGACATGAAGTTGTCCGTGGATGCCCCCTCCTCGAGGCGACGGATCAGGTAGGCGATCGCGACGTCGAACTCGGCCGGGTGGACGACCGGCGTGTAGAGCAGGAGGGACCCGACCGTCCGGCGGACGACGGTCGCCTGCGCCGAGGCCATGCCGAGGAGCATCTCGAACTCGATCGGCAGGTCGTTCCTCGCGCCCGCCGATCCTGCGGCCGGCGAGGAGCCGACGATCCCCCGCCGGTTCGCGAGCAACCAGGCCAGGGCGATGTCGAAGAGGTTGTGACCGGCGACGCCGATGCGGACGTTGCGGACGTGCTCGGGGCGCAGCGCGTAGTCGAGCACGGCCTTGTACGAGGCATCCGACGCCTCCTTGCTGTGCCACGTGGCGAGGGGCCAGCCGTGAGTCTCGGCGTCGACCTGCTCCATGGGGAGGTTCGCGCCCTTCACGACGCGCACCTTGATCGGCGCTCCGCCGCCGTCGACGCGTGCGGCCGCCCACTCCTGCAGACGGATCATGGCCGACAGAGCATCGGGCAGGTAGGCCTGCAGCACGATGCCGGCCTCGAGCGCGCGGAACTCTTCGCGGTCGAGGATGCTGGTGAAGACCGCGATGGTGAGGTCGAGGTCCTTGTACTCCTCCATGTCGAGGTTGATGAACTTGTCTCTTGCGACGGCGATGCGGTAGAGCGGCAGGAGCGCGTCTGCGGCGTGCGCGACGGCGTCGTCGAACGCCCACGGACTGTGCGGCGCGACCGTGGACGACACCTTGATCGAGACGTAGTCGACATCGTCGCGTTCGAGCAGGCGGCGCGTGCCCTCCAGGCGCCGGGCTGCCTCGTCCTGACCGAGGATGGCCTCGCCGAGCAGGTTGACGTTCAGATGCACGCCTTCGTCCGAGCGGATGCGGCGGATCGCTTTGCCGAGCTTGGAGTCGGTGGCGTCCACGATGAGGTGGCGCACCATGCTCCGCAGCACGCGACGGCTGATCGGCACGACGATGCCCGGGAACGCGGGGGCGAGCGCGCCGCCGAGTCGGATGAGACCGCGCAGGGCAGCGGGAAGGAAGGCCGGAGTCAGCGGCACGAGCTCGCGGAGGTTCCGCGCGGCGACCGAGAGGTCCTCCGGGCGCACGACTCCGTCGACGAAGCCGACGGTGAAGTCAAGCCCGTGCGGGTCGCTGAGGACCCCCGCGAGGCGCGCCGCTGCCGTGTCGGCGGGGATCTCTCGGCTCTCCACGAGCCAGGTCCTGACGAGCTCGATCGCGTCGTCCGCGAGCTCTGCGATATCGGCGTTGCCGGTGCGGACATCCGTCGTCCTGGTCATGGTGCTTCCTCACTCACGGGCGCGGCGGAGCCACGCGACCTGCTCTCAGTGTGAACCCGCGGTATCATGCGTGAAAAGCGCACGTTTGCAATCAATACCATTCGGTTCTGTCGATGCTTTGAAGGGAGGGTCCGTGTTCGAGCTACGACGGCTGCGCCTGCTGCACGAACTGGCGCTGCGCGGGACGATCTCCGACGTCGCCCGCGCACTGTCGTACAGCCCGTCGACGGTGTCGCAGCAGCTCGCGCTGCTCGAGCGCGAGGCCGGCGTCGCGCTGCTCGAACCCGACGGCAGGCGACTGCGGCTCACTGCCCAGGGCCGGCTGCTCGCAGTGCACGCGGCCCGCGCGATCGAGCTCGATGAGGCTGCGCGAGCCGAGCTGTCGGCCTCGCAGCATGCGCCGGCGCGCGTGCGCATCGCCGTGATGTCGACGGCCGCGGAAGCGCTCGTCCCGGCAGCGCTGGGGCTGCTGGCCGAACGCATGCCCGGCCTGCGACTCGAGATGGTCGAGATGGCACCCGAGGAGGGATTGTTCGAGCTGCAGGCGCATGCGTTCGACCTCGTGGTCGCCGAACAGTATCCCGGGCATACCCGGGAGCTGCGGCCGGGCATCGAGCGCACGCTCCTCGGTCACGACCCCGTGCGGCTCGTCGTCCCACAGGACTCGCCCGCCGCAGGACTCGCCGACCTGCACGACGCCGCATGGGCGATGGAGCCCGAGGGCGCCGCCGTTCGCCGATGGGCCGTGCAGCAGTGCCGGGCCGCGGGGTTCGAACCGGATGTGCGGTACGAAGCGACCGATCTCACCGCGCACGCGCGACTCGCGGCGGCCGGGCACGCCGCGGCGATGCTGCCCGATCTCATCTGGACAGGCGGCCGGGATGCCGTGCGGTTGCTGGAGTTGCCGGGGAGCCCCGTGCGCGAGATCTTCGCGGCGACCCGATCGTCCTCGCGCGGCGGCGAGGCGATCGAAGCCGTCCTCACGGCGCTGCGCGATGCCCTGGCGGCGCACCGGCCGCGGTGAGCGCGGCCGCAATGTTTCCCCCGGTGACGCCGCCGTTCCGCGATGCACCGGCAGGCTCGTACTCTTGCGGGAACATCAACCGACGTGCATCGTCCCAGACCCAGGAGTCCCATCGTGTCCACCGCGCACCGCACAGCATCCGCCGTCGAGGTGAGCAGGCGTGCGGCGTGCATGTGCGACCACGGCGACGTCTGCTCCTCGTTCGCACCGGGGCACGCTCTGCATCTGATTCAGGCCCGCCTCGCGGCCGCGACGCCCAGCGAGTGGGTCGACGCGATCGCCGAGAGCACGGATGCCGCGACGGGCGTCATCGCCGTGCGCACGCTGGACGGCACGGAGTGGGCGCTGTGGAGCGCCCAGGGCGCGGCGCTGGAGGTCGAGCCGGGCACGCCGGTGGCGCTGCACACCCGGTATCACGTGCTCGCCGTCGGGCGCGTGCGCTTCAACGTCGCCGTCTGAGGCGGGGTTGCGCCTGCCGAAGCGTCAGGCGGTCTTCATCATCATGTTCTTCATGTCCATGCAGGCGTCCATGCACGCCTTGCACGACTGAGCGCACATCCTGCACACCTCGCTGTGCTCGGCGTGCTCCATGCAGGCATCCATGCAGAGCTGACACATCGCGATGCAGGCATCCAGCATCGCCATCATGACCGCCGGGGTCATGCCCTGCATCCGCATCATCGAGCGCATCATCGTATTGCACATGTCGGCGCAGTTCATGCACGCCGGGGCGCAGTCCATCAGCTGCATCGAGCAGACCGTGCAGGCCTGCTCGCAGGCCGTGCACGCATCCATGCACGCCTGCATGACGGCCATGTCCATCATCTCCATGCCGCCGCTCATCGACTTCATGTCCTGGGACATCGCACCCATCATCATCGAGTCCATCTCACACCGCTTCCTTCGTCGAGGTCCGCGGGCAGTCAGACCCGCCTGACGCCAGAGTAATCCGCGTCGGGCTTCGCGTCGACGGGTATCCGGCAGGGCGTAGTGTCATCCTCGTGCCAGCCTTCTCAGCCATGCAGCGGCTCGTGATCACGATCGCGGTGCTCGCCTCGTTCGTGACATTCCTCGACGGCACCGTCGTCACGGTCGCCCTGCCGGCGATCCGCGAAGAGCTCGGCGGCGGCATCGCGACGCAGCAGTGGGTCGTGGACGCGTATCTCATCACGTTGAGCGCGCTGATCCTGCTGGCCGGATCCCTGTCGGATGCCTACGGGCGGGTGCGGATCATGCGGATCGGACTCATCGCCTTCGGCGTGGCATCCGCCGCGGTGGCGGCCGCTCCCGAACCGCTCACCCTCATCATCGCGCGCGCCCTGCAGGGGGCTGCGGGAGCGCTGCTCGTGCCCAGCTCGCTCGCCCTGATCATGGCGACCATGCGCGGCGAGCTGCAGTCACGCGCGATCGGCGTCTGGACGGCATTCACGACCGGCGCCCAGATCGCAGGTCCCCTGCTGGGCGGGCTGTTCGTCGACCTGCTTTCGTGGCGCTGGGTGTTCGTGATCAACGTCGTCCCGATCGGCATCACGCTGTTCCTGCTCGCGCGGCTGCAGCTGCCCGACCATGCTCGCGGCGTGCGTGTGGACTGGTGGAGCGGGATTCTCTGCGCCGTAGGACTCGGCGCCGTGGTGTTCGCCCTCATCGAGCAGCCGAATCTCGGCTGGGGATCGCCGGCGATCTGGGTCCCGGGCATCGCGGGCGTCGCGATGTTCGTCGGGTTCCTCGTCCGCCAGAGGCAGTCCCCGGATCCGCTCATGCCGCTGTCACTGTTCGGCGCCCGCAACTTCGCCTGGGGCAATCTCGCGACGCTCTTCATCTATGCAGCGCTGTCGCTCAACGGCTTCGTTATCGGGGTGTACCTGCAGGAGGGCGCGGGGCTTCCGGCGACAGCGGCGGGCCTGGCGAGCCTGCCGATCACGATCCTCATGATCCTGCTGAGCTCGCAGGCGGGAACCTGGGCTGGCCGGCTCGGTCCGCGGCTGTTCATGACCGTCGGCCCTCTGCTCATGGCCGCAGGAGCCCTGCTGCTGCTCACGGTCGCACCGGAGTTCAGCTACTGGTGGCAGGTCCTGCCGTCGATGATCGTGCTGGGACTCGGCCTCTCGTTGACCGTCGCTCCGCTGACCTCGGCCGTGCTCGGCGCCATCGACGAGAACCGCTCCGGGATCGCCTCGGCGGTCAACAACGCGATCTCGCGCGTGGCCGGGCTCATCGTCGTGGCGATGCTGTCGACGATCGTCGGCGGAACCCTCGACCTCGACGGCTTCCACAGCGCGGCATGGGTGACCGCGGCGCTCATGGCCGCAGGCGGGATCGTCTCGTGGATCGGCATCCGCAAGACGGCGTTCGCCGAGCCCGCCCCGACCGAATAGTCGCCGCCGGCGGGATCAGCCTGCGATCGCGATCAGCCGCCCAACGAGTCGAGCAGCTCGACGAACCGATCGACGTCGTCGGCCGACCACGCGTGCAGCCGCTCTTTGATGCGTCCCTCGTAACCGGCCCGCGCGATGGCGATGCGCTCCTGCGCCAGATCGGTGGCGACGAGCACGCGCGCCCTGCGGTCCTCCGGGTCGGGAAGGCTCTCGACGAGACCGAGCTCCTCGAGCTGGCGCACATGGCGGCTCACCGCCGACTTGTCGGTCTGCAGGCGCTCGATGATGGCGCCCGCCGAGGTCGCCTTGCCCGTCGCGATCGATACGAGCACCTGATAGCCCAGCGGCTGCAGGTCGGGATGCACGATCGCGGCGGCATCCCGCCAGCTGACGCGGATCCGGGCGAACAGTCGGCCGAGCCCCTGTTCGACCCTGGTGACCGCCTGGTCGAGACGATCGTCCTCACCCACGGGTTCCGTGGCGGGGTCGGCGGTCACATCGGTCACACCCGCCAGTTTACGGGCGTCGCCCCGCCGTTCCGGGGACGGCGGGTCGACGCGCGTGCGGGGTTCAGAGTTCGGCGAGATGGCGGAACACCTTGGATGCGGCGCGGATCTCGTCCGCGGTGAGGCCGGCGAGCGACTCGTGCAGCCGGTCCGCATGCTCGCGGCGGATGCCGGCGAGCGTGGCGCACGCCTCGGGAGTCGCGGTGAGCACACGCTGGCGGCCGTCATTGTCGTCGGGGCGGGAATCGAGAAGACCGAGGTCCTCCAGCATCCGCACCTGACGACTGACGACCGACTTGTCCATCTCGAACCGTTCGGCGAGCAGATGGGCGCTGGTGCTGCCCTCGCGCGCGATGAATGTGAGCAGCTTGTAGCCGGAGGGCTGCAGTTCGGGGTGGATCCTGGCCGCGGACTCCTTCCACAGCGACCGCGCCCTGGCGAAGATCAGGTTCAGATGACCCTGGAACTCCGCCAGAGCGTTGTCGACGTCGGCGGGAACCGCGGTTCCGGCAGCGCTCATGTCAGCGCCCTCGCTCCTCGTCCTCGCGTTCCAGCACGGTCACGGGCCCGGTGGCCGGCGTCGCGCCCGCGGATCCGGCGATGCGGATCGCGCCGGTCGACATCGTCGCGCCCACCTCGGCCTCGCCGACCTCGAGCACCGATTCCTCGGCCTGGTCGCGCAGCTGCTCGGCAGCGTTCTTCGTCGAGAGCGGCTTGTTCTTGATGAACGCGATGGCGATGACCGAGATCACCGCGAGCGGGATGGCGAGGATGAAGGCGTCGGCGATGCCGTGGCCGTACGCGCCCTCGACGATCACGCGGATCGCGTCGGGGAGCTCGCCCACCTTCGGGACGTTGCCGGATGCCAGGTGCTGGAGCGCGTCGATCTCGTCGGGCGAGCTCGGCGTGAAGCCGGACAGGCCGTCCTTCACGTAGGTCGCGACGCTCGTCGAGAGCAGCGAGCCCATGATCGTGACGCCTATGGTTCCGGCGATCGTGCGGAAGAAGTTCACGTTCGAGGATGCCGCGCCCAGCTGCGTCGGCGACGTGTCGTTCTGGACGATCAGCGTGAGGTTCTGCATCACCATGCCGAGCCCTGCGCCGAGCACGAACATGTACGTGGCGACGAGCGGGAACGGGGTGTCATAGCGGAGCGTGGCCATGAGGCTGACGCCGATGGTCGCGAGGATCGAGCCGGTGATCATCCAGCCCTTCCACTTGCCGAAGCGGCTCACGAGCTGACCGATGATGATCGAGGCGCCCATCTGGCCGATGATCATCGGGATCGTCATGAGGCCGGACTCGGTCGGTGTGGCGCCGCGCGCGAGCTGGAAGTACTGCGCGAGGAACACCGAGGTGGCGAACATCGAGACGCCGATCGCGATCGAGGCGATGACCGACAGCGTGAAGGTGCGGTTGCGGAACAGCGACATCGGCACGATCGGTTCCTTGACGAAGAACTCGACGGTGATGAAGGCCGCGATCGCGACGCCGGCGACGACGGCGAGGACGATGCTCGTCATCGAGTCCCACTCGAACTGGCTGCCGCCCATCGAGACCCAGATGAGCAGGGTCGAGACGCCGACGGCGAGCAGCACGATGCCGAGGTAGTCGATCGACACCTTCGCGCGCTGGGGCTTGGGCAGGTGCAGCGTGAACTGCAGCAGCACGAGCGCGATGATCGCGAACGGCACGCCGACGAAGAAGTTGGAGCGCCAGCCCCACGTGTCGGTGAGGAATCCGCCGAGCAGCGGCCCGCCGATCGTGCCGAGGGCCATGATGCCGCCGACGACGCCCATGTACTTGCCGCGCTCGCGTGGCGAGATGATGAGGGCCACGGCGATCATCACGAGCGACATGAGGCCGCCGACGCCGATGCCCTGGATCACGCGGACGACGATCAGCATGTTCGTGTCGGTCGAGAAGCCGGCGATCACCGTTCCGACGGTGAAGAGGATGAGGGCGAGCTGCACGAGGATCTTGCGGTCGACGAGGTCGGCGAGCTTGCCCCAGATGGGGGTCGAGACCGCGGTCGCGAGCAGGCTCGCGGTGATGACCCAGGTGTACTGGGACTGGGTGCCGCCGAGGTCGGCGATGATGACCGGCAACGACGTCGAGACGACCGTGCCCGAGAGGACGGCCACGAACATGCCGACGATGAGGCCGGAGATCGCGGTGAACACTTCACGCGCCGAGCGCGTGGCCTCCGGTGCGGGGGAAGGTGTGGATGTCAAAAGCGGAGTTCTCCTGCGATAGAAAGTTGAACTCGGTCAACCATACTCCGTTAGTTGTGTTTGCGCAACTGTCGAGCAAGGTCAACCATTACTGCGCGGGATGCCGCTAGATTGTGTCCGACCCGCGTCGATGGAGGAATGACGGATGCCCGACACCACCTGCCACATGTCGATCTCTCTCGACGGCTTCGTCGCCGGCCCCGATCAGAGCCGGGACGACCCGCTGGGCAGGCGCGGCATCGAGCTGCACCGCTGGCACATCGGCGACGAACGCGCGAACGACGCCGATGACATCGCGGCCGGCTGGCTCATGCGACCGCGCGGTGCCTACGTGATGGGACGCAATATGTTCGGCCCCGTGCGCGGCGACTGGGACGAGGACTGGCGTGGATGGTGGGGTGAGGAGCCTCCGTACCACGCCCCCGTTTTCGTTCTGACGAACCATGCGCACGACCCGATCGAGATGGCCGGCGGCACGACCTTCCACTTCGTGACGGACGGGTTCGACGCAGCGTATGCGCAGGCTCGCGCGGTGGCCGGCGATGCGGGCGTCGACATCGCCGGCGGCGCGTCCACGGTGCGTCAGGGGCTGGATGCCGGCGTCATCGACGAGCTCACGCTCGACATCGCTCCGGTGCTGCTGGGCTCCGGCGAGCGCATCTTCAACGGAACGAAGTTCGACTTCGAACCGGTCGAGGTGCTGCACTCGCCGCTGGCGACGCACATCCGCTACCGCCGGATCGGCTGAGCCTGCGATGCGCCGTCCTCGGACTCGAGCGCGGCACGGAACTCGTCTGCCGCGTGAGAAAGCGCATCGCGCATTCCGGTGATGTGGTCGCGCGCGAAGCGCGATGCCGGCACGGCGACCGTGAACGCCGCCACCGGACGATCCAGGCGATCGCGCACGGCGACGCCCACCCCGCTCACGCCCTGCTCGGTCTCCTCGAGGTTCGCGCCGTATCCGCGCTGGCGCACCCGCGCCAGGTGCCGCTTCAGCGCAGGAAGATCGCGGTATCGAGCCGTCGGCCACTCCGGCAGACCCTGCGAATAGAGGCGCTCCAGGTCGGCCATCGGCATCGCCGCGAGGATCGCTTTTCCTCCCGCCGAGCAGTGCGCGGGCATCTCATCGCCGACGCGCACCCCGACGCGCAGCGGGAGCTCGCACTCGATGCCGTCGAGGAAGCGGATGTTCCGGCCGTGGCGGACCATGATCTGCACGGTCTCCCCCAGTTCCTCGTGCAGCCGCTCGAGCGGGGCGTGGGCGAGCGCACGGACGCCGCTGAGCGTCAGGGGCTCCGCACGTGCCGGCACCAGCGCCGGGCCCAGCCGGTATCGGCGGTCGCGGTCCTGAGCGGCATACTCCCGGTACACCAGGGATGAGAGCAGACGATGCGCCGTCGACGGCGCCACGCCGAGAAAGCCCGCGGCATCCGAGACGCTGAGCACCTCGCCCTCGCGCAGGGCCGTCAGGAGCACGAGCGCGCGGTCCACCGACTCCACCGGAGCCTCCCCGTTCATGTGCGGCCCGTCTGCAGGCCCAGCAGCTGCGCCGCGTTGCCCTTCACGATGAGCTCCCTGGCATCGTCGGGGATATCGAGCCCGGCGAAGTCGCGCATCCACCGGGTCGGATCGATGAGCGGGAAGTCCGAGCCGAACAGCACCTTGTGCTTCAGGATCGTCCCCGCCTGCCGCACGAGCTGGGCGGGGAAGTACTTCGGCGACCAGCCGGACAGGTCGATGAACACGTTCTGCTTGTGCGTCGCCATCGCGATCGACTGATCGACCCAGGGGACCGACGGGTGCGCGAGGATGATCTTCAGATCAGGGAACGCGGCCGCGACGTCGTCCACGAGCATCGGCTCGGACAGGCGCAGGCGGATGCCGCGTCCGCCCGGGAGCCCCGCTCCGATGCCGGTCTGCCCGGTGTGGAAGAGCGCGATCATGCCGCGTGACGCGAGCATCTCGTACAGCGGCCAGTGCGCCCGATCGGACGGGTCGAATCCCTGCAGGCTCGGGTGGAACTTGAAGCCGCGCACGCCGAACTCGTCGATGAGCACGCGGGCCTGGTCGATCGCGGCTCCGCCGAGATTCGGGTCGACGGATCCGAACGGTATGAGAACGTCGGCGTTCTCGGCGCACGCCTGCGCGATCTCCTCGCTGCTGAGCGCCCGCTGGTGCAGGGCGGTGCTCGCGTCGACGGTGAACACGACGGCGGCCATGTTCAGCTCCCGGTACCGCTTCGCGATCTGATCGATCGTCGGGGTGCGGTCGGTTCCGCTGCGGAAGTACGCCGCAGAGGCGTCGAGGAGCTCCTGGTCCAGGGCGAGGTGACCATGGGCGTCGGCCTCGATGTGCACGTGCGTGTCGATCGCGACCACCTCGTCGAGCCGGATCGCCGGACGGTAGCCGCTCATCGCGCTGCCGCCAGGTCCACGAACTGCTGCAAGGCGGATGCGTCGTCCACCGCATCCGGGTCGACCGCCTCGGCGAGCGGGCGGCCCAGCAGGATCCGCTTGACCGGCACCTCGAGCTTCTTGCCCGTCCTCGTGTGCGGCAAGCCCGCGACGGCGAGGACCCGGTCAGGGGTGTGCCGGGGCGACAGCTGGTCGCGGATCGCGGATCGCAGGCGCGCCACGAGGGAATCGTCGACCACGTGCCCCTCGACGGGGACCACGAACAGGAGCAGTTCGCCGTTGCCGCCGTCCGGATCGTCGAGGTGCACGACGAGGCTGTCGGCCACCTCGGCGAAGGCATCCACGACGCCGTAGAAGTCGGCCGTGCCCAGGCGCACACCCCCGCGGTTGAGGGTTGCGTCGCTGCGACCGGTGATGATGCAGCTGCCGGCCGCGCTGAAACGGATCCAGTCGCCGTGCCGCCACACCCCCGGGTACGTATCGAAGTACGCCGCGCGATAGCGGCTGCCGTCCTCATCGCCCCAGAAACCGACCGGCATCGACGGCATGGGGGCGCGGACGACGAGTTCACCGAGCTCGCCGACGACCTCGTCCCCTCTGTCATCGAACGCGCACACGTCGACGCCGAGGCTCGCGCCGGCCATCTCTCCGCGCCACACCGGCTGCCACGGTCCGCCCTGCACGAGGCCCGTGCACACGTCGGTTCCGCCGCTGCCCACGTTCAGCAGCACGTCGTCGCCGAACTGCGCATGCACCCAGTCGAACGCTGCCGTCGGCAGCGGTGAGCCGACCACACCGAGCTGACGGATGCTGCCGAGATCGAATTCCGCTGCGGGCTCGCGCTGCTCGCGCATGCCGTGCAGCAGGAACCCGGCGCTCAGCCCGACCACGGTCGGCCGCCACCTCTCGATGAGGCGCCACTGCAGATCGGGGTCGGGGCCCATCGGGTTGCCGTCGATGAGGACGATGCTCGCACGGAGCATCAGCGCCGAGACGACGGCGTTCCACACCATCCATGACGTGGTCGAGAACCACATCAGGCGATCGCCGGGCCCGAGATCCCAGTGCAGCGCGTGATTTTTGAAGTGCTCGAGGATGATCCCGCCGTGGCCGTGGACGATCGGCTTGGGCAGCCCCGTGGTGCCCGAGGTGAACAGCACCGACAGCGGGTGATCGAACGGCACGGCCTCGAACTCGAGCGCACGCCCGGTCCGCGCGCCGATGGCGACGAGTTCTGTCCACGGCAGCGCGTCGTCGACGTCCGCCGCGAGATAGCGGACGCCGATCACATGCTCGACGCCGGCGAGCCCTTCGCGGATCGCCTGCACGTCCGCGCGGCGGTCCACATCCTTCGAGCCGTAGCGGTAGCCGTCTACGGCGAACAGCACCTTCGGCTCGATCTGCCCGAGCCGGTCCAGCACGCCCTTGACTCCGAACTCCGGTGCGCATGACGCCCAGATCGCGCCCAGGCTCGCCGTGGCGAGGTAGGCGATGACCGCCTCCGGAATGTTCGGCAGATAGGCGGCCACGCGGTCGCCGCGCCCCACGCCCAGTTCCACGAGCCCAGCCGCGACATGGGCGACGCGCTCGCGAAGCTCCCCGAACGTCACGGTCTCGTCCTCGCGGGATTGCGAGAACGCGTGGATCGCGACGTCGTCGCCGATCTCTTCCGCCGCCCGCAGCGCGTGCTCGGCGAAGTTGAGCGTCGTCCCCTCGAACCAGCGCGCTCCGGGCATCACGCGCTCGGCGAGCACGGACGCCGCCGGCGCGTGCGAGATCACCTCGAAGAAGTCCCAGATGCTCTGCCAGAAATCCTCGAGATGCTCCACCGACCAGCGCTGGAGCTCTGCGAAGTCCGCGAAGCGCAGACCGCGCTCTGCCGCAAGCCACGTCAGATAGCGCGCGGTCTCCGACTCGTCGCGGGGGCGCTCGGGGGCGGGGATCAGCTGCTCGGGGCCCTCACTCATGACGGTGTCCGCCGCCGCTCTGCACCTTCGTGGGGACCGTGATGCTGGAGGTGATCCACGACATCATCTTCTCCTTCGGGTCGAAGGCGGGAGCCCGCTCGACACCGCTCCACACAGTCTCGGGGCGGCACTGCAGCAGCAGCAGGTTCTCCCCCGCCGGGAGCTCCTCGTCGACGGCGAACTCGATGTCCTGCGGGGCGCCGTGCCTCTTCTCGAGGCGCTTGCCGAGCTCGGCGATCGCCACGACCTCGGCGTCCTCGAGGCACAGCCGATCGCGGCGATCCTCTGGAACCTCCACCGAGGCGTCGCCGCGGCGGTACTCGACCCGCTTGTCGCCGAGCACCCGCGACTGCACCGACAGGCCGACCTTGCCCACCGTGAACCGGTCGGGGGTGACCTCTCCCCCGACGACGGAGAGGCCCAGCCCCCAGCTCGCCTCGAGCACGACGCGCGAGCGATCGCCGCTGATCGGGTCGAGGGTGAACATGACGCCGGCGGTGCGGGCCCGCACGGTCTTCTGGATGACGACCGCCATCTCGATGCGCGACAGGTCGATGCCGCGCTCGAGAGCGTAGCGGAGCACGCGCGGCGCGTAGACGCTCGTGTAGCACCGGTGCACGTGCGCGAGCACGTCGTCGATGCCCTGGATGTCGACCCAGGTCTCGAACTCGCCGGCGAAGCTGTCCGCGCTGGAGTCCTCGGCGGTGCCGCTCGAGCGGACGGCGACGGAGACGTCGTCCGCACCGACGAGCTCGCCGAGCGCCGCATACTCCTCGCGGATCTTGTCCGCCACGTCGGCGGGCAGACGGGATGTCGCCATGAGGGTGTCGATCCGCTCCGACGCCTGCTCGATCGCGGGGTAGTCCTCGGGGTCGAGCCCGTCGAGCTGCTGGGCGATGTCGCGGCGCAGGTTGTCCTGGTCGAGGAACCGCCGGTAGGCGCGGGCGCTGACCGCGAACCCGGGCGGCACCGGGTAGCCGGCCGCGGTCATCTCGCCGAGCCCCTTGCCCTTGCCTCCGACGAGGCGCGCGTCGGAGCATCCCTCGTCCGCGAAGCGGTACGTGTAGCTGTGCGGATCGACGATCATGACGCTTCCTCCAGGATCGTGACGACGCCGGTGTCGCCGTCGACGCGGACGCGCTGGCCGGTCTTCAGGCGGGCGGTCGCGAAGCCGGTGCCGACGACGGCGGGGATGCCGTATTCGCGGCACACGATCGAGGCGTGGCTCATCATGCCTCCGATGTCGGTGACGACGGCTGCGGCGACCGAGAAGGCGGCCGCCCAGCTCGGTGCCGTGATGGCGGCGACAAGCACTTCGCCGGGCTGGATCGTGGCGACGTCCTTCTCGGTCTTCAGCACCCGCACGGGCCCCTCGTACACGCCGGGCCCGCCGGGGATGCCGGACAGCGCGCTGCCGTCGGACTCGGCAGAGCCCAGCCAGTCCTCCACGCGCTCGGTGGTGACGCCGTAGTTCATCACGGCGAACGGGTCGGTGACCTCCACGGGCGGGACGCCGTAGGCGGGCGGGGCGCCCTGAGCCAGGAGGGCTGCGACCATGCCCTTGCGCTCCTCGATGAGGGCGGCCCAGCGCTGCTTGCCGCGAGCGGGGACGCCGATCGCCCAGGACTGCACGACGTCGGCGAGCACCTCGTCGAGCTCGAAGCGGTTCATGTAGAACATGTCGTCGCGCGCGTCGGTGAAGCCGGCGGCGACGAGGAAGTCGCCGAGCTCCTTGGCCTTCTCCCAGAACACCGAGTGCGCCCAGTGCTCGACGTAGATGTTGTGCTCCTCGATGAAGGGGAACACGGTGCGCGAGAGTCCGAGCAGCTCGTCGAACTGGGCCTGCTCCGCGGGGCTCAGCAGGTCGCGGTACTCGGAGACGAGCTGGTCGCGCTCGCTGCGCAGCCGCTCGATCGGGCGGCTGACGTCCTCGCCGTTCGCGATGCGCTGGGCGTAGCGCGAGATGCCCTGCATGGGGATGTTCGGGTCAGAGATCCAGGTCTCCTGGTCGTTCGTGAAGCCGTACTCGGCGAAGTAGTCGAACCAGGGGTTCTTCGACGTCTCGTACTCGGCCAGCCAGCGCCGCCCGGTGTCCGTCCCCTCGAGCACGGCGAACGTCTCGCCGGCATCCCGGGCATCCGACACCTCGCCGACCAGGTCGAGCTCGACGGCGAGCGCCGCGAGGCGGCGCAGCTCCTCGTCGGGCCGGAACGCGACCACGTCGACGCCGGCGACCATCCGGGCGATCTCCTGATCGCTGATCTGCGGGAACGCCTGCTTGCAGAACTGGAAGAAGACGATGTACCCGCCGTAGCCGAGGTTGAGGAACTCGAAGTGGTGCTGCCAGATGACGAAGAAGTCGTCGATGAGCCGGTGATAGTTCGCGATGATGTCCCAAGAGGTCGAGACGCCGCGCGCCTCGGTGACGACCTCGATCGGGTCGAGCTCGCCCAGCGGCGGGAATGCGATCGTGCGCATGCGCTCGACGGCGTCGGTGACCTTGGTCTTCCACTTCGCGTACAGCTCGTCCCAGTTCGCGTAGTAGTACCCGGCGCGTTCCTGGAAGAGCTCGGCACGGCGGCCGATCTCCTCGGGGTCGGTGACGGCGATCGGGCGGATGTAGACGTAGCCGTTCATGACGCGCACGTCGAGGCCGAGCGAGGTGGGGAGCACGAAGATGCGGGTGCTGTTCTGCCCGGCGCCGAGGTAGACGGCCTCGGCGCCGATGCTGTCGAAGGGGTGCACGCCGCGAGACCAGTGCATCGTGTCGGCGAACCAGAATCCGGAGTCCTCCTCCTCACGGCGCTCGGCGCCGGGCACGAGGTAGTACGGGTACATCGACTTCCAGTTCTCGGCGCCTTCGGGGGCGGGAACCTCGTGGAAGAACGGGAAGCGGCGCTCGTTCTCGGTCATTGTGATGCTCCTTGTCGGGTTTCTTGCGGTGCGAGGCGGCTGTGCAGCACCGCGACGTCGTCGACGACGATGTCGGGACGGGTGGATGGGGTGAGGGATTCGAGGTCTTCGAGCGAGGTCGCGCCCGAGAGCAGGAGGATGCCGGCGCCTCCCATGCTGCGGGCGAGCTGGATCTCGGCGAGCGCGTCGCCGACGACGGCGGTCTCGGATGCCGCCACGCCAAGCCGGCGCAGCAGGCTCTCGGCGAGCACCGCCGACGGCTTGCCGCCGACGACGGGCTCGCGGCCGGTCGCGTAGGTGATGCTGGCGGCGATCGCTGCGGACACGGCGAGCGAGCGCCCGGAGCCGCCGTGGAACCACGGCGAGTTCACGGTCGTGTAGAACGCAGCGCCGTCGGCGACCGCGAGCGCGGCGGCGTTGAGATCGGCCGTCTCGTAGCGCGGTGCGGCGCCGACGACCACGACGTCGGCGAGGGGACCGCCGGGTTCGGCGAGCTCCAATCCTCGCTCGCGCATGGGCACGGAGACACCGTCGGCGCCGACGACCAGCACGCGGGCGCCGGGGTGGTGGGCGACCACATGGTCGGCGGCCGCACTGCCCGCGGTGACGAAGGCCTCGTCGCGCACGGGCAGCCCCATCTCGCGCAGGTGCTCGGCGTAGACGGCAGGCGGCAGTTCGGAGGCGTTCGTGCAGACGATGACCTCGTGTCCGGAATCCTGCAGCTGAGTGAGGATCTCGACGGCGCCGGGGAACGGCATCCCGCCGCGTCCGCCGGCGCGCTCGGTGCGGACGAGGCATCCGTCGACGTCGAAGACCCAGCCGCGGATGCGCGCGAGGTCGACGCTCATGACGCACCCCCGGACCGCGTCAGCTCGAAGTTCACGTCGCCGTTCGAGAACGCGACGCTCAGCTTCGGCCGGCCCTCGACCGACTTCAGCAGTGACGACAGTGCGGATGCCGCGGAGGCGCCCTTCGCCGCCTTCATGGCGTCCACGTGCTCGGCGGGCATGACGGCGCGCAGCATGAGCTCCTCGTCATCGACGCCGCCGAACCGGCGCCGCATCTGCTCCAGCGTCTCGTCACTGGAGCCGTCCGACGGCGGCAGCTGGCCGCGCGCCGTGCTCATGGCACGGTCGAGCAGGTTCTGATCCACCTCGCCCGGCAGCGGCCCGAAGTCGCCGCGGAGCAGATCGACGACCTCGTCGCTGAGTTGCTTGTACCGCTCACCGGTGATGATGTTGAGCGTCGCCTGCGTCACGATGTACTGTGCGAACGGCGTCATCACGATCGGCCAGCCGAGGTCACGGCGCACAGCCACGGATTCCTCGATGACGGCGTCGAACAGGTCGGCGCGTCCGATCTCGCGCAGCTGCCGGGCGAGCGTCGACTGCACACCGCCGGGGATCGTGTGCCGGTAGTACGCCTCGTCGTACTCGCGCGGGGCGCCCACAGGCAGGCGCTTGATCTTCGCCTGGCGCTGCCAGTACGCGGACGCTCGGCCCATGGCTTCGAGGTCGACGTCGATGTGGTGACCTCGGGCCCGCAGGTTGTTGACCATCGTGGGGGCGGAGGGGTGGGACGAGCCGTTGGCGAGCGGTGGCAGCGCCGTGTGCAGCTTCGTCATGCCGAGGTCGGCCGCCTCGAGCAGGGTCAGCGGCGAGACGCCCGTCGTGGCGTGGCTGTGGATCTCGTCCAGGCGCAGCCGCTTCAGCCTCCCCTGCAGCATCGGCACCATGCCCCGCAGCCGCTCGGGCGTCATGAGCCCTGCGGGGTCCTTCAGGTAGATGCTGTCGATGGCGTCGCAGTCGTCGAGCTCGGCGATGCGGTCGGCGTAGTAGGCGTCGGTGTGCACAGGGCTGGTGGTGTAGCAGATGCCGCCGACCACGTCGGTGAATCCGGCATCCTTCGCCATCTGCGCGATCCGTCGCGTACCGGCCATGTCGTGCATCGGGTCGATCACCCAGAGCCTCGTGACGCCGTTGCGGGCGAGCAGGCGGAAGGCGAGTTCGAAGAGCACGTCCGGGGTCCGGTAGAAGGTGATGAAGCGCTTGCCCGTGGTGAGGAACCCGAGCGGCGTGTTCGGCATGAGCCGTTTCGCCGTGCGCAGCAGCTCCCACGGATCCTCTTTGTGGGTGCGTACCGCCATGGCGAGGATCGTGCTGCTGGCGAGCTCGACGGCGCGGTAGCCGACCCGGTCGAGGTCGGGGGCGGCGCCGGCGATCATGCGCGTGGTCATGCCGACGGCGCCCCACAGGCTCTGGTTGCCGTCGCGGATCGACACGTCGATGAGCTGGACGTCTGTCACGACGCTCCTCCTGTCAGGATGCTGTCGCCGAGCCAGTGCGTCGTGACGGTGTTGTCGGCGAACGCGGGGTCGGTGACGATGCGGCGCAGCAACGGCTTCGAGGTGGTGACGCCGCCGATGGCGAATCGATCGAGCGCGTGGGTCATGCGGGCGATCGCGGCGTCGCGGTCGGCACCCCAGGTGACGAGCTTGCCCATCAGGGCGTCGTAGAACGGCGGGAAGTCGTACCCCTGGTAGATGTGCGAATCGAGGCGGATGCCGCCGCCGACCGGGGGGCGCCATTCGGCGACGCGGCCGGGGGTTGGGGCGAGACCGCGCTCGGGGTCCTGCGCGGTGATGCGCACCTCGATGGCGTGGCCGTCGGGTACGGCGTCAGCCTGCGTGATCTCGATCGGCTCGCCGAGTGCCGCCAGCAGCTGCTGACGCACGAGGTCGACGCCGGTGACCTGCTCGGTGACGGGATGCTCGACCTGCAGCCGCGGGTTCACCTCGAGGAAGGCGACCTCGCCGTTGTGCACGTCGTAGAGGAACTCGACGGTGCCGAGGCCGACGTAATCGAGCTCGGCGGCGATCTTCAGGGCGCTCGTGGTCATGACCTCGCGCGTCGCGGCGTCGATCGAGGTCGACGGGGACTCCTCGACGACCTTCTGATAGCGGTACTGCACCGAGCACTCCCGCTCGCCGAGGTGGATGCGGTTGCCGTGCCGGTCGCCGAGGATCTGCACCTCGATGTGCTTGGCCGAGGTCACGTAGCGCTCGAGGAAGACGGTGCCGTCGCCGAACGCGGCCGCCGCCTCGCTGGATGCCACGCTCCACGCCTCGGCGAGGTCGGCGGCGGTGTGCACGAGCTTCATGCCTCGGCCGCCGCCTCCGTAGGCCGCCTTGACGAGAACCGGATAGCCGATCTGCTCGGCGAGGGCCGAGACGTCGTCCCAGCTCTCGGCCGTGCCGCCTGCCGAGACCGGGACGTCGAGCTTCTCGGCCAGAGCCCTGGCGCTGAGCTTGTCGCCGAGGGCGTCGAGGGCCTCCGGCGAGGGACCGACGAAGACGATGTCGTTGTCGGCACAGCCGCGGGCGAGGTCGCTCCGCTCGGACAGGAACCCGTATCCGGGGTGCAGCGCCGTGCAGCCGGTCTCGACGGCGGCGTGAAGCACGGCGTCCACCGAGAGGTAGCTGTCGCGCGACTGGGGTCCGCCGAGGACGACGACGCGTCCGGCGCGACGCGCGGCGAGCGACGCCTTGTCGGCGAGGGAGACGCCGAGCACGGTCTCGTATCCGAGACGGTCGCACGCCTCGATGATGCGGACCGCGATCTCGCCGCGGTTGGCGACGAAGACGCGCTGGGTCATGATGCGCGTCCGAGGACGAACAGCGGCTGGTCGTACTCGACGAGGTCGCCGTCACGGACGAGCACGCGGCGGACGACGCCGGTCTCGCCCGCCGGCACGGAGTTCATCAGCTTCATGACCTCGATGATGCAGAGCACGGCGTCGGAGGCTACCGTCTGCCCCTCCTGCACGAACGACGGCTCCCCCGGCTTCGGTGCGCTGTAGAAGGTGCCCAGCATGGGCGAGCGGACCACGAATTCGTCGGCGGCGAGATCGTCGGCCGCGGGCGCTTGCGCCGCCGGCGGCACCGGGGCGACGGCCGTGGTCGGAGCCGTTGCCGCAGGAGCGGGCGCCGCAGGCGTGGGCGCCGCAGGATTCGGAGCGGACGCCGACTCTCCCGCGAGGGGCTCTCCGCGGCTGACGGCGATGCGGAGCTCGCCCTTCTCGAAACGGAACTGCGTGAACTCCGTCTTGTCGAGCAGCTCGATGATCGCGGCCAGTTCTTCGAGGTCGACGTCCACGCGACAGCTCCTCACATCCTCGTGATGGTTCCGACGCACCCGAATGGTGGGCCGGTGTGATCACGATAGGAACGGATTCCGCTCCACGCAACGAATCGGCCCCACATTCCTTCAGGCGGAACGCGGGGCCGATTCATTCGAGCCGATCAGCGCGCGGCATCCAATCGCGCGAGCGAGGCGACGAGCTGCTGCGTGTACGGATGCTCGGGCGTGTGGAAGATCCGGTCCGACTCGCCCTCCTCGACGACGACTCCGTCCTTCATCACGAGCACGCGGTCGCTCATGTGATGGACGACGCCCAGGTCGTGCGAGATGAAGAGATAGCTGAGACCGTACTCGTCCTGCAGGTCGACGAGCAGATCGAGGATCTGCGCCTGCACCGACACGTCGAGCGCCGAGACGGCCTCGTCGAGGACGAGGATCTCGGGTGACGACGCCAGAGCCCTGGCGATCGCGACACGCTGCCTCTGACCGCCCGACAGCCGAAGCGGGAATCGCGCGGCCGTGGCCTCGGGCAGGGCCACCTGTGCCAGAAGGTCCCGCACGCGCTGGGTGCGCTGGGCGGCGTTCAATCCGGCATCCGCAGGGATCGCGTCGAGCAGGATGCGCTCGACGTTCCACCGCGGATCGAAGGAGCTGAGCGGATCCTGGTACACGACACCGATGCGCGGGCGCAGTGCACGCCGCCGCGGCTCCGAGACCGCCGACCACGGCTGACCGAGCAGCCGCACCTCGCCGGCATCCGCCTTCTCCAGGGCGAGCGCGATGCGCGCCGAGGTGCTCTTGCCCGAACCCGACTCCCCCACGATCCCCAGCGTCTCGCCACGATGCAGCGTGAACGACACCCGGTCGACGGCGCGGGTGAGCCGGCCGTCGGGGGTGACGAAGTTCTTCACGAGCTCGCGCGCCTCGAGCACCGGCTCTCCCCGCTCGCCGCCGGCGTCCCGAGCGAGATGCAGGTTCGGGACGGCACTCGACTGCGGAGCGAGACGCTCACCGCGGGTGTGCCCGCCGGGCACGGCATCCACGAGGCTCTGCGTGTACGGATGCTGCGGCTGCCCCAGCACCGCCGCGGCATCCCCTTGCTCGACCACTTCGCCGCCGCGCATCACGATGATCTCGTCGGCGAGGCTCGCCACGACGGACAGGTCGTGGCTGATGAGGATGATCGAGGTGCCGCGCGCCTTGGCATCGTTCAGCAGCGACAGCACCTGGGCCTGGACCGTGACGTCGAGAGCCGTGGTCGGCTCGTCGGCGATGATGACCTCGGGGTCCAGGGCGAGCGCCGACGCGATGAGCGCCCGCTGCCGCAGCCCGCCCGAGAGCTGGCCGGGCCGCTGGCTCGCGCGCAGCTCGGGGCGCGGCACGTCGACGCTGGCGAGCAGCTCGATCACCTTGCGCCGTCGGGCCGCGCGGTCGCGCCAGCCGTGCAGGCGCAGGGCTTCGCCGATCTCGGCGCCGACCGGGCGCAGCGGGTCGAGCGAGACGAGCGCGTCCTGCTGGACGAACCCGATCCGTCGTCCTCGGATGCCACGCCAGGTGCGATCCGTCTGCGCCGTCAGGTCGGCGTCGCCGAGTCGGATCTCTGTCGCCTCGACGACGGCATCCGCCCCGGTCAGTCCCACCAGCGTGCGGGCCGTCACGCTCTTGCCCGATCCGGACTCGCCGACGATCGCGACGCAACGGCCCGCATCGAGAGCGAACGAGACGCCGTGGACGACCCGTCGAGTGTCCCTCCCCTTCGCGAACCCGACCTGGAGATCGCGCACGGTCAGGCGCGGGGCGGCGTCCTGCACAGGAGTCCGCTGCGGTGCCTCTTCGACGATGGTCATCTCATTCGCCCTTCTCGAGGCTGTTCTGGATGTGCTTGCCGAGGGACGTCGCCGTCAGCGCGAGCACGAGGATCACGAGACCCGGCACGAACGTCAACCACGGCGCCTGCAGGATGTAGGCGCGGCCGGCGTCGAGCAGGGCTCCCCACTCCGACGACGGCGGAGCGACACCGAGGCCGAGGAACGCCAGCCCCGATGCCCACACGATCGACTGCCCGATGGCCATGGTGAACACCGCGACCAGCGGCCGGACGGCGTTCGGCAGCACATGACGGGTGAGGATGCGTCCACGGCCATGCCCGAGAGCCCGCGCCGCTTCGACGTACCCGGCGTTCTTCGCCGCGAGGATCTGACCGCGGACCATGCGGGCATAGCCGGGCGCGGTGCTCACGCCGACGGCGATGACCTGCGTCCACGCCGATGCGCCGAGGATCGACACGAGCAACAGCGCCAGCAGCAGGATCGGGAAAGCGAACACGACCTCGATGCCCCGGTTCACGATGGCCGACGTGAAGCGGTCGCCCAGGGCCGCGAGCGAGCCGAGCACGAGGGCAGCGACCAGGGCGATCCCGGCGGCGCCGATTCCGATCAGCAACGACTCGCGCGTGCCGTGGACGACCCGGCTGTACAGGTCGCGCCCGGACTCGTCCGTGCCGAACCAGTGCTCGAACGACGGCGGACGCAGAGCTGCCGTGAAGTCCTGCGCCGTGGGAGCCGTCGTCGCGAGGATCTGCGGCACGACAGCGGCGATCGCGAACAGCGCGGCGAACACGACGGCGACGACGAGGCCGGGCGCGATGCGGATGCGAGTGCGCCGCGGAGCCGGGGTCTTCGTTGATGCGACGGTGGTCATGACTGCTCCAGCCTCGGGTCGATGAGCGTGTACACGATGTCGACGAGCAGATTCGCCACCACGTACGCGAGCGCGACGAGGATGACGATGCCCGTGACGACGGGGAGGTCCTGCGCCCCCACCGAGGCGACCAGCGTCTTGCCGATGCCGGGGCGGGAGTAGATCTGCTCGACGATCACGGCGCCCGACACCGTCGCGCCGATCGCCCATCCGGTGAGCGTGATCGCGGGCAGCGACGCGTGTCGCAGCACGTGACGCAACCGGATCTGCAGGTCGCCCATGCCGCGCATGCGCGCACTGAGCACGAATGGCTGCTCCAGCGCCCGCTCGTACTCCGCCCGCACGGACTGCCCCATGAAGCCCGCGAGCGGGATCGCCAGGGTGAGGGCGGGCAGGACGATCCCGGAGATGCCCGTGCCGCCCATCACCGGGAACCAGCGCAGGTTCAGGGCGAACACGAGCAGCAGCAGGATGCCGAGCCAGTACGGCGGGAGCGCAGCCGCGACGGTGTCGACGGTCGACCCGAACGCGCTGACCCGGCGGCTGCGACCGGCGGTGAGCGTGACCCACGCGATCATGATCACCCAGGCGAGGGCGATCGCGACCAGGCTGAGCACGAACGTCGCCCCCAGCTGCTCGCCGATGAGGTCCCACACCGGCCGGAACTGCTGATACGAGGTCCCGAGGTCGCCCCGCACGAGACCCGCGAGGTAGTGCAGGTACTGCACGAGCACCGGGTCGTGCAGGCCGTACGCCTCAATGATCGGGGCGAGCTCGTCCGGGGTGCGCTCCTGCGCCTGACCGGTGCGGATGTTCAGGATGGCTGTCGCCCGATCACCGGGCAGGGCCACCTGGGCGAGGAAGGCTGCGGTCGCCGCTCCCCAGAGCACCACCACCGCGCCCAGCAGCCGCGAGACGATGCGCCGCGCGCGTCCGGCCCGCCGGCGGGCGGTGGTGCCGGCATCCCGTGCTTCCCCACCGGATGCCGGGGCCTGAGCTGCGGCATCCGGATTCTGGATCACGTCACTCGACGAAGTACGCGTCATAGAACGTCGGTCCTCCCTGTGCGTTCTCCTGCCAGACGTCCCGCAGCTGCGGGCTGACACCGAGAGTGCTGAGCCGGTCGTAGAGGCCGAACGAGGTCGCGTGCTCGGCGATGTACTCCTGCGCCTTCTCGTAGAGCGCGTTCTGCTCGTCCAGGTCTGCCGCCGAGTTCGCATCGAGGATGATCTGCTCGAGCTCCGGGTCGTCGTAGAAGGCGCTGTTGGAGAAGTTGGGGTTCTCCTCGGTGCTCGGACGCCAGTTGATGTAAAGGATGCCGGCGTTGACCGACGTCCAGTACCCGGCTGAGATGTCGTAGCTCTCCGGGCCCGCGTACTTGCCCGCCCAGGTCTCGGACGGCGGTACGGGGATGAGCTGCACCTTGAATCCGGTGGCCTTCGCCTGCTCCTGCACGGCCTGGAAGATCGCGGCGCCGTCGGCGTTGATGATCGTCCCGGCGTTGTACGGGAAGACGACGTCGAGAGTCTCGCCGTCCTTGACGCGGTAGCCGTCGGCGTCGCGGTCGGTCCAGCCGGCCTCGTCGAGCAGTCGGTTCGCCTCGTCGACGTCGTAGTCGTAGTAGTCGGCAGCCGTCTGGCTGTAGCCGGGCGTCGTCTGGCTCACCCCGCCGTTGCCCTCGTAGGGGATCACGCCGTGACCGATCGTCTCGACGATCGTCTTGCGATCCAGGCTGTAGATGAAGGCCTTGCGCAGGTTCTCGTCATCGAACGGCGCACGCGTCGTGTTGAACGAGATCTGCTGCGGGCGACCAGGGGTGACGTACTTGAGCAGCTCCCACTGCTGCTCGCCCTCGAGCCCCGCCCACTCGAGGGCCGGGATGTCGTAGATCGCGTCGGCTTCGCCCGCGCGCAGGGCCGAGACGCGGGTGACGCCGTCGGCGACGAAGCGCCAGTCGATCGCGTCGACGTAGGCGGGCCCGGTGTGCTTGGCGTTCGCGGGCGGCGAGGTGTAGTCCTCGTTGCGGGTGAGGATGACGTTCTCGCCGCGGTTCCACTCCTGGACCTTGAAGGCCCCCGAGCCGATCGGCTGTTCGCAGTTCTCCTCGTCGGTGCGGGTCTCGAGCGCGTGCTGGGACTGGATGCCGAAGTACGACTGCGACAGGTTCTCGACGAACCGCGTGTACGGGCGGGAGAGGTGGACGGCGACCGTCAGGTCGTCGAGGGCCTCGGCCGATTCGTAGTACCCGCCGAGCCAGACGGCGGCGGTGCTGTTGCCGCCCGCGACCCAGTAGTCGAAGTTGTAGGCGACGGCTTCGGCGTCGAGCGGGGTGCCGTCGGTGAACTCGACACCGTCCTTGAGCGTCAGCGTGTAGGTGAGGCCGTCGTCGGACGCCTCCCAGCTCTCGGCGAGCCACGGTACGACTTCGCCGTTCTCGTCGAGCGAGACGAGGTTGTCGATGAACTGGTACGAGATGTAGGCCTGCTCGATCCAGCCGCCGAAGAGGCACTGCGGCTCCTGCTGGTGGGCGTAGACGATCGTGCCGCCCTCGACGCGCTGCGCGTCGGCTGCGGGCAGAGCCGCCGACGAGGCGCCGCATGCGGTCAGCGCCATCATCGATACCGCTGCCGTGGCTGCGATCGTCGCGGTTCGCCGGAGGCGATGAGTGCTGCTGATGGTGGTCATCGTGCGATGCCTTTCGTGGATGCTGTGGAGCAGAACGCCACCGAGCATGGCGGCCCGCGGCATCCGGGGGAAGAGGCCGTGTCATGCGGCGCCGCGGAGCGTCACACTTCGTCACGGGGCGGTGCATTTCGTCACGCAGGAGCGCCGCCGGAGGCGATCGCGGAAGGATCGGGAGCGGTTCGCACGGGGCGGGCCCGGAAGGAGCATCCTGGCCATGTCGGATCCGAAGCGCCTCATCCTCAACCTGTTCGAGATGAACTGCGTGAGCCACATCACGCACGGGCTGTGGCGACTCCCGGGCAACCGGCGGACGCGCTTCAACGACATCGAATACTGGACCGAGCTCGCGCAGCAGCTCGAGGCCGGCGGGTTCGACGCCGTGTTCCTCGCGGACGTGATCGGCGCCTACGACGTCTTCCGCGGCGGGCCCGAGACGGCGATACGCGAAGGCCTGCAGATCCCCAGCAACGATCCGATGCTCGTGGTGCCGGCCATGGCGGCCGTGACGAAGCATCTGGGCTTCGGGATCACGTTCTCCACCACCTACGAGCCGCCGTTCGCGTTCGCGCGGCGCATGTCGACGCTCGATCACCTGACCAAGGGGCGGGTCGGGTGGAACATCGTCACGTCGTATCTGCCGAACGCGGCGCGCAACTTCGGGCTGGACGGCGAGGTCGACCACGACACCCGGTACGAGATCGCCGACGAGTACCTCGACGTCCTCTACAAGCTGTGGGAGGGGTCGTGGGACGACGACGCGATCGTGGAGGATCGGGAGCGCGGCATCTACGCCGACCCGGAGAAGATCCGCTACATCGACCACGAGGGCCCGCGCTTCTCGGTCGCGGGCCCCCACCTGTCCTCCCCGTCGCGGCAGCGCACGCCGTTCCTCATCCAGGCGACGCAGTCCTCGCGCGGGATCGAGTTCGCCGGGCGTCACGCCGAGCTGATCTTCACGGGTGGGCGCTCGTTCGAGCAGGTCAGCGCGACGATCGGACGCATCCGCGATGAACTCGAGCGGCAGGAACGGCCCAGGGACGCCATCAAGTTCGTCGTCGGGGCGACGGTGATCGTCGGGGCGACCACGGAGGATGCCGAGGCGAAGCTGCGCGAATACGACGAGCACGCCAGCATCGACGGGGTGCTCGCGCACGCGAGCCTGCCGTTCGATCCCACGGCGCACGACGGCGACATCACCCTCGGCGAGGCTCTGCGCCGCGAAGGCAGAGCCGATGACCTGCAGGCGGCGTTCCTGCCGCAGGAGCTGACGATCGCCGAGTTCCTGAAGACGATGACGGGGTTCCACCGCAAGCCGTTCATGGCGGTGGGGTCGCCGACCGAGGTGGCCGACGAGATCGAGAGCTGGCTCGACGAGCACGACATCGACGGCATCAACCTCGTGCAGTACCACAGCCCCGACACGGCCAAGGACTTCATCGAGTTCGCGGTGCCCGAGCTGCGCCGCCGGGGCCGGCTGCGCGACGCGTACGTGCCGGGCGAGACGCTGCGCGAGCGCGTGCACGGCGACGGTCCGCGGGTGGCGGACACGCACCCGGCGGCACGGTTCCGCGGCGGGCGCGGCCTGCGTGAGGACGAGGAGCTCGTCGCTGCCGCAGCATCTGCCGGGTGAGGCCTGACGACGCGGAAGCTGCCGCGCTGATACCGTGACCTCGATGGATGCTGCACTCACGCAGCCGCGCGAGTCGGGGAGAACTCGGGATGAGACGAAGGTCACGCTGGCGTCTGGCGCGCCTCGCCATGGTCGCAGCAGTGGCCGTGCTCATCGGACTCGTGGCGCCGCAGGTGACCGCCGCAGTCGCTGCTTCGGCGGCGACGGACGGGCAGATGATCATCCCGGCATCCGGCACCATCCGCTCGAAGGTCGCAGACGGCTGCGGTACCGGCAGGCCGACGCACCAGGGCATCGACATCTCGGGTCAGGGCGGCACGCCGATCCTCGCCGCGTACGACGGCGTGGTCAAGACGCGCGCCTACAGCGGCGGCTACGGGTACTTCGTCGACATCGAGCACGTCGGCGGCTACGTCACGCGCTACGCGCACATGGTCTCTCAGGGGACGGTCGCGCCCGGCGTGCAGGTGCAGCGCGGCCAGCAGATCGGCGTCGTCGGGAGCACCGGCAACTCGACGGGCGCGCACCTGCACTTCGAAGTGTGGCGGAACGGTTCGGTCTACACCGCGATCAACCAGGGCTTCACGTGCCTGTCGACGGTGACGCGCGGCGCCGCGCTGCCGCTCGTGTTCCCCGGTCTGCGGACGGCCTCGCCCGCACCGAAGGGCACCTCCGACTTCACCGGCGACGGCAGGGCCGATCTGCTGGGCGTCGCCGCCGGCAGCGACCTCGAACTCATGGCCGGCGACGGCCGGGGGAAGTTCGCCGCCCCGTCGACCGTCACCAGCGGATGGGGCCTGTACCGCCACCTGACGTACACGGATCTGAACTCCGACGGCCGGGCGGACCTCCTCGCCGTCCGCAGCGATGGACTGCTCGAGTTCTACGGCGGGGCACCCGGCGGCGGGTTCGGCGAGTACAGCCGACTCGGGAGCGGCTGGTACGACATGCTGCACGTCGTCTCGGGCGCCGACTACACCGGAGACGGGCTGCACGACGTGCTCGGGGTGTCGGCATCCGGCGTCCTCACGATCTACCGCGGCAGTGGCGCCGGTACGCTCGCCGCGCCCAACGTCACGGTCGGCAGCGGCTGGAACGGCATGCGGATGCTCGTCGGCGGCGACTTCACCGGTGACCGGCTCGGCGACATCATGGCCGTCTCGAAGGACGGCAACCTGTACTTCTACAAGGGCAAGGCCGGCGGCTTCAACGCCCGCGTGACGGTCAGCGGTTGGGGATCGATCACCGCGATCACCGGTGGGGTCGACTACAACGGCGACGGCAAGGCCGACATCATCGCCCGCACGAGCTCCGGCGAACTCTACCTCTACCCCGGTGACGGCACCGGCAAGCTCAAGGCCCGCACGCTCATCAGCGCCGGCTGGGGAGGCTACAAGCAGATCGAGTGAGGTGGTGAGACACGTGCGAACGGGAGTGAAGGCGAGACCGAGGACCAATGAGGAGCCGATGGGCTTCTCCCGCGCCGAGTTCATTCGCGGTGCGATCGCGGCGTGGGTGTGGTTCCTCGTCATTCACCAGCTCGCCCTGCTCGTGCCGATGGGCGGCATCGGTTTCGTGACGCTGTCGCTCACGCTGCCGTGGTCGTTCGGAGCTCTCCTCGTCGGCTCTCCGCCGGCATTCCTGCTCGGACGAGCGCTGCGCGCAGAGAGCCGCCGCTGGGTGCACCAAGTGGTGTTCGCGATCTTCGGGCTCGCCGTCGGCGTGCTCACCACGGCTCTCGCGCTGTGGCTGACGGGTGACGGTCTGGGCGGACCCGAGGGCTGGTTGCCGATCGCGGCGATCGTCGCAGCGTCGGCATGCCCGGCCGTCGTGCTCGGCTGGCGATTCGGTGCGTGCGAGACGAATCAGCCGCAATCGGTCAGCGGCGCACGTCGGCGCACGGATCCGGATGCCGACTACGAGGACTCCCTCACCGCGTAGCGCGTCAGGTGTTGTGGCCTGGGCTCGTCATCTCGGTCCGGATCCGCCGGTCGAGGTCGTCGAGCCCCGCAGAAGCTCAGCGGCGACCCAGACCCGGTGTCGCGTGCCGCCGGTGATCTCCTGGATGGACCCGGCTTCTGCGAGCTGAGCGATCGCGCAGCGTACTCGTGGTTAGGGGTCCTAGGTGTACCCGGCCATGAGGTTGGTGGCGTTTCCGGTCTTGTGAAAGGGGAGAACCTCCGGGCTTAGTGGAGATGTCTGACGTCTTCACGAACTCGGAGGTTCTCGTGTCCCACCGTAATGCCCGCTTGACCGTGCACGGCAGGCTGCTCATCGTCCATCGTGCCGGTGCCGGGTGGAAGCAGGCGCATATCGCCGCGGCAATGGGCGTGTCCCGACGCTGCGTGAAGCGGTGGCTGGACCGCTACCGCGCCGAGGGTGAAGCCGGTCTCTACGATCGCTCCTCGCGGCCTCACCACGTCGCCAACCGCACCCCCGATGCCAGGGCCGCGGCGGTGGTCGCGATCCGGAAGAAGGAACGAGTCGGCCGTGACGAGGTCGCGGCCCGCACCGGGGTGCCGGCGCGGACGGTGTCGCGCATCATCGCCCGGTCCGGGCTGCCTCGTCTGGTCGATCTGGACCCGATGACCGGGGAGCGGATCCGCGCGTCGAAGACCACAGCGGTCCGCTATGAACGCGAGCAGCCCGGCGAGCTGGTGCACATGGACGTGAAGAAGCTCGGTCGCATCCCCGACGGCGGCGGGTGGAAGGCGCACGGCAGAGCGATGGGCTCCACAGCCGCCCGGAAACAGACCGTCGTCGGCTACGACTACGTGCACTCCGTCGTCGACGACCACTCCCGGCTCGCATACTCCGAGGTCCTCCCCGACGAGAAGGGCCCGACCTGCGCCGCGTTCCTCGAACGCGCCATCGGCTACTTCGCCGCGCACGGCATCCCCCGCATCGAGCGGCTGATCACCGACAACGCCTGGGCCTACCGATGGTCGCTGCGCGGCGTCTGCGGCGCGCACGGCATCCGGCAGAAGTTCATCAAACCGCACTGCCCGTGGCAGAACGGCAAGGTGGAGAGGTTCAACCGGACCCTGCAAACCGAATGGGCCTACCGGCAACCGTTCACCTCGAACGACGACCGCACCGCAGCACTTGACCCCTGGCTCGAGCACTACAACACTGGACGACGCCACTCAGCCCTCGGAGGCAACCCCCCGATCAGCCGACTGCAACCAACGTCCTGACCCCGTACACCTAGGGCGTGTCTGACAAAGCCTTGGCCCATGCGATGACGGCGTTGAGGACGACGGCGGCGCGGTAGATTACGGCGTGTTTGTCGTAGCGGGTGGCGAGGCCTCGCCATTGCTTGATTTGGCAGTATCCGCGTTCGATGACGTTCCGGTTGCGGTAGTCGGCGGCGTCGAGACCGACGGGTCTGCCACCGCGTGAGCCGCGGCGTTTGCGGTGCCCCTTCTGGTCATCGGGCTCGGGAATCACGGCTTTGATGCCCCGGCCTCGGAGATGCGAACGGATCGCGCGGGACGAGTACGCCTTGTCGCCCCGGACGGCGTCCGGACGGGTGCGTGGCCGTCCGGTGTCCCGCTCGACTCGCAGATGTTCCATTAGCGGCAAGAACATCGGAGAGTCCCCGGCTTGTCCGGGCGTGACCAGGGTGACCAGAGGAAGCCCGTTGCCGTCGACGAGCTGATGGATCTTCGTCGACAGGCCCCCTCTGGAGCGGCCGATACCGTGGTCAGGCGGCTCTTCCTGCAGATTCTTGTAACTCGATCCAGCCCCCTGTGAGGCGGGTGATGTTCGTCGCGTGCTGATGCGCGCGAGCGATTGTGGAGTCCACCGACAGGGACCAATCGATCATGCCCGCCGCATCCGCTGCCGCCGTGATCGTCGACGACACCCGGTCCCATGTCCCGTCGAACGCCATCCGCCGATGCCAGTGAAGTCCCGCATAGTGGTGTAGCGCGCGGTGGTCTGGCTCGTCGTTCCTGACGTAGACGCGGTCACCGTGTGATCCTTCGAGAAAGCTCTCTACTTCTCACTCGAATGGAGTCATCACGATGACCGCTCCTCATATTGTCGACCCTGCCGGCGTACTCAACGAAGCGCTGTTGGACGCGTCCCCGGATCTGATGCGCAGCTTGCTGCAGACCATGATCAACGCGTTGCTGTCCGCGGACGCAGACGCCGTCGTTGGTGCGGAGTGGGGCAAGCCCTCACCCGGCCGGCTCGTGCAGCGCAATGGTTACCGGCACCGCGATCTGGACACCCGCGTTGGCACCATCGACGTCGCGATCCCGAAGCTGCGGGCGGGGTCCTACTTCCCGGAGTGGTTGCTCGAGCGCCGCAAACGGGCAGAGAGCGCGCTGATCACCGTCGTTGCGGACTGCTACCTCGCCGGCGTCAGCACCCGCCGGATGGACAAGCTGGTGAAGACCCTCGGGATCCATTCCCTCTCGAAGTCCCAGGTCTCGCGGATGGCGGCCGACCTCGATGAGCACGTCGACCAGTTCCGCCACCGGCCGCTCGGCGACGCCGGGCCGTTCACATTCGTCGCCGCCGACGCTCTCACGATGAAGGTCCGTGAGGGCGGCCGGGTGATCAATGCGGTCGTGTTGATCGCGACCGGCGTGAACGCGGACGGGCGCCGCGAAGTCCTCGGGCTCCGCGTCGCGACGAGCGAGACCGGGGCGGCCTGGAACTCGTTCTTCGCCGATCTTGTCGCCCGCGGCCTGGGCGGGGTCCGTCTGGTCACCAGTGACGCGCACGCCGGGCTGGTGGAAGCCATCGCGGCGAATCTGCCCGGGGCGGTCTGGCAAAGATGCAGAACTCACTACGCCGCGAACCTGATGTCTGTGACGCCGAAGACCATGTGGCCGGCCGTCAAAGCGATGCTGCATTCCGTCTATGACCAGCCCGACGCCGACAGCGTCCACGCGCAGTTCGACCGACTCCTCGACTACGTCGACGACAAGCTCCCGGACGCGCACGAGCACCTCGACACCGCACGGGCGGACATCCTCGCGTTTACCGGGTTCCCCGAAGGGCTCTGGCAGCAGATCTGGTCCAACAACCCGAACGAGAGACTGAACCGAGAAATCCGCCGCCGCACCGACTCCGTCGGCATCTTCCCGAACCGCGACGCGATCATCCGCCTCGTCGGCGCCGTCCTGGCCGAGCAGACCGACGAATGGGCCGAACGACGCCGCTACCTCGGCCTCGACATCCTCGCCAAGAGCAGACTCACCCTCATCGCCGACAACAGCCCCGAGGGGGTGACCGACAGCATCCTCGAACTCAGCGCCTAACCCTCAAACCGAAGGACCGAGCGCTACACCACTACCGGGGACTTGACCCACACGCGACCCGAATGCTCGCATACCTGAATCAGGTCGAATCGACCGGAGGCAGCTTCGGTGGCGTACGCCTTCGACCCCGACCCCGTTCTCCATAGGGCGATGCGCAGTTCCAGGGTGCACCGCGACTCGTGTGCTGACGGCACGACTGGTGAGAAACGAGCGGCATATCCGTCAGCGGCTCGTCGGGCGTAGAGACCGAGTCGTGCGGCAGAACGGTATGGGAAGTCATGAGCGCGGTCGATGCCGTGGGGATCATCGCGGAGGTGCTGTCGTGGGTCGGGGGGATTCTCGGGATGCCCCTCCTCATCGCTGCCCTGATCCTACGTGCCCGTGACAACGCGCGTCAGGCCGTCAGTGTGACCATCGTCGAGGATCTCGACGCACAGCCCGTCGTCCTCTGGTCGGTCGGTGATCACACTTACTCGCGTCCCCTGACGGCCCCGGAAGCCAACGAAGGAAACGAGTTGTTGGCGACGACGGGTTACGTGTTTTCCCGCTATCCGGATCGCCTCGCGCTCCAGCGGCGTTCACCACCCGCGCAACGCGCATGCATGGCCGTCGCGCTCGCCGGCATCATCGTCGCGGTGGTCGGCTTCCTCGTTTCCCTCATCCCGATCGTGTGGTGACGGTAGTCAGTCGTACACGCGGTGCACGTGCCAGTGTCCGCCCGCGTCAGCGAATACATCGAACACGAAACTCTGCCCAGCCCGGCTAGCCTGAAACCGCCACCCGTCGCACTGTTCCGCCACATTCAACACGACCGCACCGGAGCGCCCAGACGTGTAGGGGGTGTCAGTCACGATCCATCGCCGACCATCGAGCACCATCCGCGTCGGCACCCCGTGGGTCAACCAAACGGTGACGAAGTGATCGATAACTGGCGCTCGCATGACAGTTGCGTCTAGAACAAATATTCGGGACACGCTAGCGTGTATCCGGGAGGACGCAGTGGGCGCGAATCGGCGTTACGCGGCACGCTGAGCGCTTGGCGAGGACCGGGACTTCGCAGACGCTCACGGATGCGGAGTTGGACCTTGCCCACCAGCCGACGACGCGTGATCCTCGACCGAAGAAGGTGCGCGCATGGGTGCGGTTCAGGAACTCCCCCGCCGAGGTCGACGCGCTTGTTCATGCGTGGACCGAGCGTGCGGCGGCGATCAGCTTCGAGTTGGCCGGGAAGACGTACCGCACCTGGGTGTGGGCATCCGCGGTCCGCTCGCCGCCACGATAGCCAGCCCATGTCCATCATCTCACCCGGCGCATGGCGGGTGACGGTCGGGGCTGCCCGGGTCAGTCGGACTCGACCGCGACGCTCACCTGAAACTCGCACGACCCGGCGGCCGATCGCCGGGCTGAGCCAGCCGGGCACGCCTGCAGCAACCACCGCTCAAGCGGGCACTTCGGAGAGCGCTACCGGGTGTGTTGCAAGCGGGATCACCGACATCTTCGAGTACGGAGCTATCGGAAGACTATCGAGGATGGCATGGAGCTCGTCGTTGCTAGCGACGTCGAAGATCGAGTAGTTCGCGAACGCACCGACGACCCGCCATAGGTGTCGCCAATGACCTGACTCTTGCAGTTCCTGCGACGCCACCCGTTCACGCCCAAGGAGTTCTGTTCGCTCACCATCCGGCATGGAAAGAGGAATCGCCACATCCATCCTTACGAGAAAGAGCATGGCCCCCCTCAATCCTCTCGCGGGTCGCTCATGTTCGCGGCCTTACCTAGAGCGCTCTGAATCGCAGATGCAATCGGCAGGAGGTCGATATCCCGGCCGGGGCGACCGATCACCTGGAGACCCGCCGGCAACTCCTCGCCTGGCCCCCACATCGGAATCGTCACAACGGGAAAGTCGAGGAAGCTCCAGGGCACTGTGAAGAGCTTTAGGGTCGCTCGTTGGTACGCCCGCTCTTCCGCGGGCACGCCGCCGTCGAAATCCGCGTGCGGAGTCTTGATCGGCACGGTCGGCATCAGCAGGACATCCCTGTCACCGAGACGCTCAGCGACGACGGCTTGAAGCCGTGGACGCCCTTGCAGTGCGTCCACGTACCGCCACCCCGGGATTTCCGAAGCTGCACGGAGTCGATCAAGAACCTCAGGATCGTACAAGTGAGGTTGGCGCTCCATCATGTCGTGGTGTATGGCGACCGACTCTGCCGACAGCATCGACAGGTGTGCGTGAGTCGTCTCGTCAACCTCGGGGAGCGATACGGTATCGACAAAAACTCCGAGCTCGCGAATAGCCGCCAGCGCGGCCTCGAATGCATGGCTGACGAATGCGTCCATTTCAGACATGAGGTCGCAGGCTACGACACCTGCCGACCACGGACCGGGTGCGACAGAGACGTCCGTCTGCCGGATCACAGACGAGCCGGAGAGTGCCTCAAGTACCGTGTACGTATCAGCCACCGAAGCAGCGATTGGTCCGACGGTGTCGAAGGATGGGCCGAACGGGAAGACACCGTCCGTGCTGATGATGTGAGAAGAAGGCTTCAAGCCGACTGTTCCGCACATCGCTGAAGGGATGCGTACCGAGCCAGCTGTATCCGTACCTATCGCGAACGGCACGAGTCCTGCGGCGACCGCGGCGGCCGAACCGCTGCTGGATCCGCCGGTCATCAACCTGTGGTCATAGGGATTCAGAGCTGCGCCTGTGTGCGCTCTGTCCCCCGTCGGCCCATATGCGAACTGATGCGTGTGCGCTTTTCCGATGATGACCGCCCCGGCGTTTCGGAGGGCGACCACTACCGCAGCATCCTGCTCTGGGACGTGGTGCTCAAAGTGCCGGGAGCCCATCGTGGTCACGACCCCAGCAGTATCGATCAGGTCCTTGACCGCCGTCGGGATTCCGTGAAGGGGTCCACGATCCTTCTCATCCGCAAGCTCTGCATCGAGCATTGCCGCGTGCGCCAGGGCACCCTCTCGATCGAGTGTCACGAAGCAATTGATCACCGCGCCGATAGTCTCGGCGGCTTCGAGAGCGCGCGTCACCAGTTCGACCGACGTCACCTTGCCGGCGCGAAGCGCACCGCCCAGCGTCGCTATCGATTCACCCGCGAACGGGCCACTGCCCACTGATCGATCGGTCACGATGCCTCCTCCTGGCCTGGAAAGGTGATGATCTGACGAAGCGCGAGGCCATCAGCCAACGCGTCCATCGCCTCGTTGATCTCCTCGAGTTCGATACGGCCAGAGATGAGCGCCTCCACCGGCAGCCTTCCCGCACGCCACAGTTCGACGAACTTCGGAATGTCGCGCTGCGGCACCGCCGACCCCAGGTAGCTACCAACCACCGTACGGGCTTCAGCAGTCAATGTGAGCGGAGACAGCGTGCTGAGGTCGCTGGGACCGGGAAGCCCAACGGTAGCAGTGATGCCGCCTGGCGCGGTTAACTCAAATGCGACGTCGAACGCGGCAGCTCGGCCAGCGGCTTCCAGCACGTGGGTCCCGCGGATACCGGCAGCGCGAGCCTCCCCCGTCGTGTAGGTGGCAGATGCACCGAGTTGTCTTGCGAATTCAAGCTTGTCGGGGCTCGTGTCTACACCCACAACTGTGACCCCCTCAAGCGCCAGGGCCGTTATCAGCGCGGCCATGCCGACGCCACCAAGGCCGACCACGATGACCGTGTCCCCCGTTGTCGGTTGCAACGAGTTGAGCACGGCTCCACCACCCGTCAGCACGGCGCACCCGAGCAGCGCCGCCACGTCGGCGGGCACATCCTGATCGATGCGAACGATCGAGTTCTGATTCACGACCGCATGGCTCGCGAAAGCCGAGACTCCCAGGTGATGGAACACCTGTTCACCATCCCGCGTTAATCGAATATGGTCGCCCAGAAGGACGCCACGTCCGTTCGCAGCCGAGCCGACTTCGCAAGGGATGCGACCATTAGTCGCACAAGCTTCACAACTTCCGCATCGCGGCAGGAACGTCAGCACAACCCGGTCCCCGATCGCCAAACCCGAGACATCTTCGCCGAGCATCGTGATGATGCCCGCCGCTTCATGGCCCAGCAGGAGAGGTGTCTGTCGCCGGCGCGTGCCGTCGACGACAGAAAGATCGGAATGGCAGATGCTCGCGGCTTCAAGGCGCACCATGACCTCGCCCGCACCCGGCTGTTCCAACTGAATCGTGGAGACCCGCAAGGGCCGCGACTGAGCATAAGGCCGAGGCGCTTCCATCTGTTCCAGCACCGCACCAAGGACCGAAATCGTCCTCTGCCCCGTTGATACGACCTCGGGTCGGGCGTCAGGTCGCGTCTGCGTCATCATCAATCCTCAGCTTGGCTCCGAAGTAGCCGGCGATCGCGGTGATCGCCGCCAGGATGATCAGGATCGTGGAGACTGGCCAGGAGGCTCCGCCCGAGAGACTGAGGCTCCAGGTTGCGATGAACGGAAGGAATCCGGCGAGTGCACCGGCGACGTTGTACCCGAGCGCCACTCCGGTATAGCGGACGCGCGCAGGGAATAGTTCCGTGAGCAATGTGCCGGTGACGGCGTAGGAGATCGAAACAATCGCAACGCCGGCTGACACGGCGACGATCACGGCCGCCGGGTGGCCCGTGTCGATCAGCATGTAGAGAGGGAACGCACTCAATGCACTGAGCCCTGCGCCAATCATGGTCATGCGCCCCGCTCCGATTCGTTCGGACAGGCGGCCAACAACAAGAACGAGGACACCCTGGACGACGGCCGCGATCGTGGTCGCATTGACGAGTAGTTGACGGTCAAGCCCGAGCGTGCTCGTTCCGTAACTGACCGCGAATGTCGTCATGACATAGAAGCCCCCCACACCGAGCAGCGCCGCACCCACAGCGACGAGCAGTCGACCCCACGCGGTCTTGAATACCTCTGCGGCCGGGATCTTGGCGACCTGCTCCTGCTTCACGAATTCCTCAAAGACAGGCGACTCTTCCACACGAATGCGAATGACCACAGCGATGATGAGCAGCGGGAACGCGGCCAAGAAGGGCAGGCGCCAACCCCAGGCGTCGAATACATCGTTCGGGAACAGAAGGACAAGCGCAAACGCTCCCGAAGACAGCAGGGTGCCCACTGGGGAGCCAAGCTGGACAAGCGCAGAGTAGCGACCGCGCTTCTCGACCGGCGAGTGCTCGACGGCAAGCGTCATGGCCCCACCCCATTCGCCGCCGACTGCGAGACCCTGGAGAAGGCGGAGGACGGCAAGAAGGATCGGAGCTGCGAGTCCGATGCTTCCGAAGTCCGGGAGAAGACCGATCAAGCCGGTGGCGAGACCGATGAGGATGATGGTGAGGATCAGGGTCGGTTTGCGACCCATCCGGTCTCCCATGAACCCGAAGATGACCGATCCCAGCGGGCGTGCTGCGAACCCAACCCCGAAAGTCGCAAGCGCCGCGAGCGTCCCAGCCGTCGGATGCAAGTCAGTGAAGAAGAGTCTGTTGAAGACGAGTGCGGCCGCGGTGCCGAAGAGGAAATAGTCGTACCACTCCAGCGCGGTCCCAACAAAGGCTGCCCTTGCAACTCGACCCGCTTCGTTGCTGTCTATGTGCGTCACTTCTTGCCGTCCCTTTACAGCAGATGTCATGTTTGATCTCATTCCTTGAGTCCAGGAACGCGGTACAGCTTCGCGCCGCGTGTTCGGGATATTCGCAAACCGATCGCTGAACGAGTCAGAAGGCTGCAATGCCGCGTCGTTCGTCAGCTTCTTCAATCTTGCGAGCGGTGTCAGAGAATTGCTATCTCATCTCATTCCATATACATGCTCAAGCTATGTAGATTTATGACATGCCTGTGCACGATGCCGCCCGCCGCATGTTCGCCTTTATCCAGGATGAAGGCACCGAGGACGCCCCACTGCGCCTGATGGAAAATCTTGCCGCAGATCCCGACTTGAGCGATCTTGTGCAGATTGCCCGTCGAATCCGTGAAACCCTCAATCGCGGAGCGGCACGCGAGAGCCTCCTGCGGGTACTTTTCGACACCGCAACCGATCTGGCCGCCATCACCGACTACGAGAAGGTTCTGCGCACGATCGTTCGTCGCACGCGCGTTCTGTTGGGGACGGATATGGCATACATCAGCTTGAATGACTACGAATCCGGTGAGACGTACATGCGCACCACCGATGGCGTGATCACCGACGCGTACCGAGGCATTCGGATGCCTCTCGGTACCGGTGTGCTGGGGCGGGTCGCGGCTGGCAATGCGTCCGCACAGACGGCTGATTACCTCACGGATCCGGCCATCGTTCGGCACCACGGGATCGACGACATAGTCGACCAAGAAGGCGTCAAGTCACTCCTCGGAGCACCCTTGCGAAGCGGCGGCAACCTGATGGGTGCACTCCTCGTGGGCAATCGATACCGACACCGTTTCTCTGCGGAAGAGGTCTCCACCGTCGAGTCCATCGCGTCGCTCGCTTCGGTCGCTCTCAACAATGCTCGGCACCTCCAAGAAATGCACAACCTGCTCTCCCAGCACGATGCCACCCGCCAGATGCTCGATGACCAGGTCCAGCAGCTCGAACACATCAGCACCCACGAACGACTCCTCACGGAGTGTGTCGTCGCGCCGAATCCACTTGATGAGCTCGTGAGTGTGCTGCAAACCGAACTTGGCCTGGCGATAGCGGTCCTCGACGCTTCCGAGACCAAGATCGCCGGAGATCTCATCCCGTCCACGCCCCCGGTCCCGCATACGGAGGCGTTTGTTGCAACCGTAGCGAACCGATCCCTCGGTCGCATCGTCACCGCAGGGCAGCTCTCAGAGGCACAACGTCGACTCGTGTCTCGCTCGGCACTCGTCCTCAGCGTGATACTCCTGATGGAAGAATCTCGTTTTCATGCGGATCAGCGACAGCAATCAGAGCTTCTCGAGCTTCTCGTGAGTCCGACCCGCAGTGATTCTGCTGGCGCCTTGCGACGCTCTGCGAAGTTCGGTATTCGTGCAGGCTCGCAAGCGCACGTCAGCGTCCTCGAAGTCGGCGATGCAGAGTTGGATCAGGTACTCCCTCTCGTCAGGCACTTGCTCGGCGAGTCCAGCGGGATCGCCTCGCTGAAAGATCAGCTTGTCGTCGTCGTGAGCGGCGCTTTCGATGGCAGTCAGATTCATAAGGCGCTCCACCAGCGCGGGGTGCGAGCGACGGTCGGTTTCGCATCTCGCGCTCTCGACGAAGAGCTTTTGGCCAGCGCCTACGACGCAGCAAGGGCGACGTTGGATGTCCTCCTTGCACTCGACCTCACGAACAGCGCAGTCCACCACGACCAGCTGGGGATCGCCGGAATGCTCTTCCGCTATAGCCCTGCGGGATTCGGATCAGAACTCGTAGATGCAATACTCGGACCCTTGCGTCAATACGACGCGACTCGCGGCACCTCACTCACGGAGACCGCGTGGCGGTACCTGAGTAACGATCGACATCACGATGCAACCGCCCAAGACCTGCACATCCACCCGAGCACCGTCCGTCAACGAGTGAGCAGGATCAGCCAATTGCTCGGAAGCGGATGGGACGCGGGGTATCGAAAGCTCGATATCCAGATCGCGCTGCAGATGTGGAAACTGCGCCAACACATACAACGCAACCCATAGACGACCCCTCAGTGTACGACCTGAGCAAGCTTCGTCGAGCGGATACGGAGAGATGAGTTTCTGGTACGTCGCTCTCTCTGTCGACGACGTTCGAATTTGAGGCCGATGTGACGGTGGAAAGTGAGGCCACTGGTTCGTCGTTTGCTTAGTCTGCCCGATCTTGCGTTTTGATGCTGGGGAGGCTGTCGATTCCTCGTCCTCTGAGTCGGTAGCTGGCGCCCTTGAGGGTGAGGACGTCGGCGTGGTGGACGATGCGGTCGATCATCGCAGCGGCGACGGCTTGGTATCCGAACACGCCGCCCCATCCGGAGAACGGCAGGTTCGAGGTCAGGATCAGCGAGGCGTGTTCGTAACGGGATGAGACGAGCTGGAAGAACAGGTTCGCGGCGTCTTGCTCGAAGGGGAGGTAGCCGACCTCGTCGACGATGATGAGCCCGTAACGCCGCAACCGGGCGAGCTCTTGCGGGAGTCGGCTTTGCCGGTGCGCTTCGGTGAGGCGGGTGACCCATTCCGTTGCGGTCGCGAACAGCACCCGGTGTTTGTGGCGGGCGGCGACGATCCCGAGCGCGGTCGCCATGTGTGTCTTCCCCGTTCCGGGAGGTCCCAGCAGGACGACGTTGCGGGCCTCGGTGAGGAACCCGCCCGATGTCAGGGCGGCGACCTGGGACCGGACGGCGGGTTGCGCGTCCCAATCGAAGTCTTCGATGGTCTTGCGTCCAGGGAATCCGGCGGCGCGGATGCGAAGCTCGGCGCCGGACGCGTTCCGTGCGGAGACCTCCCTCTCGAGAACTGCGGCGAGGTAGTCCTCGAACGACCAGCCCGCATCCCTGGCCTGGTCCGCGAGCCGGGCGGCGGCCTCGGTGATCCGCGGTGCTTTGAGCGCTCCGGCGAGGTAGGTGATCTGCTTGACCGCTTCCGGGGTCTTGGCCCCGGCCATCAGCTCATCTCCCCATCAAGCGAGCGCGCAGATCGGATCCATCGTTCAAGAAGGTCACGCCTCACGATCTTCGTCATACGGCTGCGAGCCTGGCCATCAGCTCCGGAGCGAACGTGAAGGCTGTGCAGCACATGCTCGGTCATGCCAGTGCCGCTATGACGCTCGACACATACAGTGACCTGTTCGAGGACGACCTCGACGCTGTCGCCGACGCACTCGACCGCGCCCGAGCAGAGGCGCGGCCCTCCAGCCGGCGCGGGCCGACGATCAACGCCTTCGCCCGAGCCCGTCGCGCTCAACAGCTCCGAGAAGCGAACAAGCGGTATTACGTCGCCGCACCGGTCACGACGACCGCCGACACGTCCGGTCTGCGCCTCGGCCGTTAGCGCGTTCCACACAGGCGCGAGTCGTGTCACTGCGCCGGCGTGCCCGTCGGCGAACGCTGCACAATCGTGCCGCAACACTCGTGGCAACTCGCGCCACCGGATTCAGATGTGTGAGATTCGTGGGATTTCGACCTGTGTGGACAATGACGAAGGCCCCGACATCCCAGTGTTTTCTAGGAGAGTCGGGGCCTTCGTGGTGGCGGTGACGGTGGGATTTGAACCCACGGTAGGGGGTTACCCTACACAACTTTTCGAGAGTTGCACCTTCGGCCGCTCGGACACGTCACCGTCGTCCAGTTTACGACACGGGAACGATGCGCGCGAATCGGGCTGTCCGTGCGGCCGTCACCGGGTCGCGGCGACCTCGGCGTGGGTCTGCAGGATGCCCTCCGTGCTCCCTTCCGGAGCGCGCCCGATGCCGCATTCGGTTGCGACTCCGAAGGACGAAACGACAGCGGATGCCGCGGCGATCCGCCGCTGCGCACCGTCGACCCCGTCCTCCCGGTGAATGAGGCCCAGGTACAGCTCGGCCACAGGCTCGAGCGAGGCGAGCGGCGCGAAGTATGCTGCGTCGTCGCGCGCGATCGGCACCGGCAGATGCAACCACGACAGCGGACGAGCAGCCGACGCGATCACGGCGTTCGCGAAGCGGACGAGGGTTCCGGCATCCGCCGGTTCGATGAAGTGCTTCTCGCCGGCATCCCCGTAACAGAGGTGCACGCCCGCCTCGACGCCCGCAGGCACCGCATCGATGAGCACGGCGAGACGCGCGACGAGCCCGTCGAACGGATCCCCCTCCCACCAGGCCTCCATCGTCGTCCCGTACCCCGACGCGCGCTCGATGATGCCGAGTTCGCTCGCGACATCCCACTGGATCGCGAGATCCTCGTGCGGGACGGCATCCAGGATCCTCGATAGCTCCGCGAGCAGCGCCGCCGTGTACACCGGCTCGAGCGCCGCGCGATCGTCGCCTGCGAAGAACGACGAGATGATCGCGACCGGCGTCGGCAGCGACACCTGGAAGCGGATGCCGGCCGGCACCTCACCGGCATCGCGCAACCCCGTGAACACGACGTAGGACTCGATCGCAGCATCCGCATAGCCGAGTGGGGGAAGCGCGATGGATGCCGCATCCACCCCGTCCGCGATGCGGAGAGGACGCGCGTCCAGCCCGGCCGGGAACGGGATCGGCTCGTCCCCCACCCGTTCGATGCCGTCCGCCTGCCCGAGCACATCGGGCTGGAACATGATCCAGTGGAACCTCTTGCCGACCTCGCCGTCGGGGATGCGGCGGAGGTGCCCGCCGAGGACGGATGCCGCGGTGCGGATCGTCGTCTCGGCGTCGTCATAGTTCACACTGCCCACGAGGAGGGCGCCCTGCGGCTGAGTCATGCGCCCAGGCTAGCCACGCTGCCCGCCGCTGAATACCCCCGGCGACACATCCCGTCACGGATCACCGCGCTGGTTAGGATGACCTTACGGAGGTTGTTCCCATGAGCTTCATCACGTCGGCTGCGCTGGCACAGACCGGCTACGTCGTCCTCTCGCCTCTCGCGAGCCCGATCGATTCTGCCGAATGGCTGAGCCTGGAGTACGTCGGCTGGCGCTCGTCCGGCGTCACCCGCTTCGCGCCCCTGGCCAGTTACGCCGGCGAGATCGAGTGCAACGGCTTCTGGAACCAGACCCCGCCGCGCACCGACAAGGACGGTGTCTGGATCACCTCGCAGACCGAACACGCCCCGACACTGACCCAACTCGCTCAGGAACCGGGCGCGAACGTCGGGCGCTGCCGCGTGATCGAGCTGCAGCCGAACACCTACGCCGACGCGATCTACAACCTCCACCAGGACGACAACAACCGCCTCAACGACGACGGAACGGGCTGGGTCGTCCGCTCCTACGTCAACCTCACCGACGACTCGGACTCGCTGCTCATCCTCCGCGAGGACCGCTTCGACCCGGCGACCGAGCAGAGACTGCCCCTGCCCGCCGGTACCCGCATGGTCGTCGACACGCAGCGCTTCTGGCACGCGGTCTGGCACCGAGGCAGCACGCCGCGCTACTCGCTCATCACGTCCCTCACCTCAGGGCCCGAACTCGACGCCTACATCGCCGAGAACAACGGCACCCCGCACGTCGAGAGCGTTCCGGTCGACCCGGCGCTCATCGAGGACGCCCAGCTCGAGCAGCACCGCCGCATCGAGGAGCGCCGGCGCGCCTTCGAGGCGCAGGGGATCGTCATGGAGCCCCCGGTCGAGCTTTACTGAGGTCCCTGCGACCGCGGCAGGGGTCGCGAATGGCCGCCAAACCCTGCACGTGAGCGCCGAACACGCCCCCTCTCAGGAGCCGCCACACCGCTGCACGCGATGAGGGGGGCGCAAACGGTCGCCACCGCGTTGGAATAGCCGCACAATACGCCCCCTCCGCGCGCGCCGTCGTGCTGTCTGAGCGGCCCGCTCACACGGTGCGGCCGGCCTCGATCCGCACGACCCGATCGACCGTCCCCTCCGGCGGTGCGACGTGCGAGATCAGGATCACCGACTGGTCGCCCGCCGCCCCGAGCAGATCGCGCAGCAGCGCATCGGATGCCTCAGGATCGACCCCGGCCGTCGGCTCGTCGAGCACGAGGACGGGGAACCCGCGCAGCAGCGCCCTGGCGAGCGCGATGCGCTGCGCCTGACCGCCCGACACCAGTGCGCCGCGGTCGCCGACGCGGGCGTCGAGCCCGCCGCGCTCCCGTACCCACGCCCCGAGCCCGACGCGTCCGAGGACGGCGAGCAGGTCATCGTCGGTGGCCGTGTCGCGCGCGAACAGCAGGTTCTGCCGGATGTCCTCGTCGAAGAGCTGCGGATGCTGCTCGCACAGTCCGATGGTCCGACGGAGCGCCGGGCCACTGAGGGCGGCGGCATCCGTCGCGCCGATCGTGAACTCACCCTCGGCGCGCAGGAACCCGACGAGCACCGCGGCGAGCGAGCTCTTGCCGGCGCCGCTGGGGCCTGCGACGAGCACCCGCTCCCCCGGCGCGACGTCGAGCGTGACGCCGCGGAGCGCCGGCGCGCCCCCGGGCCACGAGGCTCGCACGTCCCGCAGGTGCACGGCTGCCCCCGGCGGCACGTCATCGGCCCCGGCGTCCGCCCGCAGCTCCCCCGGAACGGATGCCGGCAGCACGTCGACCACGCGCTCGGCGCTCGCGCGCACGCTCCGCCACGACGCCGCCGCCACCGGCACCGCGCCGAACACCTCGAACACGACCATCGGCACGAGCACGACCACGGCGAGCCACGGACCGTCGATCGCACCGGTTGCCAGTCCTGGGGATGCCGCGGCCACCGCCCACGCCGATGCGATGCCGGCGAGCACCGACACGACGCCGGCGGCGATGGCCTGCGCCAGCGAAGCGCGCGTCACCGTTCGACGCACGGCGGCGTCGGCGCGATCGATGCGTTCGCGGGCCGCCGGCTCCGCACCGTACGCGAGCAGGACGTCGAGGCTGCCGAAGTAGTCGACGAGGGATGCCGAGAGCTCGGCCCGCTCGTGAGACACCCGCTCCTCGGCGCGGGCGCCGAACACCCAGCCCAGGCCGATCGCGACGGCAGCCGCTGCGATCAGGCAGACGGCGAGCGTGAGCGCGGCGGGCGGCGAGACGAACGCGATGAACCCGACAGCGCCGACGGCGACGACGCCGGCGACCGCGAGCGGCTGAACGACGCGCAGGGGCAGGTTCTGCAGGTTCTCGACGTCGTCCACGAGCGCCGAGAGCACACGCCCGCGGTCGGTGCGGCCGAGCCCGGCCGGCGAGAGCGGGATGAGTCTGCGCACCATGTCGGACCGGGTCGTCGCGAGCTGACGCAGGGCCGCGTCGTGTCCGGACAAGCGCTCGAGGTAGCGGAAGACCGCCCGCGAGACGGCGAAGAAGCGCACGCCGACCACCGCGACCGACAGCGGCACGAGCGAGTCGACGATAGAGGCGCTCACGATGAGCCAGCCGCTGACGGCGAGCAGCGACACCGCCGCGACCGCCGAGAAGACGCCCCAGATGAGACCGGGGACGAACCTCCGCGTCGGCGGCTGTGCCAGGCGCAGGATGCCGCGGGCGCGGACGGTCGATTCTTCGATGGGCTCAGTGATCGGCCCCCGAGCCCGTCGAAGGGTCCGATCACGGGACCGGGTCATGCGCTCACCCCCAGCGAGACGACCTCGTCGGCGATGTCACGGGCGGTGCGGCGGTGCGAGATGAGGAGCACCGTGGCTCCGGCATCCGCCCGCTCGCGCAGCGTCGCCCACAGCCGCGCTTCGGTCTCGGCGTCCAGGGCGCTGGAGGGCTCGTCGAGCACGAGCACCCTGTCGGGGCGCTGCGCGTGCCGATACAGCGCGCGGGCGACCGCGACACGCTGCGCCTGACCGCCGGACAGCCCGCTCCCCTGCACTCCGAGCTCGAGGTCGGCGTCGAGGTCCTCAGCGCAGGCGGCGTCGAGAGCACGGCGGATGCCGGTCGCATCCGCCGTCGAGCCGAGTGCGACGTTGTCGGCGATCGTCCCGCGGATCAAGCCCGGAGTCTGCCCCGCCCAGGCGATCCCGTCCGCCGGGGCGAGCTCGCGGATGTCTCGGCCGCCGAGGGTCGCCGTGCCCGTGAACGGGGCGGCGCCTCGGAGAGCTGCGATCAGGCTGGACTTGCCCGAGCCGCTCGGTCCTTCGATGAGCGTCACGGTGCCCGGGCGCGCGGTGAACGAGACCGGTGCGAGGTCGCGGACGCGGACATTCTCTGCGCGCAACTCCTCAGAGTTGGTCGATGTGCGCGCTCCCCAGCCCCGATCGGCGTCATCCCCGCTCGTTTCTGAGGAGTTATGAACGCGAGCCGCCTCATCCAGCACGGCGAAGACGTCATCCGTCGCCGCCACTCCTTCGGATGCCGCGTGGAACTGCACCCCGACCTGACGGATCGGCAGGAATGCCTCCGGCGCCAGCAGCAGCACGAACAGCCCCACCTCGAGCGACAGGTCTCCGGCGAGCAGCCGGAACCCCACCGCCACCGCGATCAGCGCGACCGCGAGCGATGAGAGCAGCTCCATCGCGAAGCCTGACAGGAACGAGAAGCGCAGCACCTTCATCGTCTCGCGGCGGTACTGATCGGCCGTCGCCTCGATCTGCGCCGCCGCCCGCCGCTCGCGGCCGAACAGCCGCAGCGTCGCCAGCCCCTGCACGGTGTCGGCGAACCGGGCTGCGAGATGCTGCAGCGTCTGCCACTGCTTGCGCTGCACCGTGCGCGTCGCGATGCCGATGAGGATGAGGAACAGCGGGATCAGTGGCAGCGTGATGATCGCCGTGAGCCCTGACGGCCAGTCCTGCCACCACATCACCACGACGATCACGGGCGTCGCGATGACCGTGAGCACGAGCTGCGGCAGGTACTTCGCGAAGTACTGGTCCAGCGCCTCGAGCCCATGCCCTGCGGTGACGGCGAGCGACGCCTGGTTGCGTGAGGCGAGCCACCCGGGGCCCAGCCGCCCCACGGCGCCGATCAGCGCTCGGCGCAACTGCGTGCCGGTGGCCGCCGCCGCACGCATCCCGGCGAAATCGGATGCCGCGATCAGCGCGCCGCGCACCAGCGCGAGTGCCAGCATCCACCCGAGAGAAGACACGACAGAGCGCCCGGCGAGCGCGCCGGTCACGGCATCCGTCAGAAACCAGGCGAATGCGATCACCACCGCGGTCTGGAGCACGCCGATCGCCGCGGCGAGGACGAAGAATCCTCGCGCGGCGCCGGCGTACTTCAGAAGACGCGGATCGACGGGCTTCACGCGTGCACCGGCGCTCCCTCGATCGAGGCTCGGGTGACGCGCTTGCGGAACACCCAGTACGTCCACCCCTGATACAGCAGCACGAGCGGCAGGGCGACCAGGGCCGTCCACGTCATGATCTGCAGCGTGTACTCGGTGCTCGAGGCGTTCTCGATCGTCAGGCTGAACGCCGGGTCGATCGTCGACGGCAGCACATTCGGGAACAGTGCCGCGAAGAGCGTGACCACCGCGAACAGGGTCGTCAGCGCGCCGAACGCGAACGCCCAGCCCTCGCGTCCGCGCAGGTTCGAGACGATCGAGAGCACGAGCGACACGGCGGCGAGCGCGGCGAGGATCAGCACGGCGATCGAGAAGTGCGCGGCGACCGTCCACACCAGGAACGCGGCGGCGACGACCAGCGTCACCAGGCCGGCGCGGAAGGCCAGACGACGAGCATCCGATCGCAGCTTCCCGTCGGTCTTGAGCGCTACGAACGTGGCGCCATGCGTGAAGAACAGCAGGAGCGTGGTGAGGCCGCCCAGCAGCGCGTAGGGATTCAGCAGATCGAGCAGTGTGCCCACGTGGATGTGGTTCTCATCGAGCGCGACACCCTGAACGATGTTGGCGAACGCGACTCCCCACAGGAATGCGGGCACGGCAGAGCCGATGACGATCATCCGGTCGAAGCCGGCCTTCCAGCGCTCCGACTTGCCCTGGTGGCGGTACTCGAACGAGACGCCGCGCATGATGAGCGTCAGCAGGATGAGCAGCAGCGCGAGGTAGAAGCCGCTGAACAGCGACGCGTACCATTCCGGGAACGATGCGAACAGGCAGGCACCGGCGACGATGAGCCAGGTCTCGTTGAGATCCCACACCGGACCGATCGTGTTGATGATCTGCCGGCGCGTGACGTCGTCGCGGTTCCTGCCGATGCCGCCGAGGAACGGCAGCGACATGCCGACACCGAAGTCGAAGCCGTCGAGCACGAAGTAGCCGACGAAGAGGAAGGCGATGATGCCGAACCAAAGTGCCTGGAGATCCATGTCTGCATCCTTCCGATCAGTACACGACCGACGGCAGCGGGGCCGTCTCGTCGGCGGGCTTCTCGTCGGTGTCGGGCCCCTTCTGCGCGGCCTTGATGATGAGGCGGACCTCGACCACCGCGAGCGCGGCGTAGATCACCGTGAAGGCGATCAGCGAGATCAGCACCTCGAGTCCCGTGGTGCCAGGCGAGACGCCGTCACGGGTACTCATGAGCCCGAACACGATCCACGGCTGGCGGCCCATCTCGGTGAACACCCACCCGACGATGTTGGCGAGCAGCGCGAGCGGGTACGACCAGATCGCGATCTTCCACATCCACTTCGCGACGGGCTTCTTCGCGTTCTTGCGGGTGACCCACAGTCCGACCAGCGCGATGAACGCGTGCAGCATGCCCAGGCCGATCATCCAGCGGAACGCCCAGTAGGTGATCCACAGGACGGGAGCGAAGTTGTCGATGCCGAGATCGGCATATGTCGCGGCGTACTCGGCGTTCAGGTCGTTGATGCCGTGCACGCACGAATCGAGCGTGTGCGTCGACAGCAGCGAGAGCAGGTACGGAACGCGGATCGAGAACAGCTCGGACGAGCCGTCCGGGGTACCGAGCGTGAAGAGACTGAACGAGGCATCCGCTCCGCACACGGTGTTGAACGTGGCTTCGGCGGCGGCCATCTTCATCGGCTGCGCGGCGTACATCGCGAGTCCCAGCTGGTCGCCCGACAGCGCGACGCCGGCGGTCGAGACGAGCATCGCCCACAGTCCGAACTTCAGCGAGACGCGCATGGTCTCGAGGTGCTGGCCGCGGTAGAGGTGCCAGGCCGAGACCGAGATGATGACACCGGCCGCGAACATGAACGCGCCGAAGATCGTGTGCGGGAACGCGGCGAGCGCCACCGGGTTCGTCAGCAGCGCCCAGATGTCGACGAGCTCGGCGCGATTGGTGACCGGGTTGTACTCGTACCCGACCGGGTTCTGCATGAAGGCGTTCGCGGCGATGATGAAGTACGCCGACAGGGTGCTGCCGATCGCAACGCACCAGATGGATGCCAGGTGGAGCTTCTGCGGCAGCTTGTCCCAGCCGAAGATCCACACGCCGATGAACGTCGCCTCGAAGAAGAACGCCAGCAGCCCCTCGAACGCGAGCGGGGCGCCGAACACGTCGCCGACGAAGCGCGAGTAGTCCGACCAGTTCATGCCGAACTGGAACTCCTGCACGATGCCGGTCACGACGCCCATGGCGAAGTTGATGAGGAAGATCTTGCCGAAGAACCGGGTCAGGTGCAGGTAGTGGATCTTGCCGGTGCGCACCCACGCGGTCTGGAAGATCGCGGCGGCCAGCGCCATGCCGATCGTCAGCGGGACGAACAGGTAGTGGTACACGGTCGTGAGACCGAACTGCCACCTGGACAACGCCAGGGGATCCAGCCACTCCATCAGATGACTCCCTCTCTCAGGCGGCGCTCACGCCGCGACGGCCGTCAGGCCGCAGTGTCCCTCAGGTGGACGACGCACTCCTCGGGCAGAGCGGCATCCTGCACGAAGTCGGCGGAGAGCGGCCCGCCGGCCTCGGTCAGCACCGACTGCATGAGGCTCAGATGCACCCGGCACAGCACCGGGCGGTCCTCGGGTCGCGCCGCGGCGTGCGGGCACGGGGTGAGGTCGATGGTGAGCCTGCGGTCGTCGATGACGGGCTCGAATCCGCTTTCTTCGAGGTGCTCGACGAGGGCGTCGAGCTGATAGGTGGCCTCGCGGCCGAGATCGGATGCCGTGGACGGCAGCGCCCGGCGCATGAGGTCGCCGCGGCGGGCGGCGGCGCTGACCTTGTCGCGAGCGATCGGGCTGGATGCCTCGGGGGCGCCGGTGGCCGCGCTGTACAGCGTGCGCGGGCGACCACGGGTCGTGCGGTGCTCGGTCTCGGCGAGCACGTAGCCGCCGTCGATCAGGCGCTGCAGGTGCTCGCGCACCGTGTTCTGGTGCAGGCCCGTCGCCTCGCACAGCTCGCCGATCGTGCGGCGGGATCGCGACTGCACCAGGTGCAGGATCTGCACCCGGGAGAAGGTCGAGATCGGGCCGCATGCGGGCCGGGCGGTTGCCATACCTCGATTATGACGAGTTGCTGATCAGCCCGTGATTCTCAGGCCGTGAATAATGCCGGTCCGGTGATAGGGATGTCGGATCCCGTCGATAGCCTTGCTACATGGCAACCCGTCGTCCCGCTCCCGCCCCCTTCAAATGCTCCGAATGCGGGTGGACGACGCCGAAGTGGGTCGGGCGCTGCGGCGAGTGCCAGCAGTGGGGAACGGTCGAAGAGGTGTCGACCGCCGGTGTGCCGCGGGTGAGCGCCGTCGCCCCCGGGGCGGCGCGCGCAGCCCGGCCGATCACCCAGATCACGACGGCCGAGACTCCGCGCCGCTCGAGCGGGGTCGGCGAGTTCGACCGTGTGCTCGGCGGCGGCATCGTGCCGGGCGCTGCGATCCTGTTGAGCGGCGAACCGGGTGTCGGCAAGTCGACGCTGCTGCTCGAGGTGGCGGCCCAGGCCGCGCGGGGCGGCCGCCGTGTGCTGTACGCGAGCGCCGAGGAGTCCCAGGCCCAGGTGCGGCTGCGCGCCGAACGCACCGGCGCTCTGCACGACGAGCTGTATCTGGCGAGCGAGACCGACCTCGCGACGATCCTCGGGCACATCGACGAGGTGAAGCCGGAGCTCGTGATCGTCGATTCCGTCCAGACCGTGTCGTCGTCGCTGTCCGACGGGGCGGCCGGTCAGCCGAGCCAGGTGCGCGAGGTGGCGGCGACCCTGATCCGGGTGGCGAAGGAGCGGCATCTGCCGATCGTCATCGTCGGCCACGTGACGAAGGACGGTCAGGTCGCCGGCCCCCGCATCCTCGAGCATCTCGTGGACGTCGTGTGCCACTTCGAGGGCGACCGGCAGACCGCGCTGCGGTTCATCCGCGCGCTGAAGAACCGGTTCGGTCCGACCGACGAGGTCGGATGCTTCGAGATGACCGGCGACGGCATCGCCGAGGTGCCCGATCCGTCCGGGCTGTTCCTCGGGCACGGGTCGACGGAGCCCGGCACCTGCGTCGCGATCGCGATGGAGGGGCGCCGGGCGATGCCCGTCGAGGTGCAGGCGCTGACCGTCGAGACCGCCGCTCCCAACCCGCGCCGGGTGGTGTCAGGCCTGGATGCCGCGCGCGTCGCGATGGTGCTGGCGATCCTCGAGAAGCGCGGGCAGATCGCCACCTCGAAGCTCGATGTGTACGTGTCGACGGTGGGCGGCGTGCGATTCACCGAGCCCGCTGCCGACCTCGCGATCGCGATCGCCGTGGCGGGAGCCATCACCGGGGTCGCCGTGCCGCGCACGGTCGCCGCCGTGGGCGAGCTGTCGCTGGCCGGTGAGATCCGGCCGGTGACGCAGGCCGCTCAGCGCCGCGGCGAGGCGTCGCGGCTCGGCTACACGCGGGTCGTCGACGAACGGTCCGAGAAGCTGGCCGATGCGCTCGATGCCGTGCGCGTGCGCAGCCGCCGGTCAGCGCCGACTGAGCCGCGGCGCCGCGAGGACGCGGTTCCGCCGTTCTGAGCCGCGCTCGACGGGTCTTTGAGCGAGCGCAGCGAGACGAAACGGGCTGAGCGAGCCGCAGGCGAGTCGAAGCCGCTACGCCAGTGCCTTCAGCAGCTCATCCGGCGAGGCCTGCATGGGGTGCGGGCCCGCGATGTCGAGGAAGACGGTCGTGATCGTCTCGCGGTGCGTGGTGAGGAACTTCTCGAGCCATGCCGGCGAGTAGATGCCGATGTCGGGCGGCAGGTTTGCCGGCTTGTTCTTCGCATCGCTGAACAGCAGCAGCGCGACCTCTCCGGTGTTCGGGTCGCGGAAGGTCCACACCTCGCCCCCGTCGAGGGGGTTGTCGCGCGCTCCGGGGCGCAGCAGCGGTACGACCGTGTTGCCGTGACGGAGGGCCAGCGCGACGGCGGCGACATCCTGCTTCTCGAGCGCCGCGGCGAGCGCCTCGGAGCGGAACTCCTCGGGGCGGGGCTTGGGGGACTTCTTGGACGCCATGCCTCCAGCATAAAAGAGGGGCCCTTCCGAGAAATCCATTGGGGATTGGATGACTCGGAAGGGCCCGCGAGCTCTCGACCGGCGAAATGTCGAAGCGCTGGGGACGCTGAATACGACGCCACTGGGGATGGCTGACACCGGTATGTGCCGAGAGCTATTCCATGGTATCCCAAAGAATGGGTACCAGCTAGTAAAGGAAGATCTGCCGCGTCGTCGTGGCGTCGAATCCGCCGATCGATACGGCGACGTGATACGAGGCGCCTCCGCCGGGTGCTCGCGGCCGGTTCTCCTGCTCGCACGTTGAGGTATCGGAGCGTGTGCGGTCCCATGTGATGGGCTCTGCGCTGGTCACTTCCTGGCCCGCTGCGAGGGTCACGACCATGCTGCTGGGATTCTCCTGGCAATCCGTGGATCGCCACCAGATGTCGTCTCCGCTGGAGATCGTGAACACCTGGGTCGCCGACCCCACGTCGATCGTGCAGTCCGAGGAGCTGGCGTTCTTCAGCGAGATCGACAGCTTCGGATTCGTGCCGGCCTGGTAGCCCTCGGCATCCGTCACCGCTTCGACGACGACGTCGGCGGCGCGGCACGGCGCGGGTCCGGATGCGGTGGGCTCGGGTTCGGGCGTGTCCGAGTCCTCGGGTTCCGGTGTCTCGGAGCCGGTCGCGCTCGGGCTGGCGGACGGGGAGTCGGTCGGGGCCGCCTGCGTGTCCGCGCCCGCCCACGGCTGGGCGATGAGCAGCCATGCGCCGACCGCGATCGCCGCGACGACGAGGATGAGGATCGTGAAGAAGGCGAGGCGCCGGCGCCGGTAGACCGCTCTGCTGGGTGTCATCAGGTCCGCACCGTCACAGGTTCTTCAGCATCCGGGTGTTGCCGAGGGTGTTCGGCTTCACATGGGCGAGATCGAGGAACTCGGCGACGCCCTCATCCGGGCTGCGCAGCAGTTGCGAGTAGACGTCGGGGTCGACGACCTGCTCCCCGATCGGCGAGAACCCGCGACGGGTGAAGAAGTCGACCTCGAAGGTGAGGCAGAACAGCCGGGTGAGCCCGAGGTCGTGGGCGCGCCCCTCGAGAGCCTCCACGATCGCGCGGCCGACGCCGTGGCGCAGCCAGTCGTCGCGCACGATGAGGGTGCGGATCTCGCCGAGGTCCTCCCACATGACGTGCAGGGCGCCGCATCCGATCAGCTGCCCGTCCTGCTCGGCGACGACGAACTCCTGCACCGCGCCGTACAGCACGGCCAGGTCCTTGCCCAGCAGGATGCGCCGCTCGACCAGGGGCGCCAGCAACTGGTGGATGCCGAGGATGTCGGCGCTGCGCGCAGATCGGACGGTGTAGCTCACCCCTCAAGCCTAGAACTCGCCAGCCCGGTGACCCGGGAACCCGTCCGGCGACGACGGGAGCCGAATCCCAGACGACTGCGGTCGAGGACGGCGTGTCGCGCCGCGGACACGCCGCTCACCCCGGACATCGTCAGGGATTCAGGACGGGTCCGGACACGCGAGAGGGGCGGATGCCGAAGCATCCGCCCCTCCGTCGCTCAGGGAGCTGTCGTCAGTCGCCCGAGGCCGCCGCCAGGTCGGGGGTCGCGGTGATCGCGCCGCCCGAGGTGTCGACGCCGACCGCGACCTTCTCGCCGCGCGGGCCGGTCTCGAACAGGAACTTGCCGTCCGCGGCGTCCACCTTCACGTGGTCGCCCGGGTTCAGCTCGCCGTGCAGTATCTTCTCCGACAGCAGGTCCTCGATCTCGCGCTGCATCGCACGACGCAGCGGGCGGGCGCCCAGCGCCGGGTCGAAGCCGATGTCGATGAGCCGCTCCTTGGCGGCGAGGGTGAGCTCGACCGTCATGTCGCGGTCGAGCAGACGCTCGCCGAGGCGCTTGACGAACAGATCGACGATCTGGACGAGCTCGTCCTTCGACAGCTGCGGGAAGACGATGACGTCGTCGACGCGGTTGAGGAACTCGGGCTTGAAGTGGCGCTTGAGCTCTTCGTCGACTTTGCCCTTCATCCGCTCGTAGCTGGTCTGCGCGTTGCCCTCGATCTGGAATCCGACAGGACCACCGGCGATCGCCGACGAGCCGAGGTTCGTCGTCATGATGATCACGGTGTTCTTGAAGTCGACCACGCGGCCCTGGCCGTCGGTCAGGCGACCCTCTTCGAGGATCTGCAGCAGCGAGTTGAAGATGTCGGGGTGGGCCTTCTCGATCTCGTCGAACAGGACGACCGAGAACGGCTTGCGGCGGACCTTCTCCGTCAGCTGGCCGCCCTCTTCGAATCCGACGAATCCGGGAGGGGCTCCGAACAGACGCGAGACGGTGTGCTTCTCGCCGAACTCGCTCATGTCGAGCGAGATGAGCGCTGCCTCGTCGTCGAAAAGGAACTCCGCGAGCGCCTTGGCGAGCTCCGTCTTTCCGACGCCGGTGGGGCCGGCGAAGATGAACGAGCCCGAGGGACGCTTCGGGTCCTTGAGGCCGGCGCGCTGGCGGCGGATCGTGCGGGAGAGGGCCGCGATGGCCTCCTCCTGGCCGACGACGCGCTGGTGCAGCGCCTTCTCCATGAAGACGAGGCGGCTGGACTCCTCCTCGGTGAGCTTGAACACCGGGATGCCGGTCGCCTGGGCGAGCACCTCGGCGATCAGACCCTCGTCGACGACCGCCTGGGTGGCGACGTCGCCGCTTCGCCACTGTTTCTCGAGGCGCAGGCGCTCGGCGAGGAGGCTCTTCTCCTCGTCGCGGAGGGCTGCGGCCTTCTCGAAGTCCTGCTCCTCGGAAGCGGCTTCCTTCTGCTCGCGGACGGCGGCGATCTTGTCGTCGAACTCGCGCAGCTCGGGCGGGCTGGAGAGGATGCTCAGGCGCAGGCGGGCGCCGGCCTCATCGATCAGGTCGATGGCCTTGTCGGGCAGGAAGCGGTCGGAGACGTACCGGTCGGCGAGGTTCGCCGCGGCGACGAGTGCGCCGTCGGTGATCTGCACCTTGTGGTGCGCCTCGTAGCGGTCACGCAGCCCCTTGAGGATGTTGATCGCGTGCGGCAGGCTCGGCTCGTTCACCTGCACCGGCTGGAAGCGGCGCTCGAGAGCGGCATCCTTCTCGAAGTGCTTGCGGTACTCGTCGAGCGTGGTGGCGCCGATCGTCTGGAGCTCTCCGCGTGCGAGGAGAGGCTTGAGGATGCTGGCGGCGTCGATCGCGCCCTCGGCGGCGCCTGCACCGACGAGGGTGTGGATCTCGTCGATGAAGACGATGATGTCGCCGCGGGTGCGGATCTCCTTGGTGACCTTCTTCAGGCGCTCCTCGAAGTCTCCGCGGTAGCGGGAGCCGGCGATGAGCGAGCCGAGGTCGAGCGAGTAGAGCTGCTTGTCCTTCAGCGTCTCGGGCACGTCGCCCTTGACGATGGCCTGCGCGAGACCCTCGACGACGGCGGTCTTGCCGACGCCGGGCTCGCCGATCAGGACGGGGTTGTTCTTGGAGCGGCGCGAGAGGATCTGCATGACCCGCTCGGCCTCCTTCTCGCGCCCGATGACGGGGTCGAGCTTGTTGTCGCGCGCGGCCTGGGTGAGGTTGCGGCCGAACTGGTCGAGGACGGCGGATCCGCCCTGGGCTCCGCTCTGCGCGTTCTCGTGCGCCTGCGCGCCGACCGCGGCGGGCTCGCGGCCCGGGGCGCCGGAGAGCAACTGGATGACCTGCTGGCGGACCTTGTTCAGGTCGGCGCCGAGCTTGACGAGCACCTGGGCTGCGACGCCCTCGCCCTCGCGGATGAGGCCCAGGAGGATGTGCTCGGTGCCGATGTAGTTGTGGCCGAGCTGGAGCGCTTCGCGCAGGCTCAGCTCGAGCACCTTCTTGGCGCGCGGGGTGAAGGGGATGTGGCCGGTGGGCTGCTGCTGACCCTGGCCGATGATGTCCTGCACCTGCTCGCGCACGGCGTCGAGGGAGATGCCGAGACTCTCGAGAGCCTTGGCTGCGACGCCTTCACCCTCGTGGATGAGGCCGAGCAGGATGTGCTCGGTGCCGATGTAGTTGTGGTTGAGCATCTTCGCCTCTTCCTGGGCGAGGACGACCACACGACGGGCTCGGTCCGTGAATCTCTCGAACATGTCAACTCCTTTGGGCACTCTCCTGTCCGGGAGTGCTTGTTTACGAGAGTAACGACCAGGCGAGGTGCGCAAGGCCGTGTTCGCCGTCGGCATACCCGACCCTTGACGGAGTTATCGAGAGTCGTTATGTTAACGAAAAGCGATAACAACGAATGTCGATATGGAGGCTTCTGATGGGCATGTTTCTGTGGTTCGCCGCTGCCGCGCTCGTCGTCGCGCTGTGCATCGCGGTGATCGTCGTGTTCCTCCGTCCGAGTGCGCGCAGACGCATGCTGCCGGATGACGTCCCCTCGCTCGTTCGCGTGACTCTTGCCGTCGCGGTGCTGTGGGCGGGAATCGCGCTGGTCGGCGCGATCGTCACGACGATCACGACGCTGGTTCAGACGGCGGTGCCGATCACCGTCCCGACGCAGACGTACTGGCCGACGCTGCCCGACGGCGCGTTCGTGGAGGGGACGACGGCGACGCGAGAGGGCGGTGGGTTCGTGTCCGCCGATGTGGTCGTGAACGGTCTGAGCTTCGGGGCGCGCATCTGCTGGGCGATCGGCCAGGCGCTGTGGTGGATCCTGCCGGGTGCGATCGCGAGCATGGTGGCTCTCGCCTGCTTCCAGTTGATCCGCGGGCGCGCCTTCGCTCCGGTCCTGGCGCAGGCATCGATGGTGATCGCGGTCATCATCAGCGCAGGCGGCGTCGCCGCTCAGGTGCTGTCTGACATCGCCGGGAGCATGGCGTCGGCAGAGCTGCTCTCGTATTCCAGCGGAGGCTATGAGGAGGTGGCGGGCGTGGAGGACGTGCTCGCCGCGTGGTGGCCGCAGGATGCTTTCGTCGTGAACTTCCCGTTCTGGCCGATCGCGGCAGGCCTCGCATTCGCTGCTCTCGCGGCGGTCCTGCGTCACGGCGCGCATCTGCAGCGCGAGACGGAAGGACTGGTCTGATGAATACGACAGCTTCTCGGCCGGGGCGCAGCGGCGCACTGATCGTCGCGCTGGTACTCGGCGGGATGCTGCTGATCGGTTCGGCGATCAGCGCCATCCCGAGGATCACCGGCTTCTTCACGAGCTACTGGACCGGACACAGTGATCTGCTCACCGGACGCGAGCCGTCGATCAGCGCTACCGGCCCGGCGAGCGACGTCGACCGCGTCGACTACAGCGGGGTCGTGATCGTCAGCGACCAGCCGTTGCTTCTGCCGCGCGTGCTGCAAGCGACCGCGGAGGGGCTGGGCGTCCTGGTGATCATCGCCGGTGGTGCGCTGGCAGTGATGCTCGCGGTCCGGATGCTGCGCGGCAGGCCGTTCGTGCGGATGCTGGCGTGGGGTCTCGGCTCAGTCGGCGTGCTGACGATGCTCGCCGGCGCGATCGCCCCGCAACTGGACGCCTGGGCCGTGGATGCGGCCGTTCGTGCGCTCGGGTACGAAGTGTCGGCCGACGCCGACGGCACGCTGACTGCTGACGGTCCGGAGCTGATCGCGCTGCCGCAGTGGGATGTGCTGTGGGTGCTCGATCGCGTCGATGTGACGCTGCTGCTCCTCGGCGTCATCATCGCGATCGTCGGGATGATGGTCGCGGACGGCGCGCGGCTGCAGAAGGACACGGAGGGGTTGGTATGACCCCCGCGTCCACCGACGAGGAGGAGACCGGCATCCACTGCCGGCTCGATGAGCTGCTCGCCGAGCGGGGCATGACACTCACGGAACTGAGCGCGCGGGTGGGCGTCTCGATCGTGAATCTGTCGGTGCTGAAGAACGATCGGGCTCGGGCGATCCGGTACTCGACGCTGCGAGCGATCTGCGACGCGTTGCAGTGCGAAGTGGGCGAGCTTCTCGTGCTGGCGCCGGCGGGGCACACCACCGGAGGTGGCATCTGATGGGCACGCCGGGCGGGTTCGCGTTCGAGGAGCGCGGCGACGGGAGCATCCTCATCACTCACCACGGGAGCAAGGCGACGGTGCTTCGGGGCGCTCGCGCCGAAGAGTTCCTCGAAGACGTGCGCGCCGATCCGCAGGGTGTTATGGCTCGCTGGACAGGCAACTACAAGCGCGGCAACGAGCGCGCGGCGCGGCAGCATCCACGCAACCAGCGCTGAGTCACGCGGCAGGTCTGAAGCGTTTCGGGGGTGGGTCGATCCCTGCCCACGCATAGCTCAACACCGCGCGTGGCCGCATCGGGAATACCTCACCCGAGGGGTGATGCACGACGAAGTCATCCGTGCCGTCGCTGGTGATCCACCACCCACCATGGTGGAGAGTCATGTGGTGGTATCTGCAGAGCAGGATCCCGCGATCGATGTCGGTTCGGCCCTGATCTCGGTGCCACTCGTCGATGTGATGGGCTTCACAGTACGACGCGGGCCGGTCGCAGCCTCGCCACCGGCATCCACCGTCCCGGATCGCTAGCGCGATGCGCTGCTTCGGCGTGAACAGACGCTGCTCGCGGCCGACGTCGAGTGGATTTCCGCACGCATCGACCGTGACCCGCACGATCCCGGTGTCGCAGATGCGCTGGTCGGCGGCTGCGCCCGGTATCGCGACGAGGTGATCTTCGCTGTGCGCGACCGGGGCACGCGTGCCGGCAGCGTCCACCACCTGCACGAGACGCACTCCCGGCTGGCGGGTGCCGAACACCGCAGCCGCATCGGCGAGAGCACCGGCCCGGATCACGTCCATGATCAGGTCGTATGCGAGCTGATCGGTCGTGCGGGGATCGTCCGTCAGCGATGCAGCCAGTTCCTTCTCGTCCGGATCGACGAACCGCGGTCCGCCTCGCCGTGGACGCAGCGCGGCCGCCACCATCGTCTCGACGAACAGGTCACCGTCGTCTTCGAATACGATGCTCGCGCGCTTCTGCCCGTCCTGCCCGCGATAGGTGCGGAACGACCGGTTGTCGAACCGCGCCAGATATCGCGCCTCCGCACCTTCCGGGTCGAGCAGGTCACGCACCGTCCGCGCCGCCTGCCACAACTCCTCAACCGTTCGCTCACCGGCCTCACCGACCAGCTGCTCCGCCGCCCGCGACCACGCCTCACGTGCAGCATCCTGCGCATCCGCCCGCGCCGCAGCATCCAGACCGTCACTCGATTCATCGCCCGAGTTCGCATCGATCAGGGGCGGGTCTCCGAGCCCGCGTTTGATCGCATCGAACTGCGCCGACGTCACCCGACCATCGCGGAGTGCGTCGCGCAGCGGCTGATGCCAGGCGCGCGGTGCTGGCCGAGACTCCGGCACGCCCTCCCCGATGGGTAACTGTTCCTCGAGCTCGTTGTCGAGCAGCGCTTCACCCACCCGCACCTTCCGATTCGCATCCGCCTTCGTCGACCCCGTCACATCCTGAATCAGCGACGCCGCCGACCGATGCCCACGCGACTGCGACAACCCGGAATGCCCCCGCTCCCGCGAGGACCGCACCGCGATCACACCGGATGCCGCGACCTGGATCTGCTCCAGCTGCTTCGCCACTGACGCCGCCTCACGCAGAATCGCGACCACATCGGCATCCGGCATCAGCATCAGCACACCGTGCGCAGCGGCAGCATCATCGACCACGACGCCGCCACCGCACAGGGTGGGGATCAACGCCGCGACATCGGTGAAAGTTGCCATACCTCATACTCTCAGAGGCCACAGACATTCGAACAAAGATTCCTATGCCTGTGGAGAACTCAGTTCCCCAGCGACCGCCCCACCGCCGCGCGCAACGCTTCCAGCGCCATCGGCCAAGGAAGGCGCTCCTGTTCGAGACGAACGCCGCCCTCCGCAGCGATCCTCTCGAGGGCCGTCTGCTCCGACGCGCTGAGCGACGGCAGCGTGCGCGCCGCGGCACCGTTCGGGTCGGGTACCCACAGCTCTCGGTGCGCGAGAAGCGTGCCCTCATCCATGAGCACGCTGACCGCATCCACGCCGTTCGAACGCAACCGATGCAGGATCGCGAACCCGTCGGCATCCAAGTCGCCCCAGTACAGTACCCGCGCCGACAGCGCCCAGGGCAGTCGGTGGATCGGAACCGCGTACCCGCCGCCGTGGACGGCGACGACGCCCGGCCACTCGGGCAGAGCCAGTACCGATTCGAGGTTCTCGCAGACGATGATCGCACGGGGCTGGATCGCCAGCGCGGCGAGTTCCTCGAGAGGCGCGGTGACGTCGATGAGACCTCCGGGCCGCATCCCGGGGTCGAGAATTCTGATCCGCAGCCTCTCCGGCGACGGCACAAGACCGAGATCCTGTTCGCCGCTGATAGCCGCATACAGCGACTCGACCATCGCCCGGTGGGCACCGAGCCATTTGGTGTGCATCCCGGGTATCGGCACCTGCCTGAGGCGATAGCCGGAGGATGGATGCTGGCGCAGCCAGGCCAGCACCTCGAGCAGAAGCACGAAGTCGACGCCCGTCAGACGATCGATGGCGGTGCCGCGCGCCCGGATCGCCGCGACGATCTCATCGTGAGCGCCGAATCTCTCGCGGAGCATCGCGGCGCGGTCGCGGATCCGCGCCCAGTCCCGGTTCACGTCGCGTCCGGCGAACCGCGCGATCGCGTCCGCCGTATACAGCGTCAGCCGCTCCGGAAGCTCTTGCCTGCCGACGCTGGGCCAGTTCTTGTGCGCCCAGCGCACCAGAATGTCGCCTCCGTCCACGGCACGCCAGGAGTCGGCCCATTCGCTCGCCGCGCGCGGACCGGCGAGCACAGCGGCCTCCGTCGGCGGTTTCAATGGAATGTCGAGCACCGCATCATCGCCGTCCGCACGCGCCGCCCACTCCCGCCGCCCCTTCTCAACCGCCTTGGCCGCTCGGGCTCGAGCCTCCGCGACCGTGACCGGCATCAGTTCACCTGCTCGAACGGCACGTTCGACAGCAGCGACTGCCTGCGTGTCGGGTTCGAGACCGAGGTGACCGCCCCGACGTAGCTCTCGATCGTCTGCAGCAGCTTCTGCGGGGTGGCGAGGATCATGTGGAACCCGAACTCGTGGAACACGTCCATCGCCATACGCGTGTACTGGCTGTCGGCCTTGTCGAACGCCTCATCGAGCACGATCGTGCCATAGGTCGGGATGTCCTGGTCGTCGTCCGTGAGCTGGTAGCGCAGCGCTGCGGCGAGACAGAAGATCACGAGCTTCTGCCTCTGCCCTCCCGAGAGGCCGGCGCTCGAATCGTGCACGCTGAGCACCCGCCCGGCGCGATCGACCTCCTGCGCCTGGAATGTCACGTGCTCGCGGGTGTCGAGGCAGCGCTGGCGCCACACATAGTCCGCGCGTTCACCGTTCTCGGCCGACTCGAGCCGGTCCATGATGCGCTTGAGCGCGGCGAACCGCTCCTCAGCGCGCAGGTCGTTCTGGTCCCACGAGCCGTCGACGATCCCCTTCAGCTCGGTCATGAACTCGGCGGCCTCGGGCGAGCGCTTGGTCCTCACCCGGATCCGCAGGTAGCGGTCGGCGTCGAACAGCGACCGGCCCAGCGACGCGTTCACCGGATCGATGCGCTCCTCGATCTGCTTCGGCGCATCCCGGATCTCGCTGAGCAGATGCCCGATCAAGTCTCGCGACTTCTCCCGCAGCAGTCGGCGGAAGTTCTCCTCGTGCGTCGGCAGACCCCGGGTGCGGATGCCGTCGAGCAGCGCGCGGTAGCCGGCGCGGTCCTCGATCTCCGGCGTGAGGTTCGGCGCCGCCGTCGGCCACGTGCGCTGGAAGTCCACGGTCAGCCGGGCGAACGAGGCCATCGAGCGCGAGCGCGCCTCGTCGGCCTCCTGCGCCGCGGCGTTCAGGACCTTGACCACCTTCGCGCCGATCTCCGCGATGTTCGCGGTGTCGATGCGCCGCTGGACCGAGCGGTAGCGGGCTTCGAGCAGGGCGGAATCGTCATCCGACACGGTGACGCCGTCGAGCCGCCCGGTGAGGTGCTGGATCAGATCGTCCGAGGCGTTCAGAGCGCTCTCGGCCAGCGCCCGCGCGGCATTCGCCGCATCCGCCTCCCGATCGGCGACGCGCTTGTGCTCCTCGGCATCTGCGACGGCACGCGAAGCGTCCGCGAGATCGTGGCTCTTCGCCGTGAGCCGCGCGAGCTCCGCCTCGCGGTCGGCGATCGTCTGCTCTGCGGCCGTGGCATCGAACTCGGTCCAGGCGCGCTCGATCACCCGCTGCAGCAGAAGGCGCCTGGTCAGTGCGGCCTGCCCGACGGCCACGTGCTCATCGCGAACGGCACGCGCACGGTCGAGGTCGCGCTGCGCATCGGCGCGGCGATCGAGCAGGTGATCGATCTTCGCCTGGTTGTCGGATCCGAGGACCCAGTGCTCCCTGTTGTCGATCGCCACCCGGTCGTTCTTCTCGTACCGGCGCGCGGATGTCTTGATCTGGCCGCCGATGGTCACGCCGCGTTCGACGTCGTCGAGATCGTCGGGTCCGGCGACGCAGGAGAGGTCGAAGGATTCGGAGAGCCGCGACTGCATCCACGTCTGGAACGGGCCGTCGGAGACACGGATGCGGTGCAGCAACGAGTCGCGAGCCGTGGACGGTCGAGGCGCGGCGGCCTCCCTCGGCACCGCCTCGATCACCAGCCGCGTCCCGAGCGAGCGCTTCTCGATGAGCCGCCGGACGCGGACGAGGTCGCCGTCCGGCACCAGCAGAGCCGATGCGAGAGGACGCAGCACGCGCTCGATCGCACCCGTCCACTCCGCGAATTCGGGGAGCACGTCGATCAGCTCGCCACCGAACGGAAGGCTCTTCTCGCTGACGCGCAGCTCGCCCGCCAGCCACTCGCGCACGGCGATCAGTCGCGGCTCGATGTTGCTGCGGCGATTCCTCAGCGCCGTCAGCTGCTCGTCGAGCTCGGCCACCCGACGGCGCGCGTCGGCATGCCGCTCGTGCACGGCGTGGCTGTCGTCGGCCTCGGGAGCCACGGCGAGGTCGGCGCGCGCGGATTCCTGCAGAGCGGCGAACTCGGCGGCATCCGTCGGTGCGTGCTCGATGCCGGCGGCACGCAGCTCGGAGGCGAATCGCTCGGCATGGTCGCGGATGCGGTCGGCTTCGCGGCGCGCATCATCGATGCTGCGGCGCATGAGGCCGGCATCCCCTCCGCCGAGCCGGGCCTCCCGCATCCGCGCCTCGTTGAGGATGCTTTCGGCCGCGACGCGTGCGGCGCCGGCCGCAGCCGCACGCTCGGAGGCCCTCGCGAGCTGCGCCGTCTGCTCTTCGCGCTGAGCCTGGGCCAGCTTCAGATGCATACGGTCCTGGAACGGCTCCTGCACCTCGATGAGATGCTGCAGCTCGGTCACGGCCTGCGCTTGGCGCTCGTACTCGGCCATCGCCTCGTCGACGCGTTCGAGATGCTCGGCCTGACGGCGCAGTTCGACCACGTGCACGTGCGCGGCGTTGAGCTCGCGGAACTGCTCGGTGGCAGTGCGGGCCTGATCGAAGGTGCCGGGGCGATCGAGCATGAAGGCGCGGAACAGCGTGTCGAGGTTGCCGAGGTTCTTCGCCGACTGCGTCTTGTGCAGCAGGTGCAGGGCGTTGTCGCTGCCGATGCCGAACAGGCGTCGCATCCGCGTGAAGAAGCCGCCGTGGCTGCCCGTCGAGACGACGCCGTCGGGGAACGCAGCATTGAGCCTGCGCGCTTCGATGCCCTTCGCGACGAACGGGGCGAAGTCGGTGAGGACGACCTCGCTGCGCAGTAGGACGAACGCGTCCTTGAGCTCGGCACGGGCGGTGGACGCGCCCGGCAGATGGAACAGTCGAACGAGGGTCACCGGCGCATCGCCCTGGTTCTCGAAGCGCAGCAGGATGCCGCTCCACGTCGCACGCGGGCGGAGATAGGTGCTGACGGCGCGATCCTCGAGTTCGTCGGCCTCTTTCGTCCAGGCACCGCGCACGTAGCTGACGAGGCCGCGATCGTCGGCGCGCGAAGACGTGTCCTGCGCGGCCGCGTTGAAGCGCAGCCACCGCTCGGGTGTGAGGACGGCCGCGATCGCGTCGAGCAGCGATGACTTGCCCGACCCGGACGCTCCGGTGATCAGGTGCCCCTTTCGGGACACGTCGATGCGGTGGGCGCCGTCGAAGGTGCCCCAGTTGACCACCTCGATGCGCGCGAGGCGCCACTGACCCGAGTGCTGCTCGTCGGCAGCCGTCTGATCCGGGCCCAGATCAAGCAACGTCATCGTTCGCCTCCTCGTCGTCGGCTCCTGACTGCGCGGATGGGGCGCTCTCGCCCGCGCGGATGCGCTCGTACTCGGCGGCGATGGTGCGCACCTGGTCGGCGTCGACCAGCATCCGCAGCACCGGGGAGATCTCGACGCGCTCGTCCGAGAGCGCGTGGACCACCCGCAGCTTGTTGCGCATCTTCAGCCACGAGGCGTTGAGCCGCTTCGCGAAGTCGGTCTCATCGCGATCAGCGGTACGGAACGGTGCGAGCTGCTCGAAGACGTCGTCTCGCCCGACGATGACCCGTCCGTCCTGTTCGCCGCTGAGCAGCATCTGACGAAGCACGAGCAGCATCGCCGTGTCGATGAAGGTGAGCTGCTCGGAGCGGACGGCGACGGGGGCCTCCTGCTCCCCTGTCGCCGCGTTGCGCACGAAGGCGAAGCCGGCATCCCGATCGAGGACGAGATCGAGGAAGAGGTCGTGCAGCCGCGAGCGGATGCGCGATTCGTCGGCGAGCAGCGCCGACCACGGGCCGGGCGCTCGAGCGGCCGAGAGATACGGCCCCTGGATCAGCTTGAGCAGTGCGCGCCGCGCGTCGATGCTCAGGGTCCCGGTGTCTCCGGGCCACGCCCCTGGTTCCGCAGCCGGCTGCTCTTCGGGCGTCGCCGTCTCCGGTATCCCGTCCTTCTCAGTCACAGAACCCTCCCGGTGAAGCGATAGCTGGGTATCCATGCAGCGCGTGCGACGGCATCCGACCCCACCCACTCGACGTGTTCGGATGCGCTCGCCACCCCCTGGGCCGCGCCGAGCGCCAGCAGACCGACGACGCTGGCCACGCCCTGTGTGGCCGGAAAGCGCTCGAGCACCTCGGCGATCGAGATCTCATCGACGTCCTGCAGTGCCGCATTGATGTTGCCGGTGAGCTCGTCGAAGTCGATCTCGGTCTCGCGGGCCAGCGCGCGGAGTCCCTCGATACTCACGGCTGCGGCCTCGTGTGTGACGACCTCCTCAGGAGCGTCATACGCGGCGGGGTCGTGCAGCCGGAGCGACCCGGCGCTGTGCATCGGCACGGCCGACAGCGACAGGCCGACCCGGGTCGGCTTGTAGGGCTTGATCCGGCCGCTCGCCGCGTGACCGGTCGCGAGCGCGCCGCGCAGCTCGCGACGCAGCACTCGGTCGCGCTCGTACTCCTGCGACTGGACGTAACGGCGCAGGCCCCGGGCGAAAGTGGTGATGACGTCGTGGATCTCGCCGCTGCGCTCTTTCAGCGTTCGCAGCAGTCGGCGCAGGAAGCGGCGTTCGGCCGCGCTCAGCGCGTTCGTGAAGTCGCGCTCGAGCACGCGGCGGATGTCTTCCTCAAACTCCTCGCCGCGCTCCGGGTCGAGCACCAGCCCTGCGAAACCACTGAAGCTGCGCCCGGCGTCGGACTCGTCGATCATGTTCACGCCGCGGAAGATGTCGTCAAGCACGGCGCGCTGCGCGGCATCCGACTCGAGCACCCGGGCGCGCAGGTCACGGTTGAGTCCTTCGAACTCGGCGCGCACGCGGGCGAAATCACTCGGGATGTCCTCCGCCATCGCGAGCACGTCGCGCACCCGTTCGACAGCGCGCTCCTGATCGAGGGGAGGCGCCTCACCGCGATTGATCGCCTCGATCTCGGCGTCGATCTGCGCGCGCTGCTCTTCGAGCCGGGCGATGCGCGTGCGGGCGTCCGGATCGGAGTCGACCGCGAGACGATGCAGTTGCGCCGCGATGCTCGTCAACCGCGATTCCGTGGCCGACTGCCGTGGCTGCGCGAGCTGGGCGAGAAAGCGCGTCGCCGTCAGCGCGGCCGGCGACAGCTCGAAAGTCTCGCCTCTGCTCGTCTCGGCCGGGCGCCGCACGAGGTAGCCGGATGCCCGCCACTGCGCGCAGTACGCCTTCGCCGTGCCGGGCAGATCGAATCCGTGCGCCCGCAACTCGTCGAGATCGGCATCGATGCGCTCATAGAGGTCCTCGCTCTCGATGCGCCGCTCTTCGCCGCCGAGGTGGTCGCTGAGGATGGCGACGATGACGGGCGCCATGTCCGCTCGCAGCATGCGCCACGCGACGTGCTCGTCGAGCAGGCGCGAGAGCGCGTGCGCCTGCACGAGTGCCGTCATGATTCTCCCGGGGGTCGGATACGACTATCTTGACGGATGCCACGGACATGAGTCGACGCGGCGGATGCCGTGACACGGCTCTGCGTGTTCACGAGCTTCGGCCCAGGCCGGACGACATATCAGTTGGGAGGGTCGGCTTCTGCCAGTAGGCGATCGAGGTCGGAGATCAGCGGTCCGATGTACCTCGTGACGGCGACCCAAACCGTCTCGTAGTCGATGTCGCCGTATTCGTGTGCGATGACGTTGCGCATACCGATGATCTTGTGGAGTTCCGGGATCCGTCCAGCCGCCCCGAAGTCGTCGCGGCGGAGACGGACGAGCGACTCGCCCAGGATCTCGAGTTGCCGCTCAACGGCCGAACGCAGAAGGAGATCGGTGAAGAACTGCTCCTTGGTCACGCCGTCGGTGAATGTGCGCACGGCGTGTGCGGCCTGGCCCGCATCCCAGAGCAGCTTGGCGCTCTCAAGCCGCATAGATGTCCTGCGCGCTCCCGAAGGCGGCTTTCTTGAAGTAGGGATTCCGCACCGCGTCGGCGACGACGAGGTCGACGTCGCGACCGACGATCTCGGCAAGCGCGTCTCTCAGGCCGAGGTAGTCGTCCAGGCGGTCCTCGCGATTCGGGTGAAAGTCCACGAGGAAGTCCACGTCGCTGTTCTCCGAATCGAACCGATCCGTCAGCACCGATCCGAAAACACGGAGCCGGCGCACACCGAAACGCTCACTGACGCGAGCGATCGCCTCAGAATCGAACAGCACGGCGGTGACCATGTCTCCAGTCTCCCAGATCAGAGGCCCGGGAGCCATGCCGTGTACAGCACACGATCGCGCTCAACACAAGACCGCGGGGATCAGCTCCGGATGATCGGGCTGGCGCCGTTGCGCGGGTCGGATGCCGGACTGTGAGGTCCGCAACTACCTGAGTGGATGCGGCGCCCTCGGCAGATCCCAAACGCGAGCGAAATCATCGGCGACAAGCGGCCACACCTCGCGCAGCCCGTCTTCGACCGTTTCGACCCGCTCGGTAAGTTCGTCGTAGAGCACGAAGTTGTGCGGAATGGGTCGGCCCGAGCGGTCCGTGCGCCGTTCGGGATCATGGAACCTCAGCGCCACCGCTTCGCCGACGCGCACGCAACCATTCGATGCTGATCCGAGTCCGGACATGACTGCTTCGTAGGAGAGGAGCGGGTCCTGCAGACCTGCTGTCGAGAGGAATGTGAACCCCCACGTCCGCCCGCGGGTCGCCCAGATGAACCTCACCGCAGGCTCCGAAGCAGCACGTCATCGGCCTCACCGGCCTCGAGGTCGAGGCGGAATCGTGCCAGTACCGCGGCGAGGTAGTCACGTCGCGCGATCGCGACGCGCTCGACCTCTTCCAGTTTGTCGCGTCCCATGCGAATGAAGCGCTCGACTTTGTCCTTCGAGAGGATCGCGCTCAGCAATGCAGCAACGGGACGAACCGGGCCGGGCGCCTTGACCGCCAGAAAGCCGAGCAGCCCACTGATTAGGCTCGAGAACACCTCGACGTTGCTCAGTAGGTCCTTGCCGACCTTGGCCGGCAGGTTCATCGTGTCTGCCCAACGCAGGTGCCGCTCGAACGGCAGCACAGACGCGATCGGAAGGATGAGGTCCAGCCCAATCCGCTCCGTCAGATCGATCTCGTCTGGCGTGAACTTCGCCGACGAGAGCAGCACAAAGTCGTCACCAACGGCGAGCGCCTCTGGCGACTGAACCATCGACTTGATCGCCTCGGTCAACTGGGCGAGATCCGCGCCGGCCTTGCCGATGACGAGGTCCCTGAAGGCGTGCACGTCGAGGTCAGGGAGCAGATCGGCTTTCGACAGGGCGATCATCCAGATGCGGGGGAATCGTATGAGCGGGGCCCCGTCGTCGAGGATGTCGTCCTGCAACGCTGCGATGCCGTCACGGTAGGTGTGAAACAGCGACTTGAGGTACGCGTGCTCCTGCCCTTCGTTCTCGATCAGTTGTTGTGCGTCGACGAGCAGGATCGCGACGTCGGACCTCAGGAGTGAGCGGAACCCGGCCACGCGACGCTTCGCCTCTTCGCCCGAGAGATCTTTGGCGAACCACTCCCCGGGGTAGTCGTGCCAGACAACGCGCATCGTGTCGTGCGACGTCTGCTGTTTCTGTCCGCCCGAAGGGCCCTGAGCCATCTGGATCTTGAACGAGTACGCCGTCGATGCGAACTGCGTGCTTTCGGGCAGCGTACGGTAGTCCCGCATCCCGACATAGTTCTGATACACGGCCTTGGACTGCTCGCGACTGTCGGCCACGACGTCGTAGCGGTTGCGGTCGCCGAAACCCTTCTCCTGCGTCGGTCCATAGAACGACGACAGCAGCACTGTCTTCCCGCTGCCGCTCTCGCCGAAAACCGCGATGTGCTGTTCGAGCATCTTCTTCGCTGCCATGGAAACGTCCCTCTCTCCTTCGTCACTCCACGGCGACAACCGTGTCGTACAGCCCGTACCGCCGCAGCCCCTCATGCGATTCGATGCCGGTGTACGACAGCGATGCGTCCTCGTACCGACGGAACGCGAACACGGCCTGATTCATGTGCGCCGCGTTGAAGACGCCGAGCGAGACGAGCAGGTTGAAGTCCTCGACGGTGAGTCCGGTGACGGCCTGGAACAAGTCGGGCTCGATCTTCGTGATCACGTCGTAGAGCGTGTTCTCGCGATAGTCGGTGAGGTACATGAACGCGGGGATCCGGGTCGCGAACTTGATCAGCTTCTCCTGGATCTGCTTGCGCTTGGACTTGTACTCCTTCTCCTCCTCGCTCAGCTCCTTCTTCTCCGAGGGAGTGAGGTCTTCGCCCTTCTCCTTCTTCGTCTTGCTGCCCGCCTCGCTCTTGTTGACCACGGTCTCGAACACGTTGGCTCCGAGCGCACGGAAGCCCTCGATGTTCATGACGGCAGCCATCGCGGCCTGGTCGTCCATGATCTTCTTCAGCGTCGCGTTGTCGACGTTGACGAGGATCGCCGACTCCCACTTGCGCGCCAGCAGCGTCGCCGAGGTGCCGGCCATCGCGATGTCGAGGATGCCGCCGGCATCCACCTGGGTCATGTTCGACCCGTCGTAGGCGAGCACCGGCAGGAACTTCACGAGTTCTTCAACGGCCTTCTCGGGGTTGCGTTCTTCCGGAGCCAGCCCGATCCCGTACTCGCTCATCTGACGAAGTGCCCGCGTCGGCGCGAAGTCGAACACGAAGCAGACCGGCTTGAGGATCTCTTCGCGAGATGGATCGTCTCCGTCGGGGTTGCGGATCGTCCACGGCGACTGCACCCGGAACGCCGCCTGGAAGTAGGTCTCGGGAGCCTGGAGGTTCCTCAGCATGAGGATCGACGACCACTGCGGCACCGTCACGCCGGTCGTGAGCTTGCCGACGGTAAGGGTGATCGTCTTCGTGTCGAAGCCGCTGCCGATCGCGTTGCGGACAGGCGGCAGCGCGTCAAGCCCGACTCCGACGCCGGGTGCGGAGACATTCACGACGGAGTAGTCGTGCCAGAACGTGTTCTGCTTCTCGGCGAGCAGGTTCGCCATGGCGGCGCAGGATGCTGTACGCGGGAGCATCCAGATGGAGTGCTGAAGGTACGGCAGCAGGCGCGTGTCAGAGTATGGAAACGGCGGGCGCTGCCCCGCCTTGAGGTGATCGATCTGGGTCGGAGCGTACTGCCCGCGGATGATGTCGAGCCACTTCTGCACGTCATCCTTGTGGACGAACTCGGCCACGCCGTCGACGACCTTCGCCTCGAAGAACGCGTTGAGGTCGAACTCATCGAACTCGCCCTGGCTCGCGATCGCGATGAGTTCTTCGGGCATCTGGTACGTCAGCAGCCGCATCTCGGGCAGTGCGGCGTACGGGTTCGGGGCGTCCGGATGCTCCGTGGCGAACGCCGCCTTCGCGCGCTGCTCGTCGGTATAGGTCCAGTTGAAGATCTGTTCCTCGATGAACCTGCCCTCCTTGAGCACCTTGAAGGGCGTGCCGGAGAGGTAGAGGTAGGAACGGGCCTTGATCGGCACGAAGGCGTCCTCGTCGAGGCCGATCTCTTCGAGGTTCTCAGCGAAGGTCTCGAGGTCCTTGCTGAACTCGTCTTCGGTGGCCTTCTTCTGCGCCTTGACGTCTTCGCCCTCGAAGAGGTCTTTCGCGGCGTCGCGCCACGCGCCGAAGTGGTACTCGTCGAAGACGACGAGATCCCACGTCAGGTCGGTGAGCCAGGCGTGCTTCGCCTTGAACATTCCGGTGGCCTTGTCGCGCCCCATGAGGTCTTGGAATGATCCGAAGAAGACGAGGGGCTTCTCAGGATCGACGGATGCCGGGTCGCCACTGGTCTTGCGGGAGAGGTACTGCCACCCGTCGAAGTCGACGTGGGTCCTCAGATCGGTGTCCCACGCGTCTTCGACGGCGGGCTTGAACGTCATCACCAATACTCGCTTCGCCTCCATGCGCTTGGCGAGCTGGTAGGTGGTGAACGTCTTGCCGAAGCGCATCTTTGCGTTCCACAGAAATTCCGGCACGGCATCGGAATCCTCGTCCCAGCGACTGAGGAAGTACTCGAGAGTCTTCTCGACGGCGGACTCCTGTTCGGCGCGCATGCCGAAGGTCGCGTTATGGATGCCTCCGTAACGCACCCCGTCGCGAAGCTCGGCGATCGCCGTCTTCACGTCGTCGGCGGTGCAGCGCATCCACTCCTTGCTCGACTCGAAGACGACGTTGTCGAAGCCCTTCTCGATCAGTCGACGCCGGACGTCGACGTCAGTGATGAGCGTGCCGTCCGGGCGTTCAGCCGGCTCGTCGACTTCGAGCAGGTAGTCGACGCGAGCCTGCCCCTGCGACTCCTTGATGCGTGTGTTGACGTCGCGGCTGGTCTGACCGACCTTGAGGCAGCCGCGCCAGCGGCGGGCGAGTTCGTCGGATGACCAGGCGTACAGACGCGGGCGCGATTCGGGTTTCGTGGGGAGGAGGTCGGACTCAGGCGTCGACATCGGCAGCCTCCATCGGGCGAACCATGCTCTCGATGAACTCAATCTCCTCGTCAGTGATGCCGTACTTCTCGTACAGGTCAGCGTCTGTCCACGGGCGCGAGAAGTCCTGCGAGGGCACAAACTCGTACACTTTCTTTGTCGCATTCTGAGAAGGCTTCTTCTGCAATACCAAGAATCTGAAGAACCGGGTCGAGATGTACGACACAACACTGCGGCATTCGGCTTCGCTCTCGAAGGGTCCGATAGCCAGGTAGGTCTCAGTCGAGACGCTGCCAGGAACCCCGACAAGCGGCTTGCCCAGAATGACGTGAGGGAATGCATCGCTGCCGCTGGCCAGAAAAGCGATGAAGACCTTCCAGGCGTCAATTAAATCCACCCCACGTGATACCTTTGCTCGCTCGATGCGCGCCGTCCCGCCAGCCTGGTACAGGAGCACGTCCCCCGCATCGGACCCTCGCACCGAACTCTCGAGCCCGAACGGCCGTCGTACGCTGACAAGCTCCGAGAATCGCTTGCGGGCAGGAGGAAATAGTGTCTGCGTCTCGCCTCCGTGCTCGCGCCTAGCGACCTTCCGCAGGATTGGCAGAGCCTCGTTGTAGCGAATGAACACATCGGTGCCCGGTTCAACAAGGGGTCTCGTTGCGATCGACACAACCTCACCCTTGTCGTGGGTTGAGACGCGCACGTCTCCCGGAGAGTCACGGTCCCACAACCAGAATGCGATGCCGCCCTTGATCTGAGTTCCAGGGAAGACATCGTTCGAATCCGGATAATCCTCGATGACTCGCAGACGATCATCCTCAAGCATCGACTCACGGAAGTCATCGAGGCCCTTGCCCCCAGAGAACCATCGCGCCGGAGTCACCATGCATACGAGCCGAGGATCCATCCGCTTGGCCTGCGCTACGAAGCGGTGGTAAAGCGGACCGGCACTCGTGCCGCTTCCACCTCCGTCGTTTAGCTGATACGGCGGGTTCCCGATGATGACGTCGAACTGCACGTCGGCTCCAAACATGCGTGCGAGCATCGCCCGCGGGTTGGTGGTGTGAATGAACGCGTACGCGTGCGTCTCGAACGCGTCGCCGCGCCCGTACGAAGCCTTCCCGGCCCCGCAGTACCCGCATCTGTCGCCGGCCCACGTGTGCTCGGTCCGCTCGAACCAGATGTTGCCCCAGTCGCGGTCGAAGCTCCTCGCAACAGAGTGCGGTCCGGTGGCATCCTTCGAGCAGTAGACACTGCGCCGTGCGAGCAATGCCGTCAACTGCGTGATGCCGATGCCGTAGACCTGCTTCGTGAGGATGTGGTCGACGCGCTCCTGCAGGTCGGGAATCTTGTCCGCAAGCCCCTCCGTCAGCCGCGCGGTGATCTCGCGCAGGAACACCCCTGACTTCGTGAACGGGTCGAGGAACGTGACATCCGGGTTCTGCCAGATGATCTCGCCGCCGTTAGCGTCCGCCCACGCATCCGCCACGGTGTCGAGCATCTGGCCCGCGAGCTCAGGAGGTGTGAAGACCTCGTCATTCGAGAGGTTCGCGATGCACGTGAGAACGTCAGGATTGTGAGCGCGCAGCGCGAAGCTCGCCTTGCCTTCGAGAACGGGTGTGGTCATGGTTTTTCGGACCCTTCGACAGGCTCAGGGGCCGAAGCCGCCGCCAGATTCTGAACAGTCATGGCCGGGTAGGTCCGCACCGGCGTGAAGATCTCGTGCTCCTCGAAGGCATCGAAGAGCGTCCCCGACGCCGCGGATCGCTGCGTCAGCGCGTCGAAGCGGAAGTCGCGGCGCTGGAACTTTCCGCGCCCGAGGTAGCCCCACTCCGGGAAGACGATCGGGTCGCCTGCGGCATCCGCCATCGCCAGCGCGTCGCCCTGCACGATGTTGACGTCGAGCACCACGCGCGCAGCGGGAAGAAGCGCGTCATCGGACGCGAGTTTCAGCACCCGGGCGAAAGTACCCTGCAGATTCTCGCGGCACTCGGCCGCGTTGTCTTCCAGCAACTCGATGCCGTAGATGCACATCAATCCGAACAGCGCGTAGTTGCGCCTCTCGAAGTCGCTCTTCCCGTAACGCGCCTGGACCGCGGCCAGTTTGCGCTCGAGAACAGGAACGAGAAAGTTTCCGGATCCGCACGCCGTTATGTGTACGTTCGGTCAGTGTCTCAACGACCCACCCGACTGCACCCCCGGAGCATGATGTATCTGCGTTTCGTCGACCACCAACTCGCCCCCTCAACCGACTTCGACGCGCGCGCCAGCGACATCTACTCGCGCACCCGTTCGCTCCCCGAGGGGATGCCGATCCTTCTTGACGATCGGTGGCGGCCGGTTGAGCCGTGGTTGACGTACTTCCGGATCGTCGCAGCGTCGACAGACCCGGCGACGCTGCGCGCGTACGCATACGACGCCAGGCGGTTTGCGTCGTTCCTCGCCACGCGACAGACCGACGTGATCCATGCGTCGAGCGACGACATCGTCGCGTTCCGCGAATGGCGGCTGAGCGGCTCCGAGCGCCCGGTGTCGCCGGCGACGTGGCGACGCGACGTGGTCGTGATACGCGGGATCTATCAGCTGCTCACTCAGACCGGGCAGATCCAGCGCGAACCGTGGATCACCATCGGAAGGTCGTCGCCGCTCCGGATGCGTTGGAGGAGCGAGCCCGACATTCGGCCGCTGACGCAGGCGCAGTGGCGCACGTTCCTCGACGTCGGTCTCGGCGGACGAACCGCCGCGGGCGATCTGGACGAGAGTTGGCGGGGCACAACGAGCCTGCGTTCAAAGGCGGGCGCGCAGCTGGCCGTGACGACGGGGATGCGCCTCGGTGAGTTCTCCACACTGCTCGACGCTGAAGTCCCGCCGCCGACGGGCACCGGCATCTCCGTCTTGCTCGAGGCGTGCGCGAAGTACCAGAAGCGTCGACGCGTCCACGTCCCCCTCACGACGCTTCGGGCGGTCGATCTCTACCGGCAGACGGAGCGCCGAGCGGTCGTCCGCGCGTCAGCTGCCTCCCTCTGGCGACGCCGCTCCGAGCTGTTCGTCGTCGACGAGATCGACGTGTCGGCAGGCATCCTGCGAGGCCGGGTGAATGGGCGGCGATCGAGATGGCGGCTGCACCAGCTGCCTCCGCACCTGCGACGAATTGCCGTCATCGAGCGGGACCACGGGATGGAGGCGCTGGGGCTGTTCGTCGGTCGAGGCGGTTTGCCGATCAGCCGCAGGCAATGGCACGCGACGTTCGAGGCTGCAAGCGGGCGTGCTCTGAGGCTCGCTCAGGACGAGATGGGCGGTCGCCGTGCACGGATCACTCCGCACGATCTGCGCCACACTTTCGCTGTCGTGCTCCTGAAATCGCTGACCGATGTGGCGCTGGCCCGCGAGGCGGAGCGACGGGCAGGCAACGTGGGACCAGCCACGATCTCCGAGCACATCGCCATCAACCCGCGACTTACAGTGCAGCGGCTGCTGGGGCACTCGAACCCGGCGACGACCATGGTCTACCTGCGCTACATCGAGGACACCGATGCGCTCATCCAGGACGTATTCGAGAGCTGGAGCGACGAGGGCATGACATACGCGGACGCAGTCCTCGCTGATCGGAACGTCGCGTGACGAACATCGACCTCACCCCGCGGCAGATGCTGTTCGTTCTTCCGACCGCGAACGTCGATGGAACACTCGCCCCGCTCGACTTCGCACACCCCGTCCTTGCGGCTGAGCTCGCGGACGCGCTGATCGACATGCGTCGAGCCATGGGTCACACCGACGGCACCGCGTATCAGTACCGCCGGGCGCTGATGAGCCTTCTGCGCGGTCTACCTGACGCTTGCCCGCGAACTGTGAGTCTCGCAACGCCGGGACTCGCCCTCATCGACGCGTTGCACGCGTGGGAATCCGCGTTGGCCGGCAACTACCCGCCAGAGAGCGCGATCCCGTACAAGTACGGCAGACAGATCCGCGCTCTCGTCCGCGTCCACGCAGCGAACGGTCGTGACGTCAGCGACGCCACGCTCCGTTGGGCGCAGGCGCACGTGCTGCACCAGGGCGGCGACTCCACGCCGCTCGATGAGTTCTCGAACGCGGAGCGACTCGCGATTCGCAACGCCTGCCGCGCCCGAATCCGCGAATTGGAGGCTCGTCTGGCAGTCGGACGTCGGCTGCTCGCCAGCGCAGACGATCCCCGAAGCACAGGGTGGGAACGAAGCGCCGATGTCCTGTGGGGCATTCGCCATCTCGGACGACGTCCCGGAGCATCGATCGAGGCTGATGTCCTCCGCGCGTGCGCATCGGGTGTGCTCGACGACCTCCACGACGACTTCGCGCTCGAACAGTCACCGGTCCGCGCCAATGCCGGCCGGATCACGCGACGACTACTGACCCACCTCTATCCGTCCAGCGAGGACCTCGTTGCGTTTCGCACACTCCTGCAGTTGGAGAGTGGTGCGGCGCCGGAAGAGTGGTCGGACGTTCGACTCACAGACATCGAGCACACGACAGACTCGGTCCGCGTACGGCTCCACAAGGCGCGAGCCCACCGAACTCGAACCGTGCGATGCGCGATCACCGGGTCTCGCGATGGCACCGGGTGGAGAGCAGGGGATCTCATACTTCGCCTGATCGCTGTCACCGAGGCAGCTCGGGAGGAGGCAAAGGAGGTGGGCGGCTCCGACGCGGACGCCTTGTTCATCACCGTGCAGCGCACCGCGTCCAGGCATCTCGTCGCGCGCCAGGAGTCATTCTCGCGCCGCCCCTTCACGTCGCTTCTGATGGCGATCTCGCCCGAGATATCAAAGCCATACGATTCCCGCCGGCTACGCAAGACAGTGAAGAGTGTTCGTGCAGCAGTGCTCCGCAGCGCTGACGCCGCGGCGGGAGACGACCACAGCATCGCTGTCTACCAACGCCATTACGCGCAGTCGACAACCGTGCATGTTCTGGCCGGCAACGCAGTCAACGCGGCGCAGAGTCAGGTGTTCGATCGAGTACGAGGGCCGGTCTTCGTTCGTGCTGCGGCCAGCACCGTCGACGACGCAGCAGGCGACCTGGGTGCTGCCGCAGCCGCCGAGTTGGCCTCGAGCGCCACTGACCAGGGAATCAACGTGACTCAGTGCACGTCACCGTACGAATCGCCCTTCACGCCGGCGGGGCGGCTCTGCGAGCATCGGCCATCGATGTGCTTCGCGTGCCCGAACGCGATCGTGTTCGCAGATCACCTGCCGCGAGTCCTCGCGTACCGAGAGATTCTCCGCGGTCACGAGAACGAGATGCCCCCGGCCCAGTTCGCGGCGGTACACGGTCAGCAGTTGGTCAACGTCGAACGCATCCTCCACGAGTTCTCCCCGACGGAGATCGAGAACGCGCGGACGGCGTGCGAGACCGCCTCTGTCCATGTGCCGCTCACCCAGAGAGGAGTCCACCTGTGAGCGTCGATCGCGAGTACTCTGCCGAGCCGGTGTCGCTGTTCGCGAGCGACTACTGGGCGAGCGACACGGCGGTCATCTCAGATCGACACCTCGAACATGACTTCCCCATCCCCTTCTTCGGAGATGAGGATCGCTGGGACCTCAGCGCCCTGGGGTGGAACCCTGCTGCGGGCCGCCATTCCGCGGTGCTGTTGTTCGACTCGTTCATCGGTGAGTGGAACCTTCGTGCTCGCGAACTCGCAATGGCACTTCTCAACCCTGTGCATCCCGTGCTGCGCGGGCAGATGATCTATCTGCGAGCAACGCCCGCCCATGTGAAGACGATCCGTTCCAAGCTCGAGGGCCTGAAGCGGTTCGCCGCGTGGTACGCCGACAACCTCCCTGACACTCCACTCCGTGATCTCCATCAGTCGCACCTCGACGGCTTCCTCACTGAGGTCAAGACGATGGGGATCCCCTCCAGAACGCGACAAGCAGTCGATGCTGTTCGCGAACTGCACACCTACGCGGCAGTCCTCTCTGGCGGAGGCATCCCATTCCGTCCATGGGGAGATCTCCACACGATCGCGCTCAGCGGGCAGAAGTCCAGCGCCGAGCTGAGCACGCCGGTGATTCCACCGCAGGTGTGGTGGCCGCTCCTGCGGGCGTGTTGGCAGTACATCAACGTGTTCTCGCACGACATCTTTGCGGCCGCCGCGGAATGGTCGGCGCTCGACCGCCCCAAAGCCGAGCGCGTGAAGGTACGACACCCCGAGGACACGCTCGCGCGATGGATCGTAACGCCCGGAAATCGGGTGCCCCTGCATCGGATGACGTACGGCAGATTCCGCGAGGGCGAGATCCACTGGACACTTCTTTCCTTGCTCGTCTCCGATGGGCACAGCAAGCAGATGTTCTCCGAGTTGGACCGTCCTGACGTCCTCCGCCGACGTCAGGACATCGTCGACGCGATCGGCTCCGGCACGCTCGCGACCGCGCGCGGTGGGCTCGCCACAAAAGCGACGGCGATCGAACGCGCCGATGGATCCGTCGGTCCGTGGATCGACGGATTCGACCCGGCGACGATCCGAGTCCAACTGAAGCTCCTCCGCAACGCGTGCTACGTCTTCTGCGCGGCTCTCACGATGATGCGCGACTCGGAACTGCTGAGCATCAAGAAGGGAGCGCTCACCACTTCGTACGGGGCGCCCGCCGTCACCTCCCAGCTCCGGAAGGGTCGGCGTGGGACCCAGCGACGCAACTGGTGGATCATCGAACCCGTTGCGCAAGCAATCGCCGTCGCGGAACGACTTGCTCTCGGCGACGACGTCTTCAGCTCTGTTCGACGTGAACATCGAGCGCACGACGGAGCAGGTCGGTTCGATCGTCACAGCGAGCTGAAGCAGTTCATCTCTCAGCTCAATGGTCAATCCGCGGATGCCGGTCTCGAACCGATCCCCGCGTTCCAGCTTGCACCGCACATGTTCCGGCGGACGATGGCCGTGATCACCGCGCAACAGCCAGACGGCGAGATCGCCCTCGGCATCCAGCTCAAGCACGCAGCGCGACGCGCCGTCGCGAACGGCACGACCTCCGGGTACGCGAGCGAGACGCCGGAGTGGGCCGCGGAGTTCGAGCATGAGCTTCAGGAAGCTGTCGCGTCACGGTTGGTCGGCGCCTGGTCTTCTCACCAAGACCACGAGATGAGGCTCGCAGGCGCAGGCGCACAGCGCTTCCGAGACGAGCTCGAGAAGGTCGAGGCCGTCGCAAGCAACGAGGTCAAAGTCGGCGACGAGCGCACACTGCGCGCACTCCTGCGCGATCGCTTCAGCACGCTCCGATGGGGAACCGTCAACCACTGCCTCGGCATCCCTGAGCAGGCGGCGTGCTTGAAGGGGCTGCCCGCCGAAGCGGCCGCAGGAGGCGTCATGCCTAATCGCTGCCAACCCACCGCCTGCGGCAATTCCGTCGTCACCGAGGAGCACGCGCCGATCTGGATCGCGGAGGAACGCGACCTCGTCGCGAAGCTGCGCGACCGAAAGATGGCACCACACAATCGCGAACAACTCGAGACAGAACTTGAAGACGTTCGCCGTATCACGAGGAAGTTCACGGATGCCTGAGATCTCTGCCGCGACCGAACGCCGACTGCGCGACGCGATGGAGCGCCTGCTCACCGGCGCGGCGATCCGCACCGACGGACGCCTCATCAAGGAGAACCTCTATCGCGAAGCTGGCGTCAGCCGCGCCACCATGAACCGTGCGACTGCGGTCATGGATGAGTGGGCACGTCGCGTCGACGGGTCCCAGCCGCGAGATCGTGAGATCGAGTCGTTGCGAAGCTCGCTGGCCGATCGTGCAGCCCAGATCAAACAGCTCCGCGAGCGAGTGAGCAGCCTCGAAGCACAGCTGACGATCGCCGCGACCGCCATCGCCGAGCTGCACGTCGAGAACCAGTTGCTGCGTGGCGATGACCCGAGCCACAACGTCACTCCGATGAAGCGCCCGAACGCGGACTCACGCCGGGGATGACGGGCGCTGCTGCTGCTCGTGTCATCGCCACTTCGGAGGTCGGGTGTACGTGGTCGCGCCGACGGTGAAGCTCTCGGGCAGAAGAGCCTGGCGGATCTTGTCGCGACCGATCTGCGACGACGCGGGCATCAGCTGCTTGAGTTCGCTCGAGAACCGCTTGGGTGGGAAGGCGGCGCCGATGAACATGTGCGGGCGGAATTGTTTGGCCGCCCTGACCGCGGGCGCAAGATCGCTGTCGGCGCTGATGATCAGTGCCGAGTCCATCGCGTTCGCAGCGGCGTCGCCCACAAGAGCAACGGCGATGTTGACGTCGGTCTCCTTCTCCTCGTGCACCGTACGCGTTGCGCGACAGTTGAAGCACGTCACGGTCTTCGCTTGATATCGGCCCTGCGTGACGCTGAAGACGTTGGTGTGACGCGCAGCGACGGCTGCCTGATGGTAGGCCTGACGACTGGCCGCGCCCGCATCGCCCAGCACAGGTGCGGTGAAGTACTTCACCGCGACGATGTGGCTGCGTGGGCGCAGGCTCTGCGCGAGTGCGACGAAGTCGATCCAGAGCGTCGAGCGTCCGAACTTGTCGTGCATGCCGTGATAGAAGTTGAAGCCGTCGATGTAGACGATGAGGCGCTCGTGCGGCGGTCCAGGAACGGGTGAGGCTGACAACAGACGACTCCAAATCGGTGCACGAGGTGATCACCTTCCTACCAGCGATCGTGTGTATAGTGTGGATACACCCCGCCCGGTTGTTCATCCCAACCGTGGCCCGACGCCCTCCCTCGTGGAGGGCGTCTTTGTGTCCGAGCCGGGTTGTCGAGCCATCGAGATTGCCATACAGATTAGGCCTTACTGCAGAGGCCTACTCGTGACGCTTGATGGGTGCCTTCCCCCGCGACCTCGCCTGATGCGTGGGACCACTACGCTCGCGAGCTCGGCCAGAACATCCAGCGGGAACGAGCGCGTGTCGGATACAGCCAGGACCGTGTGGCGTACGAGTCCAACCTGAGCCGCTACACGTACCAGAAGCTCGAGAAGGGTGAGTCGAAGCCCGGAACTCCCGCGAATCCGACCGTCAAGACTCTGCTGGCGGTAGCTCAGGTGCTCGACGTTCAGCTCACCGACCTCTTGCCCAGCGTGACGCCCGACCTCACGATCCGCTGAGGCACTTCGGCGTTGCGGGTGACAGCCCGCGACTACCAGGAGAGGCCTAATCTGTATGGCATTCTGCACTGTATGGGCGCTGCGGAACTCAACCAGGAGTCGTTCGTCATGGCGGTGGAAGATCCCTACCTCACCGCCCTGATCGGAACGATCGAGGAGCCCGCCGGATCCAGCACCGCAGCCCAAGCCGGCAGGCTGACGATCGCATGGTGGGACACACATGGCACTGGGCCGTCGTGCGCCGAACTCTTGAACGCGATGTTCACGAGCATCGCGTGGGACGACGTCATCGAAGACCCGGGACGGACACTCCTCGAACGCCGTGAACAGACCGAGCTCATCCAGCGCTGGCTGATCAGCTACTGGACCCGACTGGGCGCGATCGCCTTCATCCCCGGACACGACGACGTCGTACGGCCGGGACGAATCTATCCCGAGCCGGAGACTGACTGATCCATCACCGCCTGATAGGTTGGCCGGTTCTACGTCGAGGAGGAAGCATGCGCGAGATCTCAATCGCAGGCCGTACGGTCACGGTCTCGCTCGTCGCGACCACGCACGGCGAGGATGGCGATATCCAGCGCTACCTCGTCGAGGTGTCGGGCTCGGACGCCGCGACCCACCTCTCGATTCTCCGCATGACCAGCGCAGTCGATGCACGCGCAATGGCGTCGGCGATCGAGACCGAGCTCCTGCTCGACTATCCGGGCAGTCGTGACGACGGAGTCCTCCGCGATCCGAGCGTTCGCGCCTGGCGCGACGAGCATCGGACCGCAATCGAGGCCGCTCTCGGTCAGCTGCGTGACGAGATCGCTGGGATGCCGCCGGAGCCGGTCAGCGACCTCGAACGAACGCTGCTTCGCGCCTTCGAGATGGATCCCGACGCCCCGGATCCTGGCGATGCGTGAGTACCCCTGGTTCGACTTCGACCAAGTCGACTTCGTGACCTCTGACACCCACTTCAGTCATGCCCGCATCAGCGAGCTCGCCGACCGTCCCTTCTCAACCGTCGCGGAGATGGATGCCGCGCTGATTGGCCGGTGGAACGACGTTGTCGCTCCTGACTCCGTCGTGCTGCACCTGGGAGATCTCGCGCTCGGAGCGATCGCTGAATCCCTTCCGCTCACCGCACACCTGCACGGACGCCGACTCCTCGTCCCCGGCAACCACGATCGTGTCTCGCCCGCGACGCAGTCGAAACGGGCGATCGAGCGATTCCTGCCCATGTACGAAGCGGCGGGCTGGGAGATCCTCCCAGAGGTCGTCGAGGGCACCCGCCGCGGGTACCGGATCATCGCTTCGCACTACCCCTACGCCGGCGACAGCCAGGAACAGGATCGACACACTTCGCATCGCCCGCGCTGGGACGACGGCATCCCGCTCATCCACGGGCACACCCACGCACGGGACCATGGCCCGAATGGGCATCAGTTCCACGTCGGCGTCGACGCCCACGACTTCTCACCAGTCCCGTTCAGCGTGATCGACGGCTGGATCCTGAGCCTGCCGGGAATCGAGACTCGGCTGCAGACAGCGGTCCGCGAGGCTCGAGAGGTCCTCGCCGACCTGGACGATACGCCCCCACTCAACATGGACTTGATGTTCTTCATGCAGGCGTACGACGAAATTCACATGCACCTCGAAGAGCTGCTGGCGGCCGTTGACGAAGTCGGGCACCTTAATGGCGACGAGGGCAAGGGGTCCCGATAGGATCGGCCATACCCGGATAAATCCGGTTCAATCCGCATGGGGGCGTGAATGTCCGAGCCGTGGCTCTCTGCCGACGACATCGCTGAGCACTTGGGCGTGACCAAGGACACGATCTACGCCTGGATCTCCGACAAGGGGATGCCGGCGCACAAGGTCGGGCGTCTGTGGAAGTTCCAGGCGAGCGAGGTCGACGACTGGGTACGCAGAGGGGACGCAGGATCTCCGGACTGACCCAGTCGGCCGCGATGTCGGCGGCACGACGTATCCTGATCGACTTGCCATTTTCCAGGGGAGGAACCACGTGGACGCACCTGCGGTGACGCTGGCATCGCTGCGCGCCGGGCAACGCCTGCGCGGTGTCCTGCCCGGGCAGCCGGTGACACTCGTCGGCGTGACACCGCTGGACGACGCGCTCGTCGAGATCTTCTTCCGCGATGACTCGGGTCGGACCGGCGAACGCACCATCACCGAGCTCGATGCCGGCAAGCTCGAACTAGTCACGGAGCTGGGTAACGCGCCCGCGTTCGACGGCGACCCTGATGAGTTCCGCCTCGCGGCCGAGGCGCTCCGCATCAAGTACGCCGCGCTCTACGACCCGATGGCGGCGGTGAATAGCTCGGACGTCGATCCGTTGCCGCATCAGATCCGCGCAGTGTACGAGGAACTCCTCCCGCGAATCCCGCTGCGGTTCCTCCTCGCTGATGACCCCGGCGCGGGCAAGACGATCATGGCCGGCCTCTACCTCAAGGAGCTCATCCTCCGCGCCGACTGCGAACGAGCGCTCATCGTCGCGCCCGGCGGCCTCGTGGAGCAGTGGCGGGAAGAGCTGTCGCAGAAATTCGACCTCTCGTTCGAGATCTTCAACCGTCAGATGGTCGACGACGCGCAGGGCCGCAATGTGTTCGACGAGCACCCGTTCCTCATCGCACGGATGGACCAACTCTCCCGCAGCGATGACCTGATCGAGCAGCTCTCCGACGTCACCTGGGACGCTGTCGTCGTCGATGAGGCGCATCGCATGTCCGCGCACTACTCGTCATGGGCGGGTCAAGTCGACGAGACGAAGCGGTTCCGGCTGGGGCGGCTGCTCGCCGAGACCGCGCACAACTTCCTCCTCATGACCGCGACCCCGCACGCAGGCAAGGAAGAAGACTTCCAGCTGTTCATGTCCTTGCTGGACCGCGACCGGTTCGAGGGCCAGTTCCGCGCCGGCGTGCACCGCACTGACACGCGCGGCCTGATGCGGCGCATGGTGAAGGAAGAGCTCCTCACCTTCGAGGGCAAGCCTCTGTTCCCCGAGCGTCGCGCGTACACGGTCGAGTACGAGCTGAGCGACCCCGAGCGTGAGCTATATGAGCTGGTGACCGGCTACGTGCGCACCGAGATGGGTCGTGCGGAACGGCTCGCGCAGGCGGGCGACAAGAAGCGCGGCAACAACGTGGGGTTCGCGCTCACCGTGCTGCAGCGACGCCTCGCCTCAAGTCCGGAGGCGATCCTCCGATCGCTCGAGCGACGCCAAGTGCGACTCGAGACCCGTCTGCGGGAATGGCAGCGCGCGACCGACGAGGCCCGCTACAGCACCTCCATGACTGCGTCTATTGACGAGTGGTCAACCGGCCGCGTCGCACTCGACTTCGAGGACGCCTCCGCTTCGGCGCCAAGCTTCAACCCCGACGAGTTCGATGACCTCGATGAAGAAATCTCCGAAGAAGAACGAGCACAGTTCGAGGCCCGTGTCGACCAGGTGGTCGACCTTGCCACTGCGGCCGAGTCGATCGGTGAACTCCGCGCTGAGATCGCGATCCTCGAAGACCTCATCCGCGTCGCGCGCCGCGTCCGGTTGCTGGATGACGACAAGAAGTGGGTGGAGCTGCGCACGATCCTCGACGACCAGCTAGCCGAGGTTCTGCAAACGCACTCGCCTGTGAACATGCGCGTGCGCGCGGTTTCAGTCTACTCCCATCTGTGGACGGTGACCTTGCCGACTGTGCGGCCGTTCTCGACCAACTCGTGCGCCTCGCGGAGTGTGGTCGGTGAGATCGGCGCGAGTGTCGTTGTGGCCGTGGTGCGGATGCGGCCCTGATCTACAAGGTCAGCGACAGTGTTCAGGAGCTGGTGCTGTTCAATCATGTCCGGGGTCTGCCTGAGCGGGCGGGTGAACATCAGTTCCCAGTGCCAAGCGATGCTCTTGCCCTTGAGCGGGAACACGTCGCGCGGACCGTCGTCAATGGCGACAATATGCCCGAACGCTCGAACGCTCGAACGATCCGCGCATAGGTTTCGATCTGCCCCGCGGAATGCGCGGTGAACAGCCAGTCCACGCCATCCTGCGCGACGGCGAGCACCTGCTCAGCCAGGTCGTCGCGGTGGTTCACCACATGCTCCGCGCCCAGGTTGCGCACCCAGGCGGAGCGTTCATCGTCGGAGGCGGTGGCGATCACGGTGACGTTCGGCAGGAGCGCGTCGGCCAGTGCCAGCATGATCGATCCGACTCCGCCGGTCGCGCCGATCACCAGCAGGGTGCCGGTCGAGTCCTCGGTAAGGGCGAGCCGCTCGAACAGGGTCTCCCAGGCGGTGATCGCCGTCAGCGGCAGCGCAGCAGCGTCGGCAAACGACAGCACCTGCGGCTTGCGCCCCGTAATCCGCTCATCCACAACATGCAGGCGCTGGTTCGTACCTGGCCGGTCGATGCTGCCCGCGTAGTACACCTCGTCACCCGGAGCGAACAGCGTCACCGCTGAGCCGACCTCGCGCACCGTACCGGCGGCGTCGAAGCCGAGCACCTTGAACCCGTTCGCAGGAGCGCCTTCCCGCAGTTTCACATCGACCGGGTTCACCGAGACCGCCTCGACCTCGACCAACAAGTCATGCGGTCCAAGTTCGGGCACCTCGACCTCGCGGGCGGTCAGCGCCTCGGGGTCGGTGGCGGGGAGGTTCTTCTCGTATCCGATCGCAGTCGTAGCCGTCATGCCAATTATGGTTCCCCAGACCTACTGGTTACCGTCAAGGCAACCTAGTACCCATCGGATACCATGAACGTATGAGTCAGACCGTGGATGAGTGCGACCGGAACGACGTGTACGCGGCCATGTGTCCGTGCCGCGACATGCTCGACCTGCTCGCCAACAAGTGGAGCGCCCTGGCCATCGGTGCGCTCGAAGACGGGCCGCAACGCAACGGGCAACTCAAACGACGCTTGGAAGGCGTCAGCCCCAAGGTGCTGTCCCAGACCCTCAAGCGTCTCGAAGACCACGGCCTGCTCACTCGCACCGTCTACCCCGAGGTTCCCGCTCGCGTGGAGTACGAACTTACTGACCTCGGACACAGCGCAGCCGCCCCGTTGAAGCATCTGCGCGACTGGGTTGAACACAACGTCGGAACCGACCAGTAGCGACCCCCTCGGCGCTACATCGAGCCAGGAGTCCCGGCCTCCGCGTAATACCGCGTCAACACAGACGAGGCGTCGCGGTCGCCGTCACCGGACACGACAGAGTTCAGCAGGTACCGGTACCCGTCACCGGTCGTCATCACCCTAATTGATAACGTCACACCTAGAAGGTGCGAAGTAACCGACGCGCGAGCACAGGAGCGCTTCTGTCATTTCGAAGGCGAGACTTCGCGCGATTGGGATTCGCCGGGCCATCCTTCTTCTCTTTCGTCGAACGTCACCGCAACACCGTGTCGCTGGGGTTCGTGAAATCTTCTTCCGGAAGCGAAACCCAGGTACTGCGCCATGAGGAACTCGCCGCAGCGATGCACAGGCGTTCGACAGTTCGGTCGCACGAACCGATCGTTTGTTAACGGACGGCACTGTACGTCGATCGAAAGTCGCGCCGACACCCCCTGCGAATTCGCGTCGCGGGATAGTTTGCCAGGATCCGGCGATCAGCGTGGTGCGCATCAAGGAGGTGCGCAGCGGCCTCAGCACGAGGAGCCTGCCCGCGAGGCCGACCACCCCGCCCCTAGGAACGGTAGGAGTGCGACGTCGGGGCGAGCTGGGGGCCACCCCCCGAGACCGAAAGTAGCACCGCAGCGACGATAAGCGCCACGCCAACCAGGGTGGTCGTCAGCTCCCCGACCAACGAACCGATCCATCCGCGTTCCTGGAGGTCTCGGAACATCCTTATGCTCAGCCCGAACGTTCCGTTCGAGCTGCGAACCGATCGTCTCGATGCGTCGTGGCAGACGCCTCAGCTGTCCACCGATGACCTGGAGTTGCACGCGGCCGTCGGCGAACATCTCCCTTGAGTCCATCGCCAGACGTATGAAATGAGGAGTTCGAGCAAGGGCCCGATCGACCAAGTCGTAGTCGGCAACGAGCTGGCACAGCGTTCCCTCGAGTGACACGAAGGAAACGACTGGCGTTCTCCTCCGCTGTTGGGGACGTCGGGTCGGCTGAAATAATGGCCGGGACGATACGGTGGCGAGTCAGAGCGCCGTGATCCACCGCGCGATCTCGTCAGCGATCTCGTCGCTATTGTCTTCGACCATCAGCGAGTGGCCGTTCCCAGCGAGAAGAGGCAGTTCGGACGACCAGAAGGTGACGGCGGCGCCCTGATCGGTGAGCCAGGCCACGATGTCCTGATCCAGCTGCGAGGGGTGGTCGGTATCGGCTCCACCCGTGAAGACGAGAATCGGCTTGTTCGTGAACGCGTCGGTCGGCCCGATCCTCATTTGGCTCCCACCGATGTTCTGACGCTGATAAAGCATCCGGGCCGGGATCGGCCGAAGGGTGCGGCGGAACACCTCGATGCACTCGCGGGGGAACCGCCGGCTGGGTCCGATGGCCTTGTCGTTCACGAAGGCGCTTGTGGGTTCCCAGAAACCCATCTTCGGGATGGTCCAGTCGATGGCCGCTCCACGGATGGAGACCTCCTGGTCGGACTCCCTCACGATCTCGGGCACCGCCTGTATATTTCCAGGCGGGCCCGGAGCGACGGCTACGAGCCCGTCGATGAGATCGCCATGCGTCTCTAGGAGGCGGAAGCCAATCGGACCTGCCATCGAGTGCACGACCAGCACGACGTTCCGGCCGAGACCAGAGAGGAACACGCCCATCCCTCGGCACACGCTCTCATAGTCCAGCCGCGCAGACGCCGCACGATCATCGACGTGTTGGGCCGCCTCATAGGACAACCCCAGCCAGTCCACCACCAGCACACCGTAGCCATGCGATACGAATCGTGCCGCCCAGCCCTGTCGGCCGTCGGGCGTCTCGAGATAGTACTCGTTCGAGGCACCACCCCCGTGCACGAGGACGATCCACCGAGCAGGCGCACCCGACGGCGCCAGTTCGGTGTACGAGATCGGCGCGACGTCGTCTGGGCGTGAAATCGAATCCATAGCTTCCCCAGGCCTGTTAGGCAATGACGGCGTCGAGGGCCCGTGCGAGCCTCTCCGGATGCGTGAGCATCACCAAATGGCTTCCGTCGATCTCGATCGTGCGCGGACTATCAAGCCGCCCGGCCGCGGCCTGGTAGATCTCAGCGGGAACGGCCTGGTCCTGAGCGAGGAACACATAACTTGACGGGATGCTGCTCGCCCAGAACCGGTCGAGGCGGATCGGCTCATCGGACCAGCCTGCCGGCGCTGGGACGAGCCTCGGCTCGAGCGCGGCGAGCTGCTGCTGCTCGAACGGGGACATGTCCTGCATAGACGCGGCCCAGAGCTCAGGCGGCATGACGATGGTGTTGTCGTCGGACTGACTCGCAAGCGCCTTCGTCGCTGCGACCAACGGATCGGGGAGCACGTCGTTAATGGTCTCGCCGTCGCGCAGCACCCAGGCGTCGACGAAGACGACCCGGCCGATGCGCTCGGGCATCGCCTCAGCGACGAGTTGGATGAGCGGACCTCCGCCGCTATGACCGACGAGCACGATGTCGAGCTGGGTGAGCTCTCTTACCTGATCGATCAGATCGCGCGCCATCATGCTCATCGTGACGCCGGAGCGGTCCACGTCACCGTCTTCGAGACCGCGCAGCGTCGGCGCGATCACCTCGTGCCCCATTCTGCGCAATTCGTCGGCGACGCCGTCCCACACCCAGCCGCCTACCCATCCGCCGTGCACCAGTACGATCTGCATTGATCATCCTCTTCGCATATTTATCTGCTGAGCAGAACTTGTTCCTAACTAGAAGACACAATAGCTTGCGCGGCGCCAACAGTCCAGCATGGCTCGAGCTCTCTTCAGAACGCGCCGAACGACCCCTGCACCAGGTCGCAGGGGAAAGAGACGACGAGCCTTCAGGAGGTCAGGTCGGCCAGACGTACGGCTGCCTCATCGAGGAGTGCGACGAGGGTCTTCACCTTGCGGGGAGGCAAGCGGAACACCGGGGCAGATGCGTTGATCGCCAACCGCAGCCCGCTCGCCGAGGGAACGGCCACGGCCACCGAGGCCACGCCCTCCTCGCTCTCCTCCCGGTTCGTTGCATAGCCCTGCTTCGCGACAAGATCCAGTTGTGCGAGGAGCTCGGTCTTGGTACGGATCGACTGCGGAGTCACCTGTGAGAGTTGCTCGTCGGGGTAGAGACGGTCCAATTGTTCTCGCGGGAGCTGCGCCAGGAGAACCTTTCCCGTGGAGGTGCAATGGGCCGGCATCTCCTTGCCCAACCGTGAAGCGACTCGCACCGCCGTCGTCGGTTCCGCGACCGGGGTCGTGCCCGACGTGAACCAGATCCAGCTCAGCCCCGACATCGCCCGTACCGTTCCTCGACGCGCGCACGAGGTGCTCGGTATCGTGACCGAGAGCTGGAGCCCGCTCGGCCGCGGGCCCGAGCTGCGGGAGAACCCGACGATCGTGCAGATCGCGGCGGACGTCGGACGAACGGCGGCACAGGTGGTGCTCCGCTGGCACGTGCAGCAGGGCCTCGTGCCGGTGCCGAGATCGTCAGACCCCAAACGCCTGGTCGAGAACCTCTCGGTCTTCGACTTCCGCCTTAGCACCGACCAGATGGCCACGCTTGCGTCCCTCGACAACGGCGAAGCCGCCGCGCGGGACTCTGACCTGCCCGAGAACGGTCATTAGTCCACCAAGAACACCAAAATCGTCACCGATCTGGTAAATTCAGCGCGCTCTGGAGACGCAGCAGAACGCCTCGCGCGGCTCCTGGACATTCGACTACACGCAGGACCGGCTCTCCGCCATCATGCGCTGCACACACGACCGCTGCCTCGAGACCGCCGACGAATACGGCTCGCCAGGCTTGCCCGGTGGACTTCGGCGACTGCGCGAAGCAACTGACCGGCGGCGAAGGTGATGGCTCGAACGTAGGCGCGATCTGCCTTGCTCGCCTCACCTTCGGCTCGCTCGACAGCCGCGTCCAAACCATCGCGAAGTCGCGTGCACTGCAGATGGCGGCGAGGGAGAGAGTAAGTTCTGCAGTGTGCCCGATCGGGAACAGGGGGTGGGCTTTAGTACCCCTGCCCGAATTCGCGAAGTCTGGGCCACAGATCGCCGCCGACGACGCCGAAGACCCCTACGTCCGCCAGCATGCCGCCGAAGCCCTGCTTGAGATCAACGAAGACCGGAAAGTCAACGGCCGCTACCTCGCCGTCAAGACCCGACAGAACCTCGCCCGCCTCACCGACTTCGCCGAACACACCCGTCGGTTTCCCTGCCTCTTCCGCCTCGATCAACGCCACCTGTGCACCCCTATCAGCGGGAGCGAGGGTCTCGGGAAGCTTCTCAAGCCGACGGGCAACTCGCTCGGCAGTGCTTGCGAATCGGCGGTACGGACGACCCAACTGTTCGCTCGTGTTGGGGTCCTGGCCGTGCCCCATGAGACGGCGGAGCTGCTCCTCGCTGACCTCACCACCGGGTTCGACGGCGCCAGAAATGTACGCGAGACCCGATCCGAGCCATGAGCCCGGCGGCGTGCTGTTCAGTCGTTCAGCCGGTGGAGCCAGTAGCCGGGTTCGCGGCGCTCGTGGGCGTAGGCGAGGATCAGGATCGTGTCCGGCTCCACCGTGTAGACGATGCGGTACGGGTATCCGCGAACGGCCTTGCTGCGGATCACGGTGCCATCGTCAGCGGTCGTGAATGGTGGGGCGGCGTTCGGCCATTGGTCGAGGTCTTTCCGGGCTTGCCTTGCTCGGTCGATGAGCGCAAGGCCGATCCCTGGCTCCTGGTCTTCGTACCAGCGCACGGCGGCGTCGAACTCCGCGACGGCCTCGGGGTGCTCTCGCTGGGCCAAGGTCATGCGGTGAGCAAGGCGCGCAAACGCTCGTAGTGCTCGTCGGCATCCACCAGATCGACCGCACCCTCACGCACCTCGGCCAGTCGCCGGGTAGCCTCGGCACGCCAGGCTGCATCGACCTCGCTCTCGTCGTCTGCATCATGGAGGCTTTCGAGCAGGGCGTTAGCGACGACCGCGCGCTGATCGGCGTCGAGCGCGAGGCCGTCTCGGATCAGAGTTGCGGTGTCGGGTGTCATGTATTCAAGTGTACGTCGAACGGCCGACAATCGCGCTGGGCGTCTGTGGCTCGGGTTGCGGGGCTGCTGTGAACGTCACGCCGACGCGACGTGCTGCTGATGCTCATAGGCCGCGTGCTGGCCCGTCATGTCGCGGGTCGTTGCGCCGCGGGTCGCGTTCGGTCGGCTCGCGGAGTTGCCGTTCGCGTTCGGCGAGTGCTTGCTGCCTTGCTTCGTGCTCGGCGCGGGTGGTTTCGATCCGTGCGGCGGCGTCGCGGATCGGTAGCGCGCGGAGGTAGTCGGCCTCGGCTCGGAGCGCGGTGGCTTGCTGGTGCGCCTGTCCTGCTTGCTGTGCTGGGTTCGGCAGTCGCATCCCGACCCGGTGGCGCATCACCGCCTGCGGCCCGTACTCGCTGACCAGCAACGCCCGGCGTTCCTGCTCGTGCCGCTGCCGCAACTCGTCACGGTCGGCTCGCGCGGCCTCGACGTGCTGGGCGGCGTCGATCACGCGGGGATCGGCCTCGGCGCGACGCTCGGCCTGTCGTGCCGCCCACTCGGGCAGGGTGTCGGTGGTGCGGGGTGGTTCGCCCCATGTTTCGCGCACCCGTGCCCGAACCGTCCGGGTGTGCTCGCTCGTCTGGCGGTGCTCCGCGCGGGCCTTGCGCCTGCCGAGCCTGCCGACGGTGGCGAGTCGGCTGCTTGCGGCGGCCTCGCGCTCGACAGCATCGAGATAGGTGGTGCCGTCTGCCTCGGCCTGCACCGTCAACGGTTCCGCGATTTCGGCACGGATGCGCGCCGCCTCGTCCTCGGCGTGGCGGAGCACGTCGGCGTGCTCGTCGTCCTCGGTCTTGTGTGTTGCGCGCTGGGCGTCGAACCTGGCAGCGGTCTGCTCCCAGCGTTCCGCCGCACGTTCGGCTCGTTCGGCTTCGGCGGTGAGGCGGGCGAGTTCTTCGGTGATGAGCTGCACGGGGCCATCGCTGACGAGGCCTTGCACGGCGTCGATGGCTTGGGCGGTGGCGTGGTCGAGGCCACGGTCTGCCGGGTCGCGTTCCATCGCCTCAACGAACCGCGCCCGCGCATCCGCCATATCAGCGGCGACGACGTGGAGTTGGTTCTGTTGGCGGCCTCTCGTCATGCCGACGTAGACGCCTGCCGCGCTCGTCGCCTCCGACAAGGCCGTGTGGGAGGCATCGACGGTTGCGCCTTGGACGCCGTAGGCGGTCGCGGCATACGACAGGTGCGCCCACTCGCTCACGTACTCGGCGGGGAGGGCGACGGTGCGGCTGTGCTTGCCTCCGCCGCTGACTTCGCGGGCGTAGACGCTGCCCTCGTCGGTCACATGCTGCACGATCCATTGCTGCCGGTTTGCCACGCCGAGGTCGCTGCTGTTCTTCCGGGTCTGGATCAGGTCGCCAGCGCCGATGCTCAGCCCGTCGCTGCCGGTCGTCGTCATAGTGTCGTCGACCTCGCCGCGCTCGACCCGCCCGGCGCGGATGTGCTCGTTCAGCTCGGTGGCCTCGTCGTTGGTGGCGACGGTGATCGCTTCGCCGTCGTGGGCGTGGGCGGTGATGTGCTCGCGGGCCGCTTCCTCGTCGGCATGCAAGGTCACGAGGCCCATCGTGGCGAGTCGGTCGAACACGTCGCCGGGGTGCTCCCGGTCACGCATGACCAACGTCAACGCCGCATACTCGGCATCGGTGAACCTGTGGAGTTCGGTCATGTCGTAGGTACGGCCACGAATCTGGGCGGCCATGTCGAGCACCCCGCCGCGCCCGACCGCCGGGAGCTGCGCCCGGTCGCCCACGAACGCGACCGACGCGCCTGCCTCGGCGGTGACGGTCAGCAGAGCGAGGGCGGTGTCCTGGTCGAGCATCCCCGCTTCGTCCACGATCACCCGCTCACCCCGCGACAGCACGGCGTCGTTTGGTGGGCCGGTGTAGATGTTCCCGGTTGCAGGGTCGGTGTCGCCGGGTGCGAGGCGTGTCCATACGCCGTCCTCGTTCCACCGCCACCCATGCGCATACACGAGCGCCGCGACGGAGGTTGCGGGCACGCCGAGTTCTTCGTGGGCGACCTGCGCCGCACGCAACGTCGGCGCAACCACCCGCGAGGATCGCCCGTGCTCGGCTGCAACCTCGATGGCGACGCCGAGCATGGTGGTCTTGCCTGCGCCCGCCGCGCCCTCGACAATCACGAGCGGGTTGGTCGAGGCGACGGCAGCGGCGGCCACGGTCTGCCCGGTGTCGAGTCCGGCGGCTTGCGCAGCGTCGGTCACGTCGGGGTGCTTCGGCTCCCGTTCCGGCGTCGCGGCGGTGAGTTGGTCGCGGAGTGCGGTCTCGGCGGCGACGACGCCAAGGCTGGTGAGGTGGGCGACGTGCTCGGGTTGCACCATGCCCGGCGGCAGCACCGAGAAACAATCCGAGGCGGCGAGTCCGGTGGCGAGGTCGATGAACTCGCGCAACTCCGCCGGGGTCGCTTGCACGCCTGCCTCGGTGGTGATGCGGGTGACGTGCTCTCGCACGGTGTGCGGTGTCCAGGTCGATGCAGCCGCCGCGCAGCGATCCAGCGCACGACTGGCGACCTGTTGCACGCTGAGGTCATCCAGCGATGCCGGCGCAACGGTGTCGGGGTGCTGCAAGCTCTCGGGGTGGTAGCCGGCGTCTCGGAGTTCCTGCTGCCACCACTGCTCGTTCTTCAAGTCCGCCGGTTTCTTGCCGGGCCGCTGGAACGCCCACGCCGCGTCCTGCATCCGAGCGGTCAACACCGGGCCGGGCGTCTCGCCGGGATGCTTCGCTTGCCACTCGGCCTCCATGCGTTCCAGGTTGCGTCTGATCTGCGCCGACCGCTTCGACATGACGGCGTTGAACGGCTCCAACTCCACAACCTCACCGCTTACGGGGTCGAGGGTCAGGCCATGCTCGGAGAGCGTGGCGGCGAGCTGGGGGTGCGCGGCGATCACCGCCGTACCGAGAGCACGGATCGCGCCCTGCTGCTGGAACAACGCCGCCGTGGTCAGCGCCCGCCACTTCCCGCCCGCCCACACCCTCGTGCCAATCTGGAAATGGATATGCCGGTGCGGATCACCCGCACGACTCGTCTTGTGCGTGATCGCGACGGTCTGCATGTGCTCGACCGGCAGCACCTCCTGCGCGCCGCGCGGCCCCGCCAACGTGACCGAATGCTGACCAAGGAAGTGCTGAATCTCCCGCGCCGCATCCCGCTGCGTCGCGTCCAACGCCTCGGACACGTCCGGGTGGAGTGCGGCGGCGACCGACAGGCTCTTCGGCGCGTTGATCGTCATCTCCGCGAACAACGGCGACCCCCGACGCACCTTGCCCGGCTTGCGCGGGGTACCCATCGACTCCCCGGTGTCCGGGTTCACCCAATCGACCCAGGCTTCGTACTCATCCGCCGACAGCGACCGAGCAGCGGTGACCTCGCCGGTCGCGTCGATCACGGCGTACTCGGCCACGGCCTGGTCTGCGCCGAGGTAGTACTCGTCAGCGCGGGAGCGGTCGGCCTCGACATAGGCGCGCGCGGCAGCACCGCTGCCGTGGAACAGCTTCACTCCACCCTTCACTCTGGCCTCCCTCACGAGTCGTCTCGTGAGAGAGGTGCGCACTACGGCCCCGCCGTAAAATACGTGCCTCACTGAGATAGGGGGCAGATGACTGATGGAGCCGAGCGTCAGCGCGAGAGCGTCGCACAGAGTGTCGCTGGCAAGAGTTGGCGTCACAAAGTTCGAGGGAACTTTCGGAGTTCGGTTCGATGAAGTGACTAGTCTTCTCGGCGAACTTCGTGACCTGATTACTGCCCGATGAGTCTTCGGGCAGCGGTGACGACGGAGGCACGGCGGCGTGCGTGTTCGGCGTCGCTCTCGGCTCCGGTGATCATGCGGGCGACCTGCGGTACCGCTGACCACCATCCGGCGAGTGAGAGCACGAGGAACATCAGGTGGTCGGCGTCGAGGTCGCTCGTTACTGTGCCCTTGGCCTGTCCGTCGGTCATGGCGGCGACTTTGTATCCGTAGTATTCGCGCCGCTCGGCCTCGTCGGGTACTTCGGTGTCGAAGACGAGCCCTTCCCAGCGCATGAGCCTGCCGAGTTCGGGGTGCTCGCGGTGGTAGTCGTAGACGCGCCCGGCGTAGTCGCCCACGTCCTCGGTTGCGAATGATTCGACGGGCACGTCGCGGGCTACCTTCGCCAGTTCCTCGCGCAGTACGGTGGCGAAAAGTCTGTCCTTGCCCCCGAAGTGCGTGTAGACGCGCTCCTTGTTCACCCCGGCGGCCTTGGCGATGCGCTCGATGGTCGTGCCGTGCGGCCCGTGCGCGGCGAACTCGGCCACCGCCGCGTCGAGGATGCGGCGCTTCCTGCCCTCAACATCCCAGCCCATCGTTCCCACCTCCCGTCTCGTGCGGTAAACCCAACGCTCACGTTGCGTCTTCGCGGTTAGCCTACTACAGTCAAATCCAACGGAAACGTTGGATTTGGAGTGGTGGTGTCTGCGAACTCGACGGAACAGATAGCGGGAGCAGGCGAGGCGCGCGAGCACCCGGCAGGGAACGGCGTGGTCGTGCTGCTCGTGGTCACGGCGCTGCTGGTGCTCACGCAGTTGTACGCGGCAATCCCGCTGATCGCCCCGATCGGTGCGGAACTCGGCTCTGATGTGACGTTCGCGCTCTCGACGGTGTTCAGCGTGTGCTATGCGGTCGGGTTCCTGATCTGGGGGCCGTTGGCCGATCAGTACGGGCGGAAGCGGATCATGCTCATCGGCCTGGTGTATCTCACCGTCGCGACCATCGCCTGCGGCTTCGCCTCCACGGTGCCGATGCTTGCTGCGCTGCGCGGGGTGCAGGGGGTGATGGCGTCGAGTTTCGCGCCGGTTGCGCTCGCGTATCTGGCCGAAGCGACCCCGCTGAAGCGTCGGGCAACGGCGATCGGGGCCATGTCGACGGCATTCCTCGTTGCCGGGATCGCAGGCCAAGTACTCGCCTCCGCGCTCAGCCTGACGTTGGGCTGGCAGTGGGTGTTCATCCTCTCCGGCATCATGCTCGGCCTCGGCATGATCGGCGTCGCCGTGCTCGTCACCGAGCCGCACAGTCGCAGAGACGATGCGAGCCTGGTGCGTCGCTTCGCCGTAGTCGGGAGGGTCGCCACACGCCCCTCGGTGCTGCTACTGAGCCTCGCGCACCTAACGCTGCTGTTGTCGTTCGTCGGCATGTACACCGGCCTCGGCCCGCACCTGACCGACCTCTGCCTGGACTCATCGCAGGTGATCTGGCTCCGCCTCGTCGGGCTGCCGGGCATGTTCGCCTCCCTCTTCGCGGGCGCTATTGCGAAGCGTCTCGGCGGCGCGGGGGTTGCACGTGCCGGGTTCGCCCTCGCCGCGATTGGGCTGCTGATCGAAGCCGCACTCTCGGCATCCCTCGCGGGCACGGCGCTGGCGAGTCTCGTGTGAGTCACTGGGGTCGCGCTCGCGGTGCCCGCGATGATCACCCTGTTCGGCGAGACCGCCGCCCCGAACCGGGCCGGTGGGATGGCGCTCAACGGATTCGTGCTGTTCCTCGGTGCCAGCGTCGGCCCACTCACTGCCTACCTGGGCTTGGACTTCCCGATCCTGCTCGTCAGTCTCGCCGCGCTCATGGTGCTCGCCGTCGCCAGCCTCACCGGGTTCGCCCGACTCACCCGCACGCCCGCTTCGGAGGTACCTGTATGACTCGCATCCTGATTCTCGGCGCGACCGGGCGCACCGGAGCCGCCATCCTCGCTCATCTCCCCGCAGGCATCGAGGCGACCGCTGCGCTGCGCGATCCGGCAGACACCACGCGGCTCGCCAAGACTGCTGCATCGCTGACCTCCACGGTCGTGAACATCGCTGAGAACGCCAGTCTCACGCAAGCAATGCACGGCATCGACGTCGTCATGAACGCGATCCGACTGCGTGAGGACATCGCCCCGACCGAACTCGTGGCCGTACATGATCGACTCATCGAGGCAAGCACCAAGGCCAACGGCGCTCCGGCCCGGATCGTCACGGTCGGCGGAGCAGGAGCACTCCGACTCCCTGGAGACAGACGGTTCTGGCAAGACCCCCGGTTCCCAGAACCCACACTGCCGCGCGGGAGAGCACACGCCATGCTGCGCGACCACCTCGAAGCGGGCAACGCAGGATCAGAATGGGCGTATCTGATCCCGCCGCCCGTCTACGAACCGGAGGGGCCGACGACAGCACGCTGGGAACGAGTCTCCCCTTCCACAGACGAGACTGCGTTCACCCGACAAGCGATCAGTTATGCCGACTTCGGAGCGGCAGTCGCGGAGACTTCCACCAAGGACGACACTCGCACGCAACTCATCGCATGGCCCAGTGAACTGACAGAAAAGCACCCGATGAGTGGATAGGCGCATCTCCCCGCCGTTGTCGGCTCGGACACGGACGACGCATCGACCTGTGGGCCTGGCGGCGTACAACGTTGTCCGGCTCGTTGTGATCCGTGACGGCACGGCCATCGTGTTCAGCGAGTTCGGACAGCAACCCGTCAGCTTTGGCGACGCGGTGCTGCTGGGGCCGAGCGTGCTGTTCGGCGTCGAACCCGAGGGGCGGGTCACCTATACGACGGTCTACATCGACACCGACATGGCGCTGGATCAGTTCTTCTGGCAACACTCCGCGATCTTGCACGACCGCCTCGACGCCCACGACTTCGCGGGAAAGGTGTACACCGAACCTGCCCAGGTACTGCACCTGGGCCGGGATCGAGCCGGGCGGTTGTTGCCGTGGCTGGACGAGCTGGTCGCCCTCACCGTCGAGGGCAAGTACCTGGAACGGTTCCATCGGATGCAGGCGCTCTGGTTCCTCATCACCGATGTGATCGCGCCGTGCATCCGCGTCTCGACGGTGCGGCTGACCCGGCTGCAACGTGCCCGCGCTCGCCCGTTCTCCGCTCGAAGTCGGGTGCCTGAACCGTTGCGTCGTGAGGCGATGCTGGTGCGCGACGCGCTGCACAGCCGGATCACGCACCCGTGGACGCTCGCGGAACTGGCAGCCCTGGTGCGGCTCTCTCCGAAGCACCTGGTGCGCGTGTTCACGGACACGTTCGGGAAGACCCCGACCGCCTACCTGGTGATGCTCCGCGTGCAAGAGATGGCGCGGCTCCTACGCGAGACGAACATCACCGTCACCGCCACCGGGCAGCGGGTGGGGTGGCGGAGCCGGTCGCGCGCGGTAGAAGCATCCACAGCGCACACCGGAGTGACACCGAGCCGCTACCGAGACATGCGCCCGCTCATGACCGACCTCCCATGACCGAGCCGGTCGCGCTGCCCGGCAAAGTGCCGGAGTGACCGGGAAACGCCCGGCCTGCTCGTCTCCTGCTTCGCCGCGACCGCCGGTGCTTGGTAGGCCGGTTCTTCCCCCTGGTTGCTCGGGGGTGGTCAGAGAAGGGAGGTCGTCATGTCGCTGCTACTCGAACGCCCGGCGACCACGCCGACCGGTCATGAGCCTACAAGGACGCCGCAGTCGCCGCACCCCGCGATAGTGCAGCCGGTCGAGCCGTGGAGTTGCGTCTATGTCACCAGCATCCGTCACCGTCGCATATTGGCGGCGACCGCCTATGACTGTGTGCGCTTCGTGGTCGTGCGCGACGGCTCGATCATCCTCACCGATGCCGATGCCGATGCCGATGCGGGCGGGTCGGCGTCGGTGGGTGATGTGGTGCTGGTCGCCCCGAACGTCGAGTTCGGGTACGAACCCGAGGGCACCGTCACGGTGAGGACAGTGGCAGTGGATACCGATTACTGGTCGAGCAGTTGTTCTGGCAGCACCTCGACGTGCTCGCGGACGGCGAAGCCGCACGCGACCTCGCAACTCACCTGTATCCCGATCCGGTGCAGGTGCTGCGCGTCGGAGAATCGCAGGCCGAACGGCTCGGGCCGATCCTCGATGAACTCGCCACACTCACCGGCGAAGACCAATCGCCGCGCGGCTACTTCCGTGCGTATGCGCTGCTGTTCACGGTGCTCGCCGCCATCGCGCCGCTGGTTCGTCACGCGCCGGTGGAGGTGCCGCCGCTGACCTCTCGGCAGCGGGCCGTGCGGGTCGCGCCTCCCCGGTGGCGGGAGTTCAAGCCGGTGCGCCGCGAGATTATGCGCACGGCGGCGCTCATGCAGAGCAACATCGCCAGGCAGTGGCCGCTCACCGAACTGGACGCGCACGCCTGCCTGTCGCCGAGTCAGCTCAATCGGGTGTTCAAGGACTCGTTCGGGGTGACGCCGCCGGTGTACCTGTCGATCCTGCGCGTACAGGAGATGGCGCGCCTGATCCGCGAAACCGATCTGCTCATCGGCACGATCACCGAACGGGTCGGCTGGTGCCACCACTGCGGGCAAGCCTCGCGCATCTTCCGCCGCTACATGGGCGTGACCCCCATCGAGTACCGGCGCTACGGCCCACCGTCCGCGAGCCGGGCGGGGCCGGGCGTCGGCATCGCCACCGCACGCGCCGACGACTCCCGTGGGAACGGGTGCGCACCTACCTACTGACACCTGCCCACACGACCGGAGGAACCCGACGATGAGCACCGCCACCACGCGACCGCGATACGCTCCGGCGCGCCTGCATGTCGGGGTGGGGGTGACGGTTCCGGCAAATTGCCGGAACCGTGCGACCAGGGCTTTTACTCCCGGCCGGGGTGGTTCCGTCGAATCGGCGGCACCACACTCGCGGGGCGACGGTCGGGGAAAATTTCCCACACCGTCCAGCCTGCGACCTCGGCCCGCTGTGCTGCTCGTTGTGGTTCTCGTGACGGTGGTGGCAAATTGGCACCACCGTCCGACCAGGAGTTTCGCCGTTGCCCCCGCGAACCAAGCCGCATCCGCTGCGACCTCACCGCGACCGTTCACGGTGGTGTCGAATCGCCACCACCGTCGGACCTGCGCTTTCGCTCCGCTCGGCTGGCCGTCACGGGCGCGAACGGTGCCGCAAAATTTGCGGCACCGTTGAGCCGGTTCACGAGGGTACCGAATCGGCACCCCCGTGACATACCCCGTTTGGGGTCGGTCGCAGGTAGCTCCCTGTGGATAAGTCTGCATATAGTACCTCAACTCGATGCCAGGTACTAGATGTACCCGGCCATGAGGTTGGTGGCGTTTCCGGTCTTGTGAAAGGGGAGAACCTCCGGGCTTAGTGGAGATGTCTGACGTCTTCACGAACTCGGAGGTTCTCGTGTCCCACCGTAATGCCCGCTTGACCGTGCACGGCAGGCTGCTCATCGTCCATCGTGCCGGTGCCGGGTGGAAGCAGGCGCATATCGCCGCGGCAATGGGCGTGTCCCGACGCTGCGTGAAGCGGTGGCTGGACCGCTACCGCGCCGAGGGTGAAGCCGGTCTCTACGATCGCTCCTCGCGGCCTCACCACGTCGCCAACCGCACCCCCGATGCCAGGGCCGCGGCGGTGGTCGCGATCCGGAAGAAGGAACGAGTCGGCCGTGACGAGGTCGCGGCCCGCACCGGGGTGCCGGCGCGGACGGTGTCGCGCATCATCGCCCGGTCCGGGCTGCCTCGTCTGGTCGATCTGGACCCGATGACCGGGGAGCGGATCCGCGCGTCGAAGACCACAGCGGTCCGCTATGAACGCGAGCAGCCCGGCGAGCTGGTGCACATGGACGTGAAGAAGCTCGGTCGCATCCCCGACGGCGGCGGGTGGAAGGCGCACGGCAGAGCGATGGGCTCCACAGCCGCCCGGAAACAGACCGTCGTCGGCTACGACTACGTGCACTCCGTCGTCGACGACCACTCCCGGCTCGCATACTCCGAGGTCCTCCCCGACGAGAAGGGCCCGACCTGCGCCGCGTTCCTCGAACGCGCCATCGGCTACTTCGCCGCGCACGGCATCCCCCGCATCGAGCGGCTGATCACCGACAACGCCTGGGCCTACCGATGGTCGCTGCGCGGCGTCTGCGGCGCGCACGGCATCCGGCAGAAGTTCATCAAACCGCACTGCCCGTGGCAGAACGGCAAGGTGGAGAGGTTCAACCGGACCCTGCAAACCGAATGGGCCTACCGGCAACCGTTCACCTCGAACGACGACCGCACCGCAGCACTTGACCCCTGGCTCGAGCACTACAACACTGGACGACGCCACTCAGCCCTCGGAGGCAACCCCCCGATCAGCCGACTGCAACCAACGTCCTGACCCCGTACACCTAGATGTTGTGGTTTGCCTGTCGTACCTGTCTACATGGATACCTCGACGCAGACCACCACAACCACGCCCGAACCAGCCTCGACCGATGCCCCCGAACCACTCGGCGCACGCCTCGCGCGGGAGAGCCGCGCAGCGCAGGGCCTGCCTCCGGTCATCGCTGACCCACGGGTGCGTGAGCAACTGCAAGCCCTCTGCGGCCTGCCGAAGGCGCGGGGGCGTTAGGCGCGCCAGACGAACTCGACCCGATGTGCGAGAATCCCCGCCCGGTACACCTCACGGCGGGCATGAAACGCTTCGACGGTCTCATTGCGCCGCCTCGCCGGTGTCGCGCCGTTCATCCCCCTGGGCAGGGCGTGAACGAGGACGGCTTCAAGGACGAGACTGGCGGCCTGGTGCTGCCACATCGGGGTACGGTCGGCCCACTCCTGTGCGACGGTCGTCATATCAATCGACGGGCCAGTGTGCTCCGGCACCGTGGCGGCGTACTCGCGGCGGGTGCGTTCGATGCGTTCGGCGATCCGTGAGCGTTGCCGCACCCACATCGACTTGTCGATCAACCCGTCGTAGTAGTCATCATCGAGCCGGGCGAGGCGTTCCCGGTCGGCATCGAGCGTCGCGGCAAGCCCCACTCGTGCGGCCTGATCCGCGCCCGGAGACTGGCGCTTGGCGGGGTTGAGGGTGATCTGCTCGAACGTCGCGAGCACGGCTTCCTCCACGAGTTTGGTGAGGTCGCCGGAACGGATCGAGCGGTTGCACCCGCCCGGCACCTGTTGCACACACTGATACACCTGGCCGCGATGCAGCATGGCGCGTCCGCAGGTCGAGCAGCGGATCAGACCCGAGAACGGATACAGCCGTTTCGCCGCCCCACTGCCGGGCTGATGGAAGTTTCGGGCCTGCTTGCGGGCATCGAGCACATCGGAGACCTGCTGCCAGGTGTCCTCGTCCAAGATCGCGGGCCACGCGGCGGTCGTCTGCATCAGGGAGGTTTTCGACCGGGTGCCGTCCGGCAACAACGGTCGATACTCCCGTACCCCCTTGATCGAGGGGTTGCGCAGCACCAGTTTGAGTGTCCGATCCGACCACCGGCACCCGTGCGTCGTACGGATACCCCGCCGGTTCCAGTCGGTGAGAATCCGGTACAACGTCTCTCCGGCCAGCACCCGCCGCGCGGCTTCCCGCACCAACTCGGCAGCCTCGGGGTCGATCACGAGCGTGTGGTTCTCGGCGCGGTAGCCGAACGGCACCTGCCCACCATGCCAAGTGCCCTCGATGGCCTGCTGCTTCGCCGCCCGAGCGACACGGCGGGCGGTGTCGGCTGAGGACTTGTTCGCCATCGCGACCAGCACCCGCGCCATCGCCACATCAGAATCCGTATCCAACCTCAGCGAGCCGGTCACGGAGCGGACGCTGAAGCCGTTGAGTACCTTGGCGTCGATCAGGTCTTCCAAGTCTCTCGGGTCGCGCACCGCCCGATCCAGGTCGTAGGCGATCATCACCCCGGCGCGCTGCTCGCTGAGGTGCTTCAACATCGCGCGGAACTCCGGGCGCACCACGCGCCGCACCCGCTCACCCGTCGGGAGTGTGATCGTGCGCTGCTTGAACGCCGACGTGTCGTTCTCCCGGTACACCTGGGCGACTTCCCACCCGTGCGCTGCCGCATACGCCCGGCAGTCAGCTTCCTGCCGGTCAACACCGCGCTCGGTGCCCTCGGGATCATCACTGATCCGCACATACACCACCGCCCGCAACGACGGCGACGCCTGCGCCGTCGCCTGGTCGTTCGGCTCATTGCCTGCGGTTCGTTCCTGCTGATCGTGGCTCATCTCAGCCACCGCCTTCCTAGCTCTCATCGAGAGGTAGGTGCGTTTACAGAACCTCGGCTACTCGTGCACGACGACTCGGGCGAACCGCGCAAGATCATCATCTTCACCGAGCACAAGGACACCCTTGACTACCTGCGGCAGAAGATCACGACGCAGCTGGGTCGCCCGGAGTCGGTCATCACGATTCACGGCGGCACGCGCCGCGAAGACCGCAAGGCGGCGCGCGAGCAGTTCACCTACGACCGCAACACCGTCGTGCTCCTGGCGACGGATGCCGCGGGCGAAGGCCTCAACCTGCAGCGGGCGCACCTCATGGTCAATTACGACCTGCCGTGGAACCCGAACCGGATCGAGCAGCGTTTCGGCCGCATCCACCGCATCGGCCAGCGGGAAGTGTGCCACTTGTGGAACATGGTCGCGAAGGACACACGCGAGGGGGACGTGTTCACGCGGTTGCTGTCGAAGATCGACCAGATGTCGATCGCGTACAACGGCAACCTGTTCAACGTTCTCGGCGACGCGGATGCTTTCCAGGAGAAGTCGCTCCGTGAACTGCTGATCGAGGCGATCCGGTACGGCGACGAGCCGGAACGCAAGGCCGAGCTCGACCGAGTCATCGACGCGAGCGTCGCCCACGGGCTCGACACCATGGTCGCTGAACGAGCCTTGCACCCCGAGATGTACTCCTCGCTCAATCTCGAAGAGATCCGTGAGCGGATGGAGAAGGCCCGCGAGCGACGCCTGCAGCCCGGATACATCGCGGCGTTCTTCCTCCCCGCCTTCGAACGCCTCGGTGGCCGTATCCGTCGGCGCGAGAAGGGCCGATACGAGATCACGCGGATACCACAGCGCGTCATCGACACGGCACGCCGACTCAACCGGTGGGCACCTGTGCCGGAGCGGTACGAACGAGCCACGTTCGAGACTGCACACGTTCGCCCCGAGAATCAGACACAGGCGGCACTTCTCGCCCCCGGCCACCCGCTCCTCCAAGCGGTCATCGAACTCACGATCGAAGACCTCGGGCCCGTGCTCAAACGAGGAACCGTGTTCGTCGATCGCCGTGAACAGCAATCCGAGCACACTGCACTGCTGTATGCCGTCGAGCAGCGCATCCAGAACGCCACCACCGATGCCGACACCGTGTCGCACCACTTCGACTACCCCGTCCTCGACACCACGGGGGCTGTCACGCTCGCTGCTGCGCCGCCCTACCTCGACTACGACGCACCACACGCGGGTGAGGCTGCGGCAATCGCCGAGGTCCTCGCGGACGAGTGGGCAAACAGCGACCATGAACGCTCTATCCGGACGTGGGCGTATCGAGACGGACTCGCACCTCGCATGGACGAACTCGCCGCGCGGATAGCCGTGGATGTCGACCGCACCCGCGTGCAGGTCAAGGAACGCCTCCTGGCCGAGATCAACCATTGGGACCGCGAGCACAATCGCCTCGAAGCGCTCGAACGCTCCGGCACCATAGGCCGCCTCCGCGCCGACGCCGCGCTCCAGCGAGCCCGCCAGCTCGACGAACGACTCGACAAGCGGCTCCGCGCCCTCGACGAGAGCACGCAACTCGTCGCACTTCCCGCCGTTGTCCGCGGGTCAGCACTCGTCGTGCCGAGCAAACGACTGTCGCCTGGCGACGAGGATGCCGCGCCTCAGACCTTCGCGCGCAACACCGAGCTCGTCGAACGCCGAGCCGTCGAAGCCGTTCTCGCTACCGAACGCGCACTCGGCCGCACGCCCCACGAGATGCCCAGGAACAATCCCGGATACGACATCCAGTCCTTCGATCCCGACGGGCGCATTCACTACATCGAGGTGAAGGGGCGGATCGAGGGGTCCGACACCTTCACCATCACGACGAACGAGGTCACGTTCGCGCAGACGCAGGGCGACCGTCACCGACTCGCCCTCGTCCTCGTGTCGCCGGACGGCGAGAAGCGGGACCGACTTCGCTATGTCATGGACGCGTTTACCCACATTGAGCCGTCCGCGACAACACGGTCGTACAACGAGGAATGGCACGACTACTGGGATCGCGGAGGCCCACCGCGATGACAGATTCAGGCGACACGACTAACGGACCCACGAGAGATGCATCAGTGAACGCAGCACCCAAGAAGAAGCTCATCGAGACGTCTCTGCCGCTCGAAGCCATCAACTTCGCCGCCGCTCGTGAGAAAAAGTCGATCCGCAAAGGGCTACCTCTGATGGTGCACCTTTACTGGGCGCGCCGCCCTATTTCGGTCGCACGCGCCGTTCTCTTCGCCCAGCTGGTCGACGACCCTGCGTCTCGTCCGGAAGAGTTCCCCACAGTCGATGCGCAGGACGCGGAGCGTGCACGACTGCATCGACTGCTCGAGCGGCTGATCATCTGGGAGAACAGCAATGATGATGCGCTTCTTGCCCAGGCGAGAGCGGAAATCCGCAAGAGCAACGATGGCAAGCTACCCTCCGTCCTGGACCCGTTCGCCGGCGGTGGGGCCATTCCACTCGAAGCGCAGCGGCTGGGGCTCGAAGCGCACGCGAGCGACCTAAACCCCGTCGCGGTCCTCATCAACAAGGCGCTCATCGAGATTCCGCCGACCTTCGCCGGCCGACCACCTGTCCATCCAGGCGCTGCTGGGACCCGCAATGCGTGGGGCCGCTCCGAGGGATTGGCGGAGGATGTTCGCGCGTACGGCAACTGGATGCGAGACCAAGCCGAGCGGACCATCGGGCATCTTTACCCCAAGGTCACCGGACCAGACGGTACGCAGCACACTGTCATTGCCTGGATCTGGGCCCGCACCGTCAATAGCCCGAATCCGGCAAACCCAATCGAGGTTCCGTTGGTTCGCTCCTGGTGGCTGAACAAGAAGAAGGGTAGCGAGGCGTGGATCGAAGCCCGGGTTGTCGGCAGAAAGATCCACTACGAGGTGCACAATGACGCCAACGGCCCGAAGGGTGATGACGACGGCACCATCAAGCACGGGAAAGGCGCCCGCTCGGTTGCTGATGGCACACCCTTCACGTATGACTACGTCCGCGAAGCGGGGAAGCGGGGCGAGCTTGGAGCACACCTCATAGCCGTAGTGGCGGAGGGCGCGCGCGGCCGACTCTACCTATCGCCCACTGCAGAGCAGGCCGCGGCCGCGGCGGTCGATCGTCCGGATTCATCTATCGATGCCGACGTACCAACGAACCCCCGTTGGTTTTCGCCACCGGCCTATGGATTGACGAAGTTCTCCGACCTCTTCACCAATAGGCAGCTCGTTGCGCTGACCACGCTGAGTGATCTCGTCGCGGACGCCCGCGAGAAGGTCCGCGACGACGCGCTTGCCGCGGGTCTCCCGAAGGGCGACCGACTCGAGAATGGAGGGACTGGCGCGGAGGCTTATGCAGATGCCGTCGCAACGTATCTCGCGCTGGCGGTCAGCCGAGAAACCAACGCCTCGTCATCAAGTTGCGGCTGGGACAGCAGTCTCCAGAAGATCCGAAACGTGTTCTCTCGTCAGGCCATTCCCATGGCGTGGGACTACGCAGAGGCGAATGTGTTTTCGACATGGTCTGGAGGGTTCATAACCCAGATCGATGGAATGGCCGACGCCATCGACCGTCTCCCGGCGGGACGTCGAAGCACCGCACGTCAGGCGGATGCCTCGACACGTGACTACTCGGGCGCCGTCATCTCCACCGACCCGCCCTACTACGACAACATCGGTTACTCGGACCTATCGGACTTCTTTTACGTCTGGCTGCGACGATCTCTTTCAACGATCCACTCGAAGACGGTTGGGACTATGCTCACTCCGAAGTTCGAGGAGCTTGTCGCTAATCCGTACCGACATGATGGCAAAGCAGGAGCGGAGAAGTTCTTCATCGAGGGCTTCAACTCGGTCTTTGCCCGAGTCCGCGAGGGCGCAGACCCGAATGTCCCGCTGACTGTCTATTACGCGTACAAGCAACAGGAGGCCAACGCCGAGGGGACCTCCTCTACCGGCTGGCACACGCTACTGGACGGTCTCATTGACTCTGGGTGGGAGATAACCGCGACGTGGCCCATGCGAACCGAGATGAGCGGAAGGCTAATCGGTTCAAATGCCAACGCCCTGGCCTCTTCGATTGTCCTGGCTTGTCGCCCCCGCCCGAGCGATGCGCCTACGACGACCCGACGAGCGTTCGTGGCCGCACTGAAGGCGGAGCTCCCAGAGGCGCTACGCACGTTGATGCAGGGCGCGATTGCACCCGTCGATCTCGCGCAGGCGGCAATTGGACCCGGCATATCCGTGTTCTCCCGGTACTCGCGGGTGCGGGAGGCGGATGGCTCCGACATGAGTGTGAAGGACGCACTCCTGCTCGTAAACGCCACGCTGGACGAAGTAATCGGCGAGCAAGAGTCGGACTTCGATCCCGACACTCGGTTCGCAGTCAAGTGGTATCGCCAATACGGCTGGACCCAGGAGAACTCCGGCATTGCTGACCAGCTTGCGCGCTCTTCCGATACGTCGATCGGAGCGCTTGAGCGCGGGGGCATCTTCGAGGCAAAGGGCGGGAAGGCGCGACTTCTCTCGCCGACCCAGCTTGAAGGCGCATGGGACGTGAGCGCCGACGAGCGCGTCAGCGTGTGGGAGGCGACGGTTCGCCTTGCGGCGGTGATGGCAAAGCACGGAGCCGATCAGGTCGCTTCCCTGCTTCCTTCAGTTCAGACGCGGGTGAATCTCGACGCGGTGAAGGAGTTGGGATTCCTGCTATTCCACGAGGCCGAGAAGAAGCGCGACACCAAAGACGCGATTCTCTTCAACGGGCTGGTGAGTGCGTGGGGTGACGTGAACGAGCAGGCGCGAAAGCACGCCGGTACGCCGCGGGCCGTTCAGCAGGCGTTCGACTTCGATGAGGATGGGGACTGAGCTCGATGGCGATGAACAACCGTGATCGCGTGGGAAAGGCCTTCGACCTGTTGTCGGAGGGTCTGCTCGATTCCGTCGATGAAGTGATGACCGCAGCCTACGGTACGTCGGATTGGCCTGCCGCGTGGGCACAAGAAGACGCGCAGCGCCGGGGTGGACTAGCCCGAACGCTGACTAAGCATGATGTGCAGGTGCAGCTTCGCGCGATCACCGAGCAGGGCTACCGGTTCAAGGACGTGCTGTCGCGTGCGCAGCAGGGTTTCGGCTCAGAGCTCCGCGAGACGCGAAATCTGTGGGCGCACAACGAGCCGTTCAGTTCTGATGACGCGGCGCGCGCGCTCGACACGATCGAGCGACTGCTTCATGCCGTTGGAGCGGTGGACTCGGCCGAGGACGTCCGTAAGCTCCGGGTCGACCTACAGCGCACGGTCTTCGAGGATCAGACGCGTAAGCAGGTCAAGCGGACGGCAGTGACGCTCGACCCGGGTTCGGGGTTGCGGCCGTGGCGCGAGGTTATCCGCCCGCACGATGATGTGGCACGCGGCGAGTTCACGGCATCCGAGTTCGCTGCCGACCTGCATCTCGTGCGAACCGGTCAGGCGACGAGCCCCGAGTATGGCGACCCGGTCGAGTTCTTTACCCGCACCTACCTCACAGAGGGTCTGCGGGATCTGCTGTCGCGCGCGCTCCGACGCGTGGGCGGCGGGGACGGCAACGCGAGTCCGGTCGTCAACCTGCAGACCAACTTCGGTGGTGGCAAGACGCACTCGATGCTCGCTCTCTACCACCTCTTCAGCGGCACCCCCGCAAAGGACTTCCCGCAGGAGCTGCAGGAGCTCATCGCCGAGACCGGAAACCCGGATCTTGCGGCGCTGGGCGTGAAGCGCGTCGCGCTCGTCGGCACGTACTTGAAGGCGGGATCACCTCTCATTAAGGACGACGGGACCGAGGTGCGCACGCTCTGGGGCGAGCTCGCGTGGCAGCTCGGCGGCCGCGCGGCGTACGACCTCATCGCAGACGATGACCGTGCTGGGACGAACCCCGGTGAAGCGCTGCGGACGCTGATCGCGAAGTACTCGCCGGCGCTGATCCTGATCGACGAGTGGGTCGCGTACGCCCGGCAGCTCGTCACGGACAAGGAGCTTCCGTCAGGCTCGTTCGAGACACAGTTCACGTTCGCGCAGTCGTTGACGGAGGTCGTGCGGTCAGTGCCCGGCGCGATGCTCGTCGTCTCGATCCCGGCATCTGATACCGGTGATGCGGGTAGCGGTAGCGACATCGAGATCGGTGGCGCCAACGGCCAGCTTGCGCTGGAGCGCCTGCAGAACGTGATCCGCCGGGTCGCCGACCAGTGGCGACCGTCGAGCAAGGACGAGTCGTTCGAGATCGTCCGCCGCCGGATCTTCCAGGCGCCGAACGCTGAGGGCTTGACCACGATCTCCGCCGTAGCTCGCAGCTTCGTCACTCTTTATCGGAGCAACACCGCCTTATTCCCCCGGGATGCCGCGGCACCGAGTGACGACTACGAGCAGCGCATTCGCGCGTCGTACCCGCTGCACCCCGAGCTGCTGGATCGCCTCTACGAGGACTGGTCAACGTTGGAACGGTTCCAGCGCACCCGCGGCGTGCTCAAGCTCGTGTCGTCCATCGTGCACGAGCTGTGGGCTTCGAACGACACGTCCCCGCTGATCCTCCCCGGCAACGTGCCGCTGGAAGCGACGACGGTCAACACCGACCTCACTCAGTATCTCGAGGACCAGTGGAAGCCGATCATCGACTCGGACATCGACGGTCCGGGGTCGATGGCGCAACAGATCGACCTCGACCGCCCCAATCTGGGCCAGCGGTTCGTGACGCAGCGGATCGCGCGAACGATCTTCATGGGAGCTGCCCCGAGGATCAAGGCGTCGCGGAAAGGCTTGGATAAGCAGTACGTCTGGCTCGGAACCGCGGCGCCCGGTGACACGCTCGGCAACTTCGGCAGTGCGATCGAGCTGCTCGCGCAGCGGTCGACGTACTTCTACGAGGAACAGGGCCACTATTGGTTCGACACTCAGCCGTCGGTGACGAAGACTGCGAACGACTATGCCGAGCGACTCCGCGAAGACGTCGAGACCGTGTGGAACGAGATCACCGAGCGACTTCGCAGCGAGGAACGTGCGCGCGGTGTCTTCGATCGAGTTCACGTCGCGCCGGCATCCAGCGCCGACATCCCCGACCTCGAAGACGCGCGCCTGGTGATCGTCCACCCGCGCCACTCGCGGCGGAAGTCCGACGGTGCCAACTCCTCAGCCCACCAGTGGGTGCGCGAGGCGATCGAGACCAAGGGCGCCAGCCAGCGCGTGCACCGCAACACTCTCGTGTTCCTGGTGGCCGATAAGAGCGAGCTGGAGAGCCTGGAGGCCGCTGCTCGCAGCTATCTCGCGTGGAAGCGCGTGCAGGCGACCAGCGAGAGCCTCAACCTGTCGGTACAGCAGCGCAAGCAGACCGACGACTGGGTCACGCGCCTGGATCGGACCGTCTCGGATCGAATCCGCGACACCTTCGTGTGGGCGGTCTACCCCGAGCAGTTCGACGCCACCAAGCCGTTCGAGCTGATCACCGACAAGGTGCCGGACTCGAGCGGCCGCTCGCTTGCCGAGCGCGTCGCCGCAAAGCTGTCCCGCGACGATCAGCTTGTGACCGAGCTGGGTGCGCCGATCCTCGGAGCGACCCTCCATCAGGAGCTTGGGCAGCTGTGGCGCGACAAGGGCGAGATCAGCGTTGGCGAGTTGTGGGGCTACTTCACGCGCTACGTCTACCTGCCGCGCCTCGTCAAGAGGGAGACGCTCGACTCCGCGATCGAACGCTCGCTCAACTCGGTCCTCGTCGACGGCGAGAAGTTCGCGATCGCGTCAGCGAAGGACACTGAGGCCAGTCGCTACCGCGGACTGATCGTGCCGCCTGCGCAGAACGCCGCGCTCCAGGTGACCGACAGCACGCTCCTCGTGGACTGGAACAAGGCCGACGAACAGGCCTCTGCAGATCGTGCCGCCGCCGCTCGAGAAGCCGCCCGGCGCGCAGCAGAGGACGGCGCCGCCGAGGTCGGCCCGGTGGACGTCGTCTTGATCGATGACGAAGCAGACGAGGAGGGATCGAACGAAGAGAGCTCCGCGCCGCGACGCCCGAGCCGCTACTTCGGCTCCGTGAAGGTCGACCCCGACCGGTACTCGCGCGACATCGGAAACGTGACTCGCGAAATCATCGACCGCCTCGCCGGCGCCGGCGCCAAGCTCGAGATCACCATCGACATCCAGGCCAGCAAGAGCGACGGATTCGACGAAGGCGAAGTGCGCACGATCTCCGAGAACGCGCGCGTTCTCAAGTTCGACCCGAGCTCCGGTTTCGAGAACTGACCAGAGTCTGGACACGATCAATGACCCGATTCCTCGTGTCGGCGGTAGCGCCGAATGGTGGCAGTATCGACCGTCAGCAGGTTGACGCGGGCAGTGAGCGGGAAGCTGCAGATCAGTTCCTCGCCATCCACACCTGGGACCCTCCGCTCAAGGTGACGTCCATCAGTCGAATGCCGACTGATGGTGACAAGTTCCCCGACTCGGTCACCATCAGACGAGCTGGCGTCTTTGGGATCGACTCGGTTGGCTCTGAGCACGAATTCATCGAGATCTCGGACTGGTCGCACCCAGTCCAGTACTTCGTCGGGCGAAATGGCAGCGGAAAGTCAAAGGCCGCTCGCGCGATCGCCTTGGCCACAGGCGAGCGGATCCTGACAACCGATCGCCTGGTCGGGTTGATGAACGTTGTTAACCACGGCTGGGGTTCAACACCCACCGAGTACCGCGGCGTCCCAATCGGCGAGGAAGAACGCCGACAGATCCTCGAGATGGCAAGGCTCGCTGGTCTCGCGACCACTGAGCTCTATGCGCTTCGTGAGGAGCCAGAGGTCCTGCTACGCGTTGCAGCTTTCACCCGTCGCGCTCTCGGGCGATCCATCGAACTGCGCGAAACAGCCGGATTCCTAGACCCGTACGTGCGCATGGGATCAGTCGAGTACTCGTTGCTTCGAGACGAGGGTCACGGTCTTCGCGAGCTGGTGGTCCTCCTCGCCGCGGTCTATCGAGATGACTGGCGGTTGCTTGTTGTCGATGAGGCGGAACTCCACCTGCACCCCTCCATGGCCAGGCTGTGGCTCGCCGAGCTGAACAGAGAATGCGAGCAGTCGGGACGATCCGCGATCGTAGTCACACACGAGCCGAGCTTCTTGCGGCCACGACTCGCCAGCGACTTGGCGTCGATTTGGGTCTTCGGCGCCGGATCGCCGCCGCGCCGGATGAGCGAGAGCGTCTTGGATGTGCAAGCGGACCGCGTGGAGGCTTCGCTCGCACAGAATCCACAACTGGTAAGCGACATCGTGTTCTCGCCCCGACCTGTTCTGCTCGAGGGTGTGACGGATGTCGCCGCGATGTCTACAACTCTTACACGCGTCGCGTCGGCGGAAGTGGTCGCGCAGACAGATCTCGTCGACTGCGGCGGGAGCGGCGGTGTGGCGTTATGGCTGGAGATCTGCACGAAGCTGGGCTTGGACGTACGCGCGGTGTGTGATCTTGACGCGCTGTTCGACCCCGAGATGCAGCGCACCCTCGACTCACTGCCGGGGCTCTCAAGTGCAATCACGGAGACGTTCGCCGAGAGCCCCGGTCGGATCTCAACGGTGCTGCGTCCCCTAATCCGCAAAGCGGATGAGGCTAAGGTTCCGAGCGATCCCGCATCGAGGGGAGCTTGGTTGGCCGGTCTCGATGACGAGTCGACTGCGGAGGGCATCCGAAAGGCGCGGCTCCTCACTTTGCTTGCGGACCACGGGGTGTGGGCGCATCCGCAAGGCACGTTGGAGCAGGTTCTAGCTATCGATCGCAAGGGCGTCGCTGAGGCACGTGCCGCAGCCTCGGTGACCTGTGACCTCGACCCCGCCGCGGTGTGGTCCGCCTACGAGCTTGACCTCCATGGCGACGTTGAAACGCTTCTCGCAGTGGCCGTGGAAAGAGTCGCGCACTCGATCATGGAAGCCCTCAGAGAGGACCCATCGGCCCAGTTTGGTTCGCCGGTCGGAACATCCGCGCAGGCTGACGCGCGCCTCGTCAAGGTCCTTCCGGTTGGCGAAGGCGTGCACAGGCTGGAAGTGATTGCGCCGGCTGCCTTCGCAGGGTGGTGGCTCGAGTTCTCACGGGAGAGCAGAGCGACCGACTTGAACCTCCAAGCACCAGCCTGACCGGCGCTTGGATGTCTCTTGAGACATCCGACTTGCGCATAAACGCCGGCTCGAGGAACCGCGAATCGATCCGCTCCGTCTCCGACTTGACCAGATCGAGCATGTCGTCGACCAGCCAACGAGGCGTGAACACCTCGCCGTGATCAGAGACGCGCTGCCGTGATTTGACCAGGCGCTCAGGCGGCGCGGCATCCCCATTCCCATTCACGATCATGAGTGTACAAGTACCCGGGGACACACGCCCTGGCACGATCAACCTGGGTTGATCAGGCTTGATGGGTGCCCCGAATCCCGTCCGCCGCCGCAACTCACGTCGGCACGAGAATCGCCGCACAGCGCAAGGCGCGAGGCCTCACTCAGGACCAGCTCGCGGTGCTCAGCGACATCGACTCGTCGAACATCCGCAGCTACGAATCAGGGCGCGCGATGCTCAGCGTTCAGACGCTCGTGCGCATCGCCGAAGCACTGAAGACGGAGCCCGGCGAATTCCTCGATGGACTCACCTCGGAGATGTTCGGCGGAGCGGCCACGAAGCAACGCGCGTCGTAGGCAGGGCGCGCGACGTTTCGGCTCGCTCCGCTCGCTCAACGACCTGAAGCGAGAACCCAGGAGAGAGCCTTTCCAGTGTCACGGCCGAATGTCGTAGGTATGTTCGATACTCGGTGCATGAACACGACACCTGCCACCGAGGCTGAACAAATCGTCCGCTCACTCGCACGCACGCTGACCGCCCCGCAGCCGACCGAATGCCTTCCGTGCTACCTCGATCGCGTACTGCGCGTCGCGCGGTGCGACGGAACGTTACGACTCGCGAAGCGATACCGCGACACGGTCGCTCCGCGCGCCACCGCCCTGGAGCGACGGATGCACCAGTCCGGCGGATGCTGCGACTGCGAGATCCTCATGAACGTCTACGAATCGAAATCCGACGACGTGCACCCATGCCAGGGCACACGAAAAGGAAGCACCTCGCCGTGCGGACTGTGGAGGCCGGTACGTCACTGGTGACCCCGCGGCATCCGCTTGATGCGATGCGGCGACTATGCCCGCCCCTGGGACCGCATGGTACCACGCGTGTCCAGGGCGAGCTCCTCGGCGTCTATCGCCGTCATCAGCTCGCGCATGAGCTCCTCGTCGAGGCCGTCGGCATCGCGCGCAGCGAGCAGCACCTCGCGCCGCACGTGCAGCCAGCCCTTCGACAGCGCGACGAGATCGTCGTACGACGGCCGCGGCACGGACTCCTCGACCTGCTGCGCACGATCGGTGTCGGTCTCCACCCGCGTCATCCGCGACGTGAACGCGTCGAACGCCTTCATCTCGGCCTCGCCGTACTTCGCCGCCCACACCCCGCGCTGCTCGGCCAGGAACTTCTTGCCGGCCTCGCGGCTCCGCCGGCGCACGGCCGCCATCGCCGCGGTATCCTCGGCGTGATCCGCGTCCCCCGCAACCCCGAGCCGCCGGATCAGCACCGGCAGCGTCAGCCCCTGCAGCAGCAGAGTCGCCACGGTCACGATGAACGCGACCACCACGATCGCGTGCGAGGACTTCACGTCCAACGTCGCGAGGTCCGCCGCGGCGAGCGCCGTCGCCAGCGTCACGACCCCGCGCATGCCCGCCCACGAGATGACGGCATTGTCCTTCCAGTCCAGCGTCGGCTCGGTGAGCCGCTCCTTCATCTGTTCCGCGGTGACTGGCCGACGACCCGGTCTCTGCCGGCTCTCATCGAACCGCCCTGCGGCCACCGCTCTATCCCAGCGACGCAATCGTGCTCGCTCCTGCCAGCGAGCGAGCGCGTGAGCCGGATAGATGTACAGCGGCCGGACCAGCAGCACGACCGCACAGCGCCCGACAGCAGCAGGATGTGCCACACCGACTCGTCGCCCAGGTCGCTCAGCACGCGCTTGAACTGCAGACCGATGTACGCGAACACGAAGCTCTCCAGCAGCAGATCCGCCGACAACCACAGCGGCGCCTCCTGCTGCCTCGTCGTGTAGTCCGTGCGCGGTGCGTTAAACCCGACGTACAGACCCATCGCGACGACGGCGAGCACGCCGGAACCGCCCAGGTGCTCGGCGATCGCATAGGCCCCGAACGGCACGAGCAGCCCGAACGTGCCGATGACGACGGGATCGGCGACACGCATCCGCAGCTGATGGAGGAGGATGCCGAACACCAGCCCGATGGCGACGCCGAGCACGACGGCCAGAGCGAACTGCCAGATGCCGTCCCACACCGTGAGCGTCGCGCCCGCGATGATCGCCGCGAACACCCGGTAGAGCGTGAGCGAGGTGGCGTCGTTGATGAGGCTCTCCCCCGACAGCACCGTCATGATCCGCCGCGGCAGCCCGAGCTTGCGGCCGATCGCCGCCGCCGACACGGCATCCGGCGGCGCGACGATCGCGCCGAGCAGCAACGCCCCCGGAAGCGTCAGCGACGGCATGATCAGCCACGCGATCACCCCGACGACCGCGGTCGTCAGCAGCACCAGCCATATCCCCAGCCGCCGGATCTGCGGCAGGCTGCGCTTGAACCCCACGAACGAGACGTCCAGCGCCGCCGAATACAGCAGCGGCGGCAGCACGATGTTCAGCAGCACGTGCCCGTCGATCTCCATCTCGGGGATGAACGGCAGAAAGGATGCCGCGAGCGCCACGACCGTCACGAGCAGCGGCGCCGGCCACCCCCGCCATCGCGCGATCGCCGCCACGACCACCGAGCCGACGAGAACATAGAACAGCGTGGCGTCCATGCCGAAAGACTACGCGGGGGAATGCTGGCGCCCGCGGCCCGGTTGCCAGAGATGATGACTGCTGCAGCCCCCGCCCTGTCCGTGCTCGACCTCGTTCCGGTGCGAACCGGTCAGACCAGCTCCGAGGCCATCGCCGCCTCCCTCGCCCTCGCCGAGACGGCCGACCGGCTCAGCTACCGCCGCTACTGGTTCGCCGAGCACCACAACATGCCCGCCGTGGCATCCACCACTCCCCCGGTGCTCATCGCCGCCGCGGCGTCGCGCACGACCACGATGCGCCTGGGCTCGGGCGGCGTCATGCTCCCCAACCACGCTCCCCTCATCGTCGCCGAGCAGTTCGCCGCCCTCGAGGCCATCGCCCCCGGCCGCATCGACCTCGGCCTCGGCCGCGCTCCGGGCAGCGACCCCGTCATCACGCAGCTGCTGCGAACCGCCGGAACGACCAGTGACGTGGAGCAGTTCCCCCGCCACGTGCAGGACATCGCGCTGCTCCTCGGCGCCGAGGGCGCCAGCCTGCGCTTCACGTCGGGCGGGGAGTACACCGTGCACGCCACCCCGGCGGCCACCGGCGCACCCGAGGTGTGGCTGCTGGGTTCGAGCGACTACTCCGCCCAGCTCGCGGCATCCCAGGGCCTGCCCTACGTGTTCGCGAATCACTTCTCGGGTCAGGGGCTCGAGCGCGCCCTCGACCTGTACCGCACCGGATACCAGCCGAGCGAGGCGCACCCGACTCCCCGGACCTTCCTCACCGTCAACGCCGTCGCCGCGTCGACGGCCGAAGAGGCCGAGGAGCGTGCACTCCCCCAGCTGCGCATGATGGCCCGCCTGCGCCTGAACAAGCCGCTCATCGCGCTCGAGACCGTCGACGAGGCCCTCGCAGCGGCATCCGACCCCCAGACCGATCAGGTCATCGAAGCGGCGCGCTCGCGCTGGTTCGTCGGCACCGGAGAATCGGTCGCGGCCGAACTCCGCGAGTTCGCGGCGAAGTTCGGTGTCGACGAGGTCATGCTCTCCCCCGTCGCCGGCGCGTACGCCGCCGAGGCGATGGATGCCGCGACCGGCCGCGCGCAGACCCTGGAGCTGATCTCCGCCGCACTCTGACCAGCCTCTGGCCGAAACGCCCGTGCGGGAGTACGGTCAGCAGTATCGAGTCGGAAGGGGGCGGTCATGAGTGCAACGCAGACGCGCGGACTCTGGGTCGCATACGGATCGAACGGGGTCGTCGGCAGCATCCGCCACGAGGACGACGACTACATCGTCGTGATGGCCGCAGCGGATGCCGAGACCGGGCGCTATCCGAGTCTCGAAGTCGCCAAGGGCGCCCTGTACTCGCACATGTCGCCGGGCAGCTCCTGGCCCCGGTACCAAGAGCACTGACGGACGGTCAGACCTCGGGCTCGCCGGTGATGAGCCCGCGCAGCCAGTCGCGCGCCTCGACGAAGACCTCGTCGGCGTAGCGGTCCGGATACTGAACGATCTTCCGGTCGGCCCGCGGGTACGACCCCAGGAACACCACGCGCGGGCTGAACCGGCGGATGCCGAGCAGCGCATCCGCCATCCGCTCGTCCGCGACGTGGCCGTCCGCGTCGAGGACGAACCGGTAGCGCCCGAGCGCGTCGCCGATCGGACGCGACTCGATGAGCGACAGGTTGATGCCGCGGGTCGAGAACTGCTCGAGCATGTCGAGCAGCGCGCCGGGGTGGTCGTCGGGCAGCTCGACGATGAGGGAGGTCTTGTCCGCGCCGGTGGGATCCGGCGGCGTCGTGGTCCGCGTCACGAGCACGAACCGCGTGACGGCCGAGGTGCTGTCGCCGATCTCGGAGGCGAGCACGTCCACGTCGTAGTGCTGCACGATTCCGGGCGGAGCGATCGCGGCCTGCGCGGGCGACGACCCGTCGAGGACGCCGATCGCGGATGCCACGTTGCTCGCCGCAGGCACGTGGGCGTGGTTCGGCAGGTGTTCGCCGAGCCAGCTGTGGCACTGCGCATACGCGACCGGATGCGCGGCGATCACCGTGACGTCGTTGAGCGTCGTGCCGCGCGGCGCGACGAGCACGAAGTTCACCTTCACCAGGTACTCGCCCACGATCCGCAGGCCCGGCAGCGTCGCCAGAGCATCCTGCGTGGTCGAGACGCCGCCCTCGATCGAGTTCTCGATCGCGATCATCGCGGCGTGGCTGCGCCCCTCGAGCACGTCCGCAAGCGCCTCGCCGACGTTGTGCACGGCCCGCCACTCCTGCCCTCGGGCCTCGGCGACCTGGTCCAGTGCCGCTTCGGTGAAGGTGCCCGCAGGGCCCAGGTAGCTGTAGGTGCGCCGTTCAGTCACGCGTTTCACCTTAGCCCTGCCCGCCCTCCCCGGCGCGAGACGGCATTCGGCGTGCGCGCACGCGATGAATTCGGCGTGCGCGCACGCGATGATCGGGGCAGACTGTTCCCATGACCAGTCGTGCCGGCCTCCCCGCGGAGGAAAGTGACCTCATCGATGTCGACGCCCTGATCGCCGCGTACTACGACCGGCATCCGGATCCGTCAGACCCCGCGCAGCGCGTCGTGTTCGGCACGAGCGGCCACCGGGGTTCGTCGCTGTCCGGCAGCTTCAACGAGAACCACATCCTCGCCACGACCCAGGCGATCGTCGACTACCGACGCGAGCAGGGCATCGCAGGTCCCCTGTTCCTCGGCCGCGACACCCACGCGCTCTCGCTCCCAGCCGAACGCAGCGCGATCGAGGTGCTCGTCGCGAACGGCGTCGACATCCGCGTCGACGCCCGCGACTCGTGGGTGCCGACCCCGGCCCTCAGCCACGCGATCCTCACGTACAACCGCGCCCTTCGACAGGCTCAGGGAGCGGGAGACGCGGATGCCGCGGGCCGGGCAGACGGCATCGTCGTCACCCCGTCGCACAACCCGCCGCGCGACGGCGGCTTCAAGTACAACCCTCCGCACGGCGGCCCCGCCGACACCGACGCGACGAGCTGGATCGCGAACCGCGCGAACGAACTGATCGAGGGCGGCCTCGAAGGCGTGAAGGCGCAGAGCTTCGCCGACATCGACTGGGACGCCCTGCCGAGCTACGACTTCCGCGACGCGTACGTCCGTGATCTGCCGTCGATCATCGATGTCGAGGCGATCAAGAAGGCCGGTGTCCGGATCGGCGCCGACCCGCTCGGCGGAGCCTCGGTCGACTACTGGGCGCTCATCAAGGAGATGCACGGCATCGATCTGACCGTCGTCAACCCCGAGGTCGACCCCACGTGGCGCTTCATGACCCTGGACTGGGACGAGAAGATCCGGATGGATCCGTCCTCGCCGAACGCCATGGCATCCCTCGTCGCGAAGAAGGGCGACTTCGACGTCCTCACCGGCAACGACGCCGACGCCGACCGACACGGCATCGTGACGCCGGATGCCGGGCTCATGAACCCCAATCACTACCTCGCCGTCGCGATCGACTACCTGTTCTCGCACCGCGCGGACTGGCCGCGGGATGCCGCGGTCGGCAAGACCCTCGTGTCGTCCATGATCATCGACCGCGTCGCCGAGTCACTCGGCCGCCGTCTGCTCGAGGTCCCGGTCGGCTTCAAGTGGTTCGTGCCCGGCCTCCTCGACGGCTCTGTCGCGTTCGGCGGCGAGGAGTCCGCCGGCGCATCGTTCCTGCGCCGCGACGGATCCGTGTGGTCGACCGACAAGGATGGCATCCTGCTGTGCCTGCTCGCGGCCGAGATCATCGCCGTCACGGGAAAGACCCCGTCGGAGCGCTACGCCGAGCTCGAGCAGGCGTTCGGCGCATCCGCCTACCAGCGGGTCGACGCCCCGGCGACGCCCGAGCAGAAGGCCACCCTCGGAAAGCTCGCACCCGAGTCCGTCACGGCGACGACGCTCGCCGGCGAGGCGATCAGCGCGAAGCTGTCGCACGCGCCGGGCAACAGCGCTGCGATCGGCGGCCTGAAGGTGCAGACCGAGCACGCGTGGTTCGCGGCGCGCCCGTCCGGCACGGAGGACGTCTACAAGCTCTACGCCGAGAGCCTCAAGGGTCCCGAGCACCTCGCCGAGGTCCAGGAGGAGGCCAGGGCGGTCGTTGCTGAGGCGCTGGGCGGCTAGAGCCGCCGAGCGAGGTCCGCACCGGCGGCTCTCAGCCACCGGGCGGGTTCGCCGAGGGACGCCTCAGCGGAGCCGGCGAGATCGGTGAGCGAGACGGCTGCCGCGAACAGGCCGGTGTCCGCCTCGGGTGTGATGCGACCGGCCACGACCGCGGCGCGCACTCCTGCGGCTGCGGCGATCCCGGCGACGTACGAGGGGACCTTGCCGTCTCCGGACTGCCCGTCATAGGAGCCCTCGCCCGTGATGACGACGTCGGCACCGGTGACGGAATCCGCCAGTCCGATCAGACGGGAGACTTCAGCTGCACCGGACTCGATCCGCGCGCCGCATCTCATCAGGGCGGCACCGGCACCACCGGCGGCGCCGGCTCCGGGCAGGCTCGGGTCGACGCCGATCAGACCTGCCAGGCGGGCGAGCGAGCGATCCACCCGTCGGATGTCGGCATCCGCCGCGAAGCCCTTCTGCGGACCGAACACGGCCGCGGCGCCGCGATCGCCGGTCAGCGGGTTGGTGACGTCAGTGAGCACGACGGCGTCGGGGATCGGACGCAGCCCTGTCAGGTCGACGGCCGCGACGTCGAGGAGACCGCGCGCGCCGGGCGCTACGGGTGCCCCGGACTCGTCGAGGAATCGAACGCCGAGCACACTGAGCAGACCCACGCCGCCGTCGGTCGATGCGCTCGACCCGATGCCGAGCACCAGACGGGAGACGCTGTGGTCGAGGGCCGCCACGATCGCCTGTCCGAAGCCAGAGGTGTCGGCATCCCAGGGACGCAGCTCGTCGAGCAACTCGATGCCCGACGTCGAACCGATGTCGATCACGGCGGTGCCGGCGGGATAGTCCGGCGTCGGCGGCAGCAGCAGCCAGGATGTATCGGTCGGCGTCCCGGCCGGCCCGTCGACGGCGATCGGCATCCGCTGGGCACCCGGAACAGCCGTGGCGAACGCATCGACGGTCCCCTCGCCGCCATCCGCCATCGGGCGCGACAGGATCACCGCAGCTGGATCGACACGGCGCCAGCCGTCAGCGAGTGCCCTGGCCGCCTCCGCGGCCGAGATCGTCCCCTTGAAGCTGTCGGGAGCCATCACAACAGTCGTCATCCTCGGAGCCTAGCGAGCGCGCGGAGCGCACCCTTCACGGTGCGGGCTCGCACGTCGCGCGGTTCGCAGAGTGCGAGGATGGAGACACTGCGAATCGAGCACGAGGAGAGCACATGTCCTGGATCGTCACCGGCGGCGCCGGCTACATCGGAGCGCACGTCGTGCGCGCACTCGCAGCAGCCGGGCTCACCCCGGTCGTCCTGGACGACCTGTCCAGCGGCGTCCCGTCGTTCGTGCCCGGGGACGTGGCGCTCGTCGAAGGAAGCATCCTCGATCGCGACCTCGTCGAGAAGACGCTGCGCGATCACGCGGCCGAAGGCGTCATCCACGTCGCCGGCTTCAAGTACGCCGGCGTCTCGGTCCAGCGCCCGCTGCACACCTACGCGCAGAACGTCGAGGGCACGCGCGTGATCCTCGAGGCGATGGAGGCCGCCGGCGTCCGCAACATCGTCTTCTCGTCGTCCGCTGCCGTGTTCGGCACGCCCGATGTCGACCTCGTCGTCGAGGACACCGCGAAGCGGCCGGCGAGCCCGTACGGCGAGTCGAAGCTCATCGGCGAGTGGATGCTGCGCGACCAGGGCGTCGCGACGGCCGGGAGCGCCGCACCCCTGCGGCACACCTCGCTGCGCTACTTCAACGTCGTGGGGTCCGCGGACCCGACCGTCTACGACGTCAGCCCGCACAACCTCTTCCCCATCGTGTTCGAGAAGCTGCTGGCCGGCGAGACCCCGGCGATCTTCGGCGACGACTACGACACCCCCGACGGCACGAACGTGCGCGACTACGTGCACGTCGGCGACATCGCCGCAGCGCACGTCGAGGCCGCGAAGCGCCTGGCATCCGGCGAGCCGATCGAGCCCGCGTACAACCTCGGTTCGGGCGACGGCCTGTCGGTGAAGCAGATCATGGACGCCATGGTGCGCGTCACCGGCATCGACTTCGTGCCCGAGATCGGTCCTCGCCGCCCCGGCGACCCGGACCGCATCGTCGCCACCGGCGAGCTCGCCGCCCGCGACCTGGACTGGCAGATGCGCTACACGGTCGACGAGATGGTGCAGACCGGCTGGGAGGCCCGCCGCAACGCGGGCTGAGCGATGCTCGTGCGCGCAGCTGTTCCCGCCGATGCCGACGGCATCGGCGAGGTGCACGTGCGCTCCTGGCAGGGCGCGTACCGCGGTCTCATGCCGCAGGACGTACTGGACGCACTGTCGGTCGAGCAGCGCGCGGAGGGCTGGCGCGGCATCCTCGGCGACGCGTCGCGCGCCTCGCGGACGCTCGTCGCCGAGCACGAGGGGCGCATCATCGGGTGGGCGAGCTTCGGCGACGCGCGCGATGCGGATGCCGTGGGCACCGGCGAGCTGTGGGGCATCTACGCGCACCCTGACACCTGGTCGTCCGGGGTCGGACACGCGCTGATCACCGCGGTCGAGCGCGACCTGGCGGATGCCGGGCACACCGTCGCCTACCTGTGGGTGCTGGACGGCAACGAACGCGCGAGCGGCTTCTACGAGCGGCACGGCTGGGATGCCGACGGCGGCGTCAAGGTCGACGAGCGCCCCGGGCTCGTGCTGCACGAACGGCGGCATGTGAAGGTGCTGGGGAGGGCGGTGTGAGCAAGGCCCCCATCGTCGACACGGCTTCCGGCCCGGTGCGCGGCTTCTGGCGCGACCACGGAACGCCGGACGCATCGGCCGCGTTCCTCGGCATCCCGTTCGCGAAGCCGCCGGTCGGCAAGCTCCGATTCGCAGCTCCCGTCCCTCCCGATCCGTGGACCGAGCCGCTGGATGCCACCGCCTACGGCGCCACGCCGCTGCGCATCACCGGTGTCGACAACCTCATCCCGGAACCCGCGATCCCGGGCAAGAGCACCCTGAACGTCAACGTCTTCACGCCTGCCCTCGACGGCGCCCTCCCCGTGCTCGTCTGGATCCACGGCGGCGGCTACACCGAGGGTTCGCCGGCGAGCCCCTGGTACGACGGCGCCCGGTTCAACCGCGACGACGTCGTGACCGTGACGATCTCGTACCGCATCGGCTTCGACGGCTTCGGGCACATCGAAGGAGCCGCGGCGAACCGTGGCGTGCTCGACTGGATCGCCGCCCTCGAGTGGGTGCAGCAGAACATCGCCGCGTTCGGGGGCGATCCGTCCCGGGTCACGATCGGCGGCCAGTCGGCCGGCGGTGGCGCAGTGCTGACGCTGCTCGGGATGCCGCAGGCGCAGCACCTGTTCCACCGGGCGATGTCGTTCTCGGGCGCTCTCGCCGATGTTCCTCTCGCCACCGCGAAGGCCAGGGCGGACCGGATGGCCGAGATCGGCGGAGTGCAGGCGGATCTCGAGGGCTTCCGCACCCTCACCGAGCGCCGCATCCGCCAGCTGCAGCCGCAGGCCGCGACGCCGCGGAAGGGCATCGGCATGGTGTTCGACCTGCTCGGCGACGGCCTGCCGTGGGGCCCGATGATCGACGGCGAACTGATCCGGCAGCCCACCGTGGACGCGCTCACCGCGGGCGTCGGACGCGACAAGCCGCTGATGCTGGGGTCGGTCGACGACGAGTTCACGATGGTCGCCGAGCGCGAGGGCGGGCGTGTGAAGTGGCTGCCGTCCGGCATCCTGCTCCTGCCGTTCCTGCGCCCGTGGCGCACCCGCCGCGCGTATCTCGCCGCCAATCGGCCGCAGCGCAAGAGAGGCGGCGTCGCGATGGTGGGGCGCTTCATCAGCGACCACGTGTTCCGCGTGCTCGTCCCGCGCGTCGCGGAGGCGCGAGCCCATGCAGATGCCGGTACCTGGGCGTACCGGTTCTCCTGGGTGTCGCCGGTGAAGGGCTGGGCGTGCCACTGCCTCGACGTGCCGTTCTGGTTCGACGGACTCGACCGCGAGAAGGTCGCGAACCTCGCCGGGGAGGACCCGCCGCAGAAACTGGCCGATGAGATGCACGCCGCCGCCGTCGCGTTCATCGCGGGGGGCGACCCGGGCTGGCCGGCATGGTCGACCGCCCCCGGTGTCGCGCGCGTGTTCGGCGGGACGGGCGCGACTGTCGCCGACGATGCCTACGACAGCGTCCTCGCGCTCGTCTGAGCGCACTCGGACCGACGCCGCCCGACGACGCGAGAAGCTTTTCGGGCCTTCCGAACGCTCACCAGCCCCGAAACCCTTCTCCCGGCGGCGAAACCTCAGTCGCGCAGGCGCTCCACGGCCTCCGCGACGAGGAGGTCGGGGGCGCGGTCGACGATCACGTCGAATCCGGCCTCGTCGGGCTCCAGATCCTCGAGCGTCGCGAGCTGCGAGTCCAGCAGCGACGCCGGCATGAAGTGGTCGGTCCGCGCGGCGGCCCGCGAGGCGAGCAATTCGCGGGATCCGGTCAGGTGCACGAAGACCACGTCGGGGGCGACCGCACGGATCCGGTCGCGGTACACGCGGCGCAGCGCGCTGCACGCCATGACCAGCCCTGTGCCGGATGCCGACGCGAAGGCGGCGCCGACGGCATCGAGCCACGGCCACCGGTCGTCGTCGGTCAGCGGGGTGCCGGCGTTCATCTTCGCCGTGTTGGCGGCGGGGTGCAGCCCGTCGGCATCCGCGAACGGCAGGCCCAGGGTCTCGGCGAGGGCGGTGCCGACGGTGGACTTGCCCGCCGCCGACACCCCCATCACGCACACCAGAGGCGTGCTCACCAGTCGTGGACCGTTCCGTCGGCGAGGCGGTTGTAGGGCAGGTACGCCTGCTCGTACGGGTACATGCCCGCCTCGTCCAGGTTCAGCTCGACGCCCAGGCCCGGGTTGTCGCCCGGGTGCAACAGGCCGTTCTGCCAGGTGAATGACTGCTCGAACACCTGGTCGGTCTTCTGACCGTGCTGCATGTACTCCTGGATGCCGAAGTTGTGGATCGCCAGCCCCAGGTGCATCTGCGCGGCCATGCCGACCGGCGAGATGTCGGTCGGGCCGTGGAAGCCGGACTTGATCTGGTACATCGCGGCGTAGTCGACGGTCTTCTTCAGCGGGGTGATGCCGCCCATGTGGGTGACCGCTCCGCGGACGTAGTCGATGAGCTGATCGCGGATGAGGTCCTTGAAGTCCCAGATCGTGTTGAAGATCTCGCCGATCGCGAGCGGTGTGGTGGTGTGCTGGCGGACGAGCTTCAGAGCCTCCTGGTTCTCGGCCGGGGTGCAGTCCTCGAGCCAGAACAGGTCATAGGGCTCGAGCGACTTTCCGAGCTTCGCCGCCTGCAGCGGAGTCATGCGGTGGTGGCCGTCATGCAGCAGCGGCATCTCGGGGCCGAACTCGTTGCGCACGGCCTCGAAGACGCCGGGAAGGTGACGCAGGTAGGCGCGGGTGTCCCAGTCCTCCTGCACCGGCTTGGCGCCGCGGCGGGCCGGCTCGTGGTCGTAGCGGGCCTCGCCGCCGCCGGTGTCGGCCGCCTGCGACGCGATGCCGTAGATCGCCTTGAGTCCGGGCACACCGGTCTGCACGCGGATCGCGCGGTATCCCTGCTCCTGGTGCGACCGGATGCTGTCGAACAGCTCGGGAAGCTCCTTGCCGGATGCGTGGCCGTACGCGAGCAGGCCCTCACGGGATGCACCGCCGAGCAACTGGTACAGCGGCATGCCTGCGGCCTTCGCCTTGATGTCCCACAGCGCCATGTCGACGGCGGCGATAGCAGCCATCGTCACGGGTCCGCGGCGCCAGTACGCCGAGCGGTACAGGAACTGCCAGGTGTCCTCGACCTTCGAGGCGTCCGAGCCGATCAGCAGCGGCACGACGTGCTCCTGCAGGTACGCGACGACCGACAGCTCGCGGCCGTTCAACGTCGCGTCTCCCAGTCCGGTGAGCCCCTCGGCCGTGGTCAGCTTCAGCGTGACGAAGTTGCGATCGGGGCTGGTGACGATGACTTCAGCCTTGTCGATGATCATGATTCCTCCCGTGGTGTCAGTTCTGAGTGACGTCGTCGGCGGCTCGGTGACAGCCTTGACGATATCCGATTCGGTGACACGCTCATCGATCAGCGTCAGCAGGGCCTCGACGGCGCGATCGCCCTGAGCCGCGGCCTGTGCGACTGCGACCCCGTTGGTGTCCTCAGGCAGTGCGCCCGAACGGGCCTGCGCGACCCACGCTCCGAGCACGCGGATGCTCGCGGCGGCATCCCGGCCGGCCTCGCGCTCCGCCAGCAGCACCTCCACGATGCGCATGCGCAGCTTGGTCGTGCCGTCCTTGCCGATCTGGGCGAGCAGGTGCTGGATGCGGGCGTTGTCGAAGCGGTCCAGCAGCGCCGCCCGGTAGTCGTCCAGGTTCAGGTCGGGCGCGGTGAGGTGCCGTGCGGACTCGTCCCACAGCTCGCCCACCCAGGCGCGGATCTGCGGGTCGCCGATCGCCTGCGCGACCGTCTCGTGTCCACGGGCGGCACCCGCGTAGGCGAGGAACGAGTGCGATCCGTTCAGCATCCACAGCTTGCGACGCTCGAACGGGTCGATGTCGTCGACGAAGCGCGCGCCGGCCTTCCCCGCGCTCTGAGATCGCTCCCGCGCAGCAGGTGCGCGATGCGGTCGATGCGAAGCGGGCGACGATGGATCACCTCTCGCACCCGATCGGAACCGCGACCGGAACCTACTCCGGGGAGGCGTAGTAGAACCTCAGCGATGCGCTCGATGCCGCAGATGCCGCTGCATCCGACCCGGAGCTGAGTCAGGAGGACGCCGACGACGTTCTGGCCCGGATCACCGCAGCACAGACGGCACTCGACGGATCGCTGAGCCTGGAGGGCGACGGCGTGACGTACAACGCCCATCGCTCGTTCGAGTTCGACGAGGCCGGCAAGCTGCCGTACGGAATCGCCGTCGAGGACCTCACGAACGGCGCCACCGCGCTCGTCGCCGAAGAGGAGGGGAACACGTTCCTGCGGCTCACGACCGAGGCCAGCGGGAAGGCGAATCTGAGAGAAGCTCATAGGCCATCGATTCGGGATCGACGGCTACGCCGACGCCTCCATCGACTTCGACGACTTCAGCGTCCAGGTCGTCGGGGAAACGGATCCCGCCGAGGGCTGAGCAGCGCTGAAAGAAGAGTTTCCGGCCTCCGATTCGTCTCGGAGGCCGGAACTTCTTCTTTCACCGGGTGGATGCGGGGGCCGTCAGGGGGCCGCGACCTCGGCGTGTGGCATCCGCTCGCGCATCACGCGGATGGCCTCGGGGTTGTCGTCGACGAGCACGGCGTCGCGGCCGAACGCCGATGCCACGGCCCCCGTCGTGCCCGACCCGGCGAACAGGTCGAGCACGCGGTCGCCGGGACGGCTGGAAGCCTGAACGATGCGCCGCAGGATCCCCTCCGGCTTCTGCGTCGGGTAGCCGGTCTTCTCCCGGCCCGTGGTCGGGACGATCGTGTGCCACCAGACGTCCGTGGGGAGCTTGCCGCGCGCGGCCTTCTCGGGGGTGACCAGCCCCGGAGCCATGTACGGCTCGCGGTCCACGTCGTCCGAGTTGAAGACGTGCCCGCCCGGCGTCTTCACGTAGACGAGGATCGTGTCGTGCTTGGTCGGCCAGCGCCGCCGCGACTTCGCACCGTAGTCGTATGCCCAGATCAGCTCATTGAGGAAGGCCTCGCGCCCGAACACCGCATCCAGCATGACCTTGGCGTAGTGCGCCTCGCGGTAGTCGAGGTGCAGATAGAGCGTGCCGTCGTCGGCGAGCAGGCGCCAGGCCTCTTCGAGCCGCGGCATGAGGAACGCGCCGTAATCGTCGAAGCGGTCGTCGTAGGAGCGCAGCATCCCGCGCACCCGCTCGTACTCGTGACCGTGGAATCCGTGCCGAACCTCCTTCAGCGGCTGCTCCGGTTGATAACTCCTCAGATCCACCTCCGAATCGGCGGGTTCGGCCGAAGAACCACCCGGCTGCGCCGATTCTTGAGGAGTTGTGAACATCCGACGGGCGGTGATCACCTGCCGAGCCTGGGCCCTGCCGGTGTTGAACGGCGGATCGAGGTAGATCATGGTGAAGGATGCCGATGGCAGCGTGCGCGCGACGTCGAGGTTGTCGCCCTGGATGACCCGGACGGCGCCGATCCGTGGCCCTTCGACGGGCTCAGGGGTCGAAGGGTCGGCGGACGCGGACTCACTCACGGCACACGGTGCAGCCACGCCTCGGTCGAGAACTTCGACGCGACGAGCGCCTCGGCATCCGCGTACTCGTCGGCCGTGATCGCGCCGTCCTCGGCATTCGTCAGCGAACGGAAGGTGTCCGTGAAGCGATCGATGATCTCGGCGCGGCTGAGTCCAGTCTGCGTGCGCAGCGGGTCGACGCGCTTGGCGGCAGAGGTCGTGCCCTTGTCGCTGAGCTTCTCGCGCCCGATGCGCAGCACCTCGGTCATGACCTGGCCGTCGATGTCGTACGAGATCGTCGCGTGGTGCAGCACGCCACCGTTGGCGAGGCGCTTCTGCGCGGCGCCGCCGATCTTGCCCGTGGGGCTCGCGATGTCGTTGAGCGGCTGGTAGGTCGCATCGATTCCGAGCGAGCGCAGCGCCTGCAGCACCCAGTCGTCGAGGAACGCGTACGAGTCCGCGAACGTCAGACCCTGCACGAGGGATGCCGGCACATACAGCGAGTACGTGATGATCTGACCCGCAGCCATCATCATCGCCCCTCCGCCGGAGATGCGGCGGACGACGTCGAAGCCGTGCTTCGCCGCCCCCTCGGGGTCGACCTCGTTGCGGTAGGACTGGAACGAGCCGATGACGACGGCGGATTCGTCCCACTCCCAGATGCGCAGCGTCGGACGCCGTCGCCCCTCGCCGACCCGTGAGGTGAGCACCTCGTCGAGCGCGAGATTCATCCGCGGCGAGACGGCCTTCTCGTGCACGATCTCCCAGTCGAAGTCGCGCCAACCCGGAGCCGTCACGAGCGCGCGGCGCACGGCGGTCCCCACGGACTCCGGATTGAAGCCGAGCAGCTGAGCACCGGCGGGCAGGGCCGCCCGCACGGCGTCGGCGATGACCGTGGCGTCGGACTCCGCCGGCAGACCGTTGACCGCCGCATTGATGTCGTCGAGAGCCGAGTCCGGCTCGAGGAAGAAGTCGCCGGCGAGCCGGAAGTCCGTCAGCCTGCCGTCAGCGACCTCGACGTCGACGACCACGAGCTTTCCACCGGGGACCTTGTACTCACCATGCACGAGACCAGCTTAACGCCGGACCCCTCGACCGTCTCCGGGCCGGAGAGCCCGCGGCGTCAGCGGCTCGGGATGTGCTTGTCGAGCCAGGCGAGCAGGTCGGCGCGGACCTCCTGCTGCTGCAGTTCGTTGAAGATCTCGTGACGGGCATCCGGATACACGAGCGTCGTGACGTCGGTCAGACCCGAGCGCGAGCGGTACTCGTCCGCGAGCTTGTGCACGCTGTGCGGACCGCCGACCGGATCGTCGCGCCCCACCATGAGCAGCATCGGGATGTCGCGGCCGAGGTCCTTCGCCGGCCGTCCGTAGAGCTTGAACGCCTCGATCGGCCCGAACAGCTTCAGCAGCGGCACGTTGGTCGTCAGCGGGTCGTCGTCGAACTCCTGCCAGACGGCCTTGTCGCGGCTGAGCCATTCGTAGCCGGTGGCGTCCTTGTCCTCCCACTTGGCGTTCAGTGGTGCCGCGTTCAGGTCGCGGATCGTGCGCAGCGCCGAGCCGGAGAGCACGACGGCATCCCAGGCTTCCGGATGCTCGTTCACGAGCATCTGCGCGAGAAACGACCCCCACGAGTGTCCGAGCAGCACGAGGGGAAGATCCGGGTGCTCGTCCTTGATGATCCCGGTCAGCTGCCAGACGGCATCCTTCGCCGCACGCAGACCGCCCTTGCCGAGGTGCCCGAGCTTCGCAGGTCCGCCGTGCTGGCGGATGCCGGTGCGCCCGTGCCCGCGGTGATCGTCGGCGTAGACGATGAATCCGGCCGCGGTGAGGGCGGCGATGAGCTTGCCGTACCGTCCCGCGTGCTCGCCGACGCCGTGCAGCAGCTGCACGACGCCTCGGGGCGCGCCCTCGGCCGCGTGAACGTCGTAGACGATCGCGACGCCGTGCGCGTCGGTGAACTCCGAGGTCTGGGGCATGCGTCGAGTCTAGGGTCGCGGAGCCTCGCGCGTCAGAGGCCGAGGGCTTTCCGCACGGCGAATGCGGCGTCGCGGTCGGTGACGTCGTGCCCGCCCATGCTCGCCGCGACCGATCCGTCCGCGGGAGCGGCGATCGTGCGCTTGGCCGAGAAGTGCAGCGCATCGACGCCGACGGCGGCGAGCGCCGGGGCGGATGCCGCGTTCACCCCGCTGCCTGCCATCACCTCGATGCGCCCGGAAGCCGCACCCACCATCGCGCGCAGGATGTCGATGCCGCCCTGCGCCGTGGATGCTCCGCCGGAGCTGAGCACGCGGCGCAGACCCAGATCGATCGCCTGCTCGAGCGTCGTGACCGGGTCCGCGGTGACGTCGATCGCCCGATGCAGCGTGACCGATGCGGAGCCGGCGGCATCCCGCAGCCGTGCGAGCGCATCCGTGTCGAGCCCGCCCACCGGGTCGAGCGCCCCGACGACGACGCCGGCCGCTCCGGCCGCGACGGCCTGTTCGACGTCGCGCACCGACATCGCGATCTCGTCGGCGTCGTAGTGGAACCCGCCCGCGCGCGGGCGGATGAGGACGTGGATCTCGGGTCCGCCCTCCCCCGCCGCATCCAGCGCCAGCTCGAGCAGACCGATCGACGGCGTGAGCCCGCCGAGGGCGAGCGCCTGGGTCAGTTCGACGCGTGCCGCGCCGACCTCTCGGGCGATGCGGACTCCGGCGGCATCCTGGACGGCGATTTCGAGGGCGATCGTCACGGCATCCATTCTGCACTCCCGTTCCCCAGAAAACTTAGTTAGACTACCTAAGTAATGACCCACGATGATGACCTCCTCCACGACACCGCCACCGATCTGCGCCTCGCCACGTTCCGGCTCGCACGACGGCTGCGCCGCGAGCGCGCCCGCGACGACATCAGCGACGCGCACTTCGCCGTCCTCGCCAATCTGAAAGCACACGGCCGCATGGCCATCGGCGAGCTCGCCCAGCGCGAGCGGGTGAGCGCTCCGAGCATGTCCAGCAGCGTCGACGCCCTCGCCGAGGCGGGCCTCGTCATCCGTATGCCCTCCGAGGAGGATCGCCGCCGGGTCTACATCGAGATCACGGATGCCGGCATCGAGATCGTCACCGCGACCGTCCGCAAGCGCGACGCCGCCCTCGCCGACGCCCTGGCCGAGCTCGACTTCACGGCGAAGGAGCTGCACACGCTGCGCGAAGCCTCGGCCTTGATGCGGAAGGTGGTCGAACGATGAGCGCCATGTTCCGCTCGTTCACGAACGTCAACTACCGCATCTGGTTCCTCGGCGCCCTCGTCTCCAACATCGGCGGATGGATGCAGGCGACGGCCCAGGACTGGGTCGTGCTCACTGAGCTCACCGACAACGACGCCACCGCGATGGGCGTGACCATGGCGCTGCAGTTCGGTCCGCCGCTCGTGCTCGTCAGCCTCACCGGCTGGGTCGCCGACCGGTTCGACCGCCGGCGCATCCTGCTGCTGACCCAGTCCGTGCTCATGCTCCTCGCGCTCGGCGTCGCCGCCCTGCTGCTGACCGGCGTCATGACGCTGCCGCTGATGTTCTGCTTCGCCCTCGCCTTCGGCATCACGAACGCGTTCGACGCCCCGGCGCGTCAGGCGTTCGTGTCCGACATGGTGACGCTCGAGGACGCCTCGAACGCCGTCGCCCTGAACTCGGCCTCCTTCAACATGGCGCGCCTGATCGGACCGGCCGTCGGCGGCCTGCTCATCGTCGCCGTCGGCACCGGGTGGGTGTTCGTCGTCAACGCGGCCACGTTCCTGGCGATGCTCGTGGCGCTGATGCTGATCCGCCGCGGCGAGCTCATCCCCCGGGCGAAGAACAGCGGCCGCGGCGGTCTGGCCGAGGGCTTCCGGTACGTCTGGGCGCGCAGCGACCTCAAGGTCGTGTTCGTCATGGTGTTCCTCATCGGCGCGTTCGGCATGAACTTCCCCATCTACGCCTCCACGATGGCGCTCGAGTTCGGGAGAGAGGCCGACGGGTACGGCATCCTCAGTTCGATCCTCGCGATCGGCTCGCTGGCAGGAGCACTGCTCGCGGCCCGGCGCGATCGGGCGCGCGTGCGCGTGCTGATCGTCGCGGCGGGGCTCTTCGGCGCGGCATCCATCCTCTCCTCGGCCATGCCGACATACGGGACGTACGCCGCCGTCCTCGTCCTCGTCGGGTTCTCGACCGTCACCATGCTGACCACCGCGAACGGGTACGTGCAGACGACGACCGACCCGGCGCTGCGCGGGCGCGTGCTCGCCCTGTACATGGCCGTCGTGATGGGCTCGACCCCGATCGGCGCTCCCATCGCCGGATGGATCACGGATGCCGCGGGTCCGCGCGCGGCGATCCTCTTCGGCGGCGTCGCCGGGCTCGTCGCCGCGGGCGTCGGGCTGACGTGGATCATCGCCTCAGGACGGCTCCGTCGCGAGACCGGCGCGCGATTCCGCCTGACGCTCGACGAGACCCGGCCGATCACGATCGCGCCGGTGGACCCGGTGGAGTTCAGCGACGAGGTCGCCGCGGCGACCACTCCGATCCGCACGGAACGCACCGACTGATCCTGCGGGTTCGGGGTGCTTCTCGGTACCGTGTAGCCATGAGCTCTTCGGGGGAAGCACAGAACCGGGATGCCTCGGCATCCACCGCCTCGGATGCGGCGGAGGCCGCGCCACCGCCCCACCGGTCTCTGCCTCCGGTGCAGCGCTGGGTGTTCTGGCCGGCGGCGATCATCGTCATCCTGTTCGTCGCGTTCACGCTCATCGTCCCGGGCGTCGCGGAGAGTCTGTTCACGACCATCCAGACGAGCATCGTCAACGCCTTCAACTGGTACTACGTGCTCATCGCCGCGGTATTCGTGGCGTTCAGCCTGTTCCTCGGCTTCAGCAAGTACGGCGACATCAAGCTCGGCAAGGACGACGACGAACCCGAGTTCTCGCTGATGAGCTGGTTCTCGCTGCTGTTCGCCGCCGGCATGGGCATCGGGCTCGTCTTCTACGGCGTCTCAGAGCCGCTCACCCATTTCGTGACGCCGCGCCCCGGCGTCACCGGCACCCCGGAGCAGCTCGCGCAGGCGGCCCTCGGCCAGACCTACCTGCACTGGGGCGTGCACGCCTGGTCGATCTACGTCGTGATCGGTCTCGCCCTGGCGTATGCGATCCACCGTCGCCGCCGCCCGATCTCGATCCGGTGGACGCTCGAACCCCTGCTCGGCAAGCGCGTGGAAGGCGGCTGGGGGCACGTGATCGACGTCATCGCGCTCGTCGGCACCCTGTTCGGCGTGGCCACCTCGCTCGGACTCGGCGTGCTGCAGATCAGCGCCGGCCTCGACGTCGCCGGCATCGCCGATCCCGACGAGACGACGCAGATCGTCATCATCCTCATCATCTCGGTGTTCGTGCTCGCCTCCGTGCTCTCGGGAGTCACGAAGGGCATGAAGTGGCTGTCGAACATCAACCTGATCATGGCCGGCATCCTCGTGCTGTACCTGCTGGTGGTCGGCCCGAGCGAGTTCCTGCTGCGCGACTTCGTGCAGTCGATCGGGTACTACATCCAGAACTTCATCGGCCTCTCGTTCAACGTCAGCGCGTTCCAGGGCGAGGCGGGCGAAGCCTGGCAGGCGAGCTGGACCTCGTTCTACTGGGGCTGGTGGATGTCGTGGGCGCCGTTCGTCGGCATCTTCATCGCCCGTATCTCGAAGGGACGCACGGTCCGCCAGTTCGTCGCAGGCGTCATCCTCGTGCCGACCCTGATCGGCATCCTGTGGTTCGCGGTCATGGGCGGGTCGGCACTGGCGATGGAGCTGGAGAACCCGGGCATCCTCCGCAACAGCGAAGGCGGGGTCGACCTGCAGGGCGCGCTGTTCGAGATGCTCCAGCACGTGCCGGGCAGCACGATCGCGAGCTTCGGCGTGCTGTTCCTGATCGCGATCTTCTTCATCACCTCGGCGGACTCCGGAGCGCTCGTGATGGGCATGATCGCCACGGGCGGCCAGCAGAACCCGAAGCGCTGGATCCGCACCTTCTTCGTCGCGGTCACGGCGGCCCTCGCGATCGCGCTGCTGCTGGCCGGCGGCCTGACGGCGCTGCAGACCGCGGCGATCACGATCGCCCTGCCGTTCAGCGTGGTCATGCTGCTGATCTGCTGGTCGACGATCGTCGCGTTCACGCGCGAACGTCGTGCGTACGCGCGAGCAGAACGCGCACAGCTCATCGACAAGATCGGCGACTACTACGGCCTCGAGGTCGAGTCGCGCGATGCGGGAGGCGTGCTCGGTGCGCAGCCGCGCTGGCTGCGGCAGCTGCAGAAGCGGCTGGGCATGCCCGTTTCGCCCACGACGCCCATCCGCATTCCGCAGGCGATCCTCGATGCGGAGCGCAGCGCGGACGCGGGACCTGCCACGCTCGACGTCGACGAGCTGGTCTCATCGGATGAGCTGTCCGGGTACGACGACCACGACGTCCCCTCCCACGGCGAGGACGAGGCCCCGCCGGTGAGGTAGCGTAGCCCTCCCGGCGCTCAAGTAACGCAAATGACCCCATCCTGCGCCCGGATGGGGTCATTTGCGTTACTTGAAAGTGGGTCAGCCCGCGAGGACCACGCGCAGCTGCTCAAGCGCCCAGTCGATCTCGGTCGCGCGGATCACCAGCGGCGGCGCGATGCGGATCGTCTGCCCGTGCGTGTCCTTGACGAGCACGCCGCGCTCCATGAGCTTCTCGCTGATCTCGCGTCCGGTGCCGCGTGCCGGGTCGATGTCGACACCGGCCCACAGGCCCGCGACGCGGATGCCGGTGACGCCGTCGCCGACGAGCTTCTCGAGCCCCGCGCGCAGGTGCTCCCCGAGCTGGCGGGCGCGATCCTGGAACTCGCCGGTCTCGAGCATCTCGACCACACGGAGTCCGACCGCGGCCGCGAGCGGGTTGCCGCCGAACGTCGAGCCGTGCTCGCCGGGGCGGATGACGCCGAGGACGTCGCGGTTCCCCACGACGGCGGAGACGGGCAGGATGCCGCCGCCGAGCGCCTTGCCGAGCAGGTACAGGTCCGGGACGACGCCCTCGCGGTCGCAGGCGAACGTCTCGCCGACGCGGCCGAGGCCCGCCTGGATCTCGTCGGCGATGAACAGCACGTTCTTCTCGTCGCAGATCTCGCGGATGCGCTTCAGGTACCCCTCCGGCGGGATGATGACGCCGGCCTCGCCCTGGATGGGCTCGACGAGGACCGCTGCAGTCTCATCGGTGATGGCGGCGGCGATGGCATCCGCATCCCCGTAGGGCACGGCGTCGAAGCCGGGTGTGAACGGGCCGAACCCGTCGCGCGCGGTGTCGTCGTCGCTGAAGCTGACGATCGTCGTCGTGCGGCCGTGGAAGTTGCCGGCGGCGACGACGATGCGCGCCTTGCCGGCGGGGATGCCCTTGACGCGGTAGCCCCAGGCACGGGCGACCTTGATGCCCGTCTCGACGGCCTCGGCGCCGGTGTTCATCGGCAGGACGAGCTCCTTGCCGCACAGGCGCGCGAGCGCCTCTGCGAACGGCTCGAGCCGGTCGTTCATGAACGCACGGCTGGTGAGGGTGACACGTCCGAGCTGCTGTACGGTCGCCTCGACGAGAGAGGGATGCCGGTGCCCGAAGTTCACGGCCGAGTAGGCGGCGAGGAGGTCGAGGTAGCGCTTGCCGTCGACGTCCGTGACCCACACGCCCTCACCGGACTCGATGGTGACGGGCAGCGGGTGGTAGTTCTCCGCGACGTGCGCCTCGGCGGCCACGTCCGCCGGACCCTGAGCCTGTCGAAGGGCGCTCACTTCGCACCGCTCTCGCTCAGTGCACCGCGCAGTTCGAGCGTGCAGCACTTGATACCGCCACCGCCGAGCAGCAGCTCGGACAGGTCGACCGTGATGGGGTTGTAGCCGCGCTCGCGCAGCTGCTTCTCGAACCCCGTGGCGCGCGGCGAGATGATGACGTTGTAGCCGTCGCTGGCCGAGTTCAGGCCGAACACGGCGCCGTCCTCATCCGAGACGAGGATCGCGTCGGGGAAGCGCTCCTCGAGGATCGCGCGGCTCGCGTCGTCGAATGCTCCGGGCAGGTAGGCGATGTTCGCCTTCTCGGGGCCGCCGTTCTCTGCACCGATGACCGGGTCGAGCACGGTGAGCGCGGTGTCGAGGTGGTAGAAGCGCGGGTCGATGAGCGTGAGCGTGACGACCTCACGGCCGAAGACCTCGGCGACCTCGCGGTGACTGTCGCCGGCGGAGCGGAAGCCGGTTCCGGCGAGGATGACGTCGCCGGCGAGCAGGAAGTCGCCCTCGCCCTCATTGACCTCTTCGGGCAGGACGGTGTCGAAGCCGTTGGCGCGGAACCACTCGGCGAACGCGGGCGCCTCGCCGGCACGCTCCTCGAAGTAGAACTTCGGCACGTACGCGCGGTTATCGATGAGGAAGCCGCCGTTGGCGGTGTAGACCATGTCGGGGTAGCCCGCGAGCGGTTCGATGAGCTCGACCTCATGGCCGAGCTCGAGGTACAGGTCGTACAGCTTCTGCCACTGCTCGACGGCCTTGGCCGTGTCGGTGGGCTTGGCGGGCTCCATCCACGGGTTGATCTTGTAGCTGACCGTGAAGTGCTCCGGCTTGCACATCAGGTAGCGGCGGTGCTGCGCGGTGCGGGTGACAGCTGCGGAAAGCGTGGTCTGAGGCGTCGACATGGTGCTCCTTGAAAGGGGGACGCGGCGGACGCTGTCCAGGGGCCCGGCGGAAGTTCGACCCGCGGTCGGGGAAGATGCGCTCAGGGCACGCCGGATCTATTTTGACATCCGGCACGCCCTGATCGCCACCGGCACGTCGGGGTTCACTCCTGCGCGAGCACCACGACCTTGCCCACGGTGCGACCGGACTCGAGGCGCTCCAGGCCCGAAACCGCGGCATCCCAGGGCAGGGTCTGCTCGATGACCGGGGCGATGCGGCCGTCGGCGACCAGCGCGACGAGCTGCTCGTTGACCTCGCGCTTCGCCACGGCCATGACCATGCGAATGCTCCGGCGCGAGCCGATCGAGAGGAACATCGCCCGCAGCATCCGCGGGATGGGGCCGAGCACGCGCCCGCCCTCCCCGCCGACCATCGCGACGGTTCCGGTCGGGGTCACGAGTCTGCGCAGACGACGCAGCGGCAGATTGCCTGCGATGTCGATGATCGCGTCGAAGGATGCCGGGATGCTCGACACATCGGTGCTGCGATAGTCGAACGTGCGGGTCGCGCCGAGGGATTCGACGAGCTTCCGGTTGGGCTCGCCACACGTGGCCCACACCTCTGCTCCCCGGAGCGCAGCGAGCTGCACGACGAACGTTCCCACTCCGCCGGACGCCCCGAGTACCAGCACGCGCTGCCCGGGCTCCACACCGGCGACATCGAGCGCCTGCACGGCCGTGCCGCCGGAGATCGGCAGGGTCGCGGCGATCTCGGGCGCCACCTCCGCAGGGCGAGCGACGACGCGGTCGACGCGCGCGACAGCGAACGGGGCGAGCCCGCCGCCGCCGTCGAGCTCCACGACGACCTCCTCGCCGATGCGGCCCGCGTCTACCCCCTCGCCGACGCCGACGATCGCTCCGGCGACGTCATTGCCGCGGATCGGCTGCTTCGGCCGGCGGATCCCGAACGTGAGCCGCATGAGCAGCGGGTCGCCCTGCATGAGATGCACGTCGGCGGCATTGAGCGCCGTGGCCCGCACCCGCACCAGCACCTCTCCCTTGCCGGGCTGCGGGGTGGCGACGGTCTCCTGCCTGGTGCCGCTCGCCGGGCCGTACTGACCGTTCAGCCACGCGGGCATGGTGGCCGGTCCCTGAGCCCGTCGAAGGGTCGTGTTCATACGTCAGTCCTCCGGGTACTGGAAGAGGTCATCGATGCCGACCTCGAACGCGCGGGCGATCTGGAAGGCGAGTTCGAGCGTGGGCGAGTACTTGCCCTGCTCGATGGCGATCAGCGTCTGCCGGGTGACGCCGATGCGGCCGGCGAGGTCGGCCTGCGTGATGCCGGCCTCCTCGCGGCGCGAGCGGATGCTGTTGGTGACGAGCGTGGGCTTGACCATCACACGAGCCCGCGGCGGTAGGCGATGACGCGGGCGACGCCGCCGACGAACGCCGAGACGGCGAAGCCGAGGAACATCGCGTTGGCGATCCAGAAGAGGTGCGCGCCGACGGCGCACAGCACGATGACCCCGAGCCCGGCGATCACGAGCAGCGAGTGCTCGACGCGGCCGCCCATCCGGTCGATGTCGCGATCGCGGACGTCGGATGCCGTCGCCCCTTTCGGGTCGCGGAGGCCGGCGACGATCCCCCAGAGGATGCTGAGGACGATCGTCCCGGCGATGCTGAGCCCGATCGCCCACAGCATGTTCGGGACCCAGTCGACCGCCGTGAGCGGACCGCCTCCCGCCTGCTGGAGCGTCACGAGGATGTAGATCGGGACCATGACGACAGTCGCGACGAGCGTCGACCAGACGTTGCGTTCTGCGTAGACCATGACGACCTCCGATGTAAAAGATTCTTGACACGATGACCGTACCGCCGCCACGGCAGTCATGTCAAGAATCTTTTACATTGACGCGTCAGATGATGTCGGCGCTCCAGTCGTCCGGGTTGCCGAAGCGATGCGCCGTGATGGCGATGGCCTGCTCGTGCACGAACGGCAGCAGTTCGATCCGCCCTGCCGACGTCACCTCGCCGTCGTACACCGCGAGATCGGGGTCGCCGCCCACCGCCGCCGCCAGCGCGCGGTGCAGTTCTGCGACCGCATCCCGCGATCCGACCAGGCGCACGCGCGAGGCCCGCGGCGGAGCATCCGCATCGAGCAGCTCGTCCCGCGGCGCGGACATCCGGGCGATCCACTCCTCATCGCTCTCAACCGCCACCGCGACCCGGAGCTCCGACAGCGCCCGGCGCACCTCTGCGGGCAGGCCGACCGGCGCCGATAGGAAGAACGTCGACCCGGTGCGGATGCCGGCCACGACCACGCGCAGCAGTTCGTGCCAGCCAGCATCGCCCGTGGCACGGATCATCACCGGCACGGGACGGTAGCGGAACAGGTTCCGCTCGACGCCGAGCTGCGACACGTCGCGCACCCGCCCGAACTCGCGGTCCCACGCGATCGCATCCGACAGGGCGCCGCGGCGCAGCCATTCGAAGCTCTCGTAGTCCAGCGACGGCTGAGCCGCTTCGATGAGGTCGGTGATGCGCGAGTCGAGCCCGCGCAGATGCAGGGTGCTGGATGCCGCTCCCCCGCTGCTCGCACGCCACCGGCCGAGCCCGATGAGATAGTTCGGTCCGCCGGCCTTCGCACCCGGTCCGACCGACGAGCGCTTCCAGCCGCCGAAGGGCTGACGCTGCACGATGGCCCCGGTGATGCCCCGGTTGACATACAGGTTGCCGGCCTGCACGCGGTCGAGCCACGTCGCGAGGTCCTGCGGATCCTGCGTGTGCAGCCCCGCCGTCAGCCCGTAGTCGACGGCGTTCTGCATCTCGACGGCGCGCTCGAGGTTCGGCGCGTGCATGATGCCGAGCACGGGGCCGAAGAACTCCTCCTTGTGGAACCGCGATCCCGGCTGGACTCCGACGCGGACCCCGGGGCGCCACATCCGCCCCGTCTCATCCCCGGGTACGGGCGACGGCTCGATCAGCCACTGCTCGTCGCCCTCGAGTTCCGTGAGCGCCCAGGCGAGCTTGCCCTGCGGCTTCTCGATCACCGGGCCCATCTCGCTCAGGGCATCCGCCGGCCAGCCGACGTGCAGCGAACGGACGGCATCCACCAGCTGCCGCGCGAAGCGCTTGGATCGCCCGACCGGGCCGACGAGGATGACGAGCGACGCCGCCGAGCACTTCTGCCCTGCGTGCCCGAAGGCGCTCCCCACGAGGTCGGCGACCGCGAGATCGAGGTCCGCCGACGGCGCGATGACGATCGCGTTCTTGCCACTCGTCTCGGCCAGCAGCGGCAGGTCCGGCCGCCAGGAGCGGAAGAGGGCTGCGGTGTCCCAGGAACCGGTGAGGATGACGCGGTCGACGAGCTCGTGGGAGATCAGCTGGCGGCCGAGCTCCCCCTCCTCGATGTCGACGAGCGCGAGAACGTCGCGCGGGATGCCGGCCTCCCACAGCGCTTCGGCGATCACCGCGGCGCATCGGCGCGCCTGCGGCGCGGGTTTGAAGACGACGCCCGAGCCCGCGGCGAGCGCGGCCAGCGCGCCGCCCGCCGGGATCGCGAGCGGGAAGTTCCAGGGCGGGGTGACGACCGTGATCCGCGCCGGTTCGAAGGCTGCGCCGGCGACGGCATCCAGCTCGCGGGCCTTGGCGGCGTAGTACCGGGCGAAGTCGACCGCCTCGCTGACCTCGATGTCGGCCTCGGCGAGCACCTTGCCCGTCTCGGATGCGGCGACCTCGATGAGTTCCGCGCGCCGCGCCTCCAGCGCCGCCGCCGCGCGCAGCAGCGTCTCGGCGCGCTCGGCGGCCGGGCGCGCACCCCATGCGGGTGCCGCATCGTGCACCCTGCGGATCCGCTCCTCGAGAAGCCCGGCATCGTCGACGAGGGCTGCGCGGAGGGTGGCGTCTCCGGCGGTCGAGTCCTGGATGCGCGATCGGATCTCGCGGGCCCAATCGCGGTTGGCGGGCAGTGCCGGGTCGCTGTCGGAGGTGTTGTGGAATCCCGGTGCGCCGGCGGGTTCGGCGTCCACCTCGCGCGGCGAGTACACGGCCGTCTCGACGAACGCATCGCCGCCACCCGAACCGCGGGCGATGCCGAGCACCGCCTTGGTGAGATCTTCCTCCGCCGCCGGGGCGGGTGCGGCGGGTCGCAGCGACTCGTGCACGGGTGTCTGCCGGTTCTGGGTGCGCAGCGGCACGATGCGCAGCGTCCTGTCGCGCGAGCGCTCGAGCGCCGCGAGGAACCGGTCGCGCTCGCGGGCGAACAGGCTCTCGTCGTCGTGCAGGTGGAAGGCGGCGGACAGGAAGTTGTCGTGCTCCGCACTCTCCTCGAGGCGGCGCACGAGATAGCTGATGGCGACGTCGAACTCGGCAGGACTGACGACCGGCACGTACAGCAGTACGTGCCCGACCTCGCGCGACACGGCCTGCACCTGCCCCTGCGCCATGCCGAGCAGCATCTCGAACTCGATCGCGTCGCGGACATCCCGCTCGCCCGCGAGCAGCCAGGCGTACGCGATGCCGAAGAGGTTGTGTCCGGCGATGCCCACGCGCACGGCCGCCGTGTTCTCCGGGCGCAGCGCCTCGTCGAGGACGCGCAGGTAGTTCGCGTCGGTGTCGAGCTTGGTGTCGTAGGTGGCGAGCGGCCAGCCGTGCATTCTGGCATCCACTCGCTCCATCGGCAGATTCGCGCCCTTGACCAGCCGCACCTTGATCGGCGCGCCGCCGTGCATGACGCGATCCTTCGCCCAGGCGGTCAATTCCCGCATGGCAGCGAGCGCGTCGGGCAGGTACGCCTGAAGGACGATGCCGGCCTCCAGCCCTCGGAGCCCCGGGTCCTCGAGGATGCGGGTGAACACCGCGATCGTGAGGTCGAGGTCGCGGTACTCCTCCATGTCGAGGTTGATGAAGGTGCCGGTCTCGGCCGCGGTGGCGTACAACGGGGCGAGACGATCGGCGACGCGTTCGACGACCTCGTCGAACGCCCACATCGACAGATGACTCATGACGGACGAGACCTTGACCGACACGTAGTCCACGTCGTCGCGGCGGATGAGGTCGTGGATGCCGTCGAGCCGGCGCTTGGCCTCATCCTCACCGAGCACGGCCTCGCCGAGCAGGTTCAGGTTCAGCCGGGCGCCGCTCTCGCGCAGCTTCGCGATCGTCGCCTCGAGCTTGGCGGGGCGCGCATCCACCACGAGATGGCCGACCATCTCGCGCAGCACCCGTCGCGCGATCGGTACCACGGGCGCGGGCAGGGCCGGCGCGATGCCGCCGCCGACGCGGACGGCGCCGCGCAGATACCAGGGCAGGAACTCCGGCACGATCGGCGCGATCCGCTGCAGTTGCGCGGCCGCGGCGGACAGGCTCTCCGGGCGCATCACGCCGTCGACGAACCCGAGGGTGAAGGGCAGGCCGTTCTCGTCCTGCAGCACGTCGGCGAGCCGGGCCGCCGACGGGTCGACCTCCGCCTCTGATGCCTCGATGATCCAGCGCTGCGCGAGCTGCACGGCACGATCGGCGAGGGAGGCTGCCTTCTGGTCGGGCGACTCGGACATGAGATCAGCCTAAATCCGTTGCCGGGCGCGGGGCGGGCGGACACTCTATGCTGTTTGCCGTGGCGGGGGGACCGAAGGCGACAGGCGACGGCCAGGCCGCGCCCTCTGCCGGAGCGGATGCTGCGTCGCCCTCTGCGGAAGCGGATGCCAGGGCCAAGGTGCTCGGGTGGGCACGGCGCAGCATCGACCTCATCCCGACCGGATGGTTGATCACCGGCGCCGGGGCCGTCCTCCTGGCGGCGACGGCGATGTTCGGCGGCCTCGAGGCCGTCGCCGCCCCACCGACCCCAGAGCTCTCGGTCGGCGAGACGTTCGCCGGATCGGACTTCGAGATGACCGTGATCGGAGTCGAGCTCAGCGACGAACGGGGCCAGGCGCTGGTGTTCCCCGACGAGGAAGCCGGCGAACGCGTCCTCATCGTCACGGTCGACGTCGTCAACACCTTCTCATCACCGCGCAACTCCACGGATCAGTCCGAATCGTCGCCGGTGATCACCGGCATCCGCATTCAGGGCCTCGACGAGGCTCCGGCGATCTCGCGGGCCGACGACGGCACGGGCTCGCCGGTCCTGCAGCCCGACGTCCCGGCACGTCTGCTGCTGGCCTGGCTGGTCGGGCCGGGTGATTTCCACGACAGAGACGAGATCGTGCTGACGCTGCCGGACTCGACGCACCGCGTCGGCGAGAGCCTGTTCCGCGGCGACTACTGGGATGACGTGCACGTCGGGGCGCGTGTGACGGCGACCGTCGAAGAGGTGAGCACCCCGTGAAGAAGCACATCCTCGTCTGGTCGCTCACCGCCGCGCTCCTGGCGGGCGCATGGCTGGTCTCGAAGGCCACGCTCGACGACGACGCCCCGACCTCGCCGTTCGTGACGACGGCCCGGGTCGGCGAGCAGGCGACGACGCGCAATCTCGCCGTCACCGTGCACGACGTGCGCCTGGCGAACCGTGTGACGGATGCCGCCGGATGGTCGGCGCAGGGCACCTGGCTCGTGATCGATCTGGATGCCGCGACCGTGCTGACGCAGGAATCCGGGCTCCTGTCGTTCGCCCGCCTCACCGTCGGCGAGCGCACCTTCAGCGCGACCGATCGAGGCAGCACCTTCGCCGACCAGCGCCTGGTCACCGGGGTCCCGCGCACCGGGAGCCTCGCGTTCGAGCTCGCCGATGATGTGATGGGCGGTCAGGCCACGCTGAGCCTTGCCGTGGGCACCGCCGGCGGCGACGTCATCGCGGACGGCGTGATCGAGGTCCCGATCGACCTCGGCGACCTTCCGATCGAGGCCGAGGCGACGCTGGTGGAATCCGGGTGGGCGGACTGATGACGATCCCTCCGCTGCCCTCGGCGCAGCCCTCGACCGAGAACGAGACGCCCGCCGACGGCGAGGGCGTGCAGCCGGCGCCGAAGCGGTCGTGGTGGCGGAGCAACCTCGTCGCCCTGGTGGCGCTCGTCATCCTGCTGCCCGCCACGGCGGCGACGGTCGGATACCAGGAGTGGTACCAGTACTTCGGGTTCGGCGCTCGCGCGGTCACCGCCGTCATGGTGCCCGATGACGAGTCGGTCGAGCGCCTCGGCGCGACCTGGGGCCCGTTGCGCGGCGGCGAGGTGCAGGACCTCTCCGGGCTCGACGTGCCGGAGGGCACGAGACTGCTCGGCGTCGCCGTCCCCGTCGACGCGAGCACGGAGGGCATCGCCTGCGAGACCCCGAAGCTCGTCGAGCAGTCGACCGGTCGTGAGTGGCGACCGGTGCGGCTGGAGATCGGGCTGCTGTCGAGTTCCGACGAACCGGAGAGATGCCTGAGTGCGGAGAGCGGCGAGTACGAGATGATCGTGCCCTTCGTCGTGCCGGACGACGCGGAGGGCCCGTTCTGGGTCGATGTGTTCCTCTACGACTCCGGCGGCGAGTTCCTCAGGTTCTCATTCGAGCCCTGACCGCTGATCGTGTCCCGCGGCGGAGCGGAGACGACGGCTGCGGCGACAGCATCCACGGAGGAGGGCAGGAGCCCTGCCGCGTCGGCGACGGCCCGCATCTCGGCCTCGGCCGGCGTCGTCGCCGTGTCGGACTCGGTGCGCTCGCTCTGCTTGCGCCTGAGGCGCCCGAGCGTCGCATCGTAGGCGCCGCTGATGACGCTGAGGCGCAGCGGCTCGATGAGCAGCATCGGTGCCAGGGAGACAAGCGGCATCGCGACGCCCCAGAAGACGAAGTCCTGCGGACCGATGAGGCGGGTGACCCCGAAGGCCAGGAACGACTCCAGGGCCTTCACCGCCACGTAGACCAGCGCGTAGGAGGCGACGAGCTGGGGGCCGGCGCGCCACATGAGGAGCAGGGCCCGCCCGATCGGCCGGAACCTGGCGCCGAGCTCGTCGCCGAGGTCGCGCAGCCGGCGCACGAGAGGGTTCGGGATCGACTTGGTGTGCTGGCGGAAGCGCGAGATCAGATCGCTCTCGACGCGCAGCTTCTCGGCCACGATCGCCTGACCGAAGACGACACCGGCGATGGTCAGCCAGGCGAGCGGGGCGAGCAGCACCGGGCCCGCCTCGGTGATCACCCACCCGACGGCATCCCAGAGCCAGCGCAGCGGTGCGACGGCATCCAGCACCTGCTCGCGCACCGACTCGAGGAACACCATCGCAGCACGGCTGTCGACCCATGCCTTGACGGCGTCGACGATGTCGCCGATCACCATGACCGAGAAGAACACCCAGACGACTTCGAAGTAGACGGCCACCGGCGAGAGCCAACGGGCGATCTTGTCCGACCACTTCGACCACGCCCACCGGCCGGCGAACGCCACGACGATGATCGTGATCGTCCACACGTTCAGCGGCAGATTGAGCACCGTGTCAGCGGCGCTCACCGGCTCATCGCCACCGAAGATCGCGACCGCGACGATATCGCTGCGGACCGCGAGGGCGCGGGCGGAGTAGGCGCGCACGTCCTCGCCGAGCAGGCCCTGCGCCCAGTAGACCGCGAAGAACGGCAGGATGCCGGCGAGCAGGGCCGTGAGGAAGGTGCGGCGGCGCTCCGCGGCCGACTCCGGGAGCGGGGCGATCTCCTGGAGGTTGCGCAGCCCGTCGCGGAGGACGAGGAACATCGCGACGAGGCTGACCAGCCGGGCGAGGATCGCGAGCGGCAGCACGAGGAAGCCGAGTGTGGCCGACGATGCGCCGATGGTTCCGGCGATCTCGGTGATCACGTAGTGGACGAGGATCCCTGCCAGATACCAGGCGACGAGAGCGGGCCAGTGCCGCCACAGCACGCGACCGGTCGTCGCGAGGATCGTCAGCACGGCGGTGCGGATGCGGTCATCGCCGTCACGAGGCGAAGGGGAGCCAGAGGAAGGTCGCGACGAGCAGCAGGATGCCGGTGAGCGCGGCGAGCGCCGACAGCACGATCGCGATGATCCCGAAGAGCCTGCCGCGGGGCGTGCGCAGGGCGAGGATACCGAGCACGATGCCCGCGACGGCGAGGATCAGGCCCAGGATCGGCACCCAGCCGAGGACGAAGGCGACGATGCCGACCACGAGTGCGGTGATCGCGAGGCCTCCGATGCCAGGGCCCTGGTTGATCGGCGCGGGCGGGTACGGCGACGGCCCGGTGTAGCCGGGGTACTGCTCGGACATGCTGCCGGGCGCACCTGCCATGTTCGCGGGGCCGGTGGCCCCCGGATAGGCGACGGGGGCGATGGGGTCGGGGTAGTCGGGTGTTCCGTACTTCTCGGGGTCGGGGTTCATCCGCTCGTCAGACATCCTGTGCTCCCTCATCGCCTGCCTGTGCGCTCGACACTAATGGGTCGGCGGCCAGGTCACCAGGTGCCCGGCGTCAGTTCCAGACGCTGGGGGCCTCGGCACGGGTCGGCGGGAGCGCCGTGGCGGCGGCCCACTCGTGCATCCACTCGTCGATCTCGGGAATGCCGTCGGGGCGCCCGACCGCGGCGAACAGCTCTTCGTGCGAGAGGGTGCCGCCCGAGCGCTTGAGCATGCGGCTGCGGATGATCGCGCGCGCGTACACCTCGCCGTCGACGACCGCGCGATGCTCGAGGTAGATCGCCTTGTCGTCGTGACCGATCATGCGGGACTCGACGTCGAACCGCTGCCAGAGCTCGAGCGACTTGCGGAACGTGATCGTCTCCGCCGACACGACCGCATACCAGTCGTTGCGCTTCATCACGTCCAGCATCCCCGTGCGGACGAGAAGATCCCAGCGACCGAGATCGAACAGCGACAGGTAGCGGCCGTTGTTCATGTGCCGGAGGATGTCGAGGTCGGTGGGGAGGGTCGTCACGCGGATGCGGCTGATCTCCGACGGCGCGATGCGTCCTTCGCGGCGGAGTCTGCGGCGCGCGCGCCACATCACGAGCAGGGTTCGCCAGATCACGTTCACGAGATCAGATCGTAGCCAGCGCCGCACGATGCGCCGATCCGTTTGTCGGGTTCGCACAGACGACTCCCCCGATTTCCCGTTCTCGCCGGGCCCGCGTAGAGTCGCGGCATGAGCGCCGAAGCCCAGCCTGAAGTCATTGTCCGTCCGGTCCGTGATGTGGATGCGGAGGCCCTGGGTCGCGTGCACGCGAAGTGCTGGCACGAGACCTACGACCACCTGATCAGCAAGGCTGCGCTCGAGCGGGTCTCTCCCCGCCGCATGGCCGAACTCTGGACGCACTGGGCCTCGCAGGGCGACGACTTCACGATGCGCGCCGCACTCGTCGACGGCGAGATCGTCGGCTTCGTCGGCTCGGGTCCTGCCCGCGACAAGGATGCTCCCGCGTTCCGCGAGCTGTACTTCATCTACCTGCTGCACGAGTGGCACTCCACCGGCCTCGGCCAGAAGCTGTTCGACGCGGCTGTCGAGAAGGATGCTCCGCTGTACCTGTGGGTCGCCGAGGACAACCCCCGCGCGCACCGCTTCTACGAGCGCAACGGCTTCCACCTCGACGGCGCGACGCACACCGAGCCGTTCCTCGGCGAGACGCTGACCGAAGTCCGCTTCGTCCGTCCCTGACACCTCGACAGACCCCGTCTTCGATACCTCGACAGACCCCGTCTTCGCGACGAGACCCCGTCCTGCTGACGTCGGCAGGACGGGGTCTCGTCGATAACGCGAGGTCTGTGCGCGGTCAGCGGCTGCTGACGCTGCCGAAGAGCCTCGCGATCGGTGCGAGCACGAGTGGCCTGGCGGCGACCCATGCTGCGGCGATGACGACGAGGGATGCGACGAAGAACCAGAACCCGGTCCAGTTGCCGGCGTAGGCGTTCGGGTCGACCGAGCCCTGCGCGGCGTACATGTGGTTGAGGTTCCGCAGCGCACCGGTCGCGAACACGAGGAACACGTGGATCGCGATGAACACGACGAAGTAGAGCATGACCGGGAAGTGCACGGCGCGCGCCCACTCGATCGGGTACGCCTTGCTGAGCTTCTCGGCGTTCTTCGGCCACATCCCGCTCATCCGGAATCCGGTGACGGCGGCCAGAGGCGCCGCGATGAAGATCGTCGTGCCGTAGGCGAGCTGCTGCAGGGAGTTGTAGTTGACCCAGCCGTTCTCGGTGGGCCAGTCCAGCGACACATACTGCAATGCGGCCGAGATCGCGTTGGGGATGACCTCCCAGCTGGTGGGGATCACCCGCATCCACTGCCCGGACACGAACAGCAGGATCACGAACACGATGCCGTTGAGCAGCCAGAGGATGTCGAGGGACTGGTGGAACCAGATCGTCAGGCTGACCTTGCCCTTGGGGTTGTTCTTCGGGGTCCAGAACGCAGTCGGACGCTTCTCCGTTCGGATGCGCAGACCCGACCGGATGATCAGCACCATGAGGAACACGTTGAGGAAGTGCTGCCAGCCCAGCCAGCCGGGGAACCCGACCGGGGCGCCCTCGGGCAGGTGGTACTCGCCGGGGAAGGTCGCGACGAAGTCCTGCAGGGCGCCGAAGCTCAGCAGCCAGCGCACGAGCAGCACGGCCATCGCTGCGGCACCCAGGAGCGCGGCCCCACAGACGATCACGGCACCGGCCCACTGGGCCTTGGTGAACGGTCCGATGCGCTCGGGCTCCGGCTTCGGCGCGGGGCGCTCGAACGCGGTCGCACCCGGGAACACGGTCTGCTGGAACGGCAGGGGCGTCGAGACGTCTACCGTCGCGACAGCGGTGGATGCCGGAGCATCTGCCGGGTCGTTGAGCGAAGGCTGCGCAGCAGCCGGAGACGACCCTTCGACAGCTGAGCCTGTCGAAGCGTCAGGGACCGGCTGAGCGAGCGAATGCGAGTCGAAGCCATCCACGACGACAACGGCGGCAGTGCCCGCAGGTGGCCAAGGCTCGCCGCCGGGCGTGCGCGGCAGGCCCCGGCGGAGGGCTGCGCCACCGGATGCTGCAACTGGGGACGCGGTTTCGACTCGCTCCGCTCGCTCAACCCGTTTCGTCTCGCCTTCGGCTCGCTCAACGCCCCGCACGGGATCGCTCGCGGGAGCGGAGGGACTCGCCACAGGAACAGTCGACGCGGCGGCGACAGGAGCGGCATCCGCAGGGGGCCACGGCTCCCCGCCCGGCGTGCGCGGGAGCCCGCGTCGCAGGGCCGCTCCCCCCGCGGACTTCTCCTGCGGGTCGTTGAGCGGAGGCGACGCCGTCGCCGCAGACGACCCTTCGACAGGCTCAGGGGCCGGCTGAGCGAGCGTCAGCGAGTCGAAGCCGTCTTCAGCCGCAGGAGCCTCCGTCGGAGCATCCGCCACCGGAGCCTTAGTCGCCGGCGCAGCAGTCGCAACATCCGCCACGGGCGCAGCAGTCGCAGTATCCCCCACCTCGACGTCCCCGGCCGGGGGCCAGGGGTCGCCGCCTGCGACGCGCGGCAGACCGCGTCGGAGCATCCGCGTGCCCATGGTTACTTCTTCCGCGCTTCGAGGGCCTCGACGACCTGCGGGACGATGGTGAAGAGGTCGCCGACGATGCCGAAGTCGGCGATGTCGAAGATCGGGGCCTCACCGTCTTTGTTGATGGCGACGATCGTCTTCGCGGTCTGCATGCCGGCACGGTGCTGGATCGCGCCCGAGATGCCGACCGCGACATACAACTGCGGCGACACCGAGACACCGGTCTGACCGACCTGGTGCGCGTAGGGGATGTATCCGGCGTCCACGGCCGCGCGCGATGCGCCGATCGCAGCGCCCAGGGCGTCGGCGAGCTGCTCGACGAGCACGAACTGCTCCTTCGACCCCAGCCCGCGGCCGCCCGAGACGACCTTCGCCGCTCCGCGCAGCTCGGGACGCGACGACTCGACCTCGACGACCTCGACCGCGCCGGCCTTCGCCGCGACCGCACCGGATGCCGCCACCTCGAGCGCCTCGACGGCAGGCTGCGCGACAGCTTCCGCACGGTGGTCCACCGCGCCCTGACGGACCGTGATCACCGGGGTGCCGAACGTCGGCGCCGAGTCGACGAGGTACGCGCCGCCGTACACCGAGTGGTGCGCGACGATGCCCTCGTCGTCACGGGAGACGCCGATCGCATCGACCGAGACGGCGAGCTTCTCTCGCACGGCCAGGCGGCCGGCGACATCGCGGCCGGTGATCGAGTTCGAGATCAGGACGGCGTCGGGCTGCACCTGCTTGTACGCGGCCTGAACGGCGTCGACCAGCGGAACCGTGAGCGTCTCGGTGTCCACGGATGCCGTCAGCACGACGGATGCACCGGCGGCGGCCGCGGCATCCACCGCGTTCTGCGCCCCACCGGGAACGAGCGCGACCGGGGAGCCGATCTGGGACGCGGCGCCGATCAGCGCCGCCGTCGACGAGGCAGCCTCGCCTGCGGGGGTCACATCGACGAGGACGAGGATCGAATCTGCGGGATACGACATGCTCACACCAGCCTGTTCTGCACGAGGAACTCGACCAGCTGCGCGCCGGCATCGCCCTCATCGGTGATCTTCACACCCGCCGCACGCGGGGGCTTCTCGGAAACAGTCGTCATGATCGTGCGGGGAGCGGCGGAAGGGTCAGCGGAGACGCCGAGGTCGTCCAGCGACAGCACCTCGAGGGGCTTCTTCTTCGCAGCCATGATGCCCTTGAAGTTCGGGAAACGCGCATCCGGCAGAGCCTCGGTGATCGAGATCACCGCCGGGAACGGCACAGTGACCGACTGGTTGCCGTCATCCGCGGCGCGCGTTCCGGAAACGCCGTCCGAGGTGATCTCGACCGCGTTCAGCGCCGTCGCCTGCGCGAAACCCAGGTGCTCGGCGAGCATCGCCGGGATCATGCCGCCCGAGCCGTCCGTCGACAGGTTGCCGGTGATCACGAGGTCGGGCTCGGCGCGGCGGATCGCCGCGGCCAGCGCCTCAGCCGTCAGACCCAGATCCGCGCCGGTGAGCTCTGCGTCCACGACATGCACCGCCGACGCCGCACCGATCGCGAGCGCACGGCGGATGGATGCCGTCGAAGACTCCGGAGCCATCGCGAGCGCCACGACCTCGGTGCCGTCGTTCTTGTCGGCGTAGCTCAGCGCGACCTCGAGGGCACGCTCGGTGATCTCGTCCAGAACGACATCCCCGGCCGCACGATCGGCCAGACCGGTCTCCAGATTCAGCTTGCGGTCACCATAGGTGTCGGGCACCTCTTTGACCAGGACGAAGATCTTCATCGAATGCTCCTCACGACTGAGTCGAGTCTAACCGCGGAAGGGTGTGGAATCGAGTGTCATAAACCATGATACTCAGATTCAGAAGAGGTTCTCAGTGGAGGCTGTGCGCACCCGATACCGTAGACCCATGGCCCGTCCCCGTCCGCTCCCGATCGATCCGCTCGCCGAGGCGAAGCGGCAGTGGCTCGCGCACGGCTGGACGGATGCCGCCGACGGCATGACCGCCGTCATCTCGGTGATGCGTGCGCAGCAGCTGCTGCTGGCTCGGGTGGATGCCGCGCTCAAGCCGTTCCGCCTGTCGTTCGCGCGGTATGAAGTGCTGCGCCTGCTGGCGTTCAGCCGCGCGGGACGCCTTCCGCTGTCGAGCGTCGTCTCGCGCCTCCAGGTGCATGCGACGACCGTCACGAGCACGGCGGAGCGTCTGGTGCGCGACGAGCTCGTCGTGCGCGAGCCGCATCCGCACGACGGCCGCGCCGCGATGCTCGCGCTGACCGATTCCGGTCGCAACCTCGTGGAGCGCGCCACGGCTGCCCTGAACAGCCAGGTCTTCACCAATCCGGGCCTCAGCGACGAGGACACGGCGGACCTCGTCGCGATCGTGGCACGCATGCGCCGGGATGCCGGGGACTTCACCGCGCCCCGCCCGACGCCCGACCCGCTCTGAGCCGCCTCGCCCATACAGATGTCGGTCCGGATCACGGGTGTCGGCACGGAACCGCCGATTTTGACCGACGACTGTATTCCGCACTGACGTGTGTCGATCGCGATTGATCGAGGAGCGCAACGACCACCTCACGAGGGAAGTCGAGTCGGCGTAGCCTGTCGCGCATGAGTGAACTGCATCTGAGCACCACCCTCGAGCCCCGCGGTCCCGCCGCAGCGATCGTCCTCACCGACGAGCAGGTCGCGTCACTCGGCGCCGGCAAAGCCTTCCCCGTCGTCGTGGACTTCGGCGATCGCAGCATCCGCCTGCGCCTGGCGCGCATGGGCGGCGAGAACATGATCGGGTTCAGCAAGGCCGCGCGCGCCGAGGTCGGCGTCGCGCCCGGCGACACGATCGACGTGACGATCCGGGTGGATGCCGAGGAGCGCGTCGTCGAGGTCCCGCCCGCGCTGGCCGACGCGCTGGATGCCGATCCCGGCGCCCGAGCCGCTTTCGACGTCCTCGCACCGTCGAAGCGCAAGGAGATGGCGCGCCAGATCGCCGAGGCGAAGCAGGACGAGACCCGTCAGCGCCGCTTGGAGAAGGTGCTCGACGCGCTGCGCGAGTGACCACCGTTACAGCGCGGGCCGGACGTCGGTCTCGCTGAAGTCGTCTCCGACGAACAACAGCGACTCCCCTGAACTCACGGCGAGCGCGTATGCGAAGCAGTCTCCGTAGTTGAGTCGCGCGGCGTGACCACTTTCTCGCCCGTACCGGCGGTACGCATCACGTGCGATTCGCGCCTGGTCGGCTGTCACCGGCGCGACAGAGATCTGGGCCAACGACATCAGCTCGTCGAACTCCCGTTGCGTGACGATGGACCGGTTGTCGACGACGATCCCGGCCTCGACCCAGTTCGCGGCAGAGATCCGGCATTCCTCCGCCAGGAGCCGGTCGATGCATTCGGCTGCCTTCGGTTCGCCCTGCATGACCGCGAGCAGGGCGGAGCTGTCGACGATCATCGGGGAAGGCCCGTCTGCTCGTCGTACAGGTCCTCTACGCGCACGATGCCTCGGGCTGGCGTGCGCTCCTCGCGTCGGAAGCGCGCACCCATCGCCAGCATCCGTTCAGCACGCGCGGCACGATCCGCCTCGCGCGGGTCGCTCCCTCGTTCGCGAAGCAGCGCCTCGAGCGCCTGCTCGATTGCGCTCGTCTGCGAGCCGCCCGTCAGCCGCGCGGCCTCGCGGGCCAGCTCATGCACACGCTCGTTCTTGATGTTGAGCCCCATGGAACCATGGTACCTCTACAAGAATCTACCTTCTACCCTGGTACGAGGGTCACCGGCCGGTGCGAACGTCACCGGTTCGTGAAGTTCGGCGCCCGCTTCTCGCGGAAGGCGGACATGCCCTCCTTCTGGTCCGCGGTGTCGAAGAGCTCCGCGAACGTCTGCTTCTCGTGCGCGAGTCCGTCGGCGAGGGTCGTCTCCATCGCGGCATCCAGCGCGGCCTTCGCCGCGTAGACCGACGGCAGACTCTTCGACGCGATCGTCTCGGCGAGCGCGGTCGCCTCATCGAGCAGATCGGATGCCGGCACCACCCGTGAGACGAGTCCGGCTCGCTCCGCCTCCTCGGCGCCCATCATCCGTCCGGACAGGATGAGCTCCGCCGCCTTGTAGTACCCGACGGCGCGAATGAGCCGCTGCGTGCCCCCCATGCCGGGGATCACACCGAGGTTGATCTCGGGTTGGCCGAACTTCGCGGTGTCGGCGGCGAGGATGATGTCGCACATCATCGCCAGCTCGCATCCGCCGCCGAGGGCGAATCCGCTGACCGCGGCGATCACAGGAGTCTTCACGGCCGCGAAGTCGCCCCACGCCCCGAAGTGGTCGGTGGAGAGCATGTCGGATGCCGACATCCCCTCCATCTCCTTGATGTCGGCCCCGGCGGCGAACGCCTTCTCCGATCCGGTGACGACGATCGCGCCGACGCCCTCGTCCCCGTCGAAGGCCGTGGCGGCGGCCGTCACCTCGTCGGCGATCTGTCCGTTCAGAGCGTTCAGCGCCTGCGGGCGGTTCAGGGTGATCCATCCCACGCGTCCACGCTGCTCGACAAGGATCGTCTCGTACTCGGTCATCGGCTTCCTCTCCATCGGGGTCGTGTTCAGTCTGCCGGATGCCGGTCAGACCCGCCCGTCGCGGATGTCGGTGATGATGCCCGAGAAGTCGCGGCCCGCGCCGTCGCCTGCGGCGAACGCCGCGTACAGCTCCTGCGCCAGCCGCCCCATCTTCGCGTCGGTCGACGTCTGCTCGATCGCCTGCAGCGCGAGGCCGAGGTCCTTCGCCATCAGTGCCCCCGCGAATCCCGGCTGATAGTCGCGGTTCGCCGGGCTCGTCGGCACCGGACCCGGCACCGGGCAGTTCGTCGTCAGCGCCCAGCACTGACCCGACGCGTTCGCGGCGACGTCGTACAGAGCGTCGTGCGAGAGCCCCAGCCGCTCCCCGAGAACGAACGCCTCGCCCACCACGATCTGCGACACCGCGAGGATCATGTTGTTGCACACCTTGGCCGCCTGGCCGAGCCCCGGGCCGCCGCAGTGCACGATGCGCTTGCCCATCGCCTCGAGCAGCGGGCGCGCCACCTCGAAGTCCTCGTCGGATGCGCCGACCATGAACGCCAGCGTCCCGTTCTCCGCACCGACCACGCCGCCCGACACGGGGGCGTCGACGTTTCGGTGACCGGCCTCCACAGCGAGAGAGTGCGCGGCGCGCGCCTCATCCACGGCGATCGTCGACGACTCGATGAACAGCGTCCCCGGCGCGACCGCCTCGAGCAGCCCGCCCTGATACGCCTCGAGCACGTGCCTGCCGGCCGGGAACATCGTGACGACGACATCCGCGCCGGACGCGGCATCCGGCCCAGACGAAGCGACGACCAGGCCGGCATCGGCAGCCGCGGCGCGCGCAGCATCCATGACGTCGAACGCGACGACGTCGTGACCGGCCTTGACCAGATTCCGGGCCATCGGCAGCCCCATGTGGCCGAGCCCCAGGAAGGCGATGCGGGTCATGATGCGCTCCTCACCGGCTCGCTCGCGACGCTGCGCATGGACGCGGAACCCGCAGGGCGAAGCATCTCGCGGCCCACGATGAGCCGCATGATCTCGTTCGTGCCCTCCAGGATCTGGTGGACCCGCAGGTCGCGGACGACCTTCTCGATCCCGTAGTCCTGAAGGTAGCCGTACCCGCCGTGCAGCTGAAGGGCACGGTTGGCGACGTCGAATCCGGCATCCGTCGCGAAGCGCTTGGCCATGGCGCAGCGCATCGTGGCATCCGGCGCCTTCTCGTCCACGGCCTGTGCGCCGTCCCTGACCATCAGCCGCGCGGCCTGCAGTTCGGTGCGCATGTCGGCGACGGCGAACAGGATCGACTGCTTCTCGGCCAGCGGCTCACCGAACGCGACCCGCTCGTGCACGTACTGCACGGCGCGGTCGAGCGCCCATTGCGCGCCGCCGAGCGAGCAGGCGGCGATGTTGAGGCGGCCGCCGTTGAGAGCCGACATCGCGATCGCGAATCCGGTTCCCTCGTCGCCGAGCATCGCGGATGCCGGAACACGGACGCCGTCGAAGATCACCTGACGGGTGGGCTGGGCGTGCCAGCCCATCTTCTTCTCGAGCGCGCCGAAGCTCAGGCCCTCGGCGTCGCCGGGAACGAGGAAGGCGCTGACGCCGCGAGCGCCGCTGCCGGCGTCGCCGGTGCGCGCCATGACGACGTAGACCGCCGCCTCCCCCGCGCCCGAGATGAACTGCTTGACGCCGGTGAGCACGAACTCGTCGCCGTCGCGTACGGCGCTCGTCGCGATCGCCGCGGCATCAGATCCGGCACCGGGCTCGGTCAGGCAATAACTGCCGAACCCGTCCATGGCGGTGAGCTCGGGCAGCCAGCGGCTCTGCTGGGCGTCGTCGCCGTAGGTGTCGATGATCCAGGCGACCATGTTGTGGATGGAGATGTACGACGCGACGGCGGGGTCGCCTTTCGCGAGCTCCTCGAAGATCGCGACGGTGTCGACCCGGGAGAGCCCGGTGCCGCCGTTCTCCTCGCGGACGTAGATGCCGCCCAGGCCCAGCTCGCCGCCGCGGTGCAACGACTCCCGCGGGAACAGGTGCTTCTCGTCGCGCTCGCCCGAGAACGGGGCGAGTTCGGTCTCGGCGTATTCACGCACAGCGCCGAGGATGGCCTCGCGCTCCTCGGCGGTCGTGGTGGTGATCATCGTCATGGTGCATCCTTGTGGGGCTCAGTGCATGGTCGGGATGACGAAGCTGGCGCCGTCACGGGTGTCATGAGACAGCCAGCGGCTCGTCACCGTCTTGGTCTTGGTGTAGAAGCGGAAGGCGTCGGCGCCGTGCTGGTTGAGGTCTCCGAAGCCGGACTTCTTCCAGCCGCCGAACGTGAAGTAGGCGATCGGCACGGGGATCGGCACGTTGACACCGACCATGCCGACGTTCACGCGAGCGGTGAAATCACGGGCGGCATCGCCGTCGCGGGTGAAGATCGCGACGCCGTTGCCGAATTCGTGATCGGATGCCATCGCGAGCGCCTCTTCGTAGTCGTTCGCCCTGGCGATCACGAGCACGGGCCCGAAGATCTCCTCGCGGTAGATCGACATGTCGGTGGTGACGTGGTCGAACAGGGTCGGGCCGAGGTAGAAGCCCTCCTCGTGGCCTTCGACGGAGAAGCCCCGACCGTCGGCGAGGAGGGTGGCGCCGGCATCCACGCCCTGCTGGATGTAGTCCTCGACGCGCTCGACCGCGGCGCGGCTGACCAGCGGCCCGTAGTCGACGCCTTCAGCGAGCGACGGGCCCACCGTGAGCTGCGCGACCCGCTCGGTGAGCTTGGCGGCGAGCGCATCAGCGGTCTCCTTGCCGACCGGGACGGCGACCGAGATCGCCATGCACCGCTCACCCGCCGAGCCGTAGCCGGATCCGATGAGCGCGTCGACGGCTTGGTCGAGGTCGGCGTCGGGCATGACGATCATGTGGTTCTTCGCACCGCCGAAGCACTGCGCGCGCTTGCCGTGTGCGGCGGCGGTCTCGTAGATGTACTGCGCGATGGGTGTGGATCCGACGAAGCCGACGGCCTTGACGCGGTCGTCGGTGAGCAGTGTGTCGACGGCCTCCTTGTCGCCGTGGACGACGTTGAGGATGCCTTCGGGCAGTCCCGCCTCGAGGAACAGCTCGGCCAGGCGCACCGGCACCGATGGGTCGCGCTCACTGGGCTTGAGGATGAAGGCGTTGCCGGCGGCGAGCGCGGGCCCTGCCTTCCACAGCGGGATCATGGCGGGGAAGTTGAATGGCGTGATGCCGGCGACGACGCCGAGCGGCTGGCGCATCGAATAGACGTCGATGCCCGTCCCCACCTGCGTGGAGTATTCGCCCTTGAGCAGATGCGGTGCACCGATGCAGACCTCGATGACCTCGAGACCGCGCTGGATGTCGCCCTTGGCGTCGTCGAAGGTCTTGCCGTGCTCGCTGGAGAGAAGCTTGGCCAGTTCGCCCATGTCACGGTTCACGAGATCGACGAAGCGCATGAGGACCCGAGCGCGCTTCTGCGCGTTGGTAGCGGCCCATTCCGGCTGCGCGGCCTCGGCGTTCTCGATCACACGGCGGACCTCGTCGGAGGATGCCAGCGGCACCCGCGCCTGGACGGCTCCCGTGCTCGGGTCGAAGACGTCGCTGAAGCGACCCGATTCCGGGGTGATGAGCGATCCGCCTACGAGATGCGGGATTGTACGAGTCATTGTGCACTGTCCCTTCACGCCGTCGTTGGCGTGATGAACAGATTACTCCGCCACCCGGATAATTACGAGGATGTCCTTGTATATCGGCGCTCTGAGTTGGTCACCCGGTGCGCACCAGATCGTTTCAGTGGGCGTCGAACACGCCGCGACGGCGGGTGGCGTACAGGACTCCTCCCGCCACGAGCAGCAGCACGGCGCCGAGCGCCCAGCCCCATGGCGCCTGGGCCCCCGTGGTGGCGAGCTCGCCCGCGCGGACGACCGTGATCGAGCCCTCGAGCGGCGTCAGCGATCCCGATTCGATCACGAGCGTGTGCTCGCCGAGCGCGAAGTCGACGGGGATCACGACCTCGAAGCTCACGCGCCCTGACGCGTCGGCTGCGGGGATGCCGGAGATCTCCAGCGGGTCGCTGTGCAACGTCGCCGTGATCTTCTGCCCGGGCTCGAGGCCGGTCACGGTCGCCGTGAAGGAGCCGCCCTGCTCGACCCGCTCGGCCGACAGTGAGAGCGTGCCCCACGCGTCGGAGTCATCGCCGTCGCCGCTGCCGTCACCATCACCGTTTCCGTCGCCATCACCGTCGCCGTCGCCATCGCCCGGGCCGGTGGGCGGCGTCTTCCGGTCGTCGACCAGGACGGCCACGGAGCGCGCCGGCACCGACACGGTGCCCGTCGCCGATTCCCACGTCGTCGAGGCCACGACCTCATCCACGCCGTCCGCCTGAGCGGCGGTCAGCTCGAAGTCGCGACCGGCGAGGCCGGCCACGGTCTCGGTGACCGCGTCGGGCGAGGCGTTGAAGACGACGAGAGCTCCGTCGAGTGCGGGATCGGCATCCTTGCCGACGAGATCGTCGATCTGCATCACGATCACGCCGGGGGTGGCGTCGGCGCCGCTGTTCGGGAAGGTGACCTTCTGCTCGATCAGGTCGGCCGAGCCCAGACGCAGCAGAGACACCTCCTGACGCACCTTCAGCAGTTCGAGCGCCTGCGCCTCGGCCGAGGCGATGTCCGCCGCGCCGGGCTTGAGGTCGGCGTTCGACAGGAGCGGCTCCATGATCGACCACTTCTCTTGGTTGTCTGCCGCCGTCGGCAGTCCGGAGCCGAATGTCGACTCCTGGCCCGTCCAGTCGATGCGGTTGAACCAGTCGCCGGAGTTGTAGCTGTTGCGATCGAGCGACTTCGAACGCAGCAGCTCGGTTCCGGCGTGCCAGAACGACGGCGACTGCGAGAGCGCGACGGTCGCCAGCGACAGCGTGTTCATGCGCACGCGGTCCTCCATCGACGTGTCGACGGGCAGCTTGAGCACGGACAGGTCGTACAGCGTCTCGTTGTCGTGCGCGTCGACGTAGTTGATCACCTCGTCGGGCTCGTCGGCGTAGCCGGCCGGGGCACCGCGATAGTCGATGTCCTCTCCGGCCGTCACCTCGCCGTCGCTGGTGACGAACGAGAAGTCGCGCAGGTTGCCCGCGAGCCCGAGCTTCACAAGATCGGTCTGGTGCCCGAGATCGGCGAGAGCCTCCTCGGTCGTCCCGTTGATCGCGTTGCCGTTGGGGTCGGTGCCCAGCCCCGTGCCGAAGCCCTGCTGGAACGTCGACGCGCCGTCGACCGGGCTGCCGCCGTGCACGGCATCGCGCAGCCGGTCGTTGAACGTGCCGATCCCCGTACCGCCGAGCTGCCCCTGCGTGGCCTGCTCGAACAGAGCGTTGTCGGCGACCTCGCCGAAGTTCCAGCCCTCGCCGTACAGGTAGATCGCCCGGCCGTCGACACCGTCCTTCTTGAGGGTCAGCTCGTCGAGCGCATCGCGGATCGCCTGCATGTTGGCGGTCGAGTGGTGCCCCATCAGGTCGAAGCGGAACCCGTCGACCTTGTAGTCGCGCGCCCAGGTCACGATCGAGTCGACCATGAGCTTCTGCGCAGCCAGGTGCTCGGTGGCGACGTTCTGGCAGCACGTCGACGTCTCGACCGAACCGGCGGCGTTCAGCCGGTGGTAGTACCCGGGCACCACCTGATCGAGCACCGAGCGCTCGCCCTGACCCGACTCCGCCGTGTGGTTGAAGACCTGGTCGAGCACGACCTGCAGGCCCATGCCGTGCAGCGCACCGACCATCGAACGGAACTCGCTCACGCGTGCACCGCCGTCGGCGTCGACCGCGTACGAGCCCTCGGGAGTCGAGAAGTGGTACGGGTCGTAGCCCCAGTTGAAGCCGTCGTCGTCTGCGACGGCCTGGATGCACGCCTGCTGCGCGTCGTCGGCAGGACCGTAGGACGCCAGATCGCAGTCCGGCACGGCCTGCGCCTCGCGGTCCTCCTCGATCGTGGCGATGTCGAACGATGGCAGCAGGTGCACCGTGTTGATGCCGGCGTCGGCCAGCTCGCGCAGCTGCGCGGTGCCGGCGCTGTCGCGCGTGAACGCGAGGTACGTGCCGCGCTCGGTCTCGGGGACGCTGTCGTCGCCGATCGAGAAGTCACGGATGTGCAGCTCGTAGATCGCTCGATCGACCGGACGCTCGACGACGGGTGCCGCGGTCGTCCGCCACTGCTTCGGCTGCCACTCCTCGTCGGCCAGATCGACGGCGACCGAGCGCTCCGAGTTGAGCGTGAGTGCCACCGAGTAGGGGTCGGTGACCACGTTCGTCTCGATCGCACCGGTGGAGGGAGCGTAGACGCGGACCTCCCAGGCGTACTCGTCGCCCGCGAGCCCCGCAGCGCCCGCGACCTCCCACACGCCGGTCGCGTCATCGCGCTCGGCGTCGTGACGCACCGGCTCGTCGTCGGAGCCGGCATCCCACGTGATTAGCGTCGCCTGCTGCGCGGTCGGAGCCCAGACGCGGAACGCGGGCGCCTTGCCGGAGAAGTCGACTCCGAGTTCGGCCGCGTCGAGCGCATCCGCGTAGAGATCGTCGAGGACGCCGGCGATCTGAACGCCAGTGACGGCCGTCAGCGCGCCCGATTTGTCGCGCTGGGCGACGGCGAGCTGCGTGCGCAGCCGTTCCGCGGCATCCGCGTCGTCGACGCGGAGCACGAGGTAGCCCTCGAGCGCAGAGAAGCGCTCGAGCTGCTCCGACGTGAGTCCGCCATCCACGACCGAGAGGGCGATGGGGTCGCCTCCCTCGACCTCGTCGTCGACGACCGCGACCGACGCGTCATCGGACGAGTACAGCTCGTACGATGCGCGGTCGATCGTACCGAGGGTCGCCGGCCACGCGATGGTGGTCTCGTCGATCCACTGCGCACGCAGCTGTCCTGCTCCCGGCAGCGGCGGGTCGTCGCTGGAGATCTCGAGGACATGCGTCTGGAGCGTGTACCGGAAGGTCGTGACCTTGCCCTCGGCCGCGCTGAACGAGATGTTCGCGCCGTCGCGGACGCCGTCGACGCCGTAGTTCTCGGCCCAGCTCAGGCCGTGCGCGACCTTGAGCTCGTACGCGCCCGTCGGGAGCTCGGAGGTGCTGAACTCGTAGACGCCGTCGTGGTCGCCGTCGGCCATGAGCGTGCCGAGGCAGTCGGGCATCCAGTCGCCGGAGCAGCCCAGCTCATCCTGGAGCGAGCCGGGGAGCGTCACGACGGGGCCCTCGGCGGTCGACTGCACGATGTTCGTGCGCGGGTCGAAGTAGAACGTGATCGGACCGCCGTCGTGGCTGATCGCGATGTTGGGGCCGTCGAGCACGCCGTTCGCACCGTAGTTGACGGCCCAGCTGCCGTTCACGGCAGCCTTGTACTCGTAGTCGCCCGCGGGCAGGTCGAAGGTGCCGGCCCACACGCCGTCGGCGCGCAGCGTCAGCTTGGCCTTCTCGCACGCGGGATCCCAGTCGCCCGCGCAGCCCATCTCGGAGTTCAGGCTGCCCGACACCGTGACCATGTCGATCGGCGACTCCGGCTCCTCGCCGACCTCGAGCGTGACCGCGTTGCCGACCGAGGCGAACGTCGATGCGGCGGCGTGATCGCCGGCGGCATCGGTCGTGATCGCGCGGTACTCGACGAGCGTGCCCTTCGCGAGCCCGCGGACGTCGTGGAAGACCCGGGGCTCGGTGTTCTCCGCCGTGCCGAGCGCGTGCCACTCGTCGGAACCGACGACGCGCCACGCGAAGCTCGTCTGCGCCCACTGGTCGGCGATGTCGGCCTGCACGGCGGACTGCCCCGAGATGCCGGCGCCCGCGGCCGGTGCGCTCACCGACAGGGCGGCCGCCTCTTCGGGAGCCGTGACGGTCGCGCCGGCCTTCCAGACCACCGCCGAGCGGGCCGGGACCGTGATGGAGGTCGCGGCCCCGGCATCCGTCGTGATCGGCGAACCGTCGCCGTAGACCACGGCGTACGACGCTCCCGCCGTGAGGGTCGTGAGGTCGACCGTCTGCGCGGTCGCGGCGTTGTTCACCGCGACGAGGTACTCGACCTTCTCGTCGGCGTCGACGCGCGAGAACGCGTACACGCCCGCGCCGGATGCCGCGTACCGCTCGATCTGGGCGCCGTCGCTGAGCGCCGGGGTCTCCGAGCGGAGCGCCGAGAGCTCGGCGATGTGACGGTACAGCGCGGCATCCGTGTCGTAGCGATCGACCGAGCCGGCGTTCTCTCCGGTCACCAGCGGCTGGTTCGCGTACTCGGCCACCTGCGTCGCGAACAGCGTCTGGCGGGCGTCCTTGTCGCCGCCCGTGCCGGCGAAGCCCTGCTCGTCGCCGTAGTACACGACCGGCTGGCCGCGGGTGAGGAACATCAGCTCGTGGGCGAGCTCGTCGCGCTCGAGAGGCGCGTCGGTGGACCGCAGGAATGAGCCCACGCGACCCATGTCGTGGTTGCCGAGGAAGGTCGGCAGCGCCGTCGCCGAGGAATCCGGCGTGGTATAGCGGTCGTCTCCGGCGAAGAGCGTCTGCAGGCCTTTGGCCGAGTTGCCCGAGGCGTAGCTCACCGCCGACGACTGGAAGGTGAAGTCGAGCACGGAGTTCATGTCGGTGTCGCGCACGTAGGGGGCGAGCTTGACGGGATCGGCGTCGTACACCTCGCCGAACATGAAGAAGTCGTCCTTGCCCTGGCCGTGGGCGTAGTCGAGGACGGCGGTCGTCCACTTCTGCCAGAACTCGAAGTTCACGTGCTTGACCGTGTCGATGCGGAAGCCGTCGATGCCGAGGTCGATCCACTGGTTGTACACCTGCACGAAGCCGTTCACGACGGTCGGATGCTCGGTCATGAGGTCGTCGAGGCCGTCGAAGTCCCCGTAGGTGACCGACTCGCCCGACCACGTGGAGTTTCCGCGGTTGTGGTAGAGCGTGGGGTCGTTCAGCCAGGCGGGAACCTTGACGTCGGCCTCGGCGTCGGAGACGACCGGGGTGTACGGGAAGCTCGTCGCGCGGTCGAGGGTCGGGAAGCCGTCGGTGCCGGCGTACTCGGCCGGGTCGAACGCCTCGCCGTCGGCGTCCGTGTAGGGGCTCGTCGCCTGGTCGATGTAGCCGTACTCGCCCTCTTCGTAGTCGATGACGTCGGCGGTGTGGTTGGTGATGATGTCGAAGTAGACCTTGATGCCGCGGTCGTGCGCCTCGGCGATCAGCGCCTCGAGCTCCTCGTTCGTGCCGAGGTGCGGGTCGATGCGGGTGAAGTCGGTGATCCAGTAGCCGTGGTAGCCCGCTGAGGCGTCCGCGCCCTCGCCCTGCACGGGCTTGTTCGCGAAGCTCGGGGTGAGCCAGATCGCCGTCGTGCCCAGACCCTCGATGTAGTCGAGGTTGTCGCGCAGACCTGCGATGTCACCGCCCTGGTAGAAGCCCTTGTCGGTCGGGTCGAGCCCCGTCACGAGGCGGTCGCCCGTCAGCCCGCCGGTGTCGTTCGACGCGTCGCCGTTCGCGAAGCGGTCGGTCATGACGAAGTAGAACTGCTCCCCCGCACCGGCCTGACGCACCGGGTCGGCGATCAGATCCTCGTCGTCGGCGGTGTAGGCGCCGCGCAGATCGACGACCTCCACGCCGACCCGCTTGAGGTTGTCGTCGAACGTGAAGCGCAGCGTCGCCGGCCCCGCGATCGTGAGCGGGATGTTGTCGGCGCCGCCGTCGAGGCCGTATGCCTCATCCCACGCGTCGTTGATCGCGACCTTGTACTCGTATGTGCCTGCGGGCACCTCGAACTCGGTGGAGTAGATGCCCTCGGCCCCGGTCGGGGCGAGCTCGCTCTCGGCGCAGTCGGGTGCCCAGTCGGCGGTGCAGCCGAGCTCGGACTGCAGGTCGCCGACCAGCGCGACCGTGCGGTCGGCGGCGGATGCCGGCGCCGGGGCGAGGGCGAGGGCGGCGAGCGCCGAGACCGCAAGAGCTGTCGCGGTCAGGAAAGCGGCAGGGCGTACGGCGGTCGGCTTCGACACTGGGGCTCCGTGGGGGATCGGCGGCAGGCACGACGACGTGCGTGGAAGTGAAAGTACCAGCATCCGACGCCGATGTGCAAGCGTTTTCAGAGAGATGGCTGAATGCGCACGACCCAGGTGCTCCCCGCCGTTCAGGCGCGGTTCACCCGCACGTCACCCGGAACGCGTACAACTGCTGGTGCGCGGGACGACTCAGACCGGATCGGGTAGTCAGAAGCTTTCCGCGCCTCGGTGAGCTCGGCTCCCGAAAAGGCCCCCGCCGAATCGGGTCGGCGGGGGTCTTGCCTCCCCACCGCGTTCAAGTAGCGCAAATGACCCGATCTCCGCGTTGAATCGGGTCATTTGCGTTACCTGAACAGACGAGGGGCTGTGGATAACGCCGTCACCGAGGTCAGCGAACGTGCCAACCTGCAGCGATGGGACGACGAACCCCGCTGCCGACGGAACTTCCAACCGCGTTCTCCACCGCGCTCGCGCGAGGACATGGCACCAGTCGCTCGCGCTTGAACGGGAGCGACTTGGATGCGCCGTTCCACGGCGTCCGCATCCGGACGGAGCCACCCACCGAGTCCGAGTCCGCATCCGACGATCCGTACGAGCGGCAAAGGCGCGGGCGAATCTCTCGTGCACGCCAGTACGCACCGCGGCTGCACACAGGACACGTCTTCAGCCACGAGACGGCGGCCGCGATCTGGGGCGCGCCGCTGCCTCTCGTCTTCGATTCGTTCGGCCGGATCGCCGAAGCGGAGGATCTCGAACTGCACGTGTGCGCCGTCGGCCCCGCGCCCGTACCGCGAGCCGCGGGGGTAACCCGGCACAAGACATATGCAAGTCTCACAGTTCCGGACGAACACGATGGTCTGCGCGTGCCCTCACCGGCGGCCACATGGGTGCAACTCGGCCGCCTCGCGCTCAAGGACATCGTCGCCGCGGGCGACTACTTCTGCCGCAAGTGGCGTCCGGGGTACGGGCGGCCGAATGCGGGAAAGCCACCCCTCGCCGAGATCGACGAACTGCGGACCCTGTTGGAGGCAGGACGTCGGCGGGGCGCAGCCCGGCTGCGGACGGCTCTCGACCTGATCCGCGAGGACTCGTGGTCGCCGAGGGAAAGCGCTGTGCGCATCATCCTTGTGGCCGCGGGCCTCCCGGAGCCGCGTCTGAACATCGACGTCTTCGACGACGACGGCCGCTTCCTCGGTTGCGTCGACATGGCCTACCCCGAGCGCAAGATCGCAATCGAATACCTGGGGATGCTGCACGGCGAGAGCTGGGCAAGAGACGTGGAGCGCATCGCCCGGTTGCGCGCCGCCGGCTGGAACGTTCTCGAGGTCACGTCGCCGCTCCTGAAGCATCCCGATGAGTTGGTCCGACGCGTGACCGCGGCCCTGGCTGCGTTCAAGTAACGCAAATGACCGCATCCACGGCGCGGATCGGGTCATTTGCGTTACTTGAACGGGTTCAGAGCCGCTCGAGAATGAGAGCGTTGGCCATGCCGCCGCCCTCGCACATCGTCTGCAGACCGTAGCGACCACCCGTCGCATCGAGGTGGTCGATCAGGGTGCCCAGCAGCCGTGTCCCGGAGGACCCGAGCGCGTGGCCGAGGGCGATCGCCCCGCCGCGCGGATTGAGCTTGGACGGGTCCGCTCCGAGCTCGGCCGCCCAGGCCAGCGGCACCGAGGCGAACGCCTCGTTGACCTCGTAGGCGTCGAGGTCGTCGATGCCGAGCCCCGCGCGCTCCAGCACGCGCCACGTCGCGGGGATGGGACCGGTGAGCATGAACATCGGGTCGTCACCGACCACGTCGAACGCGCGGAAGCGAGCGCGAGGGGCGAGACCCAGTGCGTTCGCACGTTCTGCGCTCATCATCAGAGCGGCGGACGCGCCGTCGGTGAGCGGTGAGGAGTTGCCGGGCGTGATGCGCCAGTCGAGTTCGGGGAAGCGCTCGGCCAGCGCGTCGGTGCGGAAGGATGCCGGGAGCCCGGCGAGCTTCAGGGCCGTCGTGCCCGCGCGAACGGTCTCATCGAGGCGCGCTTCAGGAGCCTCGGGGACGGGGACGACCGTGCGATCGAAGAACCCGTCCTCCCATGCCTGGGCTGCCCGGCGGTGCGACTCGGCGGCGAACGCATCCAGCTCCTCTCGCCCGAGGTCCCACTTCTGGGCGATGAGCTCGGCGCTCACGCCTTGGTTCACGAGGCCGTGCGGGTAGCGCGTCCGCATCCGCGGCGACATCGGCGATGCGTCCCCGAGCGAGGAGCCGAGCGGGATGCGACTCATCGATTCCACTCCCCCGACGACCACGATGTCGTAGGCACCGGCGGCGATGCCCTGTGCGGCGAAGTGCACGGCCTGCTGACTCGATCCGCACTGGCGATCGATCGTCGTCGCCGGGACCTGCTCGTCGAAGCCTGCCGCGAGCACCGCCTGCCGCGCGATGTTCATCGCCTGCTCGCCGACCTGGCTGACGCAGCCGAGCAGCACGTCGTCGATCTGCGCCGACTCGAGGCCGTTGCGTTCCAGGAGCGTCTGCAGGACCCCGGCGGCGAGGTCGACGGGGTGCACGCCCGACAACGTCCCGCCCTGCTTGCCCCGGCCCACGGGTGTGCGGATGACGTCGACGATCACGGCTTCATTGCTCATGCCTTCGATTGTGCCTCGGCTGCGCCCCAGCCGGGGCCGCCCCCGCTCATCTACACTCGTATCCGGCCATCCGCCGCCCCGTTACGCTCAGACCCGAGCAGCAGCATCCTGAGGACCCACCTTGTCCGAGCCCGTCACCGTCTCCATCCGCCGCGAAGTCGACCCCGAGCGCATCCCCGAGGCCACCGCCTGGGTGCAGACCGGCGTCAACCTCGCCAACCGCCACCCGGGATTCCTCGGGTCCGGCTGGGTGCGCGAAGGCGCGGACTCCCGCGTCTGGCACATGCTCTACCGATTCGCGACGGACGAAGATCTCGAGCAGTGGGAGCGCTCGCCTGAGCGCGCAGGGTGGCTCTCGATGGGCGAGGGCTTCGTGCTCAGCGAACGCGTCGAGCGGCGCACCGGGATCGAGGGATGGTTCGACGAGCCGACGACCGGGACGATCACGATTCCCGACCCGGACACCGGAGGCACGACGACCGTCGCGGTCGTGCACACACCGCCGCGGTGGAAGCAGGCCGTCTCGATCTGGCTGGGGTTCTTCCCGGTGAACCTCGCGTTCAACTATGCCATCGCACCCGTCCCCGGCTGGGATCAGCTGCCGATCTGGCTGCGCGCGCTCACCACCACGGTCGTGCTCACCCCGATCATGACGTACGGGGTGCTGCCGTGGGTGACGCGGATGCTGCGCGGGTGGCTCGGGCGCTGAGCCGATCCCGCGCCGGCCGGCCGTCCGCTGATCACGCCGAGACGGCGTCTGCTCCGACCCGCGCCGCCAGCCGCATCCAGGTCTCGACCACCGTGTCGGGGTTCAGCGACATCGACTCGATGCCCTGATCGAGCAGCCAGTCCGCGAGGTCCGGGTGGTCCGACGGCCCTTGCCCGCAGATGCCGATGTACTTGCCGCGGCGCCGGCACGCCTCGATGGCCATCGCGAGCATCTTCTTCACGGCAGGGTCCCGCTCGTCGAACGTCTGGGCGACGAGTGACGAGTCACGGTCGAGACCGAGGGTGAGCTGGGTCATGTCGTTCGAGCCGATCGAGAACCCGTCGAAGTGGTCGAGGAATTCATCCGCCAGGAGCGCGTTCGATGGGACCTCGCACATCATCACGACCTCGAGGCCGTTCTCGCCTCGGCGCAGCCCGTTCTCCGCGAGCAGGTCGACGACGGCGGCGCCTTCGGCGACCGTCCGGACGAACGGGATCATGATCTTCACGTTCGTCAGGCCCATGTCGTCGCGCACGCGCCGCAACGCCTCGCACTCCATGTCGAAGCACTCGCGGAACTCGTCCGAGATATAACGAGACGCCCCCCGGTACCCGATCATCGGGTTCTCCTCGTGCGGCTCGTACCGGTCTCCGCCGAGCAGGTTGGCGTACTCGTTCGACTTGAAGTCGCTCATCCGCACGATGACCGGCTCGGGTGCGAAGGCCGCGGCCAGCATCCCGACGCCTTCCGCGACGCGCTGGATGAAGAACTCGCGCGGCGACGGGTAGGCGGCGATGCGGTCGGCGACCTGCGCGTGCAGGTCGGCCGGGAGCGCGTCGAACTCGAGCAGCGCGCGGGGGTGGATGCCGATCTGGCGGTTGATGATGAACTCCAGCCGCGCGAGGCCGATGCCGCGGTTCGGAAGCCGCGAGAACGAGAACGCCTGATCGGGCGTGCCGACGTTCATCATGATCTTGACCGGGACCTCCGGCATCCGATCCAGGTGCGTCTCGTCCTCGCGGAAATCGAGCAGTCCCTGGTAGACGAAGCCGTCGTCGCCCTCGGCGCACGACACGGTGACGTCGAGCCCGTCGGGCAGCACGTCGGTCGCGTTGCCGGTGCCGACGACAGCGGGGATGCCGAGTTCCCGCGCGATGATCGCGGCGTGGCACGTGCGTCCACCGCGGTTCGTGACGATCGCGGAGGCCCTCTTCATGATCGGCTCCCAGTCGGGATCGGTCATGTCCGCGACGAGCACGTCGCCGGCGCGGAAGTGGGCCATCTGGTCGATGCCGCGCAGCACGCTCACCGCTCCCGAGCCGATCTTCTGCCCGATCGCCCGTCCGGTGGCCAGAACGTCGCTGCGCTCGGCGAGTACGAAGCGGCGCATGACGTTGGCGTCGGCCCGCGAGACGACGGTCTCGGGGCGGGCCTGCAGGATGTACAGCCTGCCGTCGGCGCCGTCACGCGCCCACTCGATGTCCATCGGACGCCCGTAGTGCTTCTCGATCGTCACAGCGTGGCGGGCGAGTTCGGTCACCTCGGCATCCGTGATGCTGAACAGTCGACGCTGCTCGGCGGGGACATCTTCGAAGACCGTCGTCCCGCCGACCTGGCTGCTCGTCGTGTAGCGCATCGCGACGGCCTTCTCGCCGACCGAGCGCTTGAGGATCGCGGGGCGGGATGCGGCCAGCGCCGGCTTGTAGACGTAGAACTCGTCGGGGTTCACAGCCCCCTGCACGACGGCCTCGCCGAGGCCGTACGAGCTGGTGATGAACACGGCATCCTCGAAGCCCGACTCGGTGTCGACGGTGAACATGACCCCGGACGCCCCGATGTCGGAGCGCACCATGCGCTGCACGCCGACGGAGAGGGCGACGTCGTGGTGGTCGAAGCCGTTGTGCACGCGGTAGGCGATCGCGCGGTCGTTGTAGAGGGAGGAGAACACCTGGCGCACGGCCTGCAGGATGTTCTCGATGCCGGAGATGTTCAAGAAGGTCTCCTGCTGGCCGGCGAACGACGCGTCGGGGAGGTCCTCGGCGGTCGCCGACGATCTCACCGCCCACGAGACGGCTTCCGGAGCCACGTCGTTCTCGAGCAGACGCGTGTAGGCGGAGCGGATGTCGCGCTCGATGTCAGCGGGAAGCGACTGCTGCTCGATCCACTGCCGCACGGTGGCGCCGACGCGCGCGAGCTGGGTGACGTCGTCGACGTCGATCGCCTCGACGGCCGCGCGGATTCGCGCGTCGAGCCCGTCGGATGCCAGGAAGGCGCGGTACGCGTCGGCGGTCGTCGCGAACCCGCCCGGCACGCGCACGCCGAGGTCGGACAGGTGCGAGACCATCTCACCGAGCGACGCGTTCTTGCCGCCGACCTGGGGAAGGTCGGCCATGCCGACCTCGTCGAACCAGAGGATGTTGCTCATAGCGCTGCTTCTTTCACTGGGTTGGCGGAATGCACGGGTTTGCGGAAAGCACGGTCAGGCACGCAGCTTCATGGTCTGCATGATGACCGCCGACATCTCCTCGACGCTCTTGGTCGAGGAGTTCAGGAACGGGACACGATTTCGTCGGTAGAGGTCTTCGGCGCGGCGCAGCTCGAGCGTGCACTGCTCGAGGCTCGCGTACTGGGATCCGGGCCGGCGCTCGTGACGCACCTGGCTCAGACGCAGGGGCGTGGTCGTGAGCCCGAAGCAGCGGTCGCGGTACTTGGCGATGGATCGCGGCAGACCCTCGGCGGGCAGGTCGTCTTCCGTGAGCGGATAGTTCGCGACGCGCAGACCGTGCTGGAGCGCGAGGTACATGGTCGTCGGCGTCTTGCCGCAGCGCGAAGGTGCGACGATGACGACGTCGGCCTGATCTAGGGCGCGGTAGCTCTGCCCATCGTCGTGTTCGATGGCGTACTCGACCGCGCGCATGCGGGCGAAGTAGCGGTCGGTGTCGCCGAGGCCGTGATATACGCCCAGCTGCTCGGATGCCGTGACCCCGAGCGCCTGCTCGAGCTCGGTGAGGTGGCCGGCGAGGAGGTCTATGACTGTCGCCTTCGATGCACTGAGGATGCCGCGGAGCGCTGCCTGCTTCACCGTGATGAACAGGAGCGGCTCGCGACCCTCGGCCGCATCTGCCGCGATGCTCGCGGCGACCGTGCGCGCTTCGGACTCGGACGCGACGAACGGGATCGTCTGCTTCGAGAAACGGATGCCGGGGAAGTTCGCCAGCAGCGCGCTGCCGAGCGTCTCGGCGGTGACGCCCGTGCTGTCCGACACGAAGTACGCGGGGCGCGTCGCTGCCGGATCGCGATCGGTCATGCGTTCACTCTAGGAAAGAGTCCCTGGCTCCCTTGACCGATCCAGCGCGAAGGATTCGCTGTTCTTTACGTTTCGGCAAGCGGGATACTCGCGCCCGCGTGCCTCATCAGCCCGCGGCCTCCTCCGGCCGCTCCTGCACCTCGACCGCAGCCGTGTCGGGGACGTACCCGTCGATGTGCCGCTCGTCCGGTCCGTTGTACGCCGACAACGGGCGGATCAGTGCGTTCGAGGCCTGCTGCTCCATGATGTGGGCCGTCCATCCGGTGACCCGCGCCGCGATGAACAGCGGCGTGAAGGTGAGCGTGTCGTAGCCGATGAGGTTGTAGGCCGGGCCCGACGGGTAGTCGAGGTTCGGATAGATGCCCTTGCGCGAGACGAACTCATCCTCGAGGGTCTCGTAGAGCTCCGCGACATCCGGCCGGTCGTAGTGCGCGACAAGAGTGTCGAGTGCGGCCTTCATCGTCGGCACCCGCGAGTCGCCGCGCTTGTAGACGCGGTGACCGAAGCCCATGATCTTGCGCTTCTCGGCGAGCGCCTCGTCGAGCCATCCCGAAACGGCGGACGCCGTGCCGATCTCGTCGAGGATGTGCATCACGGCCTCGTTCGCACCGCCGTGCAGCGGGCCCTTCAGCGCGCCGATCGCACCGACGACGGCCGAGTAGATGTCGCTCAGCGTCGACGTGATCACGCGCGCCGTGAACGTGGACGCGTTGAAGGAGTGCTCCGCGTACAGGATCATCGAGCGGTTGAAAGCATCCACGACCACGGCATCCGGCTCCTCGCCGAACGTGAGCCACAGGAAGTTCGCCGCGTAGTCGAGGTCGTCTCGCGACTCGACGATCTCCTGGCCGCGACGACGCCGCTGGCCGTACGACACGATCGCCGGAAGCACGGCGAACAGCTTCAGGCTGCGCTCAAGGTTCTCAGCAGGCGTGCCGACGGCATCCAGAACATTGGTGATGCCGGCCGTCTCGATCGCGCCGATCACGCTGACCGCCGTGCGCACCTCATCCATCGGGTGCGAGTCGAGTGGCAGGCGGTCGATCGCCTCCTTGACCTCCGCGGGGAGGGCACGGTTCGCGCGCTCGGTCGCACGGAACTCGGTCAATTGCTCGTCCGAAGGCAGCTCGCCGTGCCACAGCAGATACGCGACCGCCTCGAAGGGCTGCGTCGCGGCGAGCTCCTGCACCGGGTATCCGCGGTAGAGCAGGCTGTTCGTCTCGGGATTGACCTTGCTGATCGCCGTCTCATCGGCGACGACGCCGGCCAAGCCCTTCTTGATGTCGGTCATGCTGTGCTCCTTTGCAGTGTGTGCGTGCCGCTCAGCGGTCGATGGTGAAGTTGAACACGCCGGAGTCGAAGTGGTTGTACGACTCGTAGTCGATCAGGTCGTAGAGGTCGGCGCGGTGCTGCATCTCGCCGAGCCTGCCGGTCAGGTGCCCTTCCTCCAGCAGGGTATCGAGACCCCGCCCGACCGCCCCCATGGCCAGACGCAGCAGCGACACCGGCCAGATGACGATGTTCACGCCGACATTCCGAAGCTGGTCCACCGAGAACAGGTCCGATTTCCCGAACTCGGTCATGTTCGCCAGAATCGGCACGTCGACGGCATCCCGGATCGCGGCGAACTCCTCGAGCGACCGCATCGCCTCGGGGAAGATCGCGTCGGCACCGGCATCCACCAGCGCCTTCGCACGATCCTTCGCGGCCTCCAGCCCGTCGACGGCGGCGATGTCGGTGCGCGCCATGATGAGGAAGTTCTCGTCGCGACGGGCGTCGACGGCGGCGCGGATGCGCTTGACCGCGGTGTCCGCGTCGACGACGGCCTTGCCGTCGAGGTGCCCGCACCGCTTCGGGTTGATCTGGTCCTCGATGTGGGCGCCGGCGATCCCGGCATCCTCGAGCGTCTGGATCGTGCGCGCCACGTTCATCGGCTCGCCGAACCCGGTGTCGGCATCGATGATCGCCGGCAGCTCGGTCATCCGCGCGATCTGCTGCCCGCGGCCGGCGACCTCGGTGAGCGTGGTCAGTCCGATGTCGGGCAGGCCGAGATCCGCCGAGACCACGGCACCCGAGATGTAGACGCCCTCGAAGCCCTTCTGCTCGATGAGCCGCGCCGACAGCGGGTTGAACGCGCCGGGGAACCGCAGCAGCTCACCGGTCGCGAGCCGTTCGCGGAACAGCCGCCGCTTCTCGGCCGCCGGGGTGGTGGAGTACAGCATCAGAACAGCCCCCGCGTGACGGCTTCGGATGCCACGACGCCCGGCTTCGCGATGATCGACAGCTCCGCGACCTCGGCGGCCGTCAGCTCGGGCAGGCGCTGAACGAGCGACAGGAAGCGCTCGATCTCCTCCGGCGCCAGCACCGGCTCCGCCAGCAGACGGAACTTCGAGATGTAGTTGTCGCGCGCGAACGGGCGTGCACCGAGCGGGTGCGCGTCGGCGACGGCGATCTCGTCGACGAGAGTGGTGCCGTCCTCGAACGTGATCTCGACGCGACCGCCGAAGGCCTTCTCGCTGATGTCGTTCGAGTGGTAGCGACGCGTCCACTCGGCGTCCTCGAGCGTCGTGACCTTGTTCCACAGCTCGACCGTGTCGGTGCGGCCCGCGCGCTCGGGGGTGTACGAGTCGACGTGGTGCCAGGCGCCGTCCTGCAGGGCGACCGTGAAGATGTACGGGATCGAGTGATCGAGCGTCTCGCGCGATGCCGTCGGGTCGTACTTCTGCGGGTCGTTCGCGCCCGAGCCGATCACGTAGTGGGTGTGGTGGCTCGTGTGCAGAACGACGGATCTGATCGAAGACGTGTCGATGCCGTCGTTGTGCAGCTTGCGCGCCAGGTCGATCCACGCCTGCGCCTGGTACTCGGCGGAGTGCTCCTTCGTGTACGTGTCGAGGATCGCGCGCTTCGCCTCGCCCTTCGCCGGCAGCGGCACGTCGTACGCGGCATCCTTGCCGTCCAGCATCCAGGCGATGACGCCGTCTTCGCCTTCGTAGATGGGCGATGGGCTGGTCTGGCCCCGCATGGCGCGGTCGACGGCCTCAACAGCCATCTTGCCGGCGAACGCCGGGGCGTGCGCCTTCCACGTGGAGATCTCGCCCTTGCGGCTCTGCCGCGTCGCGGTCGTCGTGTGCAGCGCCTGACCGATGGCCTGATAGATCGTCTCGGTGTCGAGACCGAGGAGCGTGCCGATGCCGGCCGCGGCCGACGGGCCGAGGTGGGCGACGTGGTCGATCTTGTGCTTGTGCAGGCAGATCGCCTTCACGAGGTCGACCTGGATCTCGTAACCCGTCGCGATGGCGCGCACGAGGGCCGTGCCGTCACTGCCCGCGTGCTGCGCGACCGCGAGGATCGGCGGAATGTTGTCCCCGGGGTGCGAGTACTCGGCGGCGAGGAAGGTGTCGTGGTAGTCGAGCTCGCGCACGGCGACGCCGTTCGCCCACGCCGCCCACTCGGGACTGGTGCGCTTCTCCAGCGGGGCGCCGAAGACGGTCGCGCCGGCGCCGCCGGTCGAGACCGGGTGGCTGAACGCCTGGTCGCGGGCCGCGACGATCGGTGCGCGGGTGAGGGATGCCGCGGCGACCGATGCGTTGTCGATGATGCGGTTGATGATCATGTCGACGACGTCCTGCTCGACCGCGACGGGGTCGGCGGCGACCTCGGCGATCTTCCAGGCGAGCTGCTCCTCGCGGGGCAGGTCCTCTTCGCTCTTGTAGACGCGGACGTGGTGGTTGACGGTCATTTCGTTCCTTCCGGCAGGGAGCTCTGCTGTTCCAAAGAGTCGAGGATGCTCGTGAGCGCATTGCGCAGGTGCACGTGCGTGGCATGGGCTGCGAGGTCGCCGTCGCGCTCGGCGAGCGCCTCGGCGATGAGCCGGTGCTCGGCGACGGATGCCGCGAGCCGCTCCGGCTTGTCGCGGGCCATGCGCCGCACCCGCACGAGGTGCGTGCGCACGGTGCGCAGGGCCGCGGCCATGTAGTCGTTCGCGACCGCCGCGTCGACAGCGGCGTCGAAGCGGGCGATGAGGGCGTAGTAGTCGTCGCGTCCGGTGTCGGCGTCGAGGGATGCCGCAGCCTGGGCGAACTCGTGGGCCAGAGACCCGAACAGTGAAGCATCGCCGCGAAGGGCGGCCAGTCGCGCACCCGACTCCTCGAGCGCACGACGGAGCTCGAACAGCGAGCGGATGTCATCCGCATCGATCCCGGCGACGACGGTGACGCGCGGCGACTGCTGCTCGACGAGTCCGTCGGCGCTGAGCTGTTGCAGGGCTTCGCGCAGCGGCGTGCGGCTGACGCCGAGGCGAGCCGCCTGCTCGACCTCGGCGAGGACGGCACCGGGCGCGAGCACACCGGACTGGATCTCATCCAGCAGCGCCGCGTAGGCTCGATCGCTCGCGCGGGTGCGCTCGGGGGCGGTGCGCTCGACAGTGCTGCTCACACGATCAGTGTATACATAATTCGCGCTCCGCGGCGCGGAGGCCCCTCAGGCGGTTACGAAGGTATACAGAGTGCCTACTCGGTCGTGCCCTCGTACAGGCCGATCGAGTTCCCGTCGGGGTCGCTGATGACCGCCCACCAGCTCGTCTCGCTGATCGGCTGCTTCTCCATCAGCACCGTCGCGCCGGAGGCGACGGCCGCGGCGACCGTCTCCTCGATCGAATCGACCTCGACGTAGGAGCGCGGCTGGGTGAAGTCATCGCTGCGCGGAGCGAGACCGCCGCCCGAGATCTTGTTCGGCGCCTGCCACATCGGGTAGCCCTCGTAGCCGGGCATCTCCGAGATCTCCCAGCCGAACAGTCCCGAGTAGAAGGCCTGCGCCTTCGCCAGATCGCTGACCGGGATGTCGATGTGCGTGATGTCGCCGTGTGCCATGTCGAGTCCTTCCGTCGTTTCGTGGACGACGCCGGGAGGCGCCGGGCACGGCAAGTCTCGCCCTGCCCCCGCGCGAGATCAAGGGGTCTCGTCGAAGTCCAGCACCGGATCGCCCGAGACGGATGCCGCGGGCTCGCCGAGCTTCACGACGACGACCCCCGCGAGCACGAGAACAGCACCGAGCCCCTGCAGCAGGTTCGGCAGTTGGCCGAGCAGCAGCCACCCGAACAGCAGCGCGGCGACAACTTCGGCGAGCGCGATGAACGACGCCAATCGCGATCCGAGAAGGCGCGTCGAGGCGATGCCGAGCACGTACGCGAGTGCGGTTGCGACGATCCCGATGGCCAGCACCGGGACGAACCACGGCACGGTTCCGAACCGGTAGGTCACGTCATCCGTGTTCCAGGCGATCGGCAGGATGCCGACTGCTCCGGCGAGGGTGAGCCCCACGGCTCCCACGAGCAGCCCGGAGCCTGCGAGCGCGATCGGCGGCAGTCCGGTGTCGCTACGCCCCGACAGCACGAAGTACGCCGCCGCACCGATCATCGCCCCGAACGCCCAGAGGATGCCGCCCACGTCGACGCTGCGGCCCGAGAGCACATCGAGCATGAGCACGAGACCTGCGAACGCGATCAGCGCACCGAGGATGCTGCGCCTGGTCGGCTTCTCGCCGCGCCGCATCCAGAGCCACAGGACCACGGCGATCGGTGCGGTGTATTCGATGAGCAGGGCGAGTCCGACGTCCATCACGGCGACGGCCTGGAAGTAGAACAGCTGCGTGGCGGTGACGGCCAGCAGCCCGTAGGCGGCGATCATTCCGAGGTTGCGGCGCAGCAGCATCCAGCGCCCGCGCAGCGCGATGACCGTCGGGATCAGGAGCACGAGCGCTGCGACCCAGATCCGTACCGTGACCGCAGCTCCTGGCGTCCAGCCGGCGTCGATGAGTCCGCGCGCCCAGGCCCCGGACATCCCGAACGCGAAGGCCGCCGCGATCGCGAGCGGAAGCCCGAGCCGCAACCCCGAGCGCACGCGGGTGTCATCTGTCAAAGTCCTCATGGTCGATGACAGTAGCGAGCGGGGTTGTAAGGTGTCAACATGATCTTCACCGATGACACGGCCGAGGCGATGCGAGCGGCCGTCCACCTCGCGAACAGCGCGCAGGACCCGGACACGCTCGTCACCCGTGCGGACTTCGACGCGTTCCTTGTCGAGTTCCCGTACACCGGCCGCATCGACCGCGACGCCGACGAGCTCGCAGCCGTGCGCGCCCTGCGACCGCGGTTGCGCCGGATGCTCCTCGCCCCGCGCGACGAGATGGTCGACGAGATCAACGACGCGTTCCGCGACATCGTCTTCGACGCGCATGTCGTCCGCCACGACGGCGCCGACTGGCACCTGCACGCTGTCGCCGACGACCGCCCGCTCGCCGAGCGCATCCTCGCCGAGACGGCGATGGCGCTCCTCGACGTCGTCCGCGCCGACGAGGGCAGCCGGCTCGCGGTGTGCGCGGACGACGACTGCGACGGCGTCGTGCTCGACCTGTCGCGCAACCGCTCCCGACGCTACTGCTCGGTCGCCTGCACGAATCGCAACGCCGTCGCGGCGTATCGCGCCCGGCAGCGCTGAGGCATCAGCGCGCCCGATACCCGGTGTGGTCCGGGTTCGGCGCGAGCTTCCACCCGTCGCCGTCCGCCACGACGAGGTTCTTCATGCCGCCGGCTTCGGCGATCACCTCATAGTCCTGTCCGGCGTCGGCCGCGTAGCAGAAGAGCGTGACGAACGGCTCGTCGCCGACGTTGACGCTGCGGTGGATCCAGTGCCCCGGCACGTCGACGGCCTTGCCCGGCGTGAGCTCGATGGCCGAGCTCTCACCGTCGAGCGTCTCGAGCAGCATCACTCCCCGCCCACTGAGGCAGTAGTACAGCTCGGCGCGGTCTGCGACGGCGTGCAGGTGGCCGCGCGTGACCGCGAACTCCTCGCCGTAGCGACCGGGCAGCAGCGCACTCGTGCCGACGATCAGCGCGCCGGGACCCTCCTGGTAGCGGTGGTCGTCGACCCAGTAGACGAGCTCGTCCGTGCCGCGCTCGCCGACGGCATCCTGCCAGGCCCGGTCGTCGCGGTATACGCCGGCCATGTCGCCGAGGAACTTCTCGTAGCGGCGCGACCGCCCCTCGATGCCGCCCTGCGGCGAGATCTCCAGCAGGGCGGGGACGTCCACGACGGGGGTGCTCACGATGTTCTCCTACGACTTGTAACTACAGGACTTGTAATTACAGGTATACTCCATCTCAGCACGATCCGGAACCGCAACCAACGAAGCAGGCACGAACTGTGATCATCGCCCACGACCTCGGCACCACCGGGAACAAGGCATCGCTGCACCACGACGACGGCAGGCTCGTGGCATCCACGACCGTCGGCTACCCGGCGTACTTCGCCGCCGGCGGCGTCGCCGAGCAGAACCCCGACGACTGGTGGGATGCCGTCGTCCGAGCCACCCGCGACCTCCTCTCGAGCACGGACACCGCGCCCACCGATGTCGGCGGACTCGTCGTGAGCGGCCAGATGATGGGCGCTGTGCTGCTCGACGGCGAGGGACGCCCGGTGCGCCCGGCGATCATCTGGGCCGACACCCGCGCCGGCGCCCAGCAGCGCGAGCTCGAGCAGGCGCTCGGTGCCGAGCACGCCTACGAGATGCTCGGCCACCGGCTCAACCCGACCTACTCCGTCGAGAAGGTCATGTGGGTGCGCGACAACGAGCCGGAGGTCTGGGAGCGCGTGCGGCGGTTCTGCGTCGCCAAGGACTACATCGTCCTGGGCCTCACCGGGCGCCTGGCGACGGACCGCTCGGATGCCTCCGGCACGAACGCCTACGACCAGCGCACCGGCGACTGGTCGGATGAGGTGCTCGCCGCGGCGGGCCTCGACCGAGCGCTGTTCCCCGAGATCCTCGACGCGACCGCGATCGCCGGCACGCTGACGGATGCCGCGGCATCCGCCCTCGGCCTGAACGCCGGCGTCCGCGTGGTCATGGGCGGCGGCGACGGCCCGATGGCGGCCGTCGGATCCGGCATCGTCGCGCCGGAGGACGGCGCCTACGTGTCGCTCGGCACCTCCTCCTGGATCTCGTTCGCCACCGACGCACCGTTGATCGACCGCGGGCTGCGGACCTTCACCTTCGACAACGTCGTACCCGGATCGTTCGTGCCGACCGCGACGATGCAGGCCGGCGGCGCATCGATCCAGTGGATCGCCGAGGCGCTGTCCGCGGACCCCCGGCATCCGGAGACGGCGCGGCTGACCGCCGAATCCGAGGACGCCGACACCGAGGACCTCTACTTCCTGCCCTACCTGCTCGGCGAGCGCTCCCCCATCTGGGACCCGAATGCCCGCGGCGCGTTCCTCGGCATCGGCCGCCACCACACGCGCAGCCATCTCGTCCGCGCCGTGCTCGAGGGGATCGGGTTCAACCTGCTCAGCAGCATCCACGCGTTCCGCGAGTCGGGCGCGACGATCGACCGCATCGACGCGGTCGGCGGCGGGGCGCAGAGCGACGTGCTGCTGCAGGTCCTCGCGGACGTGTGGGGCGTGCCGGTGCGGCGGCGCACGGTCGTCGAAGAGGCGAACAGCCTCGGAGCGGCGGTGACCGGGGCGGTCGGCCTCGGTCTCGCCGACTTCGCCGCCGCCAGGGCGCTGAGCGAGGTCACGGCGGAGTTCACGCCGGATGCCGCGCGCCACCGCGTCTACGCCGAACGACATGGCCGCTTCACCGCCGCCTACGACGCCCTCGCGCCCTGGTTCGCGGGAGGCACGCGCTGATGGGCGTCATCCTCGCCACCAGCCGGTCGTTCTCGGACGGCGACATCGACCTCGTCGCGCGCGCCGCGGCCGCGGGGCACGAGATCGTCCGCGGCCCCGCGCATCACGGCCTCGCCGAGCTCGCCCCCCTGCTCGCGCAAGCCGATGCCTGGATCGCCGGCACCGGCCCGGTCACCGCCGCGCATCTGGATGCCGCGCCGAACCTCCGGGTCGTCGCACGCTACGGCGTCGGCATCGAGGCCGTGGATCTCGACGCGGCCGCCGCTCGCGGCATCCCCGTCACCAACACCCCCGGCGCCAACGCGGATGCCGTCGCCGACCACGCCACAGGCCTCATGCTCGCGGCGCTCCGGCTCATCCCGGACGGAGATCGCCGCGTCAGACAGGGCGACTGGAGCGTCCGCCGCGGCCGCGAACTCGGCGCCGCCACGGTCGGCATCGTCGGCTTCGGCCGGATCGGGCAGGGCGTCGCGGGGCGCCTGTCGGGCTTCGGCCCGCGCATCCTCGCTGCCGACCCATTCCTCGATCCAGGCCGCATCCGCGATCTCGGCGCCGAGCCGATGGACCTCGACGAGCTGTTCCGCACCGCCGATCTCATCACGCTGCACGCTCCCGGCGGGCAGCGGCTCATCGACGCGCAGCGGCTCGCCGGCATCCGCCCCGGCACGGTCATCGTGAACACCGCGCGACCCGACCTCGTCGACGAATCCGCTCTCGCAGCCGCGCTGCGCGGCGGACGACTCGCGGGGTACGCGGCCGACACGCTCGACGGCGACACCGCGGCGTCGTCCAGCCCGCTCCTCGCCGACGACCTGGCCGATCGCGTGATCGTCACCCCGCACCTGGGCGCACAGACCACGCAGGCCGTCGACAACATGGGCTCGATGTCGCTCGACGACGCGCTCGCCGTCCTCGCGGGTCGCGCGCCCGCCCATCCTGTGAAAGGCACCTCATGACAACCACCCCCGACGCCGACTACATGGGCTTCGTCGGCGTGACCACCGGCTCCTCCTCGATCATGAAGGTGTTCCCGCTGTGGGCCGACATCCTGGGGCTCCCCACCCGCCGGCTCATCGGCCACGACCTGCCGATGGATGCCTCCCCCGAGCAGTACCGCGCGCTCGTCGAGCAGATCCGCGACGACCCCCGCCACCGCGGCGCGCTCGTGACCACGCACAAGATGAACGTGTACGCCGCGGCATCCGACCTGTTCGACGAACTCGACCCGTTCGCCGTCTCGTGCTCCGAGATCTCCAGCATCGCCAAGCGCGGCACGCGCCTGTCCGGCCGCGCGAAGGATCCGATCACCGTCGATCTGGCACTGAACGACTTCCTGCCGGCCGACCACTTCGCGACCACCGGCGCCGAGGTCGTCATCCTCGGCGCGGGCGGGTCGGGGACGGCGCTCAGCTGGGCGCTGTCGGAGCGCGACGACGCACCCGCGAAGGTGACCGTGACGGCGCGCGACGACGCCAAGCTCGAGCACCTGCGCGAGGTGCACCGTCAGCACGGCACCCGCGACGGGCTCATCGAGTACGTGCGGACGGACACGGTCGACGACGCCGCATCCCTCGTCGCGGCCGCTCCACGCGGCTCGCTCATCGTCAACGCGACCGGGCTCGGCAAGGACCGGCCCGGCTCCCCCCTGCCCGACGACGCCGTGTTCCCCGGGGATGCCTACGTCTGGGAGTTCAACTACCGCGGGTCGCTGGAGTTCCTGCACCAGGCGCGTGCTCAGCAAGCCGCTCGGAATATGCACGTCGTCGACGGCTGGCGTTACTTCATCCACGGATGGTCGCAGGTCGTCGCCGACGTGTTCGAGCTCGAGCTCACCCCCGAGATCGTCGAGCAGCTCGCGCGGGCCGCGGAGGGTGCGCGCTGATGATCCGCACGGTGCTCGGCGACATCGACCCCGCGCTGCTGGGCCCGACGAACTATCACGAGCACCTCTTCCAGGTCACGCCCCTGCTGCCCGGAGACGAGCTCGACGACGAGGATGCGTCGGGCCTCGAGGCAGGGCTTCTGCAGGCGAGCGGCTTCGCCGCGATGGTGGATGCCACGCCCTTCGGTCTCGGCCGCGACCCCGAGGCCCTCGCACGCATCAGCTCCGCCACGGGACTGCACGTCGTCGCGACGACCGGCAGGCACCGCGAGGCGCACTACGCCTCCGACCACCCGACCCGCTCATGGGATGCCGACCGGCTCGCCGCACTGTTCATCGCCGACGTCGAGGAAGGCGTGCCGGTCTCGGATGCCGCGCACGTGTCCCCCGGTGGTGCGGGCACCCCCGCGCGGACGCCGGACGGAAGCCCGGTGCGCGCCGGCATGCTCAAGGCCGGCATCGACTACTGGCGCATCAGCCCGTTCGAGCGCACCACGCTCGACGCGCTGGCCGCCGCGCACCGGACCACGAGCGCCCCGGTCATGGTGCACCTGGAGTTCTGCACCGCGGCGCACGAGGTGCTCGATCTGCTGGAGGGTGCGGGCGTGGCATCCGACCGGGTCGTCCTCGCCCACGCCGACCGCGATCCGGATGCGGGCCTGCACGCCTCGCTCGTCGAACGCGGCGCCTATCTCGGCTACGACGGCTTCGCCCGCCCCCGCACGCGCTCCGACGCCGAACTGCTCGCCCTGACCGAACGCGTCGTCGACCTCGTCGGCACCGACCGCATCCTGCTCGGCGGCGACGTCGCCCGGCGCACCCGGTACATCGCTTACGGCGGCATGCCGGGCCTGGCCTACCTCGGCGAGCGGTACCTGCCGCGCCTGCGGTCGGCGATCGGCGCGGATGCTGTCGAGCGGATGCTGGTCGCAGGCCCCGCGCGGCTGCTCGACCTGTCGCGCTGAGGCGAAGTACGGCCGCGTACAGACGTAGGGGCCCTGAACGGATGCAGGGCGACAGGCCGAGGATCTGCCCTGCATCCGTTCATTCGTCCTGCATCTGTACCGAGGCGGGACGATTCCTGTAGCCCCGAACGCGAAGCGGCCCCGCACCTGAAGGTGCGGGGCCGCCCGTGTCAGACGACGATCACTCGTAGAGGACCGCGGCGATCTTCTCGTCCTCCAGGTTGGTGGCGTCGTACCAGTACGAGCCGGTGTCGTAGAACTCGTCGACGGACTCGCCCATGGCGGCGTCGTACGCGGCCTGCACGACCTGCTCGCCGATGCCGATCGGGTCCTGCGTGATGGCGCCGGCCATCGTGCCGTCCTTGATGGCGTTGATCTGGGCTGCGCCCGAGTCGAAGCCGACGATCTTGATCTTGCCCTTCTCCAGGCCGAGCTCGTTCGCGGCGTTCACGACGCCGATGGCCGAGCCCTCGTTCGTGCCGTAGATGCCCTTGAGGTTCGGGTGGGCGGCGATCATGGCCTTGGCGATGTCGGCCGACTTCAGGTGGTCGCCGTCACCGTACTGGATGTCGACGATCTTGATGTCGGGGTAGTCCGCCTCGATCTTCTCGACGAAGCCGTCGCGGCGCTCGACACCGGTGGAGTTGATCTGCGAGTGGCCGACGATGCCGACCTCGCCCTCGCCGCCGATGAGCTCGGCCATGTGCTCCGCGGCCAGGGCTCCGGCGACCTTGCTGTCGGTTGCCGACAGGCTCAGGCCCACGTCGCCGTTGCACGGGGCGTCGAAGTAGACGACCGGGATGTCCTTCGACTTCGCCTGCTCGAGCGGGGCGACGCACGCCTCCGGGTCGAGGGCGGCGTAGGCGATGGCATCCGGGTTCTTGTCGATCGCGGCCGTCAGCATCTCGAGCTGCTGGGCGATCTCGGTCTCGGCGGCCGGGCCTTCGAAGGTGATGCGGACGCCGAGCTCGTCGGCCTTCTGCTCCGCGCCCTTCTTGACGGCCTGCCAGAACTGGTGCTGGAAGCCCTTCGAGACGAGGGCGATGTACATCTCGCCGTCGCCGCTGCCGGTGTCGGTTCCGCCACCCTCTTCGATGACGTCGCCGCCGCCGGCACAGCCGGCCATGACGAGAGCGGATGCGGCCACCAGGGCCGCGAATGCGGTCTTCTTGCCGAATTTCATGGAAACTCCATTGTTCTGTGATTGGTGCCGGCCGGGGCCGACGGGGTGGGCAGGGAAGGAGAGGTCAGGTGCGCTGGCGGTTGCGCAGCGAGTCGAGGAACACGGCGAGCAGCACGACGAAGCCGACGACGACGTTCTGCCACTCGGTCTGGATAGACATGATGCGCAGGCCGTTGACGAGCACGCTCATGATGAGGGCGCCGATCACGGTGCCGAGGATCGAGCCGCGGCCACCCAGCAGCGAGGTGCCGCCGATGATCACGGCCGCGATCGCCTGCAGTTCGTACCCGGTGCCGATCTGCGGCTGCGCCGAGTCGAGCCTGGAGGCGATGATGATGCCCGCGATGCCGGTGAAGGCGCCGGCGAACATGTAGATGAGGATCGTCCAGCGGCGGGTGTTCACACCCGACAGGCGCGTGGCCTCCTCGTTCGAGCCGATCGCGAACGTGTAGCGACCCAGCAGCGTCTTGGACAGCACGATCGCCGCGATGATCGCGAGGACCGCGGTGATGAGGACGGCGTTCGGGATGCCGGGGATGATGACGCCCAGCGCGATCTTCTTGAAGTCCGGGGCGGACGTGGAGAAATAGATCGGCGCGACGTTCGAGACGACCAGAGCGAGACCGCCCGCGATCATCATCATCGCGAGCGTCGCGATGAACGGAGGAAGCCGCAGGAACGTGATGTTCACGCCGTTGACGAGCCCCATGAGCACACCGGTCGCGATGCCGCCGAGGATGCCGACCCAGACGGGGAGGCCCCAGTTCGTGATGAACACACCGGTCATCACGGCGCACAGCGCCATACCGGTTCCCAGCGACAGGTCGATGCCGCCGGTGATGATCACGAACGTCGTGCCCAGGGCGAGGATGCCGATCACGGCGGTCGACAGCAGCACGGTGGCGATATTGCTGAACGTGAAGAAGTTCGGGCTCGCGATGGCGAAGAAGATCACCAGGATCACGAGCGTTCCGAACGCCAGCGACTGCTGGAGCTGGCGCTTCAGGAACCCGACGACATCCCGCTTGTCGGTGTCCTCTGTCACGGCCTGCTGGATGAGAGTCGTCGTCTCTCCGGCGGACTTCTCTGGGGTGCTCATCAGTCTTCCTCCCCGTGGGCTGCGAGTTGCATGATCTTCTCCTGGCTGGCTTCTTCGTTGCGGAGGGTCCCGGTGATCCGACCGTTCGCGAACACGGCGATGCGGCCGGCGACGCGAAGGATCTCGGGGAGCTCCGACGAGATGACGATGATGGACTTTCCGGCGTCGGCGAGCTGCTGCATCAGCCGGTAGATCTCCTCCTTCGCGCCGACGTCGATGCCACGGGTCGGTTCGTCGAAGATGAGGATGTCGCAGTCGCGCATCAGCCACCGGGCGATGACGACCTTCTGCTGGTTGCCGCCGGAGAGGAGCTTGACGATCTGGTTCACCGACGGGGTCTTGATGCGCAGCTGCTGCACGTACTGCTTGGTCTGGTTCTTGGCCTTGCCGTCGCCCATCCAGCCGATCGCCCCGGCGTAGCTGCTCAGCGACGCGAGGACGGTGTTGAACGTGACGTCCTGCTCGAGCATGAGACCCAGCTGCTTGCGGTCCTCGGAGAGGTACCCGACACCGCGGCGGACGGCATCCGCCGGCTTGTGGATGCGCGCATCCCGGCCATTGATCGTGATCGTCCCCGCCGTGCGCGGATCGGCGCCGATCACCGCACGTGCGGTCTCGGTGCGCCCCGCGCCCATGAGCCCGGCGAACCCGAGGATTTCCCCCTTGTGCAGCTGGAACGACACGTCCTTCAGCAGCTCCCGCGTCGACAGCCCCACAACATCGAGGACCACCGGCGCCGAGGCGTGATCGCGCGGCGCCGGACGCGTCCCCTCATCGATCGCACGCCCGACCATCATCTCGATGATCCTGGGGATGCTGATCTCGTCCTTCTCGAGCGACCCGATGTACTGCCCGTCGCGGAGCACGGTCACCCGATCCGCGAGCCGGCGCAGCTCGTCCATCCGGTGCGAGATGTAGACGATGCCCGTGCCGCTCTGCTTGAGCTGCTCGATGAGCGTGAACAGCGTCTCGACCTCGCTGTCGGTGAGCGCCGAGGTCGGCTCATCCATGATGAGCACCTTGGCGTTGAACGACAGCGCCTTCGCGATCTCGACCATCTGCTGCTCGGCGACCGTCAGCTCGCCCACCTTCTGCCGCGGATCCAGCCGGATCTTCAAACGGGTCAGCAGCTCCGCGGTCTGACGGTTCAGCTTCCGCTCCGACAGGATGCCGGCAGAGACCGGCTCACGGCCGATGAAGATGTTCTGCGCGACCGTCAGGTCGGGCATCAGGTTCAGTTCCTGATGGATGATCGTGATGCCGAGCTGCTGAGCCTGGAGCGGGCCGGTCAACTCGACCTCCTGACCCTCGAAGCGGATCGTCCCCTCGTCGCGCGTGTAGATCCCGGAGAGGATCTTCATCAGCGTCGACTTACCGGCGCCGTTCTCGCCGACGAGGACGAGAACCTCACCGGCGCGCACCTCGAGATGCACATCCTGGAGCGCCTGCACCCCGGGAAACCCCTTGCTGATGCCTTCCACCCGGAGGATGGGATCACTCATGTGCTCACCTGCTTCCTTGAAGGTCGTGCTGTCGATTCCATCGTGGAATCCATTTCAAACATCGGATCAATTGTGCCGCTCGGGATACTGCGGCGCAAGTTGTATCTAAATGTACCTAAGCGCTGTCTCAGATGGTAGACCTGTAATAACAACTTTGTCACGGGTGCGCTCGGATGCGCATCGGAAGGGATCGACATGCTCATCGGCGCGCACGGCCTGGTCTTCACCGGAACCTTCGACGAGGCGGGCCTGCGGCGCGCGATCGAGGGCACGAAGAACGCGGGATTCGACCTCATCGAGATCCCGCTGATGGATGCCGCGGCCTTCGACTCGGCCCTGGCCGGACGGATGCTGCGCGACAACGGCCTCGCCGTCACGGCATCCCTCGGACTGACCCCGGCGACGGACCTGTCCAGCGACGACCCGGCAGTCATCGCCACCGGGCGGGCACTGCTCGAACGCTGCATCGACCACGTGGCGACGATGGGCGGCGAGGTGCTGTGCGGGGTCATCTACTCGGCGATGGGCAAGTACATGGCGCCGGCGACCGAGCGGGGCGTCGCACACAGTCAGGAGGCGATCGGCGGGCTCGCAGCCTTCGCGGCGGAGCGCGGCATCCGACTCTCCCTCGAAGTCGTCAACCGCTACGAGTCGAACGTCTTCAACACCGGCCGCGGCGCACTGCAGTTCCTGGACGGCGTCGCGGGCGACGTCAGCGTTCACCTGGACACGTACCACATGAACATCGAGGAGTCCGACTTCTTCCAGCCGGTCCACGACGTGGCCGCAGCCGGCCGTCTCGGATACGTGCACATCGGCGACAGCCATCGCGGCTACCTCGGCACGGGCACCGTCGACTTCGCGACCTTCTTCCGCGCCCTGCACGATGTCGCATACGACGGGCCCGTCGTGTTCGAGTCGTTCTCGTCGGCCGTGGTGAGCGCTCAGCTCAGCAACACGCTCGGCATCTGGCGCAACCTGTGGCAGGACTCCGACGACCTCGCCGCGCACGCGAACCGGTACATCCGCGACGCGATGCATGCGGTCGCGACGATCGATCGCCACTAGGGCCCCGCTACGCCGAGGCATGGCCGACGACGCCCTTCCGCAGCAGCGCGTTGCCGTACGTGCGCGTCTCCCCCGTCCGCACCATCAGGTAGGCGGGGCGGGCGACGTCGTAGTACGCGAAGCGCTCCACGAAGCGCGTCGTCTGCTCGGCCGTGCCCGCGGCATCCATCAGCTCCCGCTGGACCGCGAGGATCTCGCCGTCCGCGGACTCCATGAGATCGAGTGCAGGGGCGTCATCGAGCGGGATCACGCTGCGGATGGCCGCCAGGACCTCGGGTGTCGTGGTGCCGGGCAGATCGATCACGCGCTCCCCCAGCGCCCACGCCGGGAAGTGCGCGTCGGCGATGACGACCGCGTCGGAGTGGCCCATCCGGTCCAGATGCAGCAGCAGCTCACCGGTCAGCAGGGGGTTGATTCCTTCGAGCATCAGTCCTCCTCGGAGACCGGCGGGATCAGTCCGCCGGCGGTCAGGTCGTCCCAGAACTCCTCCGGGATCTCGGCGGCGGCGAGGTCGGCGTTCTGCCGCACCTGCTCGGGGCGGGAACTTCCGACGACCACCGACTGCACGACGGACGAGCGCAGCGGGTACTGGATCGCCGCGGCGGGCAGTGCGACATCGTGCGCCGCGCACACGGCGACGATGCGCTGCAGACGATCCCAGATCTCGTCGGGGACGCCGCCGTACTCGTAGCGATCGCCGCGGACCGGCTCGCTCTTCGCGAGGAGGCCCGAGTTGAAGACGGATGCGGCGACCGCCCCGGTACCGCGCTCGACGCACGCCGGCAGCACGTCGGCTGCCGCGGGCTGCTCGAGCAGCGTGTAGCGGCCGGCGATCATGACGATGTCGAGGTCGGCCTCGCGCACGGATCGGGCGAGCGCATCGCTGACCATGGACCCGACGCCGATCAGCCCGATCGCGTCCTCCGCGCGCAGCGCCTCCAGCGCGGGGAACGCCTCGGCGAGTGCGAGATCGAGATCGTGACGCTCGGGGTCGTGCAGGTAGACGATGTCGATGCGGTCGATGCCCAGCCGCTCTCGCGATTCGTCGAGGGACGCGCGGATCCCGGCATCCGAGAAGTCCCACACCCGCTGCAGGTCGTCGGGCACGAAGAAGTCGTTGACGGTGTCGAGGCCGCCCGGCCCATGAGCCGGGTTCGCCCTCAGGAGGCGCCCGGCCTTGGTCGACAGCACGAACTCGTCGCGCGGCTTCGTCCGCAGGAACGCGCCGAGGCGCCGCTCCGACAGCCCGAGACCGTAGTGAGGAGCGGTGTCGAAGTAGCGGATGCCGCTCTCCCATGCGGCATCCAGCACCGCCCACGCCTCATCGTCGGTGAGTTCGCGGAAGAGGTTCCCGACGTTCGCGGCGCCGTACCCGAGCGCGGGAAAGCCGGCCGGCGACATTCTGGGGGCCGATGCGTCACGTGTCGGACTGTTCGTCACGGTTCGTCCGACATCTGTCGTGTCGACCCCCGAAGTGTCAGGCCGCGACATGCGTGCCCGTCCAGGTGTACTCCGCGATGCTCTCGGCCTTCATCTCCATGCCCGCGCCCGGCGCCGTCGGGGCCATGTAGGAGCCGCCCTGGATGTCGGTGGGCACGACGAAGTGCTCGTGCAGATGATCGACGTATTCGATGAGGCGGCCTTCGCGCGCGCCGCTGACGGCGACGAAGTCGAACATCGACAGATGCTGCACGGCCTCGCAGAGCCCCACGCCGCCGGCGTGCGGACAGACCGGAACGCCGAACTTGGCGGCGAGCAGCAGGTTCGCGATGTTCTCGTTGACGCCGGCGACGCGCACCGCGTCGATCTGCATGACGCTGATCGCGCCCGCCTGCAGCAGCTGCTTGAAGATCACGCGGTTCTGCGCGTGCTCGCCCGTCGCGACGCGGATCGGGGCGATCGCACGGGCGATCTCGGCGTGGCCGAGGACGTCGTCCGGGCTCGTGGGCTCCTCGACCCATGCGGGCCGGAACTCGGCGAGGGCGTTCACCCAGGCGATCGCCTCGGAGACCTCCCAGCGCTGATTGGCGTCGATGGCGATCGGGAAGTCCGGCCCGACGACCTCGCGCGCCTTGCGGAAGCGACGGATGTCGTCGTCGAGGTCGTCCCCGACCTTGAGCTTGATCTGCGTGAAGCCGTCGGCGAGGGCTTCCCGGGCGAGCCGCTCGAGCTTCTCGTCGGAGTAGCCGAGCCAACCAGGGCTGGTCGTGTAGGCCGGATAGCCGGTCGCGAGGAGTTCGGCCTCGCGTTCCGCGCGACCGTCGACACCCGCGCGGAGGATCTCGAGCGCCTCCTCGCGTGTGAGGGCATTGGTGAGGTAGCGGAAATCGACGAGGTCGACGAGCTCCTCCGGGCTCATGCGGCCGAGCAGCTGCCACAGCGGGAGCCCGGCGCGCTTGGCCTTGATGTCCCACAGCGCGTTGGTGACGGCGCCGATGGCCATGTGCATGACACCCTTCTCCGGGCCCAGCCACCGCAGCTGCGAGTCGCCGATGATCTCGCGGAAGGTTCCGCCCATGTCGTCCAGGAGCGGTTCGATCTCGCGCCCGACGAGGTGATCGGCGAGTGCGTCGATGGCCGCGACCTGCACGTCGTTGCCGCGGCCGATCGTGAAGACGAAGGAGTGCCCGGCGATGCCGTCGACATCATCGGTGCGGATCACGACGTAGGCGGCCGAGTAATCGGGGTCGGGATTCATCGCGTCCGAGCCGTCCAGGCTCAGCGACGTCGGAAAGCGGATGTCGGTCGTGTCGAGTGCGACGATGCGGCTCACTGCGATGGTCTCCTTGTGCAGTCCTGATCCTCTCGAGAAGGGATTCTCGACGGATCCCTTGGAGTGTAAACATCCGATGTCTATACTGTCAATCAGATGCACCGCCGCATGGCGGATCCCCGACGAAGTAGGAGAACCATGAAGTTCGCGCGGCTTGGCGCCCCTGGATCCGAGATTCCTGTCCTGATCGACGGCGATCGCCATCTCGACCTCCGCCCCGTGACATCCGATGTCAACGGTGACTTCCTGGCGAGCGACTTCCGCGCTCGCGTGGCCTCGGCACAAGCATCCGGCGAACTGCCCGAGCTCGAGAACGCCGCCGAACTGCGCATCGGCGCCCCGATCGCCCGCCCGAGCGCAGTGATCTGCATCGGCATGAACTACGCCGAGCACGCCGCCGAGTCGAACTCCGAGCCGCCCAGCATCCCGATCATCTTCCTGAAGACCCCGAACACCGTCGTCGGCCCGAACGACACGGTGACGATCCCCCGCGGCAGCGAGAAGACGGACTGGGAGGTCGAACTCGGCATCGTGATCGGCGCCAGAGCCGCGTACCTGGACTCCCCCGACGAGGCCGACGCCCACATCGCCGGCTACGTCGTCGCCAACGACGTCTCGGAGCGCGACTTCCAGATGGCTGTCTCGGGCGGCCAGTGGTCGAAGGGCAAGATCGCAGCCGGCTTCAATCCCACCGGCCCGTGGCTGGTCACCCCCGACGAGGTCGACGTCGACGATCTGAATCTGCGCAGCTTCGTCAACGGCGAGCCCCGTCAGGACTCGAACACCTCCGACATGATCTTCGACGTCCGCACGATCGTCCACCACCTCTCGCAATACGTGACGCTCGAGCCGGGCGACCTCATCCTCACCGGCACCCCGCAGGGCGTCGCCCTCTCCGGCCGGTTCCCGTATCTGAAGGACGGCGACGTCGTCGACATCGAGATCGACGGCCTCGGCCATCAGCGGCAGACCTTCACAGCCTGGGAGGCGCAGCGATGAGCGCGCCACTGGAAGGACTCGTAGCGATCGTCACCGGAGGCGCGTCGGGCATCGGCGCCGCGGTTGCGGCCCGCCTGCACGCCGACGGCGCGCAGATCGCCGTCCTCGACCGCGACCCGTCAGGCGCCGATGAGCGCTTCGCCGCGTTCACGGCCGACGTCTCGGACCGGGCGAGCGTGGATGCCGCTGTCGCCGCGGTCGCCGAGCGCTTCGGCCGCATCGACATCGTGATCAACAACGCCGGCATCGGCGCCGTCGGAGACATCGCCGCGAACGACGACGACGAATGGGCCCGCGTCCTCTCGATCAACGTCACCGGCATCGCCCGCGTCACCTCAGCAGCGCTCCCGTGGCTGCGGCAGTCGCCGTCGGCCGCGGTGTGCAACACGGCATCCATCGCGTCTTCGACCGGACTCCCCCAGCGCGCGCTGTACTCCGCGTCCAAGGGCGCGGTCTCGGCGCTGACGCGCGCCATGGCCGCCGACCACATGCGCGAGGGCATCCGCGTCAACGCCGTGAACCCGGGCACCGCCGACACTCCGTGGGTCGGGCGCCTGCTGGATCAGGCGAGCGACCCCGGGGCCGAGCGCGCGGCGCTCGAGGCGCGCCAGCCGCACGGACGGCTGGTCTCGCCGGACGAGGTCGCAGCCGCCGTCGCCTACCTCGTGTCGCCTGCGGCGGGCTCGACGACCGGAACCTTCATCGAGGTCGACGGAGGCATGGCGCAGCTGCGTCTGCGGGCCGAGTGACCGGCGCCGCGGCGAAACCTCAGCGGATGCCGTAGAAGCGGACCGCGTTCGACCAGAACAGCTTCTCGGTGTCGAGGCCGCGCGCCTCGGCCCAGTTGCGGACCGTGTGGCACCAGTCGTCCCGGTTGCCGGACCAGTAGTACGTGTCCTCGGGGTTGCCGTCGTGGGTGGACGACGAGACGGGCCAGTCACTCCCCCACATCAGACGGTCCGCGCCGAAGGCATCCGCGGCGACGTCGAGGAACGGCTCCATCTGGTCCTCGTCGATCTGCCCCTGGGATTCGGCGGGGAGCCCGGAGAGCTTGACCGCGACCTGCGGGTTGGCCGCGAGCGTGCGCAGATCGCGGATCCACTGCGCGCTGGGCGCGAGCGGCTGCTCCAGCGTGCCGATCGCCGGCTTGCCGAGATGGTCGAGAACGATCCGCAGACCGGGCACCGCCTCGGTGAGCGCCGTGACGTCGGGGATCTGGTGGGCGCGGACGCAGGCGTCGAAGGTGAGGCCGCGGGCGGCGAGCTCGCGAGCTCCCTCGATGAACGCGGGGCGACGGGCGAAGCCGTCCTTCTCGCCCTGGAGCAGGTGTCGGACGCCGACGACGAGCTCGTGCGAGGCCAGGTCGTCGAGGTGCTTGCGGAGCTTGCGCACGCGGTCCAGCCGCGCCCCGGCCACGATGGCCACCACTCCGGCTTCCCGGGCGATCGACTCGACCCACCGGACTTCGGCGAGCGCCTGATTGGGGAGGGGCTCCGCCTGCACGAACACCGCGACCTGCTGCTCGACATCCTCGATCATGTCCTCGCGCAGCGCCTCCGCGGCGAAGGTGCCGTCCAGCTCGCCCTGGAGCCAGTCGTACGTGAGGACGTCGGGATCCCACAGGTGCAGGTGGCTGTCGACGACACGCATGCGTCCATCCTCACACAGCCGGAGGCAGACATCCGATCAATCGCTAGGATGCCCTCATGGCTGTCACCGATGAGGCGATCGAGAAGATCAAGGCGATGATCGTGTCGGGGGAGCTCTCCCCCGGCGACCGGCTGCCTCCCGAGAAGGAACTCGCCGAGCGCCTCGGCCTCAGCCGCAACTCGATGCGCGAGGCGGTGAAGGCGCTCGAGGTCATCCGCGTGCTCGCCGTGCGGCGCGGCGACGGCACGTACGTGACGAGCCTGGAGCCGCACCTGCTGCTGGAGGCGATCTCGTTCGTCGCCGACATGCACGACGACGACTCGCTCCTCGAGATCTTCGCCGTGCGGCGGATGCTGGAGTCCCAGGCGACGGGCCTCGCCGCCACGCTCGGCTCCGACGACGCGATCGGCGCGCTGCAGCAGGAGCTCGACGCCATCAGCTCGGAGGTCAGCATCGACGACCTCGTCGCGCACGACATCCGCTTCCATCGCGAGATCGTCCGCATGGCGGGCAACGCGTATCTCGCCAGCCTCATCGAGAGCCTCAGCGGCCAGACGGTCCGCGCCCGGATCTGGCGCGGTCTCACCGAGCAGGGCGCAGTCGAACGGACGCTGTCGGAGCACCGTGCGATCGCCGATGCGATCGCCCAGCACGATCCGAACCTGGCCACCTCGCTCGCCACGGCGCACATCGCCGGTGTGGAGCGCTGGCTGCGCCAGGCCGCGACGGCCTGAGCCTCGAATCCCCCAGGCCGCGCCGAGACTGCGCCAACTCCGTGCTGTCTCGGCGCGGCCTTGCAGTCTCGCGAGTTACGCGCCGATCCGCCCCATGGCCGCCTCGAACTCGGCGGCCGAGGAGTCGCTGACGTCGTGCTGCAGCAGTACGTCGAGCACGTCCGGCGCCGCGGTGAAGTACGGCACACCGGCCAGACGCAGGGACACGATGTCGTCCGCGGAGCGCAGGCTCGCAGCGAGGACGTTCGTGTCGCTGCCCGCGCAGACCTCCTGCATCCGGGCGATGAGCGCGTCGCCGTCGACACCGGCATCCCGCAGGCGCCCGAGGTACGGGGCGATGTACCGCGCGCCGATGCTCGCCGCGGCGAGCGCCTGCCCGACGGAGTACACGGCCGTGACGAGCACGCTCGCCCCGTCGGCGACGAGCACGGATGCTGCGGCGAAGCCCGCTGCGGTCGCGGGGACCTTGACGGCGACCCGATCGCCCAGCGCGCGGATCGCGTCGGCATTGCGGAGCATCTCGGCCGTGCTGCCGCCCCAGGTCTGGAAGAAGACCTCGGACGCGCCCTCGCCCTCCCACCGGGCGTAGAGCTCGCGGATCTGCGCGGCGGAGCATCCACCCCGCTCGAGGATCGTCGGGTTCGTCGTCACACCGTGCACGACCCGCGCCGCGAGCAACCGCGAGACTCGTTCGACGTCGGCGCTGTCGACGTACAGACGCGGAGCGATGGCGGCAGCAGGCATACGGGACTCCTCGAGAGCGCAGGGGACCGCCAACCTGTCGTTACAAGTGCGGATTCGGCTAATGTAATGACAGCGAACGGCGAAGTCAAAGGAGCCCCATGCCCACCTCTCCCACCGAAGGGCGCACCGGCGTCGTCATCGTCGGAAGCGTCACGGCGGACGTGACCACCTTCTCCCAGCGGCTCCCCGCCCGCGGCGAGACGATCCTCGGCGATCAGTTCACCCTGTTCCTCGGCGGCAAGGGCGCGAACCAGGCCGTCGCGGCCGGCCGAGCCGGTGCGCGCACCAGCTTCGTCGGGTGCGTGGGCGACGACCTGTTCCGAGACCTCGTCGTCGACGGGCTCACCGAGGCCGGCGTCGACCTCGCCCATCTGCGCACCGTCCCCGGTCCGACCGGCATCGCGCACATCCGTGTGGACGCCTCGGCCCAGAACGACATCGTCATGGTCCCGCTCGCCAACGCCGAGCTGAACACGGAGCAGATCGACACCGCACTGGATGCACTGGCGAGCACGAGCGCCGTGCTGCTGACGCAGCTCGAGACGCCGTCGGCCCTGACCGCGCACATCACCGGACGCGGCCGCGAGCTCGGCTTCACGGTCATCCTCGACCCGGCGCCTGCCGCACCGCTGGCAGCCGAGGTGTGGCGGAGCATCGACATCGTCACTCCGAACGAGACCGAGGCCTCGGTGCTCAGCGGCATCGAGGTGACCGATGCGGCGTCCGCAGAGCAGGCCGGCCGCTGGTTCCTCGACCAGGGCGTCGGTGCGGCCGTCATCACCCTGGCGGCCCAGGGGTCCTGCGTCGTCACCTCCGAGGGCACGACGATCGTCCCCCCGCTGCCCGTCGACGCGGTCGACACCACGGCAGCCGGCGATGCCTACGCGGGCTACCTGGGCGCAGCGCTCGCGAACGGCGCGACGCTGACGGATGCCGTGCGCCTGGCCACGGCCGCCGGCGCTCTGACCGTCACGAAGCAGGGGGCATCACCGAGTCTCCCCGAACGCGATGAGGTCGACGCCTTCCTCGCCGAGCGCACCGAGAGCGCTGCGCGCGCCGCATCCTGAACAGGAGCCCCACCACCATGCGAAAGACGTCCACGACGATCAACCCCGCGCTCTCCCGCGTCATCAGCGAGACCGGCCACACCGACCTCATCGTCGTGACCGATGCGGGGCTGCCCATCCCGCCGGGATCGGAGCGGATCGACCTCGCGTACCGCCCGGGTGCGCCGGCGTTCTTCGATGTGCTCGACACCGTGCTCGCCGAGCTCGTCGTGGAGGGTGCGACCGTCTCTGCCGAGGTCGCCGACCACAGTCCCGAGGTGCTGGCCCAGCTGCGCGAACGTCTGCCCGGCATCGAGATCGAGCTCGTGCCGCACGTCGAGTTCAAGCAGCGCACGCACGACGCGAGAGCGTTCGTGCGCTCGGGAGAGTTCACCCCGTACGCGAACGTCATCCTGCACGCCGGGGTGGCCTACTGATGTCCGCGCGCCCGGCATCCGTCGACACGATCGATCGGCACTCGGCCGCCCCGATGTACGACCAGCTGCGGCAGCTGATCATCGACGGCATCGAGCGGGACGGACTCCAGCCCGGCGACCCGCTCCCCGGCGAGCACCGGCTGTGCGAGCGCTACGGCATCTCGCGCACGGTCGTCCGGCAGGCGCTCGCCCAGCTCGAGCACGAAGGGATGGTCGAGCGCGTCAAGGGCAAGGGAACGTTCGTCTCGCGCCCCCGCACCAGCGAGTCCCTCGTGCACACGCTGATCGGCCTGTTCGACGATGTGGAGCGCCGCGGCGGCCACGTGCACAGCGACATCCTCCGGCACGAGCGCGAAGAGGCGGACGCCGATGTCGCAGCGGCCCTGGAGATCCCCGTCGGCTCCCCGGTCATCGCCCTCGAGCGCCTCCGTCACGTCGACGGCGCGCCCTGGTCGCTGTCGACGACGTGGATGCCGGAAGCGGTCGGTGCACTGACGCTCGACGTCGACCTGTCCGAGGCATCCCTCTACCGGCTGCTCGCGGAGCACGGAGTCCAGGCGACGGACGGAGTCCGCTCGGCCGAGGCCACCGTCGCGACGCACGACCAGGCTCAGCACCTCGGGATCAGCGCCGGGTCGGCGCTGCTGCGTCTGCGCAGCATCAGCCGGGATGCGTCCGGAACGCCGATCGAGTACTTCATCGCCCTGCACCGCGGCGACCGGTCGCGGTTCGAGTTCCAGCTGCGTCAGGAGCAGTCGCAGGCGTCGCTTCTGCATGTCGATGACAGCGGAGGCACGTTCCAGGCGGGTACAGTCTCTGTCTGAGGCTAGTGCCGCCTCGGAGAGGACGACGGACGATGGTCGACGCCGCAGATGACGCCGCCCCGGGCGATGCCACCCAGAAGCCCGAGACCGGTTCGGTACCGCCGATCGCCGATCTGACCGACCGCCCTGCGCCGACTCCCGGGCCGTTGACGAAGCCCGCTCCGGTCGTGCGGCCTCCCAAGCGCGCTGCGCGCTGGCTCGTGCCCGTCATCGTCGTCGTCGTGCTCGCCGCCGTCGCGGGCGCCGTGATCGCCTGGCAGGTGGCGCAGTCCGGGATCGCATGACCTCCTGGACAAGCTCGGCGATCGCCCTTCTCGAGGCCGACGCCAACCGCAGCGCCGACACGCACCTGCACGTGTTCCCTCTGCCCGCCGAGTGGGGCATCGACCTGTATCTGAAGGACGAGTCGGTCCATCCGACGGGCTCGCTCAAGCACCGCCTGGCGCGCTCGCTCGTCCTCTACGGTCTGGTCAACGGCCGCATCACCGAGGACACGACGCTCGTGGAGGCATCCAGCGGGTCGACCGCGGTGTCGGAGGCGTACTTCGCCCGGATGCTCGGTCTGGACTTCATCACGGTCGTGCCGCGCTCGACGAGCCCCGAGAAGATCGAACTCATCGAGTTCTACGGCGGGCGGTGCCATTTCGTCGACAGCGGGCCGGAGATGTACGGCGAGGCCGAGCGCCTCGCCGCCGAGTGCGGCGGCCACTATCTCGACCAGTTCACGTACGCGGAGCGCGCGACCGACTGGCGCGGCAACAACAACATCGCCGAGAGCGTGTTCAGTCAGCTCGAGCGGGAACGGCATCCGATCCCGGAGTGGATCGTCGTCGGGGCCGGCACCGGCGGAACGAGCGCCACGTTCGGACGGTACGTGCGGTACCGGCGGCATCCCACCCGCGTCGCGGTCGTGGACCCCGAGGGTTCGGCGTTCCACGGCGGATGGAGCACGGGGTCGGCGGACTACACGACCGGCACGCCCAGCCGCATCGAGGGCATCGGGCGGCCGCGGGTCGAGCCGTCTTTCGTGCCCGGCGTCATCGACGAGATGATCCAGGTTCCGGATGCGGCGTCCGTCGCGGCCGTGCGTCTGCTCAAGGAGCGCACGTTGCACTGGGCGGGCGGGTCGACGGGCACCAATCTCGTCGGCGCGTTCCAGCTGATCGCGCGGATGCGCGCCGCAGGACGCACCGGCAGCGTGGTGACGCTGATCTGCGACGGCGGGGCCCGCTACGCCGGAACGTACTATTCGGACGACTGGGTGTCCGAGCAGGGCTGGGATCTCGCCCCGCACCGGGCGCGTCTCGAGCGGTTCCTCGAGACCGGGGTCTGGAACGACTGACCCGGTTACGATGACGGCATGACCACTCTGATCCTCACCGTCGCCGGATCCGATCGCCCTGGCCTCGTCGCCGCCGTCGCCGACATCGTCGACGCGCACGGCGGCAACTGGGAGAGCAGCCAGCTCGCCGAACTCGCGGGCGTGTTCGCGGGAGTCGTCCAGGTCTCGGTCCCCGCCGAGCAGGAGGCGGATCTGCAGGAGGCGCTGCGGGCGCTGGACGGGACGCTGACGGTCTCAGTGCACACCGGTGCGGATGCTCCGGCTCCTGCCGATCAGCCCATCACCCTGCAGGTGCTCGGCAACGATCAGCCGGGCATCGTGCGCGAGGTGTCCGCCGTGCTGCGCGCGCACGAGCTCAGCATCCACGACATGACGACCGAGACGCGGGATGCCGCGATGGCCGGAGGACGCCTGTTCGAGGCATCCGTGGCGGCGACGGTCCCGGCATCCGCCGATCTCGCCGCCCTGCGCGCCGACCTGGAGCGTCTGACCTCCGAGCTCCAGGTCGACATCACGCTCGACTGAGCGCGCGTCCCTCGATCCCTGAGCTTGTCGAAGGGTTCGAGGGACGCGACCTCGGTCTCAGACCAGGCGGGACTTCGGCGAGACCGCGTAGGTGTCCTCGGCGTCCCGGTTCACCGTGCCGCCGAGTGCCTCGTCGATCGCGGTGAGCGTGTCGGCATCCAGCGTCACGCCCGACGCCTTGACGGTGTCGGCGAGCTGCTCGGGGCGGGATGCGCCGACCAGCGCGGCAGCGACGTTCTTGTTCTGCAGCACCCACGCGATCGCGAGCTGCGGCATCGTGAGACCCGCCTGTTCGGCGATGGGCTTCAGCTTCTGCACGGCCGTGAGAATGTCATCCCGCAGGAGCCGCTTGATGAAGTCGGCACCGCTGTGCGGGTCGGTCGCGCGCGACCCCTCTGGCACGGGCTGACCGGGCAGGTACTTGCCGCTGAGCACGCCCTGCGCCATGGGCGACCAGACGATCTGCGAGATGCCGAGCTCTTCGGATGCCGGGACGATCTTGCCCTCGATGACGCGGTGCAGCATGGAGTACTGCGGCTGGTTCGAGATGAGCTGCACGCCCAGCTGCTTCGCCAGGGCGTGGCCCTCGCGCAGCTGCTCTGCCGTCCACTCGCTCACGCCGATGTAGAGGGCCTTGCCCTGGCGGACGACGTCGGCGAAAGCCTGGAACGTCTCCTCCAGCGGGGTCTCGTAGTCGAAGCGGTGGGCCTGGTAGAGGTCGACGTAGTCGGTTCCGAGGCGCTTCAGCGAACCGTTGATGGACTCGAGGATGTGCTTGCGCGACAGTCCGGTGTCGTTCGGTCCCTTGGGCCCGGTCGGGAAGTACACCTTGGTGAAGATCTCGAGGCCTTCGCGCCGCTGACCTTCGAGCGCCTTGCCGAGGATGACCTCTGCCGCGGTGTTGGCGTACGTGTCGGCCGTGTCGAACGTCGTGATGCCGGCGTCGAGCGCGGCGTGCACGGTCTTCACCGCGGCGTCGTCCTCGACCTGGGAGGCGTGCGTCACCCAGTTGCCGTAGGTGATCTCCGAGACCTTGAATCCGCTGTTACCGAGATAGCGATAGTTGACCATGTCTCAACGCTACGGCCACTCGGCCGGCATGGCGCCCGCATGTCAGATTGTCACGGGCTCCGGCTGCGTCCGGGCGCTCGCGACGGCGCGGGCGGTGACGATGATGACGGCGACGAACGCCAGGGCGCTCACCGCGTACAGCGGGAGGTACCAGGGGGAATGGTTTCCGCCGGAGATCAGGAAGGTGTCCGCGAGCGCCATTCCCGGGCCGAAGGATGCCACGAAGTATCCCGGGGCTCCGAGGATCAGCAGCGCCAGGGGCCCGGACACCGCGACGATCGGCGGCACTCGATTCGCCACGCACACCCAGGCAGCGGCGATCGCGAGCGCGGGTCCGATGCCGAGGACGACGAGAGGGGCCATCAGGTTCACCGCTTCGCCGGACGCGACCATCGCCCCGTTGATCTCGGCCAGGGAGCTGCCGGGCACTGCGGCGAGCGGGTTCAGGACCAGGATCTGGACCGCCGCCCACGCGGCGTACAGCGTGACGGCGACCGCACCGAGAATCGAGACGAGGACGGTCGCGCGGTGCGGTTCGTTCATGCGGCGACCGTATCGGCGCACCCTGGGAGATCACCAGGCGCGTCAGGGAAGAAGATTTTCCGGGCTCGGATTCGATCGTAGGCCCGGAAACTCTTCTCCGAGAGTCAGGCGTCCACCGATTCGCGCAGGTCGGCGCGGGTGATCGGCTGCGTCGGCACGTCGGTGGTCGAGGGAGCGGCGGTCGAGGCAGCGGATGCCGACGCCTCGGGCCCCGGCGATGGGTCGGATGCCGCGGCATCCGCCGTCGTCACGATCGACGCCCGATCGCGGAAGCCCTCGGCGGTCACCCGATCCAGATCGACCTGCTTGCGGATCGCGTACGCCTTCTCGTACAGCGACGGGTCGCCGTAACTCGTCAGCACCTTCACGATGACGGGGAGCAGCTCGATCATGAAGAACAGCGCGGCGATGAGCCAGTGCGCCCACCAGATGGTCGGCTCCTTCTCGGCGAGGCGGTTCAGGCCGCTGATCTGACTCAGCAGACCGACTGCTCCGGCGTTGCCCTGCGCGACGGAGTCGGCGCGGGCGTTGTATGCGGCGAGCGCCTGCTCGTACGTGTCACGAGCCGCGGGCAGCTGGTCGTTCGCCTGCTGGCGGTTCGCCGACTCGGACGAGGCCGTGTTCTCCTTGGCGGAGGTCTCCGCGGCGGCGAGGTCGTCGTTCGCCGTGCGCAGCTGTGCGGCCAGCGCGTCGTAGGTCTGCTGGGCCTGCGCGAGCTGCGCCTGGGCGGCATCCGAGCTCGACCCCTCGCCGTTTACCCCGGTGCAGCCGGGGACCTCGCCCGCGCCTTCACCGGTGAGCTCGCATTGGTAGAGCGCGCGCGCCTGGTCGATGACCTTCTGCTGCTCGGCCATCTTCGACGTGATGTCGTCGACGGTGGCCTGCGCGGCGGTCGTGGATGCCGAACCCGACTCGGTGTCGGCGACGATTCCCGTGGCCGCCTGGTTCTCGAGCGCGGCGACCCGCGCGGTCGCGGCATCCAGCGCCTTCTTCTCCGGACCGCTCTCGAGAGCATCCTGGTCCGACTGCGCCTGCACGATGTTCGTCGCGGCGACCTCGCGGTTGATGTCGTTGTGGAACACCTGCAGAACCAGCGGCTCGGCGACGAGGAATCCGATCAGGACCGCCATGGCGACTCGGGGAAGCGCGAGTCCGATGAGCTTTCCGATGCTGCGCGTCGACGTCATGGTCGATGTCAGGAACCGGTCGAGGTTGAAGATGATGCCGGCCCAAACGATCGCGAGGGGAACCGCGATCCACATCGCGGCCTGCACGCCCGTGGTGAGGGCGAAGAACATCGAGATCGCCGAGACGAGCGCGGTACCTGCGAGCACGAAGAACATCTGCACGAATCGGGGCGTCTCGCCGGGAACCCGGTCGAGGATCTCGCCGTCCGCGCCGCCGAGGATCGCCATGGTGCGCAGCCGCGACCCGCGCGTGCGCGGCGCTTTCTTCTCGCGCTTCCCCTTCGCGGCCCGGCGCCGCGCGACCTTCATCTTGGTGGGCCCGAACGCGCCCTGCGCCCGCTCGAGGTCGCCCAGCTCATCGACCGCGGGCTCGGCCCCGCGCGGCTCGTCGCGGGTCGCGGATGTCTCGCTGCCGGTGGGCTCGTAGCTGCGGAGGAAGTCGAGGTCTTCGTCGGTGACGGAGCCCTCGGGGGCTTCGCCGTCGATCGAGATCTGCCCGTCGGAGCCCGTGCGGCCAGGGCGATGCGCGGAATAGGACATCCCTAGAGGCTACGAAACTCCGCCTGAGCGACAGCCGGAAGCCCGTCAGTCCGCAGACAGGGCGGCCGCTGCGACCTCGTCCTCGGTGGTCGCCACGAGCTGGCCGCAGGCGCCGTCGATCTCCTTGCCGCGGGTATCGCGGAGGGTCGTCGGGATGCCGGCATCGTTGAGCCGGCGGACGAACTCGTCGGTGACGTCCTTCTCGGACGACGTCCACACCGACCCCGGAGTCGGATTGAGCGGGATCGGGTTGACGTGCACCCAGCCGCGGCCGCGCTGGTTGAGCTTCTCCGCCAGCAGGTCCGCACGCCACGCATGGTCGTTCATGTCCTTGATGAGCGCGTACTCGATCGAGACGCGGCGACCGGTCTTCTTGTAGTACTCGTGCGCGGCATCCAGCGCCTCGTCGACCTTCCACCGCGAGTTCACGGGGATGAGGTCGTCGCGCAGATGGTCGTCGGGCGCGTGCAGGGAGAGCGCGAACGTGACGGGGATGTTCTCGTCCGCGAGCTTCTTGATCGCCGGCACGAGTCCGACCGTCGACACCGTGATGCCGCGAGCGCTCATGCCGAGGCCGTCAGGCTGCGGGGCGACCATGATGCGCACGGCATCCATCACGCGCTTGTAGTTGGCGAGCGGTTCGCCCATGCCCATGAAGACGATGTTGCTGACGCGCTCCATGGAGTGGTCGTCGCGCTTCTTTCCGCCCAGTTCGCCGTTCGCGATGACACGGTTGGCGCGGACGATCTGCTCGATGATCTCGGCGGTGGACATGTTGCGGGTCAGGCCCGCCTGGCCGGTGGCGCAGAACGGGCAGTTCATGCCGCATCCGGCCTGGCTCGAGACGCACAGCGTGATCCGGCCCGGGTATCGCATGAGCACCGACTCGACGAGCGCGCCGTCGTGCAGTCGCCAGAGGAACTTGATCGTGTCGCCGCGGTCGGTCTCCAGCCGCCGCACCTCGGTGAGCAGCGGCGGAAGCATCCCGGCGACGAGCTCGTCGCGCTGCGCGGCTGGGAGGTCGGTCATCTGGGCGGGGTCGGACGTGTAGTGCGTGAAGTAGTGGGTCGCGAGCTGCTTGGCACGGAAGCCGGGCAGCCCGAGTTCCTTGACCTTCTCGATCCGCTCTGCCGGCGTCAGATCCGCCAGGTGCACCGGCGGCTTGCCGCGCTTCGGGCTCGCGAACTGCAGCAGCGGACGGCCTTCGGCGTCCTTCTGCTGCGTCCATCCCTCCGTGCGCGGTCGCACCTGCGCTTTCGCCGGGCCCGTCTGGCGGATGGAAGATTTGTCGGTCATACCCTCCAGGGTACGGGCTGAGGGGTGGGAATGCCCTGGATCGCGCCGCTCGCACCGGTTGTCATGACAAGTCGGCATCCGAGAGAATGAGGGCAGTCCCGATGAAGGAGCCCCATGTCTGATCGCCTCGCCCGCGCGCGTGCCGCCGGCGTCCTCGCCGTCCTCCGCGCCCCCTCCCCCGAGTCCGCCCTCGAGACCGCCGAGGCGATCATCCGCGGTGGGGTGACGGGCATCGAGGTCACGTACTCCACCCCCGATGCGCCGTCCGTGATCCGCGAGCTCATCGCTCGCCATGGGGATGCCGCCTACGTCGGCGCGGGAACCGTGACGTCGGCCGACGAAGCACACGCCGCCGTCGAGGCGGGCGCGGAGTTCCTCGTGAGCCCCGGCACCCTGCCCGACCTCACCCGCACGATGCTCGACACCGGAGCCGTCGTGATGACCGGCGCACTGACGCCGACCGAGATCATGGGGGCACTGGGGCTCGGCGTCGACGTCGTGAAGGTGTTCCCGGCATCCCTCGGCGGGCCGTCCTACTTCGGCGCGCTGCGCGGACCGTTCCCGGATGCTCCGCTCATGCCCACCGGCGGCGTCAGCCCCGACAACCTCGCCGCGTGGTTCGCGGCCGGATCGGTCGCGGTGGGCGCTGGCGGAGACCTCGCGAACTCGGCGTCGATCGCCGCGCAGGACTGGGACGACATCACGGCGCGCGCCGCGCGGTTCGCTGCGGCGCTGGCCGCCGTGCGCGCTTGACCCTGCCCGATCTGCTGCCCTGGGCGTGGATCGCACTCGGGGCGGCCGCCGTCACCATCGGCATCTCGAAGACCGCACTGCCGGGCGGCAGCACACTCGCGATCGCGTTGTTCGCCTCGGTGCTCCCCGCTCGCACCTCCACGGCGGCGATGCTCCTCCTGCTCATCGTCGGCGATGTGTTCGCACTCATCTCCTACCGGCGCCACGCGCACTGGCCGACGCTGCTGCGCCTCGCACCCGCCGTCGTCCTCGGCCTCCTCACCGGGTTCGCGTTCCTCGCTCTCGCCGGTGACGGCATCGTGCGCCGCGCGATCGGCGTCATCCTGCTCGCGATGATCGCGGTGACACTGTGGCGGCGTTCGCGACCCATCACGTCATCGCCCGGGGGCAACCTGCTGCTCGCGGGCACCTACGGCACGCTCGGCGGGTTCACGACCATGGTCGCCAACGCAGGCGGGCCCGTGATGTCGATGTACTTCCTCGCGACACGCGCGCAGGTCATGACGTTCCTGGGCACGTCGGCATGGTTCTTCGCGATCGTGAACATCGTCAAGGTGCCGTTCCTCGCGGGTCTCGGGCTGTTCCCCGCCCCGGTGCTGCTGATGGATGCCGTGCTCGCACCGCTGGTCGTGATCGGCGCGCTGATCGGCCTGCGCATCGCCCGGCGGATCGATCAGCGACTCTTCGACCGGATCGTGATCGGCCTCACGATCGTCGGAGCGGTCTACCTGCTGTTCTGACGTCGTCGACGGACCCCGAGCCGATCACCGCGGCCCGAATCCCGGATGAGCCCTCGCGGGCACAGCATGTCGAACATGTGACACGCCGCGTGGCCGCCGCATCGTCTGGGATTCGGCACGCCGGTGCCGGTGCCTGCTCAGTCCAAGAAGATGTCCGGGAAGAGGCGGTCGTCGGGGGTGCCGGGGATCGCGGCGTAGCCGGAGAAGTCCGTCACGCCGTCCGCCTCGAGCACATCCTCGACGATGAGCGACTGACCCGTGTACGACGCCGCGGGCTTCGTGAGCACCGAATACGCGGCATCCGCGTAGATGTCGGCCGTGCGGCTGGCGGCCATGACCTTGTCGCCGCCGAGCAGGTTCTGCACCGCGGCGGTCGCGATCGTCGTCCGCGGCCACAGAGTGTTCGCGGCGATGCCGTCTGCGGCGAACTCGGCGGCGAGCCCGAGCGTCACCATGGTCATGCCGTACTTCGCGAGCGTGTAGCCGGTGTGCGCGCCGAGCCACTTCGGCGTCGGGTTCAGCGGCGGCGAGAGCGACAGGATGTGCGGATTCGCGGCACCCTTCAGCACCGGCACGGCGGCCCGCGAGAGCATGAACGTGCCGCGGACGTTGACGTCCTGCATCAGGTCGTACTTCTTCGCGCCCAGGTCGAGCGAGCGCGACAGGTCGATGACGCTGGCGTTGTTGATGACGATATCGATGCCGCCGAACTCGCCCTGCGTCTTCATGACCGCTTCGGTGATGTCGTCGTCCTCGCGCACGTCGCCGACGATCGGCAGTGCATTGCCGCCGGCTGCGCGGATCTGCTCGGCGGCCGTGTGGATCGTGCCCTCGAGCTTCGGATGCGGGGTGTCGGTCTTGGCGAGCATCGCGATGTTCGCGCCGTCGCGCGCAGCGCGCAGCGCGATGGCGAGGCCGATGCCGCGGCTGCCGCCCGACATCAGGATGGTCTTTCCAGCAAGGGTGCTCATGGGTCTCCCTGGGTGATGGTTCTGCGGATGCTTACTTGGGTGCCATGCGGATCGCGCCGTCGAGGCGGATCGTCTCGCCGTTGAGGTAGCCGTTCTCGACGATGCTCTGCACGAGTGCGGCATACTCGGCAGGCTTGCCGAGGCGTGCGGGGTACGGCACCTGCTGTCCGAGCGACGCCTGCGCCGCCTCGGGGAGGCCGGCGAGCATCGGGGTCTCCATGATCCCGGGCGCGATCGTGCACACGCGGATGCCGTAGCGCGCGAGCTCACGGGCGATCGGCAGCGTCATGGCGTGCACACCGCCCTTCGACGAGGCGTACGCGGGCTGACCGATCTGGCCGTCGAACGCGGCGACGGACGCCGTGTTCACGATGACGCCGCGGTCTCCGCCGTCGGTGGGGTCGTTCTTCGCGATCACGGCCGCGGCCTGGGAGGCGACGTTGAACGTGCCGACGAGATTGATGCGGATGACGCGCTCGAAGTCGGCGAGCGCGGTGGGGTTGCCGTCGCGGTCGAGCACCTTGGCCGGGGTCGCGACCCCGGCGCAGTTGACGACGATGCGCAGCGGGGCGTGCCCGTTCGCGGCGGCGACGGCGGATGCGGCATCCTCGGCGTTCGTCACGTCGCCGGGGACGAACGCGCCGCCGAGCTCCGCGGCCATCTCGGCCCCGGCCGACGACGGCAGGTCGAGAAGCGTGACGTGCGCTCCTGCGGCGGCGAGGGCGCGGGCGGTGGCGAGGCCGAGGCCGGAGGCTCCGCCGGTGATCAGCGCACCGGATCCCTGGATCTGCATGGTTCTCCCTCGAACGGATTGCAACTCAGTGTCAGCATACGCGGTTCTCAGTGTCACCTCTGGCCATTCCGATCACGGAGGTGTTGGCTGGGGTCATGGAACTGCGTCGCAAGCGAGCCTACGACACCGCCGAATCCTCCGACGGCTTCCGGGTCCTCGTCGACCGGCTGTGGCCACGGGGCCTGTCGAAGGAGCGCGCTGCCATCGATCTGTGGGCCAAGGACACCGCTCCGAGCCCGGAGCTGCGCAAGGCCTGGCATGCCGCATCCGCCGAGGAGTGGAGATCCTACGCCGACCGCTATCGCGCCGAACTCGACGGCGAATCCGCGGCCGCTCTCGACGACCTGGCCGTCGAACTGAAGAAGCACGACACCGTCACCCTCGTCTACGCCGCCCATGACGAGGAGCACAACCACGCCGTGATCCTCGAGCAGGCGCTGCGAGCGCTGCTGCCATGAGCACAACTTCGGATCCGGCGCTCGACACGCCGCGACGGTGGCCGAATCGACGGCGCGTCACGGCGGGGTTCCGAAGCTGTGCGCGGCGCAGCGGCCCGATGTGAAGGATTCCGGATGGCGCATCCGGTGATGTTCTCCCCCGACGATCCGCTCCTGGCGCGGGTGCGGCGGATCGCGCTCGCGCTGCCGGAGGCCGACGAGAAGGTCAGCCATGGGCGCCCGGCGTTCTTCACGCTGAAGGTGTTCTGCTACTTCGGCGGCTCGGTCGGCGTCGACGGCGAGTGGGTCGCGCACGATGCGGCGATCATGGTGCGCCCCGATCCCGACGATGAGCCGGCGCTGCGGCAGGACCCGAGATTCTGGGTGCCCGCCTACCTCGGGCCGTCCGGCTGGCTCGGCGTCGACCTGACCGCTGACACCGACTGGCAGGAGGTCGCCGAACTCATCGATGCCTCCTACCGGGTCACCGCTCCCCGCCGGCTCGTGAAGCAGCTCGACGAGGACTAACTCCAGACGAACCGGAAGGTGCCGGCGAGCACGGCGGCGGCGAGCGCGAGCGTCATGATCGCCGCTCCGCCGAGCAGCGCGACGGCATCCCTCCCGTGCAGGGTCGACGGCCGCGACCAGGTGCGCGGCATGCCGGACCCGAAGCCGCGCGCCTCCATCGCGAGTGCGAGCCTGGTCCCCCGCCGCACCGCGAAGACGAGCAGCACGAACGCCATGGAGAAGAAGCGCCGGATCGCTCCGCTGTCGCCCACCCCGCGCGCCCGGCGCGCGAGGCTCATCGTGCGCCAGTCGTCGAGGAACAGTCCGAGCATCCGGGTACCCGCGAGGATGCCGAGCACGAACCGACTGGGCAGCCTCGCGACCTGCGCGAGGGCGTCGGCGAGCTCGGTGGGGTCGGTGCGCCCGAACAGCACGATCGTCGGCAGGCCGAGGGCCACGACCCGCAGGCTCACCGCGATCGCGAGCGCGATCGAGTCGTCGCTGATCGTCGCGAACCCGAAGGTCCAGTGGATGCGCCCGGCGGGTTCGGCGTAGAGCAGCATGCTCAGGCCTGCGATCGGGGCGAACACGACGATCGGCAGGATGCGCCGGAGCACCGTCGGCAGCCGCAGGCCCGTGAGCGGCAGGCACAGCAGCTGCAGCGCGATCGCGACGAGTCCGCTGACGACGTCGATCGAGGCGAACAGCGGCACGGACAGCAGCAGCGCGAGAACGATCTTCGTGACCGGGTTCACTCCGTCGAGCCAGGGCCGCGGTGGCGCCGCAACAGCAGAGGTCATGCGCGCACCTCCTGCAGCACGAGATCGATCCGGTGTCCGCCGAGGTGCCGGACCACGCCCTCGTCGTGCGTCACGGCGACGACCGAGGTTCCGGCGGCGATCTGCTCCTGCAGCAGCGCGACCAACTCGATCCAGCCGCGACGGTCCTGCCCGAAGGTCGGCTCGTCGAGGACGATCACCTCAGGGGATGCCGCGAGCACGGTCGCGACCGACAGCCGGCGCTTCTGTCCGCCCGACAGCGTGAAGGGGCCGGCGAGCGCGAGTGGTGCGAGGTGCAGCCGCTCGAGCAGCTCGTCGACGACGGTGGCGGTGCGGGACGCCGTCCACCCGAGCGCCCGGGGGCCGACCGCGAGCTCCTCGCGCAGCGTGGGCTTCAGGAACTGGTGCTCCGGCTCCTGGAAGACGGTGCCGATGCGGGTGAGCAGCTCGCGCGAGGTCCACTGGATCGGCCGACGTCCGCGCCTCCCGGCGAGCGAGCGCGCGGACTCGACGACGCCCGCGTGCTCGGGGATGAGGCCGGCGAGCGTCAGCGCGAGCGTGGACTTGCCGACGCCGTTGGGTCCGGTGACCACCGTCGCCTGCCCGCGCGGCACCTGCACATCGAGCCCGGCGCGCACCACCGCGTTCCGTTCGCGTGCGATCGACAAGCCGGATGCCGCGAGCACGGGCTCCGCGGTGTCCGGGGCGCCCGGCAGCCGAGGCAGGTCGACCTCACGGCCGGGCACCCAGACGCCGGCCGCCGCCAGCGCGTCGCCGTGCTCGGCGAACACGCGAGAGGGTGCGCCGTCGGCGAGCAGTCCCCCGTCGGCTCCGAGCACGATCACGCGGGTCATGAGCGAGGCCCACACCGGCGTGCGGTGCTCGACGACGACGAGCGTCGCACCGGTGGCCTCCACGGCGCGCTCGACGCTCGCCCTGACCTCGTCGACCCCGTCGGGGTCGAGGTTCGCGGTCGGCTCGTCGAGCAGAAGCAGCCCGGGCCGCATCGCCAGGACGCCTGCGAGCACGAGTCGCTGCTTCTGCCCACCGGAGAGCGCCTTGGTCGCGCGCTGCAGCGGCACGGCGAGGCCGACGGCCTCCATGGCCTCCGCCACCCGATCGGGAATCTCGGATGCCGGCACGCCGAGGTTCTCGCATCCGAACGCGACGTCGTCGCCGACCTTGGACAGCACGATCCCGGCATCCGGGTCCTGCATCACGAGCCCCGCCTGCCCTCGGCGGGACTCGGGGGCCGCGCCGTCGACGAGCAGCGAGCCGGTCCGCTCGCCCTCATCGGCATCGCCGAGGACCCCTGCGAGCCCGGCGAGCAGGGTCGACTTGCCTGCGCCGGATGCGCCGAGCAGCAGCACGCGCTCGCCGGGCTCAATCGTGAAGGTGACGTCTGAGACCGCCGGACGCCTGCGCCCCGCGTAACGCCAGCCCCAGCCCGCCGCCTGCACGCGGGCCGGGGTGGTCCCAGCCCCGCTCATCTCAGACCTCGCGGATGCGCTCTCGCCCTGCCGCGAAGCGGCTGAGCGCCCCTGTGGCGGCGAGGGCGCGCACCAGCAGCCAGCCCACGACACCGGCGAGCACGATGCCCGACACGATGAGGCACACGAGGTAGATCGTGTTGAACTCGAGGGACTTCAGGATGTTCGGGGAGCTGCCGTAGAACAGCTCGAAGATCCACGCGGCGATGCCGGCGCCCGCACCGGCGAGACCGGCGACGACGATGCCGAAGCGGCGGTACAGGAACAGCGCGAAGATGAGCTCGGCCCCGAGACCCTGCACGATGCCGGAGAGGATCGTCGAGACCCCCCAGACGTTGCCGATCAGCATCGAGACGATGGCCGCGACGAGTTCGACGACGAGGGCGGCGCCCGGCTTGCGGATCACGAGGCCGCCGACGACGCCGCCGAGCAGCCAGATGCCCACCGCGATGCCGCCGAAGCCAGGGGTCAGCGCGTCGGCGGCGCTGAACCATGCGTAGCCGATGGTGTTCCAGCCCCAGAAGACGAGGCCGATCGCGACGCCGAGGACGGCGGCGACGACGATGTCGACGACGCGCCAGCGCCAGCGACTCGGTGCGATCGTCTGGGCGATCGCGGACGTGCGTGTAGACGTACTCATCTGAGCTCCTCCCTGCGCCGGCATGATCCGGATCAGGTTCGACGGTCGAAGCGCTTCTCGCTCCCTCTCAGCCCGGCATCGCCCGGACTCCCGTGGTTGTGCCCTCGATCATACCCGCCTCCCGTGCCCGGCGTTACAAGATCGACACCGGGGATTGGGTAGCGTGGGCAGGTGACCATTGACGATGCGACGCCTGTGATGACCCGTCGCGCCTTCCGTGCTCACCGGGAACGCACCACGGTCCCCACCGGTTCGGCACCGGCATCCGTCGAGGCGCCGCTTCCCGTTCCGCCGCCGGAGTCGCCAGAGGATCAAGAGCCTGCCGTCCAGTGGGCGGATTCCGAGCGGCCCGCGACCGCGCTCCTCTGGCTCGAGACAGCCGATGTCATCGAGACCACGCTTCCCGCCGATCTGGATGCTGCGGCGACCCGCCCGTCCGGTGACGACCTGCTCGCCGGGACCCGTTCCGGACTGCTGCGCACGCGCTGGCTCGTGCCGCTGGGCACGCTCGCACTGTGCACCGTCGCCTATGGCGCCTCCATGCTCCTGTGGCCGCTGCACGCCGTCGCCCCGGTCGCCTCAGCCGTCGAGGTCCGGATCGCGCCGGCCGCGGCATCCGACATCACGTGGCCGTCCGGGGGCAGCTCGGGCGTCGGAATCGCGGGAGTGTCCTCCGTCGCATCGGCGACCGGAGCCGTGCCGATCGCCAGCGTGACGAAGGTGGTCTCGAGCCTGATGGTGCTCGACCGACTGCCGCTGGCGCTGGGCGAACAGGGACCGGAATACGCGTTCACGTACGCCGACAGCGTCGAGTACTGGGACTACCGCGTCTCGGACCAGTCCGCACTCGATGTTCCCGTCGACGGCGTACTGACCGAGTACCAGCTGCTGCAGGGGACCCTGCTCGGATCGGCGAACAATTACATCGACCGGCTGGCACGGGAGATCTGGGGCTCGGACGCGCAGTTCGCCGCCGCGGCGAAGACGTGGCTCGCCGACCGCGGCCTGAGCGACATCACGATCGTCACGCCGTCCGGCTTCGACGACCGCAACACGGCCACGCCCGCCGCCCTTCTGAAGCTCGGCGAGCGCGCCATGCAGAACCCCGTCTTCGCCGAGATCGTGGGCACGAAGAGCGTCGAGCTTCCCGGCGCAGGGGTCGTGACGAACACCAACGGGATGCTGGGCGACGCCGGCGTCGTCGGCATCAAGACCGGCACGCTCGGCGAGGACTGGAACCTGCTCACCGCCAAGGACGTCACGGTCGACGACGTCACGGTGCACCTGTACGCGGCCGTCCTCGGGCAGGACGACGACAAGGGCCGGCTTGCGGCGACGCGATCTCTGTTCACGCAGGTCGAGGCCGACCTCACAGCTGCCGGGCCGACCGTCGCCGCCGGCACGGTCGTGGGCCGGGTGCAGACGGACTGGGGCACGACGGTCGACATCGTCACGGACGACGACGCCACGGTCGTGCAGTGGAACGGAGCGACCTCGGCCGCGACCGTGACCCTCGATCTCATGGACCAGTGGGCCGAGGGCGATGACGTCGGCACGCTCGCCGTTCACGGACCCGTGGATGCCGAGACCGTCGACGTCTCCCTCGCCGAAGAGGTCACGGGCCCGAGCCCTTGGTGGCGCCTGACGCACCCGCTGCAGCTGCTCGGCATCATCACGAAGTGACCGGACCGGAACGCTGAGGGGCGGGGCGCCCTCCCGGTCGCCCCGCCCCTCACTCCTGCGTCAGTTGTCGCCGCGCTGTTCGGCGCTTCCCGCATCGACGCTCTCGGCATCCGACGCCTCGCCCGTCACGACGACGGGGACCGAATCGGTCAGCGCCTCTTCGGCATCGATGTCGGTCGCGGCCTGCTCGAACTGCGACTGGTACAGACGCCAGTACGCGCCCTGCGCCGCGATGAGCTCGTCGTGCGAGCCCTTCTCGACGATGTCGCCGTGCTCCATCACGAGGATGAGGTCGGCGTCGCGGATCGTCGACAGGCGGTGCGCGATCACGAACGACGTGCGGCCCTGTCGCAGTGCCGCCATCGCGTGCTGCAGCAGCAGCTCGGTGCGGGTGTCGACCGCGCTCGTCGCCTCGTCGAGGATGAGGATCGACGGCTGCGACACGAACGCGCGCGCGATCGTGATCAGCTGGCGCTCACCGGCCGACACGTTCGAGGCGTCCTCGTCGAGGACCGTCTCGTACCCGTCGGGGAGCGAGTGCACGAACCGGTCGACGTAGGTCGCCGTGGCCGCCTCGACGACTTCCTCATCGGTCGCGGTGGCACGGCCGTAGCGGATGTTCTCGAGGATGGACCCGGCGAACAGCCACGGGTCCTGCAGCACCATGCCGGTGCGCGAGCGCAGCTCTTCCCTCGTGACGCCGGCGATGTCCTGACCGTCGATGAGGATCCGGCCGGAGCTCAGCTCGTAGAACCGCATGATGAGGTTCACCAGAGTCGTCTTGCCCGCACCGGTCGGTCCGACGATCGCGACGGTCTGACCCGGCTCGACCCGGAACGACAGATCCTTGATCAGCGGACGGTCCGGCGTGTACGAGAAGGACACGTCCTCGAACTCGATGACGCCGCGGCCGGCGACATCGGGGTCGGGCAGCGTCGCAGCATCCTCGGCATCCGGTTCCTGCTCGTCGGCGTCGAGGAAGTCGAACACGCGCTCGGCCGACGCGGTGCCGGACTGCACGACCGCCGCCATGCCGCCGAGCTCCGAAAGCGGCTGGGTGAACTGCTGCGAGTACTGGATGAACGCCTGCACGTCGCCCAGGCGCAGCTGGCCGCTGGCGACCATCAGACCGCCGAGCACTGCGATGCCGACGAAGGTCAGGCTGCCGACGAAGGTCATGGCGGGCATGATGATGCCCGACAGGAACTGCGCCTTGAAGCTCGCCTGGTACAACTCCTCGTTCTCAGCCTGGAAGCTCTCGAGGGCCTCCTGCTCGCGGCCGAAGACCTTGACGAGCGCGTGGCCCGAGAAGGACTCCTCGACGCGGGCGTTCAGGCGCCCGACCTTGCGCCACTGCGTTCCGAACGCCTTCTGCGAGCGCGGGCCGATGATGCCGAAGATGACGCCCATCAGCGGGAGCGCGACGAGGGCGACCAGGGCGAGCTGCCACGAGATCGAGAACATCATGACCAGCACGCCGATGACGGTCAGCACCGAGGTCAGCGCGCCCGACAGCGACTGCTGCATCGTCTGGGTGATGTTGTCGATGTCGTTCGTGACGCGCGAGATGAGCTCACCGCGCTGCACCTTGTCGAAGTACGACAGCGGCAGGCGGTTGATCTTCGCCTCGACGGACTCGCGCAGGCGCCACATGGTGCGGACCATGATCACGTTGATGACGTAGCCCTGCAGCCAGCTCAGGAGCGCCGCGACGACGTAGATCGCCAGCACCGCGATGATCACCCAGCGCAGGCGGTCGAAGTCGATGCCCGCGCCGACTTGGAAGTCGCTGAACGCGGCCACCATGTTCGCGAAGTCGTCCTGCCCCTGCGAGCGCAGCATCTCGACGACCTGCTCCTGCGTCGTTCCGGCGGGTACGCCGTTGTCGCCGAGGACCTTCGAGATGTAGCCCTCGTAGATGAGGTTGGTCGCCTCGCCGAGCACCTTGGGCGCTGCGACCGTGAGCACGACGCCGACGGCGCCGAAGAACGACACCAGCACGAACCAGGCGGCGGAGGGCTTGAGCAGCCCGATCATGCGGGCGAAGCTCTTGCCGAAGTTGTCGGCCTTGCCCGGCTTGATGGCGTCCCAGTCGCCGGAGTTCTGACGGGCCGCCTCGGCGAGCTCCGCCTCGTACTGCTCCTCGGGAGTCAGCGTCTCGGTGGGGCCCACCTGTGCGTCGGGCCCAGGAGTGGGGGCGTTGCCGCTCATGCGTCCACCCCCAGCTGCGACTCGACGATCTCGCGGTAGGTGTCGTTGGTCTCGACGAGTTCGTCGTGCGTGCCGACGCCGACCATCTCTCCTCCTTCAAGGACCACGATGCGATCGGCATCGGTGATCGTGGACACGCGCTGGGCGACGACGATCTTCGTCACCTGCGGCAGCTCTCGCCACAGGGCTTGTCTCAGCCGTGCGTCGGTGGTCAGGTCGAGCGCCGAGAACGAGTCGTCGAAGACGAGGATCTCGGGCTGGTGCACCAGGGCTCGGGCGATCGCCAGACGCTGGCGCTGACCGCCGGAGACGTTGGTGCCGCCCTGGGCGATGCGGGTCTCGAGCCCGTCGGGCATCTCGGAGACGAAGTCCTTGGCCTGGGCGATCTCGAGCGCATGCCACAGCTCCTCGTCCGTGGCATCCGACCGGCCGTAGCGCAGGTTCGACGCGATCGTTCCGGTGAACAGGAACGGACGCTGCGGCACGAGGCCGATCGTCTTCCACAGCGCGTCCATGTCGGCCTCGCGCACATCGACGCCGCCGACCCGCACCGTGCCACCGGTGACGTCGAACAGCCGCGGGATGAGCGAGACCAGCGTGGTCTTGCCGGCGCCGGTGGATCCGACGATCGCGACGGTCTGGCCGCGCTCCGCGCCGAACGAGATGTTCCTGAGCACCGCGGAGTCGGCTCCGGGGTAGGTGAACTCGACGTCCTCGAACATCACGGTGCCGGGCACCGGGAAGTCGGTTGCGCCGTCCTCGGGACGCTCGAGGCTCGACTCGGCGTCGAGCACCTCGCCGACGCGCTCCGCCGAGACGGCCGCACGCGGGATCATCATCGCCATGAAGCTCGACATGATGACGCCCATCATGATCTGGCCGATGTACTGCATGAAGGCGAACAGCGTGCCGACCTCGACGTTGCCGTTCTGGACCTCGAGCCCGCCGAACCAGATGACGCCGACCACGGTGACGTTGAGGATCAGCATGAACAGCGGGAACAGCAGCACGAACAGCGAGCCGATGTTGCGGCCGAGCTTCATGAGGTCGGTGTTCGTCTCACGGAACCGCTCCTCCTCGACGCGCTCGCGCACGAAGGCGCGGACGACGCGGACGCCGGTGAGCTGCTCGCGCATGACGCGGTTGATCTGGTCGAGCTTGCCCTGGTTCTTGCGGAACAGCGGGACCATGCGCATGATGATCAGCACGGCGACGATCAGCAGCACGGGCACGGAGACGGCGATCAGCCAGCTGAGGCCGACGTCCTGCTGCACGGCCATGATGATGCCGCCGATGGCGAGCAGCGGCGCGGTGACGAACATGGTCGCGCCCATCATCGCCAGCATCTGCACCTGCTGCACGTCGTTGGTGTTGCGGGTGATGAGGGAGCCGGCGCCGAACTGCGACACCTCGCGCTCCGAGAAGCCGCTCACGCGCGCGAACACGTCGGAGCGGATGTCGCGGCCGACGCTCATGGCCGCCTTCGCGGCGAAGTACGTGGCGACGACCGAGCAGACGATCTGGCCCAGCGAGACGACGAGCATCCAGGCGCCGGTGCGCCAGATGTACCCGGTGTCGGCGGCCGCGACGCCCTGGTCGATGATGTCGGCGTTCAGGCGGGGCAGGTAGAGCGTGGCCAGGGCGCTGGCGAACTGGAAGACCAGCACGCCGACCAGCAACGGCCAGTACTTGGAGAGATAGCGGAAGAGGAGTTTTCCGAGCATAGAGGAGGAGTCCTTCTGGAGAAGAGCCCGAAAGGGCCAGAAGCTAGCGTGCCACGACCCGCCGACATTGCCCATCCCCCGTGAGGATTATCCGCTCAGGGCGAACGACCCGCAGATGAGGCCGGATTTCTCACCCGCGTCCAAGAACCTGCGACGTCGTCGTCAGCCGAACAGCGGGGTCTCCGGGACGTATCCGCGAGCGCCGGCACCGGCATCCTCGGCGAGTTCCGCGATCGTCGCCGGCTGCCACCGCGGCGAGCGGTCCTTGTCGACCAGTTGCGCTCGAATGCCCTCGGCGAGGTCGGGATGCTGCGTCGCGAACCACATCACGCGCCGGTACTCGCCGATCAGCGCATCCCGAAGGGTGCCCTCGCGCGCCTCGCGCACGGCATCCAGCGTCACCGCGAGGCCCGTCGGCGACAGCTCGGCGAGCGTGGCTGCGGTGGCGGATGCCGACACCTCTGCGCGTGCGGAGAGCCGATCCGCGATCTCGCCCACGGAGTCCGCCGAGAAGACCTCGTCGATCCAGGCGCGCTCCCCCGCGAGCGCCGAGGCCTCGGGCGTCTCATCGAACAGCAGCACGAGTTCGGACGGGCTCGTCGGATCGGCGCGGTTGCGCAGCGCCTCGCGCAGGTCGTCGAGCCGCTGCGAGGGCACGTAGTGGTCCGCGAAGCCGGCGTACACCGCATCCGCCGCCGTCATGATGCCCCCGGTGAGCCCCAGGTATTCGCCGAGGCATCCCGGGGACCGGCCCAGCAGATACGTGCCGCCGACGTCGGGGGTGAATCCGATGCGGGTCTCCGGCATGGCCAGCCGGCTGCGCTCGGTGACGATGCGGATCGCGGCGTGGCCGGCGAGGCCGATGCCGCCGCCCATCGTGATGCCGTCGGCGATCGCGACGATCGGCTTCGGGTACTCCGAGATCATGAGGTTCAGCGCGTACTCGGCGCGGAAGAAGTCCGCCGTCCGCTGCGCCTCGCCGGCCGTGACCTGGTCGTAGAGGGCGCGCACGTCGCCGCCGGCGCACAGCCCGCGGTCGCCGGCACCGTCGAGCAGGACGATGTCGATGTCGGTGTCGTCGCGCCAGGCGTCGAGGGCGGCGGTCAACTGCCCGATCATGTCGAGGTCGAGCGCGTTGATCGCCTTCGGCCGGTTGAGGGTGAGCCGCCCGAGCGCACCTTCGGTGCGGACGAGAACGGTGGGCTCGGCGTCGATGTCAGTCACCCTGGCCACGTTACATGGGCCTGTTCTGGGGTTTCTGCGCTCGGTCGATGCGGAATTCTGCGTGTTTTCCGGCAAGATGGGGAGAACGTCCATGCAGGAAAGGCACTTGATGGCAGACGGACAGCTGATCGAGTTCGACCGTGCGACCAAGCGCTTCGGCGCCGTCGCCGCGGTGTCGGACTTCTCCGCGCGCGTCAATCCGGGCGTCGTGACCGGGTTCCTCGGGCCCAACGGCGCCGGCAAGACCACGACCCTGCGGATGCTGCTCGGGCTCGAGCGGCCGACCAGCGGCACGGCCACGATCGGCGGCTCCCGCTACGCGGAGCTGCGCAGCCCCGCCGGCGTCATCGGCGCGATGCTCGACGACCCCGGCTTCCGCGCCCGTCGCACGGTCGAGCGCCACCTGATCACGACGGCCAAGGCGAACGGCATCCCGCTGGGCCGCGTCGGCGAGCTCATCTCCTTCGTCGGACTCGATGCCGACGTCGACACCCGCATCGCCGCCCTGTCGCTCGGGATGCGCCAGCGCCTGAGCGCGGCGACCGCTCTGCTCGGAGACCCCGGAGTCCTCGTGCTCGACGAGCCGGCCAACGGGCTCGATCCCGAGGGCATCCGCTGGATGCGCACGCTCATCCGCGGCCTCGCCGACGAAGGACGCACCGTCCTGGTCTCGTCGCACGTCCTGTCGGAGGTCGAGCAGATCGCCGACGAGATCCTCGTGATCGCGCGCGGCGAGCTGAAGTTCGCCGGCACCATGGAAGACCTCGCCGACCCCCGCAGCGGGCCCGTCGTCGTGGATGCTCCCGATCGCGATGCCCTGTCGGGTGCGCTGGCGGATGCCGGCTACGACTACGAGATCCTGCGATCGGGCCTCACCGTCCGCGGCAGCGACGCCGCGACGATCGGTCGCGTCACGGCGCGCGCCGGCGTCGCGCTGACGACTCTGCAGCAGCGCGGTCCGACGCTCGAGGACGTCTTCCTCGACCTCGTCAACGACCGGTACGTCCGCCCGGAGCCGGCTGCGACGACGGACACGGACACGCTGTTCGAGATGACGGATGCCCAGGACGCGGCGGACGCGGAGACCCCCGCGGAAGCCGCCGAGGTGGACGCGACCCTCGAAGAGTCCGCATCTGAGGAATCCGAACCTCTCGAGTCCGAGCCGGCGGAGCCGGCTTCGAACGCGCCCTCGCCCGCGGAGGTTCCTTCCGACGAGGAGTCCGGCGCGAGTGACGTCGCAGACGAGATGCCTGCCCCGGACCAGGCATCCACCGACGAGCGCCCGCTGCCGGGCCTGGCCGGTCTCGCCGCTGTCGCCAGCATGTTCGCGAACCCGGTCACCGACCCGAGCGGCGCGGCCGCCGAGGTCGAGGCCGTCGAGGCCGAGACGGCAGAGGATGCCGGGGCCGCGGAGGAATCCGAAGCAGCCGAGGACGAAGCAGAGTCCGAAAGCGCCGACGCCGACGATGCGACCCGTGTGATCGACATCGTCCCGGGGCTCGACGAGGCCGCCTCTGACGACGCGTCGGCAGAAGATGCCTCAGTCGATGGCCTGGCCTCGTCCGAGGACGCGGCACCCGAAGAGAGCGCAGCAGAGGGCACGCACGAGCACGACTCCGAAGAGTCCGACCGGGGCTGAGCTCAGACCGGGCGCGGACGGATGACCGGCCGCTGACGTCCCGTAACCACGGGGATCGGCGCCGTTCCCGCGAGTTCGACGACATCCACCGGCTCCTCGGATGCGTCCAGCCGAAGCGCCTGCGTGAGCGCGAGTCCGTGCCGGGTGGTGAAGATCAGCCGTTGGAACTGCTCGTCGCCGTCGAGATCGATGACCACGCTCGGCCGACGCCGGCGGATGAGGACGAAGTCCGTCGTCGCGGCCGCCTTCCAGGTGCCCGCGGCGAGGATGCCGGGAAGGTGCGTGCCGGGCCCTGGGACGCCGCGCAGCCACGTCCACGCGTCATCGGTGAGCTGAACCTTCGTGATGGTCTCCCGCGCGACCCGCAGGTTCTCGCGGTGGAACGTGGCCGCACGCTCGACCGGAGAGAGCACAACCTCGAGCTGCGTCTGGTCCAGGAGCAGGGTCACCATTCGTCCAGTCTGCCAGCGTCGACCTGCAAACGGCGTGCGACTTCCTCACAGCCCGACAACGATCACGTTGTGCGGTTCCTCACTCGCGCCGTGCGCAGCTCCGGAGAAAGTGCGCTCCGTCGCCGTGCGCGACGACGACAGCGGAATTCTGGAAGAACTCCGGAGTCATGCGGGACGCGAGGCGGATGCGGCAGCCCGCGCGGCCGCCGGGAGTGCTGCCTCGATGCGGCTGAGCGCCTCGTCATCGTGAGCCGCGGTGAGGAACCACGCCTCGAACACGCTCGGCGGCAGCGCGACGCCCTGCTCCCGCATGGCGTGGAAGAAGGGGGCGTAGCGGAAGGACTCCTGCGCCTGCGCTTCGGCGTACGTGCGCGGCGCGGTCTCGGCGAAGGCCACGCCGAACAGGTTGCCCGCCCGTGGGATGGCGTGCACGACGCCGGCCTCGGTGAGCGCGGCATCAAGAGCATCGGCGATGCGGGATGCCGCGGCATCCACCTTCGCGTAGACCGCAGGCGTGGCCAGGCGCAGGGTCTCGAGGCCCGCGGCGACGGACAGCGGGTTCCCCGACAGGGTTCCCGCCTGGTAGACCGGGCCGGTCGGCGCGAGCAGATCCATGACGTCGGCGCGTCCGCCGAGGGCGGCCAGCGGCATCCCTCCTCCGACGACCTTTCCGAACGTGATGATGTCGGGCAGGTACTCCTCGCCCGTCGCCGCCTGCAGCGCCCAGAACCCGGCGTGGTGGACGCGGAACCCGGTGAGCACCTCGTCGAGGATCATGAGCGCGCCATGGCGGTGCGCGGTGTCGGCGATGAACCGGTTGAACCCCGGCTCGGGCGCGACGACGCCCATGTTGGCGGCGGCGGCTTCGACGATGACGGCGGCGATCCGGTCGCCGTGCTCGGCGAACACGGCCTCGAGCGCTTCGCGGTCGTTGTATCCGATCACGAGGGTCTGCGCGGCGATCGGCGCGGGGACTCCGGCAGACCCCGGCAGCGCCAGGGTCGCGACGCCGGAACCGGCCTCGGCGAGCAGTCCGTCCGAGTGGCCGTGGTAGTGGCCGGCGAATTTCACGAGCAGATCGCGGCCGGTGGCGCCGCGGGCGAGGCGGATCGCGGTCATGGTCGCCTCGGTGCCGGTGGAGACCAGGCGCACGCGCTCGATCGGTGCGAGGTCGCCGAGGCGGACGCGCTCGGTGATCTTGCGCGCGAGCGCGACCTCGCCCTCGGTGGGAGCGCCGAACGACAGGCCGCGGGCCGCGGCATCCTGCACGGCGGCGACGACCTGAGGATGCGCGTGCCCGAGCAGCGCCGGCCCCCACGATGCCACGAGGTCGACGTATTCGTCACCCGCGGCATCGGTCACGTACGCGCCGTGGGCGGATGCCAGGAACCGGGGCGTCCCGCCAACGGATCCGTACGCGCGGACCGGCGAGTTCACACCTCCGGGGGTCACCGTGCGCGCGGCGGAGAAGAGCTCGTCGTTGCGGTCGGTCATGGTGGCTCCTGTTCGTGCTTCGGTTCGGCTTCGGCTCGCTTCGCTCGCTCAGCCCGGTTCGTCTCGCTTCGCTCGCTCAACCACCCGCGAAAGGCATCCTCTCAAGGCCCGCCCGAGAGGCCACCCGGGCGCCCCGGGCGGGTCAGCGTTCGCGGAGCCAGCCGGCGGCTTCGGTCGCCCAGTACGTGAGGACGGCGTCGGCGCCGGCGCGACGGATCGACAGCAGGGACTCGAGCACGGCAGCGCGGCGGTCGATCCAGCCGTTCGCCGCGGCCGCCTCGATCATCGCGTACTCGCCCGAGATCTGGTAGGCCCACACCGGCACCCGCACCGCGTCGCGCACCTCGCGCAGCACGTCGAGGAAGCTCATCGCGGGCTTCACCATCACGATGTCCGCGCCCTCGGCCTCGTCGATCAGCGCCTCGCGGACGCCCTCGCGACGGTTGCCCGGATCGAGCTGGTACATGCGCCGATCGCCCTGCAGCTGCGAGTCGACGGCCTCGCGGAAGGGACCGTAGAACGCACTGGCGTACTTGGCCGCGTAGCCCAGCAGCAACGTGTCGGTGAAGCCCTCGGCATCCAGCCCGCGACGGATCGCCGTGACCTGGCCGTCCATCATTCCCGACAGCCCCAGCAGGTGCGACCCGGCGCGCGCCTGCGCGAGCGCCATCGCCACGTACCGGTCCAGGGTCGCGTCGTTGTCGACGGAGCCGTCGTCCGCCAGCACTCCGCAATGCCCGTGGTCGGTGAACTCATCGAGGCAGAGATCGGTCTGCACGACGAGACGGTCGCCCACCTCCGAGACCAGCGCGCGCGTGGCCACGTTGAGGATGCCGTCGGGGTCGTCCGCACCGGAGCCCGTGGCATCCCGCACCTGAGGAACGCCGAACAGCATGACGCCGCCGACTCCGGCCTCCGCAGCCTCGACGGCTGCGCGGCGCAGGGAGTCCAGCGAGTGCTGGACGACGCCGGGCATCGACGAGATCGGCACGGCCTCGCTCAGCCCCTCGCGCACGAACATCGGGAGGACGAGCTGCTGCGGCTCGAGCGTCGTCTCGCGCACGAGAGCGCGGACGCCCGGCGACTGCCGCAGCCGCCGCGGTCGGATGTCAGGGAAGCCTGCGGATGCGGGGCTCACGGCGCGAACTCGTCGGCCGCGTGCGGAAGCGTGAAGTGCGAGACGGCGTCGATCAGGGCGTCGACGGTCTGCTTGTCGGCCACCACCGTGATCGGGAGGCCTGCCCGGCGGGCGTCGTTCGCGGTGCGCGGCCCGATCGCGGCGAGCAGGGTCTCGTCCGGGATGTCGGGGAACTGCTCGCGCACCTGCTCTGCGACCGATCCGCTCGTGATGAGGATCGCGTTGATGCGGCCGCTCTCGACGTCGCGGCGGATGCGCTCGGTGACCGGCACGCCGACCGTGCGGTAGGCGACGATGCTCGACACGTCGTGACCTGCGGCGATGAGCGAGCGGGTCAGCACGGGCTTGGCGATCTCGCTGCGGAGGGTCAGGATGCGACGGGGCTCCGGCTCGAGACCGATGAGCTGCTGGGCCATACCCGCCGCGGAGTTGTCGGTGTCGGGGACGAGCGCGACCTCGTAGCCGACGGCCTGGAGCGCCGCGGCGGTCGTCTCGCCGACGGCGGCGATCTTCGTGGACTTCGGCACGACGGCACGATGCGCGAAGAGGACGTCGACCGTCGTGGCGCTCGTGATCGTCAGCCAGTCGTACTCTCCGGCGGCGAGCTTCTCGAGGGCGTCGTCCAGCGCCGCCTGGTCGGTCGTGGGGCCGAAGTTGATGAGCGGCGCCACGACAGGGGTCGCGCCCTGGGAGCGCAGGGACGCGGCGACGCCGTCGCCCCACGGGCCTCCTCGCGGGACGAGGACGCGCCAGCCGGACAGCGGCTTGTCGTGCTTGGTTTCGGGTGTGGTGGTCATCACGGTTGCTCTCGGGGTACGAGGTCGGCCGCCCCTTGTTCGAGCAGCCGACGGGCGACAGAGATCCCGAGCTCGTGTGCGGCGAGAGTCGGGTTCGCGCCATCGGCAGCATCCGCTTCGTTGCCACTGCCGTGACTCCGAATATACCCCCGGTTCAGGGATTCCGTGACGTCGAGCCCGATCCGCCGCTCTCCGGCGGGGTCGTAGACGACGCTCCGGACGCGCACGGCGTCGCCTGTGACGACCGCGTGCGCCGCCATGGGCGCCTGGCATCCGGCATCCAGCCCCTCGAGCACGGCGCGCTCCACCGTGATCGCCAGACGGGTGCTCTCGTCGTCGAGTTCGGCGAGCGCGGAGCGCAGATCGGATGCCGCATCCGCCGTCGTCTCGACCGCGAGCGATCCCTGCCCCGGAGCCGTCGGCCATTCGGCGAGTCCCAGTTCTTCGCGCTGGAGCGCCGTCTCGGATCCGAGTCGGGACAGGCCGGCGGCGGCGAGGATCACCGCATCCAGTTGGCCGGACTCAACGCGCGCGAGGCGCGAGTCGACGTTGCCGCGGATGTCGACGACCTCGGCGCGCGGAGCGCGGATGCGCACCTGTGCGATCCGTCGCGGCGAGCCGGTGCCGATCTTCGCACCGGCGGGCAGCCGGTGCAGCGGCGTCCCGTCACGGGTGATCACGACATCGCGGGCGTCCTCGCGCACGGGCGTCGCCGCGATGACAAGGCCGTCCGGGATCGCGGTGGGCAGATCCTTGAGCGAGTGGACGAGGATGTCGCACTCGCCGGCGAGCAGAGCCTCACGAAGACGCGTCGCGAAGATGCCGAGCCCACCGATCTCGGACAGGGAGGCGCGGTTCGTGTCGCCCTCGGAGACGATGGGCACGAGCTCGACGGGTCGGCCGGAGATCTTCTCGAGGGCTGCGGCGACGTGCCCGGACTGGGCCTGGGCGAGCGCGCTGCGCCGCGTGCCCAAGCGGATCGGACGCTGTCGGATTGAGGTCGACATGGCTTACTGCAGAACGTCCGCGATCTCGTCGAAGCGCAGGCGCCGCCCGGTGTAGAACGGCACCTCCTCCTTCACGAAGCGTCGGGCATCGGTGTAGCGGAGATCGCGCATGAGATCGACGAGCTCGGTCGGGTCGTCCGCCTCGAGCGGGAGCAGCCATTCGTAGTCGCCCAGCGCGAAGGCCGCGACGGTGTTGGCGATGACACCGGTGAACGCAGCGCCCTTGCGGCCGTGATCGGCGAGCATCTTGCGGCGCTCGGCCTCGTCGATCAGGTACCACTCCGGCGTGCGGACGAACGGGTACAGGCACAGCCAGCCCTTGGCCTCGACACCACGGAGGAACCCCGGCACGTGCGCACGGTTGAACTCCGCATCGCGGTGTACGCCCATGACGTTCCAGACCGGCAGCAGGGTGCGCAGCAGCTCGGTGCGCCGCATGCGCCGCAGGGCCTTCTGCAGGTCCTCGGCGGTCTCGCCGTGCAGCCAGACCATGAGGTCGGCGTCGGCCTTCAGCCCCGAGACGTCGTAGAAACCGCGGACGGTGACGCCGGAGTCCTCGATGTGACCGACGATCGTCTCGAGCTCGGTGGCGTCCGTCTCGACGACGGGCGCATCGGGGTTGCGTCGCCAGACGGCCCAGAGGGTGAAACCGGACGGGTTCTGTTCACTCGCTTCGGACATGCCCCCAGTCTGCCCCTTTCCGGAGCGGGGAGCGAATGCGTGACGGACCGGCCCTTCGACAGGCTCAGGGATCGGCCCGGCAGGCGGGACGAACGCGGGGGCTCAGCGGGCGATGGCCCGCGCGATCGCCCAGACGAGACCGCCGGCGACGGCGGCGACGCCGACGACGGCCGCCACGGCTCCAGCCGGATTGCGGTCTGCGAACGTGCGCGCCCTGGCGATGCCGCGCTGAGATGCCTTCTCGAGCCGGCGGGGCACGTTGCCCTTGATCTCGATGGCGGCGAGCGCCGCCTTCAGCTCGGCTCGCGCCGACTCGACGGGGTCGGTGATCCCGGCCGGGACCGCGGTGCGGGGCAGGGAGTCAGAGCTTGTCATCACCGGCATCCTTCACGATTCGAATATCGGTCGCGACGGCCTGGCCGGGGTTCTCACGGCGCAGCACCTTGCGGAACTTCAGCAGCCCGAACACGACGCACAGCAGCACGCAGACGAGCAGCAGGCCGAGAACGGCCAGCGCGGACAGCCACACCGGCCACCACGACGAGAGCCCGGCGACCGCGAACACGAGGATCATCGGCACGAGCCAGAACAGGAAGAACAGCGCGATGACGAACCAGACGCTGCCGATCCCGGCGTCCTTCGCCGTGCGCGACACCCACGCCTTCGCGGCGTCGATCTCGGCCTTGACGAGCTTCGTGACGAGCTCGGGCAGATCGCCCAGCAGCGTCAGGAGGCTGTCGTCGGCGCGGTCACGGTATCCGCGGACCATGTCAGTTCCCGTTCGTCGTGGTCTTCTTCGCGCCGGTGGAGCGCGTGGTCGTCTTCTTCGCTGCGGACGTCGCGCTCTTCTTCGCCGACGACGCGGTCTTCTTCGCGGCGTCGACGGCGTCTTCGAGAGCGTCCTCGACGTTGCTCGCCGCCTGCTTTCCCGTGGCGATCGCCGAGTCGAGCTTCTCACCGGGGGTGTCCCCGTCGCCGACGGACTTCGCGACCTTGACGACGCCGTTCCAGATCGCTCCGGGAACGGCCGAGGCCTTGGCCCCGACGAACGCCTTCGCCTTCTCGACCTGCCGCTGCACGGGCTCCTGGTTCCAGACCTTCAGCCACTGCTTCTTGATCTGCTCGTACCGTTCGCGTCCGGCGCGCGTGCCGAGAACGTATCCGACGCCGAGTCCGACGACGAGTCCGATCTTTCCCTTCATGCGGGGCTCCCTCACGTTGGTTCCGGTCGAGCCTTCGGCATGCATGCCGTCGGCCAGGGTTCCTAGCGTAACCCCATATGCCGAAAACGGCATCTAAACGTCAGAAGGCGTCCGGGTGATCGTCCTGGCCCCACAGCAGCGACCGGCGCACCCGATCCGCCTCGGCCGTCGCTTCGGGGATGACCTGCGCGAGGCCGGTTCCGGACACCCATGCTCCGACGACGCCGAGGCCCTCCGCCTTCGCGATCGCCGAGCGCAGTTCGCGTCTCCTGGCGGCTGCACCGATCAGCGAGGCGGGCTGCGACTGCGTGAAGCGCGCCCGGTGCGCGGCGACGAGCGACGACGCGGGAAGAGCGACACCCAGCATCGCGGATGCCTCGTCGAGAGCGAGGCGCGCAGCGGTATCGTCGTCGAGTCCTGCCGTGGCCGCCGGCTCGCCCTGAGACCCGAACGACACGCGCACGACGTGACGCCCTCCTGCCGCCTCGCGCAGCCAGCCCCACTTGGCCGTCGCATGCGTGAGCGCCTTGGCGGTGCGGCTGCCGGGAACCGTCAGGACGCCGGTGCCGCGCGGCGCGGCATCCAGTTCCGGGGCTGCGAGCAGCAGGCTCACGATCTCGATCTGCGGCGCCTCGCCCGCTTCTCCGAGGCCGACGACGTGGCCGTCGAGCAGCGCACGCGCGGGGGGTTCTGCGGTGGCGATGATGACGGCATCCGCGGGGAGCGTCTCGTCGGGCAGGTCCTCTTCCGCGTCGTCGCCGACAGCCGGGACCGCCACCGTCCACCCCGCGCCGTCGCGGGCGATGGAGCGCACTGCGGTGCCGGTGCGGACGTCGGCGCCGAGCTCGGCGAGGTCCGCCGCCAGTGCCGCAACGAGCGCCGTCATGCCGCCGGAGATCCCCTCGACCGCCGACCCCGGGGCCTTCTTCGCTCGGTCGGCACGGTCGACGAGCAGTTGTGCGACGCCACCGGAGAGCGAGCCCGTCCTCGTGAGGGCCTCGTTCAGGCCGGGGGCGGCGACCTCGGTGTCGACGTCGTCGGGGTCCGCCGAGTAGACGCCGGCGGTGACCGGTGCGACAAGCAGGTCGCGGACCTTGTGTCCCATGCGCTTCGCGACGAGGGCCCCGAGGCTGTGCTCCTGGCCGATCGTGAGCGGCGGCCGCAGGCGGTCGACGTACGCGCGCCACGCGCCGCCCCAGCCGATGATGCGTCGCACGTCCTCCGCGAACGGGTTCGCCGGGATGCCGAGGATGCCCCCCTTCGGCAGCGGCGCCGAGTCGACGCCGGGCGCTCCGACGAGCCAGGCGCCCGCAGGATTCGGGGTGACGATCCGGTCGTCGAGTCCGAGCTCGACGAGCATCTTCCTGACATGACCGCCGCGGGTCGCGTACGACTCGGCACCGGCATCCACGTTCACGCCGTCGAGCTCCGCACCGCGGATCGCGCCGCCGAGCTCCCCCTCGGCCTCGAGCACGGTCACGCGCATGCCGACCTTCGCGCACTCGCGTGCCGCGACGAGGCCGGCGATGCCGCCTCCGATCACGACGACATGACGGTGCGCGGCACGCGCGGCGAGGTCAGCCGTGGTGTCGGCGGTCATGAGTGCGCGAGCTCGACGATGCGCGTGAGCTGGTCGGGGTCGGTCTCGGGCGGCACGCCGTGACCGAGGTTGAGGATGTGGGCGCGCGCAGCGCGTCCGCGTTCGAGGACGTCGCGCACGTGCGCTTCCAGGATCGGCCACGGGGCCTGCAGCATCGCGGGGTCGATGTTTCCCTGCACGGTGACGTCGGGTCCGAGGATGCCGGCGGCCTCGTCGAGCGGCTGACGCCAGTCGACGCCGACGGCGGATGCCGCACCGTCCAGGCGCATGTCGCCGAGGAACGGTCCGGTGCCGACACCGAAGTGGATGACGGGGAGTCCGAGCCCCTCGACCGCGGCCTTCGAATGCGGGGCGACGTGAGTGCGGTAGTCCGCGGGGCTCAGGGAGCCTGCCCACGAGTCGAACAGCTGCACGGTCGCGGCTCCGGCGTCGCGCTGCGCCTCGAGGAATCGGCGGGAGACGCGGGAGAGCCAGCCGGCGAGCCGGTCCCAGGCATCCGGGTCGGTGTGCATCATGGCACGGGCGCGCAGATGCTCCTTCGAGGGGCCGCCTTCGACGAGGTAGGCGGCGAGGGTGAACGGCGCACCGGCGAATCCGATCAGCGGGGTGTCGCCCAGTTCTGCGGTGACGATGCGCACGGCCTCGGCGATCGCCGTGGTGTCCAGATCGTTCGGATCGATCGCCGTGATGCGGTCGACGTCGGCGGCGGTGCGCACGGGCTCGGCGAAGACCGGACCACGGCCGGGCTCGATCACGACGTCGACGCCCGCCAGCCGCAGCGGGATGACGATGTCACTGAAGAACACCGCGGCATCCACCTTGTGCCTGCGCACCGGCTGCAGCGTGATCTCGGCCGCGAGATCCGGGGTGAGGCAGGCGTCGAGCATCCGGGTTCCGACGCGGAGCTCGCGGTACTCCGGGAGCGAGCGGCCGGCCTGACGCATGAACCAGACGGGGGTCTGCTCGGGTCGGTCTCCGGCGAGCGCGCGCAGCAGCGGGGCGTGAGAGGAAGGCATGAGTCCATCCTCCCATCCGACGCACATGAACCGCCTGTCAGCGGCGGCTCGGCCGGGCGTCCGGCGGAGCGGGCTTACAATAGATGTCGTGCTGCTGTGTCTGACGGCGAGTCACAAGACCGCCTCCTTCGACATGCTCGAACGATTGAGCCGCACCCCTGACGACGTCGCGCCGAATCTCCTGCGCCTGACATCGTGCGTGCAGGGGGCCGTCGTGCTCTCCACATGCAACCGCTTCGAGGCGTACGTCGAGGTCGACGAACCCGTCACCGCCGCTGGCGCCGTGGGCGTCGAGGCAGTGCTCGAGGCGATCGAGCAGTCCACCGGCATCCCGACCGCAGAGCTCGACGGCGCCTACGAAGTGCACTCGGGGCGACGTGTCGCCGAGCACCTGTTCGCGGTGGCATCCGGCCTCGAGTCCGTCGTCCCCGGCGAGGGCGAGATCGCCGGTCAGGTGCGCCGCGCTCTCACGGCCGCGCGCAAGGACGGCACGACCTCTCCCGAGCTCGAGAGGCTGTTCCAGCGGGCGAGCCAGGCGCAGCGCAAGGTCAAGAACGTCACGGCGCTCGGCCGTGCCGGCCGCTCGCTCGTGCGGCTCTCGCTCGAGCTCGCCGACAGCCGCATCGCCGACTGGTCGGCGGAGCGCGTGCTGCTGGTCGGCACCGGCGCGTATGCCGCCGTCACCCTCGCCACGCTCCGCGAGCGCGGGGCCGTCGACATCTCGGTGCACTCGCCCTCCGGTCGCGCGGAGCTGTTCGCGAAGAAGCACGGCATCACCGCCGTCGCGGACGCCGACTACGCGCGCGTCGCATCGCGGTCGACCCTGCTGATCACCTGCACGAACGCCGCCGAGGAGCCCGTCCTCGGTCCGGAGCATCTGCAGGCGCCATCCGCCCCGGTCGCCGTCGGCTGCCCGGTGCACACTGCGAACGCGCACGCACGCTCGCAGCTGGTCATCGACCTGGGGATGCCGCGCAACGTCGACCCCGCCGTCGCGCAGCTCGAGGGCGTCGCCCTGCTCGATCTCGAGACGATCCGCCTGCACGCTCCGCTCGAGGAGCTCCAGGCGACGGATGCCGCCCGCACGATCGTGCGCGATGCAGCAGACACCTTCAACGTGCTCGGCGACCGCCAGAGCGTCACACCGGCGGTCGTCGCGTTCCGCTCGCACATCTTCGCCCTCATGGAGGCCGAGATCGAGCGCGCCCGATCCCGCGGCGACAAGGACGGCCGGGTCGAGCAGGCGATGCGTCACCTCGCCGGCGTGCTCACGCACACGCCGACGACACGGGCGCACGAGCTCGCGGCGGACGGTCGAGGGGCGGAGTTCGTCGCAGCGCTCGAGACGATCTACGGGATCGCGCCGGCCGCCGACGACGACGCGGACGACGTGCGCGCCGCGACGGCCTGATCAGCGACGCCGTCGGCGCAGCCTCGGCACCAGCATCCATGCCGTCCAGCCGATCACCGCGACGGCGAGCACGACGAGCACGACGATCCGCCACGGACCGGGAACGACCGTGGCCGACCAGCCGAGCAGGGGCACGCCGTACCAGAGCCTGCCGGCCGCCTGCCCGCGGTCGATGACGAACGCGTCCGCCCCATCGGCGTCGCCCCGCACGATCAGCGAGGTGCCGTCACCGCCGACCACGCGGCGGATGACGACCGCATCGCGGTCGGAGCCGGGCGTCAGCGCGATGACGTCGCCGACGCCGACGTCCGCCGGATCGACCTGCTGCGTCACGACCAGTGTGCCGCGCGGGATACTCGAAGACATCGCGTCGTCAGCAACGTCGACGGCGCTCGCGCCGGTGATCAGCGGGATGCCCAGCGCCAGCACGGCGGTGAGCACGAGCATTCCCAAGATGCCCGCACTCACGCCATGCCAGAGCGCCACCCCCATCGACCGCAGCTTCGTTTCGGTCGTTGACGGCTGATCCGGTTCCTTCTGCTGCTCGGTCACCGGCTCTGCCTCGTCCCCAGCATTCCGATGCCGGCCCTCGTCGCGGGTATCTCACGAGGAGATCAACGCGGCCCGTCATCGATACTTCGACGATATAGACCTTTGGCCAGGCGGCACTAGGTCTTTCAGCCACCAAAACGGGTGGATGCCGTGTCGGAGGATGCGGTCGCGAGAGCCGATCGCCCCTCGGGGAGGATGCGTGCGATGAAACTGCCGTCCGCCCGGTCGAGTTCTCCGACCAGCCAGGCGCGCAGCCGTTCGAGCACGTCATCATCGATGTCTCGGTCGGCGACGTCATCGATGAGCACGACGTCGACACCGCGCGACCGCGCCCGCGCGGCGGCGGCCGCGACGGCGGGGACGTCGAGGCGCCCGGCGCGGTATCCGTCGCGCAGCGCGCCCTCGTGGACGAGGCACTCAGCGATCTCAGCGTCGGTGAGCGGGGTCCCCTCGCCGATGCGGTCGAGGAGCGGACCGATCGTCGCATCCCAGCCCGCGGTCTTCTCCCTGGCGAGGGTCGTGCCCTCGGCGAGCCAGGCGTGTTCCGTGCTCGCGGCCAGCGTGACAGCCCTGTCCCGCTCGACGTGCCGGTCCAGGCGGCGGATCGAGACGGCGAGCGCGGTCGCCGCGACGACCACGACCACCGCGCGCATGACGGCTGCGCGTATCTCGGTGTACGGTCCGGGGACGACGGCCATCACCGCAAGGGCGACGACCGGCACGAGGAGGACGAGCGCGGTTCGCGGCCGGCTGCGCAGACACAGCATCCCGAGAACGAGGGATGCGCCCACGAGGGGCCACATGCCGGCGAAGGTCGGTGTACCAGCCGTATCGGGAACGGCGACACCGGCGAACATCGTACCGACGGCGGCGATCGCGAGCACCGCAGCGCAGACGACGACACCGGCACGGGCGCGGTCGGCGCGCCAGGAGACGACCACGAAGGCGGCGGCGAGGGCCAGGCCCGCGAGAAGACCGGGCAGCGGATTGCGCAGCCACACGAAGGAGTAGGCCGCGAGGACGAGGTGCCCGGCCGCGAACAGGCCACCGGCGAGGCGCATGTCGCGATCCGGGAGCAGCCCGACCGACGGCGGATGGATGGCAGCGGTCGGGGCTTTCGGCTGCCAGGAGGTGTCGACGACGACGCCGCGGCCCAGCTCGGTGTGCACCTCGGCCAGGCCGCCGACCGATCGGAGCCGGGCGAGGATGCTGACGGCGATCCCGAGCCGACCCGGGGTGACGTCGTGCTTGTCGAACCCGGGGCCGTCGTCGCTCACGGCGACGCGGAACCCGTCGCCGTCGTGCGTCAGCGTCAGGCTGCTCTCGCTCTCCGGGGCATGCACCTGGGCATTGATGAGCGCCTGTTCCGCCGCGCCCGTCATGGCGGCCGCCACGTCGGCGGGCACTTCCGCGGACTGCTCATCCGCGTCCTCCTCGACGAACTCCGCGCCGTGAGTGCGCGCGAGATCCTGCAGCTCGGACCGGAACGCCGAGACCGTGACCGTTCCGGTGTGCGGGGTCGCGAGCGCGGCGAGCGCGGCACGGGCCCGGTGCGCCTGCGCGGCGAGGACCGGCAGCATCTCGGTGGTCGCCCGCGCCGCGAACGCCAGGGTGGCGAGCACCTCATCGTGGACCAGTGCCTGAGCGCGGGCTTCGACATCTCGCCGTGCCGCGCTCTCGGCGTCGCGCACGTCGGCTTCGCGGACGGCCGCCGCCGCAGCATCTGCCCGCCGGGCGCGGCCGAGCGCCGCCCCAGCCAGTGCGCACAGCAGCATGGCCGTCCCCAGCGCCTGCAGATCGTTCGTGATCGCGTTCGCCGTCGTGTCGGCCAGGGCGAAACGCAGCAGGGGGACGAACACGGCGAGCGCGCCGAGCACGATCCAGCCCGCCGTCTGCCCCCAGGCGATCACGGCCGCGAGCACGGCGATCGCGTTGACGGTGAGCACCCAGGCGAGCTGGCCGCTCGCCTCCGATCGGGTGAGCGCGACGACCGGCCAGGCCGACGCGACCAGCAGCAGGTAACCGATCGCCACCGCGCCGTTGAGCAGGCGGATCGCGCGCCGCGAGCACACCAGGGCGACGAGCGCCACGACGATCGCGCCGCCGTAGAGGCACAGGACCGCGCCGTGGAAAGGAAGGGGCAGGGCGAGAACGTTCGGCTGCACGACGACGGTCGCCAAGCCGAGGGCTGCGATCGCTGCGACGGCACCGTTGCCGGCGGTGAGCAGCCGTGCGGTCAGCAGTTCGTGACGGTCGGCCGATCGTTCGCGTGCGCGCTGCGGTCGACCGGCCTCGACCCGGCCATTCATCGCCGTCCTGGCACAGGGAGGAAGCCGTCTTCCACGCCCCGGCGGTACAGCTCGACCTTGGTCGGCGCGGGGCGCCCGAGACGCTGGTAGGCGAGTTTGATGCGCTTGAGGTGGTCGTTGACCGTGTTCTCGCTGATGCCCAGCTGCGTCGCCACCTGCTTGGCGCCGATGCCCGAGGCGTACAGCGCGAGCACATCCCGCTCGCGGTCGGTGAGCGGCGCGCTCTCGAGGTCGGGGTCGGCATCCACGGTCACGGCCCACTCCGCGTCGACGACGAGCTCGCCGCGAGCAGCGCGTGCGATCGCCGCGAGGATCGCGGCCGGCGGAGCGGACTTGCGCACCACGCCGAGGGCGTCGGTGCGCAGCGCCTCTCGGACGAGATAGCGGTCCTCCCCCGACGTCAGGACGAGCACCTGCGCACCGCGGTCGCGCAGGACCTGCACGTTGTCGGCCGGCGCGGTCCCGTCGCGGAGCATGAGGTCGAGCACCACGAGGTCGGGATGCAGATCGCCCTGTCGGAGGGCAGTGACCGACGGCACCGCGCCGAGGAAGGAGAGATCGTCGGACTGCTCGATGAGCGGGCCGATCGCCAGCCCGATGAGCGCGTGGTCGTCGACGATGGCGACGCTGAACCTACCCCCCATGCTCCTTACCTTAGGACAGGGGACGGACCCGCGCACCGGGGGTTGCCACGCGGTGCCACACTGGTGCGATCACGTTCGGGGCGGGCCGCCGGTCACGCACCGTCAACGCCGGCAAGGACCGATGCGATCGCTGCGCGTACGTGCGGCAGGTCGACGTCGACGGTGGCCCACACGGCGTCGTAGTCCGTCGCCTCGTAATGATGCGCGAGCCGATCACGCATGCGCTTGATGCTCGACCACGGAACCCGCGGATTCGCCGTGGTCGTCTCATCGCTGAGCCTCGCGACGTTCTCGCCGATCTTGATGATGATCGACTCGGCTGCGAGCCCCGGTGTGTTGAGCTCGTCGGACACGTACCATTCGCGACCCCGGTCCGCGAGTCGCGCACCGACGTCGCACAACCGCAGGATCTCGCGCAGAGATCGTTCGTCCCGATCGATCACGCAGCCACCGCAGACCGCAGGATCGGGTGGCCCTCGGGGAGACCGCCGTCCGTCACCACGTCGACCGGAACACCGAGCAGCCGTTCAGCGGCGAACCCGAACTCGGCGATCGTCAGCAGCCCGACGTCCGGTGAGCGAGTGACGAGGAGGTCGAGGTCGCTCCGTGCAGTGTCGGTGCCCTGCGGAACAGAGCCGAAGACCCGCAGGTTCGTCAGCCCGTACTGCGCAGCAAGCTCCTTGAGCTCGTCCCGATGCCGGTCGAGTGCTTCATGCGGCAATGGCCGCAACGCCGACCGCAGCCGATCGAGCATCGCCGCAGACGGATTGCGCCTTCCGGACTCGTACGCGGCGATGTTCGGCTGCGCGACACCGCTGCGGAGTGCGAGCTGTGCCTGGCTGAGCCCAGCTCGTTCGCGCAGGTCGCGCAGCGTCTCGCTCATATCATGATGATATCGGGTTGATCGTCGGGCGGGAAGGGAGTCCGATCGACGCGGACGGCTCGCGAGCAGGCCCACGGGGCTACGGACTCGTGAACGGGTTTGCCGCTCCACGGCAACGCCACGCGGTGACAGACTGGGGGCATGGCTCTGCACATCACCGGCGACACGGCAGCCGACGAACTGCTCACGGACAACCCGCTCGCGCTCCTGGTCGGGATGCTCCTCGACCAGCAGGTGCCGATGGAGACGGCGTTCGCCGGCCCGCTGAAGATCGAGCAGCGCACCGGTGCGACCGATGCCGCGGCGATCGCGGGCATGGACCCCGAGGAGTTCCTCGAGGCGTTCAAGCAGACCCCGGCGGTGCACCGCTTCCCCGGGTCCATGGCGACCAGGGTGCAGACGCTCTGTCAGACCCTCGTCGACGACTGGGGCGGGGATGCCGCGGCACTGTGGACCCAGTGCGACCCGGACGGACCGGAGGTGCTGCGGCGCCTGAAGAAGCTGCCCGGCTTCGGCGAGCAGAAGGCGAAGATCTTCCTGGCCCTCCTCGGCAAGCAGTACGGATTCACCGGTGCCGGGTGGCGCGAGGCGGCAGGCGACTACGGCGCGGAGGGCTCGTTCCGCAGTGTCGCCGACATCGTCTCACCCGAGTCGCTCACGAAGGTCCGCGAGCACAAGAAGGCGATGAAGGCCGCGGCGAAGGCTGCGAAGTGAAACCGACCGGCGGCAGCGTCGCCGCGTTCATCGCCGGTGTCACGCCCGCCGTCCGGCGACGGGATGCCGAGACCCTCACTGCCCTGATGCAGGAGATCTCCGGCCGCGAACCGGAGCTGTGGGGCACCATCATCGGGTTCGGCAGCTGCCACTACCGCTACCCGACCGGCACCGAGGGCGACATGCCCGTGCTCGGCTTCGCCCCGCGCAAGAGCGCATCGACCCTGTACCTCGACAGCACCGACCGGCACGCCGCGGCCCTGGCCGAGCTCGGGCCCCACACCACAGGTGTCGGGTGCCTGTACATCAAGGACCTCGAGAAGGTCGATCTGGACGTGCTGCGTCCGATCCTCGAGGACGTCCTGTCCTGGACAGAGGCCGGCGGCGACGAGTACGCCAAGATCACGGTACTGAATTGATCACCGTGCACGACTGAGCCCGGCCGCACACCACCCCGCGAAGGAGCCCCGACGCATGCACGATCAGACCTCGCTCACCGTCGGCCGTGTGAAGCGGGTGCTGAACGAGAGGGTGCGCCCGGCCATCCACTCGGCCCGCGTGCCGCTCGAGATCGCCGCGCATGCCCTACCGGGGGAGCCGATCCCGCCGGCCGAGGGTCTCGCTCTCGAGTTCGCGCCGTTCGAGGCCGGAAGCCCGTGGGGTCCCGCCTGGGGCACGACGTGGTTCCGCGTGCGCGGGACCGTTCCTGCCGAGTGGGCGGGCAAGCGGGTCGAGGCGATCATCGACCTCGGCTTCGATGTGACCATGACCGGCTTCCAGTGCGAGGCGCTCGCCTACCGACCCGACGGCACGCCGGTCAAGAGCCTGAATCCGCGGAACCAGTGGCTGCCGGTCTCGGATGCCGCCGTGGCCGGCCAGTCCGTCGAGTTCTACCTCGAGGGCGCGTCCAACCCGGTGCTGCTCGACCACCACCCCTTCCTGCCCACCCGCGAGGGCGACATCCGCACGTCCTCCCCCGAGCCGCTGTACCGGGTGCGGCACATGGATCTCGCCGTCTTCGAGCCGGAGGTCTTCGAACTCGCCCTCGATCTCGACGTTCTGCTGGAGCTGCAGGCCGAACTCCCCGAGACGGGTCCACGGCGCATGCGCATCCTGCAGGCGCTCGACGACGCGCTCGATGCCCTCGATCTGCAGCGCATCGTCGAGACGGCATCCGATGCCCGCGCCCGCCTCGCCGACGTGCTCGCCGCGCCCGCCGAGACGAGTGCGCACCGCATCGCGGCGATCGGCCACGCGCACATCGACTCGGCCTGGTTGTGGCCGGTGCGCGAGACCATCCGCAAGGTCGCCCGCACGACGGCATCCATGACGGCACTCATCGACGAGCAGCCCGACTTCCTCTACGGCATGTCCAGCGCGCAGCAGTACGCGTGGATCAAAGAGCACCGCCCCGAGGTCTTCGAGCGCGTGCGCGACGCCGTGAAGGCCGGCCGGTTCCTGCCGCTGGGAGGCATGTGGGTCGAATCCGACACCGTGATGCCCACGGGCGAATCGCTCGTGCGCCAGTTCTCGCACGGGCAGCGCTTCTTCGAGCGCGAGTTCGGCCTGCGGTCGAACGGCGTGTGGCTGCCGGACAGCTTCGGTTACTCCCCCGCCCTGCCGCAGCTCATGCGCCGGGCCGGCTTCGAGTGGTTCTTCACGCAGAAGATCTCGTGGAACCAGCGCAACGTCTTCCCGCACCACAGCTTTCTCTGGGAAGGCATCGACGGGTCGCGCATGTTCACGCACTTCCCGCCGATGGACACGTACAACGCGCAGTTGTCGGGCATGGAGGTCGCGAAGGCGGCGCGCCAGTTCCAGGAGAATCGCGTGGCATCCATGTCGCTCGCCCCGGTCGGCTGGGGCGACGGCGGCGGGGGCACGACGCGCGAGATGACCGGCCGCGCCGCACGCCTCACCTCGCTCGAGGGCTCGGCGCAGGTCGAGTGGAAACATCCGGACGCCTTCTTCGCAGATGCCCGCGCCGAGCTGACCGACCCCGCCGTCTGGGTCGGCGAGCTCTACCTCGAGCTGCATCGCGGCACGCTCACGAGCCAGCACGCCACCAAGGCGCTGCACCGCTGGGCCGAACACGCGCTCATCGAGGCCGAGCTGTGGGCGGCGACCGCGTCGGTCCGGTCCGGCGCCGCGTATCCGCACGACGAGCTCGACCGCCTCTGGCAGATCGTGCTGCTGCACGAGTTCCACGACATCCTGCCGGGCACGTCGATCGCCTGGGTCCACCGCGAGGCAGTCGAGGTGCTGTCGCGCGCGCTCGAAGACGCCGAGGCGATCTCCGACGCCGCCCGCCGGACGCTGGCCGGCGAGGGCGACGTCCTGCTGCGCTTCGTGCCGTCGTCGGTCGGCACGGCGGACGGCCGCGGGCCGGCCCTCGGCGCCGCACGGATGCCGGATGCCGCAGGTGCACCCTCCGAGCTCACGGCGCTGCCGGACGGCGGGATGCGCCTCGCGAACGGCGTCGTCTCGGTCGTCCTCTCGCCCGAGGGACTCATCACCTCCGCGATCGACGAGGCGACCGGACGCGAGACGATCCCCACCGGACGCCCCGCGAACCTGTTCCAGCTGCACCAGGACTTCCCGAATCTGTGGGACGCGTGGGACATCGACCGCCACTACCTGGGCCGGGTCGACGACCTCACCGCGGTCTCGTCGCTCACGGCATCCGTCGTCGAGGGCGTCGCGACCGTGGTCGTGAAGCGCGCGTTCTCGCAGTCCACGATCGAGCAGACGATCCTGCTGCAGCCGGGGAGCCGCACGGTGGTGCTGCGCAACGACATCGACTGGAACGAGACCGAGAAGCTGCTCAAGCTCGCCTTCCCGCTCGACCTGTTCGCGCGCGAGACGCTGGCCGAGACGCAGTTCGGGTTCCAGCGCCGCGTGACGCACGTGAACACGAGCTGGGAGGCCGCGAAGTTCGAGACCTCGATGCACCGATTCGTGCTCGCGCAGGAGGATGACGGCTTCGGCGCGGCGCTCGTGAACGACTCGATCTACGGGTACGACACCGTGCGCGAGGTCGACGGCGACGACGTCACGACCACGATCCGTCTGTCGCTGCTGCGCGCTCCGCGCTTCCCCGACCCCGAGACCGACCACGGATCCCATCAGATCGAGATCGGATTCGTCATCGGGGCGGATGCCGAGATCGCCACCGCAGAGGGTATCCGGCTGGGTTCACCGGCGACCCTCGTGCGCGGCGCCCAAGAGGTCGAGCCGCTCGTGACCGTGGCCGGCGCGGGGATCGTGATCAGCTCGGTGAAGCTCGCCGACGACCGCTCGGGAGACGTCATCGTGCGCGTGTACGAGTCGCTCGGCCGACGGACGACCGGGGCGCTGCAGGTGGGCTTCGAGCACACCGGCATCCGCGAGGTGTCGCTCATCGAGGACGATCTGGATGCTCCGCGCACCGGCGCCGACCTGTCACTGAGGCCGTTCGAGATCCGCACGCTCCGCATCGCGCGGGACTGACGGGCCTCCCTCAGCGCGCGCCGTACCGCGTGACGATCTCCTCGGTGAGCGGCGGCCAGATGCGCTTGTGCTCGTCGCCGAAAGGCACGCCGGACAGGAATGCCGCCGCCAGATCGCGGGAGCGATCCACGAAGAAGAAGCTGCCCTGCCCGCCGAAGTGCCCTGCGGTCTCGGGCGGGAAGGAGTCGGCGAGCCAGTGCGGGCTCTTCGCGCCCTTGAGCTCGAAGCCCAGCCCCCACTGGTTGTCGTCGAACGAACCGTAGCCCGGTACGACGCCCTTGAGTCCGGGCTGCGACACCATGAGGGCGAGGTCGCGCAGCTCCACCGGGATCAGGGTCGGGCGCAGCACCTCGCGGCCGAAGATCAGCAGGTCCTCGATCGAGGCGCGGTATCCCGCCGACGGACGGCCCGAGACGACGGCATCCTGCATCCCGAGCGGGCCGGTCACCTCGGCGGCGAGCCACTGGGCGAACGGCATCCCTGCTGCTTCCGCGACGCGCGCGCCGAGCGCGTCGAAGCCGGCGTTCGAGTAGATGCGGCGGGCCCCCGGGGCCGACTGGGTCTGCTCGCCCTCGAACGGCAGGCCGCTGGTGTGATCGAGGAGGTTGAGCAGCGTCGACCCGTCTGGGCCGGCCGGTTCATCGAGGTCGACGAGTTCGCGTTCGACCGCGATCAGCACGCCCCACGCGGTGATCGGCTTCGACACCGACGCGAGCGGGAGCGCCGCGCGCGGGTCTCCCTGCACGGCGAGGGTGCTCCCAGCATCCGTCACGCCCACCAGGGCCGTATGCGGGAACCCCTCGGTGGCGGCGAAAGTCGTCGTCTCCACGCGAAGACCGGCCTCAGGCGCCGCGCAGGCGCTCGGCGAGGTACGCGTGCAGATCGTCGATCGCGATGCGCTCCTGCGCCATGGTGTCACGGTCGCGAACGGTCACGGCGTTGTCGTCGAGCGAGTCGAAATCGACCGTGACGCAGAACGGCGTGCCGATCTCGTCCTGGCGACGGTATCTGCGGCCGATGGCACCGGCATCGTCGAAGTCGATCGTCCAGCGACCGCGCAGCGAGTCGGCGACCTCACGGGCCAGCGGCGAGAGGCGCTCGTTGCGCGACAGCGGCAGCACGGCCACCTTGACGGGAGCCAGGCGCGGGTCGAGCTTGAGCACGGTGCGGGTGTCGGTGCCGCCCTTGGCGTTGGGCACCTCCTCCTCGACGTACGAGTCGACGAGGAACGCCATCATCGAGCGGGTGAGGCCGAAGGACGGCTCGATCACGTACGGCGTGTAGCGCTCGCCGGACGCCTGGTCGAAGTACGTCAGGCTCTGGCCGGATGCCTCGGTGTGGCTCGACAGGTCGTAGTCGGTGCGGTTGGCGACGCCCATGAGCTCGCCCCACTCCTTGCCGGGGAATCCGAAGCGGTACTCGAAGTCGATCGTGCCGGCGGAGTAGTGCGCCCGCTCGTCCTCAGGCACGTCGAACCGGCGCATGTTGTCAGGGTTCACGCCCAGGTCGATGAACCAGTCCCAGCACGCCTCGACCCAGTGTTCGAACCACTCGGTCGCCTCGGCCGGCGGCACGAAGTACTCGATCTCCATCTGCTCGAACTCGCGGGTGCGGAAGATGAAGTTACCGGGCGTGATCTCGTTGCGGAACGCCTTGCCGACCTGGCCGATGCCGAACGGCGGCTTCTTGCGGCTCGCGGTGAGCACGTTCGAGAAGTTCACGAAGATGCCCTGCGCGGTCTCGGGGCGCAGGAAGTAGAGGCCCGACTCGTCATCGACGACGCCGAGGTAGGTCTTCACGAGACCCGAGAACGCCTTCGGCTCGGTGTACTGGCCCTTGTTGCCGCAGTTCGGGCAGGGCACGTCGGCGAGACCGTTCTCGGCCTTGCGGCCCTTGCGCGCCTCGAAGTCCTCGATGAGGTTGTCGGCGCGGAAGCGCTTGTGGCAGTTCAGGCACTCGACGAGCGGGTCGGTGAAGGTCGCGACGTGGCCGGAGGCCTCCCACACGCGCTTGGGGAGGATGATGCTGGAGTCGAGGCCCACCATGTCGCCGCGGCCGCGGACGAACGTCTGCCACCACTGCCGACGGATGTTCTCCTTCAGCTCGGTGCCGAGGGGGCCGTAGTCCCACGCAGAGCGCGAACCGCCGTAGATCTCACCTGCTTGGAACACGAACCCGCGGTGGCGGGCGAGGCTGATGACCTTATCAAGACGGGACTGTTCGGCCACGGTGGCTCCAATGGTCGCAAGGGGTGGATGCTGGCGCGCGGCGATGCCGCGGCATCCTCCAGTCTATCCGCGGCTCCGAGGGCATTCACTCGCAGTCAGGACCGCGTCCAGGCGCGGAATCACCGATGCGGGAAGGCCACCCCTCCGTCGGCGGCGAGCGCCTCGGCGACGATCTCGATGTGCTCGCGCATCATGTCCTCCGGCATGGCCGGCATGCTCTGCTCCCAATAGGGCAGGATCGCACCGCGGCCCTGCATCATCCCCAGAGGGCGTGCGTACGCCCACAGGTGCAGGTGAGCGGACCCGTCGTTCCACCGGCTGAAGTGGCACCGGGCGACGGCGGGGATGCGCTTGGTCGCCTCCGACAGCCGGATGCTGCACGAATTCGCCCTCGGAGGTCATGCCTCCATGAAAGCAGACCGGCTCACTCGGTGAAGAGGTACCCGCGCTTCACGTCGAAGCCGGCGATGCGCAGGCCGCGGCCGAGCAGCTGCTCCATCTCGCCGCGCAAGCGCGTGCGCCATTCGTGGGCGGCCGCGGCATCCGTCTCGCGCATCCCCTCGACGTCCTCCGGGATCTCGAGCGTCGCGACGACCGCGTCGTCGGCCGGGGGCTTGGCGATGTCGGCGAGGGCCCACTCGACGTCGAGTCGGTCGCTCTCATCACCAGCATCCCCGCCGCCGAAGATGCCGTAGTTGTTCACGGAGTACCCAGTCACGCGCGCGCCGAGCACGGTGAGGAAGAAGTGCGCGTTGCGCGCCACGAGCGGGTCGAACGTCCAGGTGATGCCGCCGACGTCGCGCGAGAACGCCCACTGGCGCTGGTGCTCCTTGAGCTCGCGGCCCCAGCCGCGGCCGCGGTAGTCGGGCAGGAGCGCGGTGATGTGCGAGTGCATCCGGCGCTTTCCCGGCTCGCCGAAGAAGGCGATGGATGCTCCGACCATCCGTTCCTGGCCGCCCTCGTCGTCGAACAGGCCGACGACGTAGTTGCCGGACTGCTGCAGGGCGCGCAGCGTTCCCGCGTCGATGACGCGCTCGGGTCCGCGGATCGAGTCCAGCAGGCCCTGCGCGTCGATGATGAGTTCAACGGTGTCGAGGTCACGGATGGTTCGCACGAACCCAGTCTGCCCCTCTCGCGCCCATCTGCGGAATCCGCCGCTAGCCTGGACAGGTGGGAGACAGCGACGACAAGGCCAGGAAACGCCTCTCGCGCACCCCGAACAAGGCCCTCACGGTCGCGGTCCTCGCCTTCGCCGGCCTGGCGTCCTCGTTCATGTTCACGCTGGTCGTCCCCCTGCAGGCTGAGCTGCCGACGCTGCTGAACGCGTCTCGCGAGGACACGAGCTGGGTCGTGACGATCACGCTCCTCGTCGCCGCGATCGCGACCCCGATCTCGGGTCGGCTCGGCGACATGTACGGCAAGCGCCGGGTCGTGATCGTTCTCATGATCGCGCTCATCGCCGGCTCGGTGATCGCAGCACTGTCGGGATCGATCGTCGGGGTCATCATCGGGCGCGCCCTGCAGGGCGGCGTGACCGGCGTCATCCCGCTCGGCATCGCGATCATGCGCGACATCCTGCCGCCCAAGCACCTCGGCACGGCCGTCGCGCTCATGAGCGCGACGATGGGCGTCGGCGGTGCGCTCGGGATGCCGCTGGCCGCGTACCTCGCCCTGAACGCCGACTGGCACTCGCTGTTCTGGCTCGCCGCCGGGCTCGGCGTCGCCGGGCTCGTGCTCGTTCTCCTCTTCGTCCCCGAGGACGTGCTGCTCTCCCCCGGACGCCTCGACATCCTCGGCGCGGTCGGCCTCGCGATCGGCCTGACCGGGCTGCTGCTCTACGTCTCGCGCGGTGCCCAGTGGGGATGGACCTCGCCGCTCGGCCTGAGCCTGGTGATCAGCGGCATCATCGTCCTGCTGCTGTGGGGCTGGTACCAGCTGCGCACCACCGACCCGCTGCTCGACCTTCGCGTCGCCGCGCGACCCGCCGTCCTGCTGACGAACGTCGCGGCGATCGGTATGGGCTTCGCGCTGTTCGGATCGAACGTCACGTTCCCGCAGATGCTCGAGCTGCCGGTCGAGACCGGATCCGGCTTCGGGCTCGACATGATCTCGGCGGCGTTCGTCGTCATGCCGGCGGGCCTCGTGATGATGGTGATCTCGCCGCTGTCCGGCTGGCTGGAGCGCACGATCGGCCCTCGCCCACTCTTCACGGGCGGTGCAGCCGCGATCGTCATCGCGTACGTGTACGTGCTCATCTTGTCGAGCGAGTGGATTCACATCCTCATCGCGAACGCCATCATCGGCGTCGGCATCGGCTTCACGTTCGCCGCCATGCCGATGATCATCATGCGCTCGGTGCCCTCGAACGAGACCGGGGCATCGAACGGCCTCAACGCCCTGTTCCGCTCGGTCGGCACCTCGAGCGCGTCGGCCGTCATGGGCGGCGTGCTCGCTTCGATGAGCGTCGAAGCCGACGGCGTCGCGATTCCGACCCACGATGCGTTCCAGGTGTGCTTCTGGCTCGCGATCGTCGCGGGCACCATCGCACTCGTGCTGTCGCTGTTCATCCCGAAGATCCGGCCGCTCGAGAAGCACCCCTCGCTGCCGAGCTGACGGCTCGGGCCTACAGCGTGAAGCCGTCCGGATCCCCGGGCTGCGGCGGACGCAGCCGGTCGGGCAGCGGCCAGGCGAGCACGATCGGCTCGGACGCCGGGCGCGTGATATCGCCGTAGTCCTCGGCCTTCACGACGATGCGGCCAGGGATGCCGTCGCGGTCAGGAGTGACCTCGACGATGCGGACGCGGGTCGGACGCCCGTCGTCCTCGAGCATCCACGGCTCGGCGAGCCAGGCGAGGCCGTGCGCCTCGAGCGCCTCCTCGGCGACGAGCCAGTCGACCGGGTCGGAGACGGTGCGACCGAGCACGTCGACGGCCACCCAGTCGTCGCCCGACGGATGGATCCAGCCGAGCAGCTCGCCGTCGTCGCGGCGGTGCGGGGTCCAGTCGTCCATCCCGACGATGGTACGCGGCCGCGACGGTTCGGGGGCAGAAACGACGGATGTCGGACGGAACCGTCTGTTCCGTCCGACATCCGTGCAGGAAGCCCCCGAAGTGTCAGGGGATCGAGTCAGGCGCGGACGGCGAAGCCGCCGGTCCAGCCGATCTGTTCGCGCACGGCGAGCACCATCTGCAGGAAGCCGAGGGCCTCGAGCTCGCGCGCGCGCTTCAGCGCTCCGGCATCCGCGACCTTCAGACCTGCAGCCGTGACGACGTCGGCGAGGAGCTTCTTCGCGGCGTCGTCATCGCCCGCGACCTGCACGACGGTCGGCTCGCCGCCGAGCTCGCCCGCGGCGAGGGTCGCGGCGAAGTTCGTGTTGAAGGCCTTGACCACCTTCGCACCGGACACGAGCGCCGCGAGCACGGCCGCCGCGGACGAGTCGTCCGGCACGACGAGACCGTCGAACGTGGCGAAGTCGACCGGGTTGGTGATGTCGACGACGACCTTGCCGGTGAGCTGCTCGCCGTATGCGGCGGCGATCTCGGCGAGTGCCGGGTACGGCACGGCGAGCACGACGATCTCACCCGTGATCGCGTCGCCCACGACCCCGGCGGTCGCGCCGATGGATGCTGCAGCGGTTCCCGCCTTCTCGATGTCGCGCGCGAGGATCTGCACGCTCGCTCCGCCCTTGGCGGCGATGCCGGCGATTGCCTGGCCCATGTTCCCGGTTCCGATGACGGTGATCGCGGTCATTCTGATGCCTTTCGTCTGTTGTTCCGCCGTCGCATTTACTTGCTTCGGCAACTACATATCGAAACGCCCTTGTCTCGGCAACTATTCCCGACAGAATGGAGAACATGGCCGCATCGCTCCCCCGGATGACCCCGCAGCAGTCCCGAGCATGGCTCGCGCTCATCAGCACCGCCGAACTGCTCCCCGCGGCTCTGGACGCTCAGCTGCAACGCGACGCGTCACTGACCCACTACGAGTTCATGCTGCTGAGCGCCCTGCAGCGCACCGGCGCGATGCGTCTGAGCGACCTCGCGGCGGCGACGAACGCCACGCTCCCCCGAGCCTCGAAGGTCGTCAGCAGACTCCAGCAGCGCGGACTCGTGCAGCGTGAGGAGAGCGAGCACGACCGGCGCAGCATCCTGCTCGAGCTCACCCGGCAGGGGCGCCGTCAGCTCGTGCTCGCGACGCCCGACCACTTCGACACCGTGCACCGACTGGTTCTCGACCAGCTGAGCCCGGAACAGCTCGACCACCTCGCCGATGCCCTCGAACCCGTCCTCGAGGCACTGGACCCCCACCAGCGGTTCGGGGTGCCAGGGCGCTGAACAGAGCGGCTTGTTCACGTGCCGCCGAGGATGGCGACGAGGAACGCCGCGCGATCGAGGGCGTTGAGCGGGTTCAGCCCGGTGATCTCCTCGATGCGCGCGGCGCGCTTGCGGAGGGTGTTCTCGTGGATGAACAGATCGGCTGAGGCCGCCTGCACCGCGCCGTCCCTCCGGCAGAGAGCCTCGGCCGTCTGCAGCAGCTGCGTGCGGTGACGCGCGTCGTACCGGCGCAGCGGCGTGATCACGTGCTCCGTGAACGGAGCGATCTGGTCGGGTGTGAGACGGTGCACCAGCCCCTCCCACGTGGCGAGGTCGCGGGGACCTGCCGGTCGCCGCAGCCGGGGCGCGATGGCGGCAGCGGCGAACGCCTCCCGAAGCGCGATCGCGATGCGTTCCTGCACGATCGGACCGCTCCAGCCGAACACGGCATCGATGTCGTGCGGTGCGGAGAGCAATCCACCGATGGTCCCCGGCACGATCGCGACCGTGTCCGCGCCGACCGTTCCGACGACAGAGCCTTCGGGGAGCGGCAGGCGGATCGCGCTGGGCGCGACGACGATGTGCACAGCATTCGCGTCGTCGAGTTCAGCGCCGAGGACGACGGCGCTGGCCTGCCCTCGGCGCACCATGTCGATGATCGCCCCGACACGGGCGCGCTCGCGAGCCTCCTGCTCCTGCCGGTGCTGCTCGGCCGCGAGGCGCTGCGTGATCTCGACGAACGCGACATCGGCGGGGATCCGCAGCACCGCGACGCCCAGGGCGTTCGCCGTCCGGATGATCGGCGCCGGCACCTCATCGGTCACGACGCCGAGGGCGAAGCCGATCGCCGACGCGCCGGCACCGCAGACGGCCGCCACGAACCTGCGCTGCGCTTCGACTTCAGTCATCGAGATCCCCGAGGTCAGCACGAGCTCGCCGCCGCGCAGGTACGGGCTCGGGTCGAGCAGGTCCGACGGCAGCGACCAGCGGATCACCCGATCAAGGCCGACCGGCCGTCCGGCGAGCTCCATCGGCGGCCCGTCCCACGTGAGCAGGTCCGCGACGCGGACGTCGCCGACCAGCGCATCCGCGTCTTCCCTTCTCCGCCCGACCATCACCCGACGATAAGGCGGCCGTGTTTCGCCACCGTTTCCCCGAGATTGCCGGAGGTGTGCTCTCCCCCACCTCCGGATGCCCGGACAGGTGATCTCCTCCACACAATCCCCTCCTGCAACAGCGCCGAAACATTCGAGGACTCCAATGAGCGGTGACCGAAAGGAATGCGCCATGACCACCACATCCGCACCTCCCGCCACACCCGCAGCCCCGCCCGCCGCCGAGCGCGTCGACAGGGACTATCCGCTCTCACGCGTCCCCGCACACTCTCGACAGGGCTGGTTCGGCGTCCTCGTCGTCGTCGGTGGGTTCGTCTTCTTCACCCCGACGATGGTCACCGGCGGACAGGTCGCCGGTGCGTTCGGCTTCGGCACGTTCCTGCTCCTGTGCGCTGTCGCGACCGCCGTGCTCGGCCTCTACATCTCCACCCTCGGCGCGGCGAGCGCCCGCACCGGTCTGTCCACGGTCCTCATCTCGCGCCTCACCCTCGGCCGGGTCGGCGGCAAGTGGGCCTCGATCGTGCTCGGCGGCACCCAGATCGGCTGGTACGGGATCACGGTCGGCATCTTCGCGAACCTCCTCGCATCCGCCCTCGGCTGGTCGGAGTCGTGGCCGCTCGCGATCTTCGGCGGCCTCCTCATGGCGACCACCGCCTACTGGGGGTTCAAGGGCATCGAAGTGCTCTCGTGGGTGTCAGTGCCGCTCATGTTCGCCCTGTGCATCTGGATCACCGCGCTCTCCCTCGACGAGGTCGGCGGCATCGGCGGACTCTTCGCGACGAGCGGCGACAGCTCGATCACCCCCGGCATGGCGATCACCATGATGATCGGAACGTTCATCTCCGGCGGAACGCAGATCGGCAACTGGACCCGCTTCGCCCGCAGCGCGCGCACCGCTTTCCTGGTCTGCCTGGGTGCGCTCGTGGTCGTCGAGACCGCGATGCTCGTGTTCGGCGGCATCGGTGCGATCGCGTTCGCCGAGGCCGACTTCACCACGCTGCTGTTCACGATGGGTCTCGCCGGCCTCGGCGTCTTCATGCTCACGTTCAACCTCTGGACCACCAACGACAACGCGGCCTACGCGTTCGGCGTCGCAGGGTCCGAGCTGTTCGGCAAGGCCGACAAGCGCCCCTTCATCATCGGCGGCGTCATCATCGGCATCGCCCTCGCGGTCAGCGGTCTGGCCGACTCGATGACCATGTTCCTCGTCACCCTCGGCACGGTGATCCCGCCGCTGGGCGGGGTCATCATCGGCACGTTCCTGTTCGTCTGGCGGCGCCGCGACCCGGGGACAGACCTCGACAGCGTCCCGGCGTTCGTCTGGCCCGGCATCATCGCCTATCTGCTGGGCACGGCAGCAGCCGGGTTCGGTTCCGTCACCGGCATCGGCAGTCCGGCCATCCAGGGCGTCCTCGTCGCCGTGATCGCCGCCCCGATCTGCCACTGGGTCGCCCGCAGCACCCGCCCGGCCGCGGTCGCGGCTTCTCCCGCAGCACCGGCGCCGGACGCCGCGCAGCACACGGACGCACAGAACGGAGCAAGCGAATGACCGCCACCCTGATCCGCAACGCGGATGTCATCACCATGGACGCGAACACGCACGCGACACCGGTACGGCGTGACCTGCGCATCGCGGAGGGATGCTTCACCGAGATCGGCACGAACCTCGAAGCACGACCAGGCGAGACCGTGATCGACGGCACGGGAATGCTCGTCACCCCGGGTTTCGTCAACGCGCACACCCACTCGTGGGAGTACCTCTACAAGGGCCGCTACGACAACATGCCGCTGGAGCTGTGGATGGCGTACGCCTACCCCATCCTCGGCGGCAGCCCCACCCCGCCGGATCTCATCCGGCTGCGCACGCTCATGTTCGCGATGGAGTCGATGAAGTCGGGCGTGACCACGCTCATCGACGATGTGCTCGAGACGCCGGGGCAGGACCTCGACCAGCTCGCGGCCGTCGCCGGCGCGTACAGCGACATCGGGATCCGGGCCAATGTCTCTGGCCACATCATCAACCGGCCGTTCGTCGACACCCTGCCGTTCGTCGCCGATTGGCTGCCCGAGGAGGTCGTCCGCCAGGTGCGGCAGGCGCCGACGCTCACCGCGGCGGAGTACCTCGACTACTCCCGTGATGCCTTCCGCAGGCATCACGGGACGGCGGGCGGTCGCATCCGATACATGCTGGCGCCGTCCGGCCCCCAGCGCTGCACCGACGATCTGCTCGTGGGGGCGGCATCCCTGTCCGCGGAGTACGGCGCCGAGGTGCACATCCACGTGCTCGAGACGAAGACGCAGGCGGTGACCGGAGACGAGCTCTACGGCGGACGCACCCTCGTGCAGCACCTCGATGAGATCGGCGCCCTGAACCCGCGTACGACGTTCGCGCACGGCATCTGGGTCACGGGCGACGACATCGAGCGGATCGCACGGTCGGGCGTCTCCGTCTCGCACAATGCGATCTCGAACCTCAAGCTCGGGTCCGGCATCCTGCCCTGGCGCGCCTACCAGGACGCCGGCGTGAATCTCGGCCTCGGCACGGACGGATGCTCCTCGAGCGACACACCGCGCCTCATGGAGGTCATGAAGACCGCGGCTCTCCTGCACAAGGTCACCGAACCGGACTTCGAGCGCTGGCCGACCGTGCCCGAGGTGCTGGACGCCGCGACCATCGGCGGCGCCCGCAGCGGGGTGCTGGACCAGACGATCGGCTCCATCGAAGTCGGCAAGCGCGCCGACCTCGTCATGTTCGACACGACGACCCTGGCGTTCCTGCCCACCAACCGCCTCGAGAACCACCTCGTATACAGCGAGAACGGATCGTCGATCGTGCGTGTCATGGTCGACGGAGTCGTCACGGTCGAGCACGGCCGGCTCACTCTCGTCGACGAGGACGCGGTCCTCGCCGCATTCCGCGAGATCATGCCGAAGATCCGGGAGGAGCAGGATCGCCTGGATGCCGTGAACGAGGTCTTCGCACCGGCCTTCGCCCGGATGCACATGGAGTCGGCCCGGCGGCAGATGCCGGTCAACCGCTGGACCGGCGACGAGCGGACCTGGGTGGGCGCGCACGCGCACGCCTGATCGCTCGATCCGGAGCCCCGTCCGATCACGGGCGGGGCTTCAGTGCGCGTACTCCATGAGTTCGACGCCGAGTACGCGGAACGCGTCGTGCACGCGCAGCCGGTGCGCGATCGAGAGGTCGTCGAATCCGACGATCATGGCGTACGCGACACCGGATCGGGGGCCGGCGAGCACACCGGCCTCGGCGCGCACGCCCCGGTCGCGCCCGGTCTTGTTGATGAACAGCAGACCGTGGGCGTCGTGGTCGTGCGCGAACGGATCGAGGCCGGTGGATGCCGCCACGAGGCTGAGGTCCTGGTTCAGGCTCAGCCACTCGGCGACCTGCGCGCTGACCGCGGCGTCCACAGTCCGGGAGTTCACCAGGGCCGAGAAGAGTCCGGCCAGCTCGCGTGCGGTGCCGACGGCGACCTGCGGCGCGTCATCGGGCCCGCGCTCGTCACGGAACCGGTCGAGGACCGCCGTCTGCGGCATGCCGAGCGCGGCGATGCGCTCGCGCACCCGGTCGAGCCCGACCTGCTCCAGCAGGATGTTGACGGCGATGGGGTCGCCGACGGCGGCGGCGAGCACCGCGAGATCGCTGAGCGGCAGGGCGGGAGCGCGCAGGCTGCGCCACAGGCCCGATGCCGCCACAGCATCGGTCGAGGCGCGGTCCACGATCTCGAGCGGATCGAGGGCGCCCGACTCGAACCCGGATGCCACCTCGATGAGCAGCGGTACGACGCCGAGCCCGGCGATCGGCAGCGTGAGGTGGTCATCTCCGGCGAGCACCTGCGAGCCGCTGTCGAGGTCGATCACGTGCACCGCCACGTGGGCGCCGGCATCCGCCAGCTCCTCGAGGGCCCGCGTCGTCGCGGCGAACGACCTCCGCCCGATGGCTGCACGGCGCGGTAGACGACGGGTGCTGCGCTGCGATCTGCGCATCATCGCAGGCTCGGGGGGAGTGCCCACGCGAGGTCCTTCCGAGAAGGTGGGGGGAGGTGCCGCACCGGCCGAGGCGTCGACGACTCAGGCCATCCTAACCCCGGCCGTCGACAACCTGTCCTGGCTTGCGCCGAAGATCACCAGATGGTCACGCGCTGGTCGCTCGGAAGGTACAGCGCATCTCCTTCGGCCACCCCGAACGCCTCGTAGAAGGCGTCGATGTTGCGAACGATCTGGTTGCAGCGGAACTCGTTCGGCGAGTGCGGGTCGATCGTCAGCAGACGGATCGTCTCGGCGTCGCGGCTCTTCTGCTGCCACACCTGCGCCCAGCTCAGCAGCAGTCGCTGCACGCCGGTGAGGCCGTCGATGACCGGCCCTTCGACAGGCTCAGGGACCGAAGGATCAGAGCGGAGCGACAGCTCGTACGCCTTCAACGCGATGCCGAGCCCGCCCAGGTCGCCGATGTTCTCACCGATCGTGAGTGCACCGTTGACGCGGTTCTCCTCGTCGAGGCCGACCGGCACGAGCGCGTCGTACTGCGCGATCAGAGCCTTGGTGCGCTCCTCGAACGCCGCGCGGTCGGCATCCGTCCACCAGTCGTCGAGCTTGCCGGTGCCGTCGTAGCGGCTGCCCTGGTCGTCGAAGCCGTGGCCGATCTCGTGACCGATCACGGCGCCGATGCCGCCGTAGTTCGCCGCGGCATCGCGCGAGGCGTCGAAGAACGGGTACTGCAGGATCGCGGCGGGGAACACGATCTCGTTCATCGACGGGTTGTAGTACGCGTTCACCATCTGCGGCGGCATGTGCCATTCGTCGCGGTCGATGGGCTTTCCCACCTTGTCGATGTTGCGGTCGTTCTCGAAGATGTTGGCGCGGCGCACGTTGCCGAAGATGTCGGCGGCGTCGATCTCGAGCGTCGAGTAGTCGCGCCACACCTCGGGATGCCCGATCTTCGGGGTGAACGCGTCGAGCTTGGCGAGCGCCCGCTCACGGGTGTCGGGGCTCATCCACTCGAGCGTCGTGATGCTCTGCCGGTACGCCTCGATGAGGTTCGCGACGAGCTCGTCCATGGCGGCCTTCGCCGCCTGGGGATAGTGCCGCTCGACGTAGACCTTGCCGATCGCTTCGCCGAGGGCCCCCTCGGTGACCGAGACGCCGCGCTTCCAGCGCTCGCGGATCGTGGGGACGCCGGTGAGCTCGGTGCCGTAGAACGAGAAGTTCTCCTGCACGATGTCGTCGGTGAGGAACGGCGCCGCGGCATGCACGGCGTGCGCACGCAGCCATGCCTTCCAGTCATCGAGACGGTCTGCGCTGAGCAGCGAGCCGAGCCCTTCGAAGGCGCTCGGCTGGCTGACGACGACCTCGGCGAAGGCATCCGGGTTCGTCGGGCCGACGGCATCCCGCCACCCGGTCAGGTCCACGCCGACGAGCGCCTGGAACTCGTCCCACGTCTTCAGGTTGTACGTCTTGACGGCGTCACGGCTGGCGACGTTGTCCCAGTGGTGCGAGGCGATCTCCGTCTCGAGCGCGAACGAGCGCTCGGCGTCGCCCGCGGCATCTGCGATTCCGGCGAGCGCGAGCAGGCGCTCGAGGTGCGCACGGTAGGCGTCGCGCGTGCCGGCGAAGTTGTCGAGGCGGTAGTAGCTCTCATCGGGCAGTGAGAGGCCCGACTGCACGAGCACGGGCACGTAGCGCTCCGGGTCGCCGGGGTCGCCGTCGACGTACAGGCCGATGAGGTGCGCGCGGCCGTCGCGCTCGTACGCTCCGGCGAGAGCCAGCAGGGCGGGGATGCCGTCAACGGCATCGATCTCGGCGAGGGTCTCCTGCAGCGGCTGGATGCCAGCGGCATCGATGCGCGCGGTGTCCATGAAGCTCGTGAACAGGTCGCCGATCTTGCGCTCGAGCGTGCCGGGCTCGGCGCTCTGCGCCTCCTCGATGATCGTGCGCACATCCTTCTCGGCCTGCTCGGCGAGCATGTGGAACGACCCCCAGCGCGCCTTGTCTCCGGGGATCTCGGTGCGCTCGAGCCACGCGCCGTTGACGTGGCGGTACAGGTCGTCCTGCGGGCGGATGTCGGAGCTGAACTCTTCGGTCGCGAGACCGGCGGGAAGAACATCAGTCATGCGTCCACCCTAACTGCGCGGAATCCGCTCTGGCCCGGGGCGGGTGGGTGGCAATATCATGTCGAGAAGGGGAGACGAGGGGATCGTTGTGAGGGGACTGGGGCAGTATCTGGTGTCGACGGGCGCGCCCGCCGACGAAGTCGGAAGCGCGATCGCGGAGGTCGGCGACGGTGAGGAGCTCACCCGCCATCTGCTGCGCAAGCGCACCATCACCGAGGCGCAGATCGCGCAGGCGACGTCGATCGCCTCGGGCTACAGCTTCATCGACCTGTCGAACTACGCGTTCGACCCCGATGTGATCGCGCTCGTGCCGGGGCCGCTGTGCCGCAAGCACCGCCTGCTGCCGCTGCGGCTCGTGCGCGACCAGTTGACGGTCGGGATGCTGGATCCGACCGACATCATCGCCCTCGACGACATCGCGAGCCTGACCGACCTGCGGGTCGCGCCGGTGGTCGTCGCCGAGGACTCGCTCATGCAGGCCTTCGAGCGTCTGCTGCGCTCGGACGGCGAGCTCACCGACCTGTCGGAGCAGATCGGCGAGTCCTCGTCGAGCTCCGAGTCGCTGTTCACCGAGCAGCTCGACGACCCCGATTCGGATGCTCCCGTCGTCCGCTTCGTGAACCTGCTCATCACCCAGGCGATCAACGACCGCGCCAGCGACATCCACATCGAACCGGGCGAGCACCGCCTCACGGTCCGGTTCCGCATCGACGGCGTTCTGCACGAGATGCAGCGCGCGGATCGCGGCATCCAGGACGGTGTCATCTCGCGTCTGAAGATCATGTCGTCCATCGACATCGCCGAGAAGCGCGTGCCGCAGGACGGCCGCATCTCGGTCATGCACGAAGGGCGCACGGTCGACCTGCGCGTGGCGACCCTGCCGACGGTGTGGGGCGAGAAGATCGTCATGCGCATCCTCGACAACAGCGGGCAGTCGCTGGCGATGGAGGACCTGCTGTTCCTGCGGCGCAACGAGCACCGCTTCCGCGAGGCGATCACCCGCCCGCACGGCATGGTGCTCGTCACCGGCCCGACCGGTTCGGGCAAGTCGACCACGCTGTACACCGCGCTGCGCACGGTGTCGAACCCGCGGGTGAACGTGATCACCGTCGAGGATCCGGTGGAGTACCGCATCCCCGACATCAACCAGATCCAGGTCAATCCGCGCGCGGGCCTCACGTTCGCGACCGCGCTGCGGGCGATCCTGCGCTCAGACCCCGATGTCGTGCTCGTGGGCGAGATCCGCGACCGCGAGACGGCCACGATCTCGATCGAGGCCGCACTCACGGGTCACCTCGTGCTGTCGACGCTGCACACGAACGATGCGCCGAGCGCGCTCACGCGGCTCGTCGAGATCGGCACCGAGCCGTTCCTCGTCGCGACCGCGCTGAGCGCCGTGGTCGCTCAGCGCCTCGCACGCCGACTGTGCACGCGGTGTCGCCAGCCGATCGAGGACGACCGCGCCATGCTCGACGCGATCGGGATGCCGGCAGAGCTCATCCCGCATGCGACGGTGTACAAGGCGGCCGGATGCTCCGCTTGCTCGAACACCGGGTACCGCGGCCGCGTCGGCCTGCACGAGGTCATGACGCTCACGGACGAGATCGAACAGGCCCTGGTCGCCCACGCGACCGGCAGCGACCTGCGTCAGCTCGCCCTCAAGCAGGGCATGGTGCCGCTGCGCGAGGACGGCTGGGCGAAGGTCGCCGACGGCATCACCACGATCGAGGAGATCCTCCGCGTCACGGTGTGAGGAGTCTCACCCCTGGTTCGCGAGGTCTCCGTAGAGCGAGAAGATCGGCATGTACAGCGAGATGACCATGCCGCCGATGATGACGCCGAGACCGACGATGAGGATCGGCTCGATCAGCGACGACAGCTGCTCCGTCGCGGTCTCGACCTCTTCCTCGTAGAAGTCGGCGATGCTGGCGAGCATCTGCGCGAGCGTTCCCGATTCCTCGCCGACCGCGACCATCTGGGCGACCATGGGCGGGAAGACGCCCTCCTTGGCGAGCGGGCCTGCGAAGGTGCGGCCGTTGCGGATCGACTCCTGGATCTCGCGCACGGTGTGCTCGATCTTCCAGTTGTTCGACGCCTGGCCGACGATCGCCAGCGCCTGGATGATCGGCACGCCGGCGTCGAGCATCATCGACAGGTTGCGGCTGAACCGCGCGACCGCCATCTTCGTGATGAGCTTGCCGAAGACCGGCATCTTGAGCTTGATCGGGTCGACGACCTTGCGGTACTCGTCGGTGTACCGGTAGCGCGACCAGAGCACGGCCAGCACGACGATCAGCACGATCAGCAGCGGCAGGATCCAGATCATGTTGTGCGAGACGGTGACGAGGATCTGCGTCGGCAGGGGCAGTTCTCCCCCGAGCCCGGCGAACATGTTCTCGAACACCGGCACGATGAAGGTCACCATGACGAGCACGCCGATGAGCGCGATCACGAGGACCACGGCGGGGTACGTCGTCGCCGAGCGGATCTTGCCGTGCAGCTCGGCCTGCTTGCGGTAGTTCTCGGCGATCGAGTTCAGCGCGGCGCCGAGGAATCCACCGGACTCGCCGACCTTGACGATCGAGATCATGAGTGGGGGGAACACGTCGGAGTGTCTTCCGAGCGCGTCCGAGAGCGACGACCCGCTCTCGACGTCGGATGCCACGGATCCGAGCACCCCGCGCAGCTTCTTGTCGTCGGTCTGGTCCTCGAGAACGAGCAGGGTGCGCATGAGCGGCAGACCGGCGTTGATCAGAGCCGCCATCTGCCGCGAGAAGATCGCGAGCGTCTGCGCGGACACTCCTTTGTTAAGGGACGGCAGGGTGATCTCGCGCCGCAGACCCGTCCTGTCGACCGGCGCGACCTGCACGGGCATGAGTCCCTGCGCGCGCAGCTTCGCGGTGACGGTCGCCTCGGTGGTGGCGTCCATCGTGCCCTTGATGAGCTGCGTGGTGCCCGGGTCGATGGCCTGGTAGTGCCATTCCTGCATGGTCGACATCACGACCCCCATTCGGTGAGCTGGCGGTCGACGGCGTAGTGCGACCACGAGTCGGCGTCGAGATCGGCGGGCCGCACGTGGACGTTGTCGAGCGATGCGGGGTCCACGGCGAACGTGCGCGCGACGTGCGCGGCGACAGTCCCCTCGCCGACGAGCCGGCGCAGGTCCTGGTCGAGGGTGTGCATGCCCTCAGCGGCACCGGCCTGCATCGAGCTGTAGATCTGGGCGACCTGGCCCTCGCGGATGAGGTTGGCGACGGCCGGGGTGTTGATGAGCACCTCGGTCGCGATCGTCCGTCCGGCGGTCTGAGCCCGCGGCAGCAGGCTCTGGCTGATGATGCCCTGCAGCGTGTCGCCGAGCTGCGAGCGGATCTGATCCTGCCGGTCGGCGGGGAACACGTCGATGATGCGGTTGATCGACTTCGACGCGCCCTGCGTGTGCAGGGTCGAGAGCACCAGGTGTCCGGTCTCGGCCGCCGACAGCGCAGTCGAGATCGATTCGGGGTCGCGGAGCTCGCCGACGAGGATCACGTCGGGGTCCTGACGCAGCACGCGGCGCAGCGCCTCGGCGAACGAGTTCGTGTCGCTGCCGACCTCGCGCTGGTGGATGAGCGCCTTGCGGCTCGTGTGCTGGAACTCGACCGGATCCTCGATCGTGACGATGTGCACCGGGCGGATGCTGTTGATGATGTCGACCATGGCGGTCAGCGTCGTCGACTTGCCCGATCCCGTGGGGCCGGTGACGAGCACGAGGCCGCGGGGGCGCAGGGCGAGGTCCTGGGCGATCTGCGGAGCGCCGAGCTCTTCGAGCGTGAAGATCTTGCCGGGGATGAAGCGCAGTGCCATCGCGATCGCCCCGAGCTGCCGGAACACGTTCACGCGCAGGCGACCGAGGCCGGGTTCGAGGTGAGCGAGGTCGACCTCGTGACGACGGACGAACTCGTCGCGCTGTCCGTCGCTCATGAGGCTGTGCGCGGCTTCGCGCACCCACACGGCGTCGAGCGGCTCGAGCTGCTGCGGCACCGGCTTCAGGTCGCCGTCGACGCGCATGAGCGGCGCGGCGTCGGCCGTGATGTGCAGGTCGGATGCCCGGGCCCGCGCTGCGATCGCGAGCAGCTCGCTGAGGGTCACGGGCATGTCAGTCGCCTCCCTGAGTGCGGATGAATGCGAGGGCCTCGACGCTGACATCGAACCCGTCGGTGGACTCCGTGACGGTCACGTCGTCGAACGCGATGGCGCGGGGCCCGGCACGGAGCCCGTCGAGGAACTTCTGGGCGCTCTCGATGTCGGGGGCGATGACCTGGATGCTGATCGCGACCTGCATCCGGTCGTCGGATGCCGGTGCTGTCGCTGGGTCGGTGGCCGAAGCATCCGTCGCGGCGGCGTCCGACTCGGCACCCGCTACGTCGGCGGCGGCATCGGTCGTGTCCGTCGCCGTGTCGGCGGCCTCGGTCGGCGCCGGCGCGGCTGCGGCATCGTCGTCCGTGCCCAGACGGGCCGCGTAGGGCGTCGTCTCGCCCTTGGTCGCCGAGACGACGTCGACGCCGGCGGCGGACGCGGCACGCGAGATCCGCTCGAACACGCCGTCGAGCTCGGCGGCTGCCGGGATCTGCGTGGTCAGCGTGGCGACCGACTTCTCGGTCTCGGCGATGCTCTCCTGCTGCTTCTGCAGCGTGGCGATCTGCATCTCGTAGACGGCGTTGGTGTCTGCGACCTGCTTCTGCTGGTCCTGCGCGGTGAAGACGCCGCCGACGAGCGGCATGACGCCGAGCACGACGCCGAGGATCAGGACCACGGCGGTGACGAGGCCGCCGACGAGAGTGATCAGCTGCTTGTTCATCACTGACCTCCTTCTTCGGCAGCGAATCGGCCGCTGTAGATGCCCTGATCGAAGACGACGTCGATCGTGTAGGTGAAGTGCCCCTCTGTCGTGCTGCTCTCGGCGATCGCGTTGGAGTCGCTGGAGGCGACGGCGCCGACGGTGCGCAGCTGGCGCGAGATGCTCGCGATGTCGATCGTGTTCGGGCTGTCGAGGGTGATGGTTCCGGTGAGGCCGACGGTGCCCGCGGCATCCTCTTCGCCCAGCACCGTCGTCGACGGCGCCCCCGGAACGAAGGAGAACCCGATCAGCGAGACGTCGGCGGGCAGAGCCGACTCGATCTTGGTGCGCACGTCGCCCCACGCGAGGTCGGATCCCATGGCTTCGGCGAGGTACCCGCTGAGGTCCTGTTCGGTCGCGATCGCGCTGCTGACCTCGGAGAGCGCGGCGATCTCGGTAACGAGCTGCTGCGTGCGCTGCTGCTCGGCGGCGAGCTCCTGCTGGGCGAGCTGGTTCCAGGCCCAGGCGCCGGCGACGAGCAGAGCTGCGATGACGAGCGCGCCGAACACGGCCCAGAGCCATCGCCCGGCCAGGCGGTCGCGCTCGCGGCGGGCCCGCTCGGAGGCGGGCAGCAGATTGACGCGGGGGGCCGCGTTGTACGACAGGGTTGCCGCGCGCGACATCAGGTGTCCTTTCCGAGCGCCAGCCCCGCGGTGCTGACGAGGTTCAGGGCGAGCTCGCCGCCGGGTTCGCCACCGGCGACGGCGCCGACGTCGGCGAGCGAGATGACCTGCACGGGATACGCGTCCCGGTCGGCGAGGCCGCGCTGCACGCCGTTCACGGCGGCGCCCGCGCCGGTGAGCAGCACGCGGTCGATGCCGGTGCCGCCGGGGCGGGTCATGTAGAAATCGAGAGTGCTGTGCAGGCGGCTGAGCAGGTCTGTGACGGCGCGGCCGCCGAACTCGCCCCGCAGGGTGCCGCGGAGTGCACCCGGTGCGAGTGCGTCGGCCTGGCGAGCGATGCCAGCGGGCAGGATGCCGGCGGCGCCGACCGCCGCGAGCATCGGGATCTCGGCATCCGCTGTCTCGTCGACGGGAGCGAGGACGCCCCGCCGGCGGACGGCCGTCGTCTCGATGTCAGCGGGCAGGATGCGGACGAACATCGGGATGCCGTCGCGCAGGATGACGACCTGCGTGGTGTGGTCGCCGACGTGGATGGCTGCGACGGTTCCGACCGAGGCGTCGCGGCGCACCGCGCGGGCGAGACCGAAGGCTGTGAGGTCGACGCGCGTCACGCGGATGCGGCTGCGCGTGAAGGCGGCGATCATCTGCTCGACCGTCTCGGCGACTGCGGCGACGAGCAGACCGTGCACCTGGTCGCCCTCCTGAGCGGTCGGGTAGAAGTCGAGCACGGCCTGGTTCACCGGAACGGGCAGGAGGTCCTGCACCTGGAACGGCAGCGCCTTCTGCATCACCGGGCGCGGAAGGGCTGCGGTCGTGTACTCGCGGACGAGGACGCGGCGGCTCGCGATGCCGAGGGTGACGTTGCGCGACTTGATGCAGGCTGTGCTCCAGAGCTGCCGGATGGCGACCGCGACGGCACCTTCGTCATGGATCTCGGAGTCCTTGGCCGCGTCGGGCGGCAACGGCGCCTCGCCGTATGCGAGCACGCGCGGCGATCGTCCGATGGTCATCTCGACCGCTCGGACGCTCTCTTCGGTGATCTCCACACCGACCCTTGTTGCTGCCATGTCCCCTCCTACGTGTAGATCCCCAGATACCAGCGAGCGATCGGTTCGCCGAACAGGATGCCGAGCCAGGCTCCGGCGAGCATCCACGGTCCGAACGGGATCGCGCTCTTGCGCTTCGCGCGGCGGAGCAGGATGAGTGCGATGCCGACCACGCCGCCGAGCACGAACGCCGCGAAGGCTCCGACGACGAGTGCTCCCCAGCCGAACCAGCCGAGCACGGTGCCGACGAGGCCCGCGAGCTTGACATCGCCGCCGCCCATGCCGCGCGGGCTGATGAGCCGGATGACGAAGTAGAAGAGGAACAGCGCCACTCCCCCGAGCAGAGCCCGGATGAACGGTTCGGCGGCGATCCCTGAGCCGCCGCCGTTTTCGATCCCTGAGCCGCCCCCGGCGATCCCTGAGCCTGTCGAAGGGTCGCTCCCCGCAGCGATGCCCGCGATCGTCGTGAGCCCGAGGATGACGACGGTCGCCACCCATCCCGGCAGCACGATCGCGTTCGGCAGCCGCTTGACGTCGACGTCGATGGCGGTGAGCACGACGCTGAGAGCCGCGAACAGCACGAGCATGACGAGCTCGCCCCAGAACCACGGGTTGCTGGACCACGAGATCGTTCCCTGAGCCGCACTCGTCGATCCCTGCGCCGCCCAGGTCGCTCCCTGCGACGCCCAGGTCGATTCCTGAGCCTGTCGAAGGGTGCCGACAGCGACCGCCGTGAACAGCGCGCCGGTCACGAGTTCGATGAGCGGATACCGCCCCGAGATCCCCGCCCCGCAGCTCGCGCATCGCCCACCCTGCACCGCCCATGAGAGCACGGGGATGTTCTGGTGCGCCCGGATCGGAGCCTCGCACTGCGGGCACCGGCTCTCGCGCAGCAGCGAGATACCGGCCGGCACGCGGTACGCGACGACGTTCAGGAACGAGCCGATCACGAGGCCGAAGACGCCCGCGAACGCGGTGAGGAGGATGGCGGCGGCGGGCATCACTGCACGTCCCGCTGAGCGATGAGGGTGCCGAGGATCGTGCTGCCCACGCCGCCGGTCTCGTCACCGGCGATGGAGCCCGGGACGGTCACCGGCTTGTAGGTGTGCGCCCAGGTGGCGCCGCCAGCAGAAAGGGTCCCGCCGTAGATCTGCCCGTTCCAGGTTCCCTGCCCGATCGTGATCTGGCACGGCGAGTAGGCGAGGCCCGTGATCTTCGAGCCGAGCTGCGCCGCGTAGATGTTGAGCGTTCCCTGCCCCGAGGCGCAGGTGGGAGCGTTGTTCGCAGTGTTGTCGGGAGTGATCAGGCTGAAGTCCAGCTCCGCGCCGCTGGCGGAGTTCACTTTGAGCTGCTGGGTCGAGAACTCGTTGGCGATGATCGCGATGTCGGTCTTGATGTCGAGGGTCACGTTGTAGCCCTTCACGACGCCCGTGACCTTCTTGTTGTCCTTGCATGCGAGCGCGTTCACCACCGTCGGCGAGTTGTACCCGATCACGGCGCTCTTCAGTGCCGATCCGGCCGTCGCCATGTCGCAATCACCCGTCCAGTTCACGACGGAGTAGCCGAGCCCTTCCCACTTGCTCTTCTCGAAACCGAGGTCGAACCAGGCGAATCCGTCCGGCTGAAGAGGAGCCGGGGCAGACACCTTCGGCGTCGACGGTGCAGCCCCGATCGGCGGTGCACTGACGAGGATTCCACCGATCTTGGACTCCTGGAACGACGAGAACGGCACCGCGACGTGGACGGACCCGAACTCGGCCCGGAAGACCACTCCATGGGTGCCGCCGGTGTAGGAGCTCGAGGCGTCGCCACCGACGAACGATGAATTGAATGCCAGCACGCCCCCGGCCCGGATGTCCCCATCCACGCGCGCCTTGTCGATCGACACGCCGGCTTCGGTGGTGAGGTTGCCCTTGATCTGGGTGCTGTTGTTGAGAATCACCTTGCCGCGCGCGAACGCGCTGCCGGCGATGTAGGTGCTGTTGGATGTCGTCAGAGTGCCCAGCGAGACCACGTCGCCGCCCACGTTCGCGAAGCTGTCGAGGCTGACGTCCTTGGATGCGTAGACGTTGCCCGTGACCTTGCAGTAGTTGGTGATGGCCGCAGAGCCGTTGCGCACGATCACGCTTCCGTTGATCGTGGTGGCGCTGTTGCAGTTCAGGCTGCCGTTCTCGACGATGACGTCGCCGTCCGCCCCGGCGGCATCGATGCGCACCGTGGACGTGCTCAGTCCGCCGGTGCCCGCGACCAGTGCCCCCGTCAGACCTCGAGGTGCTGTGACCGGCACGGTCTCATAGACGGCGATGATCGTCGTCGATGACCCTCCAGCAGTGCCGGTGACGGAGAAGGTCACCTGGCCGGTGTTCGGGGAATCGCATGCGACCGCGACCGTGTACGCGGGTGAGGTGCCCGCCGGAACCGCGGCACAGGGGTCGGCGTCGGCACGGCTGGCCCGTGCGATCGCATCGGCGAGTCCGGCATCGGCAGCAGCGCGTGACTGCGCGGTGCTGCGGCTCGAGACCACGCTGCTCGCGGTGTTCGTGACGAGACCACCGACGAGGACGGCTCCGACCATGAGCACCATCATCACGATGATCACGACGACGAGCGTCGCCCCGCGGTCGTCGGGTTCGCGATGTCCGTCACGCCACCGGCGCATGATGTCGTGCAGCGTCACCAGCATGGTCCGCCTCCGGGGATGACCGCCTGCGCCGTGACCGCACCCCTGATCGGGATGCTGGTGTCGCCGACTTCGGCGGTGAAAGAGTAGGTCAGCCGCGTCGCCGACGAGGCTGAGAAGATCGGGCCGCCCTCGATGCCGGTCGCGAGCGTGGTCCACCCCGTCGTGGCGTTGGGGTCGATGGCCGCGCTCGAGGTCTTGTAGAGGAGGTCGCCGGATGCCGTGCGCTTCCAGGCCCGGCATTCCGAGCCGTTCGTGCCCGTCGCGACCCGGGCGACGAGCGTGTCGCTCGTGCCGGTCGTGAGGCTCAGCGCGCCGGCGTTGCGGATGGACTTCTGCAGCGAGGCGCTGACGAGATTCGCCTGGCCCGTGGCGGCATCCCGATCGGTGGTGGACGCCTGCGCCATCCACCCGTTGATGAACGTCGCGGAGACGAGCGCGAGGATCACCCCCGCGATGAGCATGTACAGGATGAGCTCGATGAGGGTCACCCCCTCGTCATCCGGACGTTCGATTTTCATTGCTTCGCGACCATCACCTTCGTGGAGACCGAGGTCAGCGGTTCACCGGCCGAGATCACCTGCACGGTCACGGTGACAGCTGCCGGATACTCGGCAGCGCCGGTCGGGCACGTCACCGCCGATGTGCGGATCGTCATTCCCGAACCCGACGGGTCGGGCAGATCGCCGCTCTTGGCTGCCAGATCCGCACAATGGGAGGCTGCGGATCCGGTCGGAAAGACCGAGCGGATCTCGGCGATCCGGTCATTGGCGAGATTCGTCGCCACGACCGAGGATCGATTGTCGACGCTGAGTCCCATCGCCGAGATCAGGAGCGGAAGCACTGCGAGCGCGAGAACCGCGAGCAGCACCATCGCGATGATGACTTCGATGAGGCCCAGTCCGTCGTCGGTTCGGGTTGACCGCGACATGAGTGGTCCTCAGGTAGTGAGCCGGAGTGGAGGCCCACAGGGGCGAGCCTCCACTCCAGTCAGACACGGATTAGCAACCGGGGCCGGAAGAGTAGGCCTTCGTCGTGGCCTTGATCTGGTTGTTCGTCGCGGTTGCGCATACGGTGTTGATCTCGGCGCCCGCGGCAGGCGTCGCGCTCAACGTGATGTCGGAGTCGCCGGTCTTGTAGTCGGTGGGCGTCTCTCCCGCGGCGAGCTGCGCAGACCACTGCGTGGCTGCACTAGCGGCGACCTGCTTCGTGGCATTGATCCGCGCGTTGTCCTGGATGCTGCCGAAAACGGGAATCGCCACAGCCACCAGGATCCCGAGGATCACGACGACGATGATGAGCTCGATGAGCGAGAAGCCGGCTTCGCCGTTCTCTTCGCGCTCGACCTTCTTGGCCTCGATGAGGCGTCGGATAGTACGCATGACAGAGTCACACTTCCCGGGATGACGAACGGGTACCCCTGGTCAGGCGCGTCTGTCGACGGGCTTCGTCGTCTCCCCAACCCCAGGATCAGGAGCCGCCGCCACCCCTCAGTTGAGCGGCTCCTGCAGACATGTTGGCGACGGCCCGTCAGCCGGAACAATCCCCCAGTTCTGGGGATACCTGCCCAAAAGTCTCTACTGCTATTCGCGCGCATATAAAGAGGTATCGACGAAGGTCCACATCGCCTGGACGAAGGTCTAAGGGCACCTCTACCCATCGACTCCTCAGGTCGACCGTTATACCCGCGTTACCCGGAGTTCTGCCGACGCTCCCGCCAACGCCGCACTTCGGCACCCACATCGCGGGTCTTCGTCACCACCGGCGGTCCGCCCAGGAGCTGCCGTCGCGCCTCGATCACGCGCTTATTGAAGTCCTCGAGCAGCTCTCTGACGTCGCTCTCGCGCGAGAATCCGTCGAGCGTCGCGTCGAGCTCGCGGTCCTCGGTGCGCAGCAGGATCGCCGGCGGGCCGAGCCCCGTCAGATTCTCGGTCTCGATCTTCCGGCGGATCCACCAGTCCGGATCATGATGGGTTCCGAGGCCCTCGAGCGGCTTGCCTGCTCCCGGCAGATCGTCGAACGCGCCGCGCCGCATCGCCACCTGGATCGCGCTCTCGACGAATTGATGCTTGTTCTCTGCGGTGAGCTGCATCGGCGGCGCTTGGGGCTCAGCATCCGGTTCGCCGTTCTGCCGCGCCCGATAGCGGGCCGCGGCGTCTCGAGGATCAGTCATCATCCACCTCCGGATGCCGGTCCTCCCACCCTACGCGCGCATCGGGGCGGTGTCGCCGGCAGGCCATAGGCTCGAGGGGTGACCGCCCGCCCCGCCTCCCTCAATCGGGAGATCCTGCGCCTGGCGGTCCCGGCGCTCGGCGCGCTCGTCGCGGAGCCCGCGTTCCTCATGGTGGATGCCGCCCTCGTCGGCCACCTCGGCACCGTGCCGCTCGCGGGGCTCGGCATCGCGAGCGCCGTGCTGCAGACGATCGTCGGTCTGATGATCTTTCTCGCGTATTCGACCACACCGGCCGTCGCCCGCCGGTTCGGCGCCGGGGATCACAAGGATGCCGTCTCCGTCGGCATCGACGGCATGTGGCTGGCGCTCGGACTCGGCGCGGTTCTCGCGGTCGTCGGCGCGACGTCGTCGGACTGGCTCGTCTCGCTGTTCGGCGCATCCGCCGAGGTCGCCGAACAGGCCGACACGTACCTGATGATCAGCATGTGGGGCCTGCCGGCCATGCTCATCGTGTTCGCCGCGACCGGGCTGCTGCGCGGCATGCAGGACACCGTGACGCCGCTGTGGATCGCCGGCCTCGGCTTCGGCGCGAATGCGCTGCTGAACCTCCTGTTCATCTACGGCTTCGGCTGGGGGATCGCCGGATCCGCCGTCGGCACGGTCACCGCTCAGTGGGCCATGGTCGCGGCCTACGTGATCATCGTCGGTCGCCTCGCACGCAAGCACTCGGCGTCGGTCCGCCCGCAACGCGACGGCGTGCGCGGATCGGCACGGTCGGGCGGCTGGCTGTTCCTGCGCACGGTCAGCCTGCGCGCGGCTCTGCTGATCACGGTCGGCGTCGCCACGGGCATCGGCACCGATGAGCTCGCCGGATGGCAGGTCGTCTTCACGATCTTCTCGGCCGCCGCGTTCGCCCTCGACGCCCTGGCGATCGCCGCCCAGGCGCTCATCGGCAAGGGCCTGGGCGCCGGCGACATCCCCGGCGTCAAGCACGTCCTCGCCCGCACCGTCGCCTGGGGCGCCTGGTTCGGCGTCATCGTCGGGGTGATCATCGGCGCCCTCTCCGGCGTGATCGGGCTGGCGTTCACCGGCGACCCGGCGGTGGCGGCGCTGATCCAGCCGGCGCTCATCGTGTTGGCCGTGGCGCAGCCGATCGCCGGGATCGTCTTCGTGCTCGACGGCGTGCTGATGGGTTCAGGCGACGTCCGCTACCTGGCGATCGCCGGGGGCCTCAACCTCGTGCCGTTCCTGCCCGCGCTGCTCATCGTCGCGCTCACCGGCGTGACCGGAACCGCTGGAGTCACCTGGCTGGCCGTGGCGTTCTTCGGCGTGTACATGCTCGCCCGGTTCGCGACCCTCGGCTGGCGGGTGAAGACGGGCGGCTGGCTGCGAGTGGAGGCGTAGGCGGGAGCGAGCGACGAGCGAGCGACGAGCGAGCGACGAGCGGCTTCGACTCGTCGCTGCGCTCCTCGCTCAGCCCCGTGGATCCTGAGCCTGTCGAAGGGTCGTCTCGCTTCGCTCGCTCAACGACCCGCGGGGACGGGGTCGCCGGTACGAGCGGTACGCACGTCGGCCGCGCGATCCTCGCGATCCAGGACGTAGCCCCACGTCGCGAGCCCCAGCGCCGGGCCCCACAGCCAGAACGGGAAGACGAGCATGAACTCGACGAACATGGCGACAGAACCATCACCCAGGCTCCCGTTCGTCAGCGACACGAGCCAGTCGATTCCGCCGGCGGTGAAGAGCGCGGCGATGACGGATGCCGGAACCGCCGCGAGCGCGACCGGCACAGGGCGTCCGCCCGCACCCGCCATCCACCGCGGGAAGCGCCGCCCCCAGGGCAGGATCAGCCCGAGCGTGAGCACTCCCCCGGCGAGCATCGCCGCTCCCAGGCTCAACCCGGTCAGCAGCACCATGGGCTTCTCGGCAAGGTCGAGACCGCTCGGCGCGAGCAGCGGCCAGGGCGTGAGCCACGAGACGCGCGCGAACGTGTACGGCACGGCGCAGCATGCCGCGACGATCGTGATCGCCACCCGGTGCCGAAGCACCCACGCGGCAACGGCGCCCCTGGTCCGCTGCGGATTCGCCGAGACCTGTACGACGAGCGCGATCGCGACGACCAGGTGCATCACGGCGAGAATCAGACCAGGCAGGACCTCGAGGAGCGAAGCGACGAAGTTCTCGGTGAGGCGGGCGGCCTGCATCCCCACGATCGCCCAGGTCGCAAGGGCCGCCAGGACGACGATCAGCGCGAGCCCCCAGACGGGATGCCGCCGCACGAGCAGCACGGCCAGCGCGACGACGCCGATGAGCGTCACCATCGCGAACGTGTACCCGGCGACGGGGATCATCCCGCCCGGCGTGAGCAGCAGCAGCACCACGGCGACGATGACGGCCGCCACACGAAGAGGTGCCGGCGACACGGCGCGTCGTGCGAGCCCGATCGCCGCACCGGCGAGGCCGGCCGCGAGACCGAGCGCGGCGTACGGCGCGTCGGCGAGGACGTGCTGCGCGAGGCTCGGACTGAGCGTGTCGAGTCCGGCGAGTGCGCCGGGTGCGACGAGCCGCACGAGGGCCGCGAGCGCGAGCAGCGCTGACCCGCCGACGATGACGATGGTCAGGATGAGACGATTCTTGGCGTTCATGCCTTCACGCTAGGAATCCGGCCCCGCGCCCGGCATCGCCCGCAGCGGTGGATCGTCTCACCCGCGCGGGTGAGCCATCACCCCTGCGGGCGCAGGATCCCCTGCTCGTACGCCCAGATCACGACATGGATGCGGTCGGGCAGGCCGAGCTTCGCGAGCACCGCCCGCACATGCGTCTTCACCGTGTTCTCGGAGAGGAACAGGTGACCCGCGATGTCCTCGTTGGATGCTCCGGTCGCCAGCAGCCGCGCGATCTCCTGCTCGCGCGGGCTGAGCACGTCGAGGGCGGCAGGCGCAGCACCCGCCGGAGCGCCCTCGCGCACGAAGCCGAGGAGCGCCCGCGTGGCACGGGGCGTCATGACGGGCTCACCCGCCGCGACCGCGACGACGGCGTCGGCGAGGGCCTCGGGCGTGGCATCCTTCGTCAGGAATCCGCTCGCTCCTTCGCGCACCGCACCGAACACGTACTCGTCGAGGTCGAAGGTCGTCAGCACGAGCACCCGGGTCTGCGGTCGCAGCCGCAGCACCTCGCGCGTGGCGGCGATGCCATCCGTGCCGGGCATCCGGATGTCCATGAGGATCACGTCGACGGCGTGCGCACGGACGAAGGCGATCGCCGCGTCACCCGAGTCGACGGACCCGACGATCTCGAGGCGCCCATCGCGCGCGAGCATCGCCGCGACCGCTTCGCGGAACAGCGCCTGATCGTCGGCCAGCAGCACGCGGATGGTCACGATTCCTCCTTCGTCGCGGCATCTGCGCGCGGCAGCGCGACCCGCACGGTCCAGCCGGGCCCTTCCGCGGCCGACGCCGTCATCGTTCCGCCCGCGCTGCGCACGCGCTCGGCCATGCCGATCAGTCCGATCCCCGTCCCCCGCGCGTCCGTCGCAGGCCCGGCTCCGCCGTCGTCATGGACAGTCGCGACGACCTCTTGCGGTTCCCACTGCAGATGCACATCGATCCGACGCGGCGGGAGGGTGTGGCGAATCGCGTTCGTCAGCGCCTCGCGCACCGCATGCCGCAGGGCGATCCGCGCGGCAGGATCGAGCCGGCCCCGCTCCCCCTCTTCGGCGTGCTGCGCGACGGTGTCGATGCTCCGTACGCCGTCGATATCGGCGGCGACCGTGTCGACGTCGGGCACGGGCTCGCGCGGAGCATCCTCATCCACGCCGATGATCCCGCGCATCCCGCGCAGTGCCTCGCGCCCGGTGCCGGCGACGACGGTCATCGCATGCGCGCTCGAATCGGGGTCGTCGCGCACGTACGCGCGCCCGACCTCGGCCTGCGCGATCATCACCGTCATCGCGTGGGCGACCACGTCGTGCAGGTCGCGGTTGATGCGCAGGCGCTCGGCGACGATCGCCTCCTGCACGCGCGTGCGCTCGTGTTCGGCGGTCTGCTGGCGGCGCAGGCGCTGAAGCGTGCCCACCGCCCACGCGGCGCAGACGAGGGCGATCAGGCCGACGAGCAGGCCGATCCGCATCTGGACGTCGAACGCGGGCGACGGGATCGCGGCGATGATCACGGCCCCCGCGACGCCGATCGCGAGAGCGCCGATCCCGAAGCGCCGGTCGCGCTGGATCGCCACCTGCGAGGTGCACAGCAGGTACGCGAACGACGAGGGGAACATGACCGCGGGGACGCCGTCGGAGCCCGGCAGCAGCGCCAGGGCCAGCATGACGATGCTCGCCGCGCCGAGGGCGATCAGCGGGCGATGGACGGCGACGAACGAGAGTCCGTGCAGCAGCGCGAACAGAACCGTCAGCACGATGAGGATCGGCGCATGGACCGGCTCCTCGGACTGCACGAGCGCGAGGAGCGTCGCCGGCAGCAGGACCACGACGAGCACCGCGGCGAGCAGCACATCGGCGCGACCGATGCTCCGCCAGCCGCCGGCGCTTCTCGTCCGACCTGCAGGCACGGCCCCATGGTGTCACGTCGCGTCGGCGTTGCGGATCATCCGTGCGGGTGAGCGCGCGATGCGAGGATGGGGGCATGAGCGCAGCCTGGCCCGGAGACTCCGCCACCGTCGAGAACTGGGTGCGGGCCGTGCTGCGGCACTCGGCATCCGCCGACGAGATCGCGGTGCAGGGGCTCGACGGCGTCCGCGTGACCGCCGATCTCGACGGCCTCGACCTGCGCGAGCTGACCGTGGATGCCACGCGCGCCGATCTGCGGATCACAGCGAACCGCGGGGCAGCGCCGGGCGCACCGCCGGACGAGGTCGCGGAGCCGGACGAGCTGGCACGCGAGGTCGGGATCGCGCGAACCCTGCGGTTCACGGCGCTGCCGATGCGCATCCAGAAGACTCCCGTGACGATCGACGTCCGCGTCGAGGACCTGCCGATCGCCTGGATCACCTACGCCGAGCCGACGGAGCCGGGCCTCTCCGAGAGCCGCTACGCCCTGGCTCCGGACGACGAGCGCGACGGGCTGCGCGGGACGTTCCGATTCGCCATCGCCGCCGACGACATCGGCCCGCTCGTCACGATGGTGATGCGGCCGCTGCTGCGCGAAGGCGGGGTGCGGCTCGGTCGGATGCGCATCGCCGTCGACGGTGCGGGCGGCGACGACATCCGGATCAGCGCATCAGCCGGCCTGCGCTGGAAGCTGCTCTTCGCGTCGGCGCGAGTTGAGGCGACTGTCTCCATCACTCAGGACGGGGTCGTCACCGTGAAGGCCCTGACGCTCGGCAGCCGCAACCCGGCGGTGAAGGTCGCGCTGCTGTTCGTGCGGCGACACGTGCGCGAGGTCGTCGGGAGGTCCTTCGACGCGGGCGAGATGTTCGACGACGAGGGGTCGGGCATCCGCCTCCACGACGTCCGCGTCGGCACCGGTCACGAGCTGAGCGTGGCGGGCCGGTTCTCCTGAGTCGGGCCGACTCGTTATCCACAGGCGACGAGAATCTCGAGTTTTCCTCCGTTCGTGGGGATCCGCGAACGGGGTCGGCCCGCCCCTGGCATCCTTGCGGCAAAGCGAGCATGATGAAGGGATGCTGACGATGACCGAACCGCAGGTCTGGACCCTGATCGGCGTGTTCGCCACGGGTCTGTTCGGCATGATGACGCTCATGTCGACGATGTTCGTACGCATCATCCGCACGGAGATCCAGGGCGTTCACCGTCGCCTCGACCGACTCGACGCCGACGTCAACGCGCTGATGCGACACACGTTCGGCATTCAGCGCGACTGATCCTCATCCGGCGGGTGCCGCCGGCGGGCTACGCCCACCTCCGGCTCGGCCCGCACGCGGGCCTCACCCGGCACTGCGCCGGTCTGCCGTGCTCCGCACGGCGGATGCCGCCGGCGGGCTACGCCCACCTCCGGCACCACTCGTACATGATCACGGCGCCCGCCGCGCTCGCGTTGATCGACCGCGTCGACCCGTACTGCGTGATCTCGATGTGGCCCGACGCCGCGGCGATGGCCTCGTCGGTGAGCCCCGGGCCCTCCTGACCGAACAGCAGGACGCAGCGCTCGGGCAGATCCGCTCTGTCGACGGGAACGGCGCCGTCGACGTTGTCGACCGCGATGATCGGCAGGCGCTCGGAGGCAGCCCACGCCGCGAACGACGCGACGTCCTCGTGGTGCACCACGTGCTGATAGCGGTCGGTGACCATCGCGCCGCGCTTGTTCCAGCGGCGACGGCCGATGATGTGCACGGTGTCGGCGAGGAATGCGTTGGCGCTGCGCACGATCGAGCCGATGTTCATGTCGTGCTGCCAGTTCTCGATCGCGACGTGGAAGGGATGCCGACGCGTGTCGAGATCGGCGACGATCGCCTCCATGCGCCAGTAGCGGTAGCGGTCGATGACGTTGCGGGTGTCGCCGTGTTCGAGCAGCTCGGGGTCGTACTGGTCTCCATCGGGCAGGTCGCCCTGCCAAGGACCGACGCCGTGGGTGGTGCGCTCGGGCGTCTGCTCGTCCATCCAGCCAGATTATCCGGTCGTCTCACGCCCGTCCCGGATATTTCGGCATACCTAAAAATAGGCTACGATTTCGGCGTGCCTAAACATCTGACGATGGATGCTCCGACCGCCAGCGCCGCTCCCCCGCGGAGCCTGTGGCTGCTCGGGCCCGCGCTCGTGGCCGGCGTCGCGTACCTCGATCCGGGCAACGTCGCCAGCAACATGACCGCCGGGGCGCAGTACGGCTACCTGCTGGTCTGGATCGTGCTCGCCGGCAACGTCATGGCCTGGCTCATCCAGTACCTGTCCGCGAAACTCGGCGTCGTCACCGGGCAGAGCCTGCCCGAAGTCCTCGGCACCCGGCTGCGCAATCGCTGGGGCCGCCGCGCGTACTGGCTGCAGGCCGAACTCGTCGCCATGGCCACCGACCTCGCCGAGGTCATCGGCGGCGCCGTGGCGCTGAATCTGCTCTTCGACGTGCCGCTCCTCCTCGGGGGACTGATCACCGGCGCGGTCTCGATGATCCTGCTCGCGGTGCAGTCCCGTCGGGGTGCTCGGCCCTTCGAGTTCGTCATCGTCGGCCTCATGGTCATCATCACCGTCGGATTCCTCGCCGGCGTCTTCATCGCCCCGCCGGATGCCGCAGGCGTGGTCTCCGGCATCGTCCCGCGCTTCGAGGGAACCGGGTCCGTGCTGCTGGCGGCCTCCATTCTCGGCGCCACGATCATGCCGCACGCGATCTACGCGCACTCCGCACTCAGCCGCGACCGCTTCGGCGCGAACTCGCGCACCCGCCCGGCGGATGCCGCCGCCGAGGCCGCTCGCACCGAGACGTCGCGCATCCGGCGCCTGCTCACCGCCACCCGCTGGGACGTCACGATCGCCATGATCATCGCGGGATCCGTGAACCTCGGCATCCTGCTGCTCGCGGCGGCCAACCTCGCCGGCGTCGACGGCACCGACTCCCTCGAGGGCGCGCATGCCGCTCTCGCCGCGGGTCTCGGTCCGGTCGTCGCGACCTTCTTCGCGGTGGGCCTGCTCGCCTCGGGTCTCGCCTCGACGTCGGTCGGTGCCTACGCGGGTGCCGAGATCATGCACGGACTGCTGCACGTGCGCATCCCGCTGCTCGCCCGCCGTCTCATCACGCTCATCCCGGCGCTGCTGATCCTCGGCGTGGGCGTCGACCCGACGCTCGCGCTCGTGCTGAGTCAGGTCGTCCTGTCGTTCGGCATCCCGTTCGCGCTCATCCCGCTCGTCGCGCTGACGGCGCAGCGGCGCACGCTCGGCCCATGGGCGAACCGGGCGTGGACGACGGCCGCAGGCATCGTGGCATCCGTGCTGCTCATCGCCCTCAACGGCGCCCTCCTCTGGCTGGTGCTGACGGGGGTGTGAGGCTCCCGCCTAAGCTGGTCGTGTGGCATCCCCCGCAGCTGACGACTATCTGAAGACGGTGTTCGCGCACACCGAATGGCAGGACGCCGCGATCACTCCTTCGCAGCTCGCCGCGAAGCTCGGCATCGCCCCCTCGAGCGTGACCGAGATGGTCAAGAAGCTCGCCGCATCGGGGCTCGTCTCGCACGTGCCGTACGGCGCCGTCCGGCTGACGGATGCCGGCGAGGCTCGCGCGCTGCAGATGGTGCGGCGGCACCGGCTCATCGAGACCTGGCTCGTGCAGGAGTTCGACTACGCATGGGACGAGGTGCACGACGAGGCAGAGGTGCTCGAGCACACGATCAGCGAGCGGCTGCTCGAGGGCATCGACGCGCGGCTGGGCCACCCGCGGTTCGATCCGCACGGCGACGCGATCCCGGATGCCGCGGGCACGGTCGTCCGCGAACCGTTCGTGCTGCTGGCCTCCGCCGACATCGGTCACACCGGGCGCGTGCTGCGAGTCAGCGACGTCGACCCCCAGCTGCTGCGCGAGATCGAGGCATCCGGACTCGGCGTCGGGCACACCCTCGTCGTGACCGCCGACGGCATCGAGGTCGACGGCTCCCCCGTCGCCCTGCCCGACGGCGCTGCCGAGGCGATCTGGCTCAGCGCGTAGCGCGTGCGGGTGCTGCCGAGGCCCCTCGGCATGCACAACTCCTCAAAGAGCGGCCTCGTGAGCGATCTGGCGGCCGGAATCCCGGTCCACGGCGTCCAACAGCCGCGCCGTCTTTGAGGAGTTGTGAACATGAACCGACCAATAGGCTGAGCACATGGCACACCGCGATGACATCGAATGCTGGCTCACCGACATGGACGGCGTGCTCGTGCATGAGAACGACGCCATCCCCGGAGCATCCGAACTGCTCGCCGGGTGGGAGGCGAACGGCATCCCGTATCTCGTGCTGACGAACAACTCGATCTTCACGGCGCGCGACCTGTCGGCCCGGCTGCGCGCGAGCGGCCTGCGCGTCCCCGAGGAGCGGATCTGGACCTCGGCGCTGGCCACGGCGGACTTCCTCGCGCAGCAGGTTCCTGGCGGCTCGGCGTTCGTCATCGGCGAGGCCGGCATCCTCACGGCGCTCCACGAGGCCGGCTTCGTCATGACCGAGACGAACCCCGACTTCGTCGTCGTCGGCGAGACGCGCAACTACTCGTTCGAGGCGATCACGAAGGCCATCCGCCTGATCAACAAGGGCGCGCGCTTCATCGTCACCAACCCCGACGCGACCGGCCCGAGCGCCGACGGCGTGCTGCCGGCGACCGGCGCGATCGCCGCCCTGATCACCAAGGCCACCGGCAAGGAGCCGTACGTGGTCGGCAAGCCGAACCCGATGATGTTCCGCTCGGCGCTGAACAAGATCGGCGCGCACTCGAAGAAGACCGGCATGATCGGCGACCGCATGGACACCGACATCGTCGCCGGCATCGAAGCCGGCCTGCACACGGTGCTGGTGCTCACGGGCATCAGCGACCAGCGCGAGATCGAGAAGTACCCGTTCCGCCCCGACGAGATCGTCGACTCGGTCGCGGATCTGCTGCCGACGATCACCGGGACGATCCCCACCCAGGGCTGACATGGGCGTTCTCGACGACGGCGAGAGGATCACGGCAGCGGATGCCGCAGCCTGGCGCGCCTGGCTCGAGGAGCATCACGCGACGGCCTCTGGCGTGTGGCTGCTGAATGTACGCGGTGATGCGTCGGGGCTGTCGTACGAGGATGCCGTCCGCCAGGCGCTCTGCTTCGGGTGGATCGACGGACCGGTGCGGAAGTTCGATGCGGCGAACGCGCAGTGGTTCTCGCCGCGTCGCCCGTCGAGCGGCTGGGCCGCGACGAACAAGGCCCGGCTGGCCGAGCTCGAGGCGTCCGGCGAGCTCGCTCCCGCCGGCATCCGCGCGATCGAGGTCGCGAAGGCGAACGGCACGTGGGAGATGCTCGACGGCCCGGAGGCCGGCATCGAGCCCGATGAGTTCGCCGCCGCACTGGATGCTGTTCCCGCCGCCCGCGCGAACTGGGATGCTTTTCCGAAGTCGGTGAAGAAGTTCGGGCTGACGAACATCGCGATGGCGCGGCGTCCCGAGACGCGGTCCGCGCGGATCGCCAAGATCGTCGCGGATGCCGCAGAAGGGAAGCGCCCATGACTCAGCAGGACCTGCTGTTCCTCGTCCTGATCCTCATCACGCTGTCGACCCTCACAGTCATCATCGTGCAGTGGGTGCGCTCGCGCCGTCGCGGCGGGTCCGACGACCGCGGCGGCAACTGGTGGGAAGGCCCCTGGGACGAGGACAAGCGCTGACGCGCGCGCCACGCTGTCCCGCAGGAGGGGGCGCAAACGGCGGCCCCACTCGGGCTAAAGCAACCATTCGCGCCACCTCGCGCCCGAGGCCGGCGCCGCCCGCGCAAGCAGGGGTCGCGAACGGCGGCCATACTCGGGCCAAAGCAACGATTCGCGCCACCTCGCGCCCGAAACGCCGCCTGCGCGGTAGCGGCCGCTCAGCCAGTAGTCAGCGCAGGGTGAGGCCGCGGAGCGCGGCAACGGGCTCCGGCATCCGCAGCGGGCCCGAACCAGGGGTGATTGTTCCGAGGATGCGAGGCTCGCGCGCGCCGGTGCCGCCAGGGATCACTGCAGGGATGCCGTACATCGTGCACCAGCCGATAAGGGCGAACAGGATCGCCTCCTTCGCATCCGCCGACGCTCCGAGCTCATCGGCGAGCACGACCTCGGTGCCGGGGAGTGCGGCGCGGAGCCCGTCCATGATGAGCGGGTTGCGGCATCCACCACCCGAGACCGCGAGGTAGCCGACGCCGGCGGCGGCGACATCGCGCGCCACGGTCTGCACCGTGAGCTCGGTGAGGGTGCGCACGAGATCCGCGATCGGCAGATCCCGGCCGAGAGCGGCGACGTGCTCGCGCACGTATGCGAGGTGGAAGTGCTCCTTGCCCGTGCTCTTGGGCGCCGGCAGGGCGTAGTAGGGGTCGGCGAGGAGCTCATCGAGGAGCTCGGCGTCGACGCTGCCGGCCAGCGCGATCGCGGCATCCTCGTCGTAGCCGAGCGGGTTGAGCCCGTATGCGCTGATGACCGCGTCCACGAGGGCGTTCGCCGGACCGATGTCGTAGGCGCGCAGGCCGTCGCCGACGACCGTGATGTTGGCGATGCCGCCGAGGTTCAGGGCGGCCGAGACCCCGGCGTGCTCGCGCAGCAGCAGTTCGTCGAGGAAAGACACCAGCGGCGCGCCGTGCCCGCCGGCCGTGATGTCGCGGATGCGGACGTCCGAGATCACGGGAGCGCCGACCGCCTCGGCGATCCAGGCGGGCTGGCCGATCTGCAGGGTTCCGCGGGCGCGATCGTCCTCGACCCAGTGGAAGACGGTCTGGCCGTGCGAGCACACGGCGTCGACGCCGCCGACGGATGCCGCGGCATCCCGTGCCACGTCGGCGAACGCCTGCCCGATCAGCGTGTCCAGCTCGCACACCTCGGCGAGCGTGGTGGCCGCCGGCGGGAGCGCCGCGACGAGGCGGGCGCGCAGCGCGGCCGGGTACGGCACGCTGCCGGTGTGCAGAACTTCGCCGCGCAGCATCCCGTCGCTCTCATCGAAGTCGACGACGGCGACGTCGATGCCATCGTGGGACGTGCCGGAGAGCAGGCCGAGTACGCGCATTGTTCGAGCCTACGACCTCCACCGGCCGACACTCTGGGGGCCGTCGACACGCATGTCGGACGGATCACGTCTATCGGTCCGACATCCGTCGTCGCCGCCCCCGAAGTGTCGGGCGCCTATCGCAGTGCGAGGGCGGCCGCGCCGATGAGGGGGCCGCCGTCGCCGAGTCCCGACATCACCACGCGTGCGGCGCGGGAGTAGTCATGGGCAGCGGATGCCGTCAGCGCCTGCTGCACGAGCGCGACGTAGTCCGGAGATACCCGGGAGAAGCCGCCGCCGATCGCGATGACATCGAGGTCGACGAGGGTCGCGGCATCCGCCAGCGCCTCTCCGACCGCCTTCGCCGAGCGCTCGATGGCGGCCCGAGCGATCGGGTCGCCGGCGTCGGAGTCTCGGGCCAGATCCTGCCCGGTCTCGCCGGCCCAGCCCTGCGACTGGGCCCAGGCGGCGCTCGCCGGGCCCGAAGCGATCTCCTCGAGCGTGAGACCGCCCTCGCGGCGCATCTGCCCGAGATGTCCGGCATTGCCGCTGGCGCCGGGCACGTACCGGCCGTCGATGACGAACCCGCCGCCGACGCCGGTCGAGACGACGATCGACAGCGAGGACCGCGCATCGCGTGTCGCACCCAACCACGCCTCGGCCAGCGCGAGAGCGCCGCCGTCATGGCCGAACACGGTGCGGACGTCGTGGCCGAGCCCGACGGATGCCGCCGATCGGACGGCCCCTGCCAGACCGTAGCCGCGGACGGCGGGCATGTTCACCGGGATGATCGTGCCCGTGGCACGGTCGACCGGACCCGCGCTCCCGACGCCCGCTCCGATGAACTCGGCGTCGTCGGGCACCGCGGCCAGTGCGTGGCCGACGACCGAGGCGATCGCGGCATCCATCGACGCGGGGGTCGCCTCGCGACCGGTCGCCTGCCTGCTGCGGCTGCCTCGGACGAGCTCCCCCTCAGAGGTGACGAGGGCGCCTTCGAGCTTCGTGCCGCCGACGTCGATCGCGAGCGCGACCTGCTTCTCGGTCACTGCGGGTCGAGTCCGAGGTCATCGAGGTCGAAGGCCGCGAGCCACTGCAGCCCCTCGGCCTCGATCGCGGCCTGGGCGCCGGTCTTGCGGTCGACGATCACGGCGACGGCGACGACCTCGGCGCCCTCACGGCGCAGGGCCTCGACGGCCTTGAGGGCGGACTGGCCGGTGGTCGACGTGTCCTCGAGCACGACGACGCGCTTGCCTGCGACATCCGCGCCCTCGATCTGGCGGCCGCGGCCGTGGTCCTTGGGCTCCTTGCGCACGACGAAGGCGTCGAGCGGACGGCCGGCCTGGACCGAGGCGTGCATGACGGAGTTCGCGATCGGGTCGGCACCGAGGGTGAGACCGCCGACGGCGACGACCTCGAGGTCGCCGATGAGGTCGAGCATGATCCGGCCGATCGCGGGAGCTGCGCGGTGGTCGAGGGTGAGCTTGCGCATGTCGACGTAGTACGTCGCCTTCTTGCCGCTCGAGAGGGTGAAGTCGCCGTGGAACACCGCCTCGTCCGTGATCAGAGCGAGCAGGGACTGGCGGTCGGCTTCGAGAGTCACGGCATCCAGTGTATGGCGCGCCGCCCTGGCCATGAGCGAGAGGGCCGCCTATCGTGGCGATGGATCCACAACGGGAGGAGCCCCATGTTCTCGTACGACCCCTATGCCGAGCTGGCCACGCTGCGCGACTTCGCGCCGCTCGAGCTGACCAGTCCCGACTTCGAGCCCGGCGGGCCGCTGCCGCTGTTCGCTTGGTCGGCCGGTCGCGACGGCGAGGATCGCTCCCCCGGCCTGCAGTGGTCGCAGCCTCCGGCGGGGACGAAGAGCTTCGCGATCTCATGCTTCGACCCGGATGCACCGACCGGATCGGGATTCTGGCACTGGGCGGCGTTCGATCTGCCCGCCGACACCACCGCGATTCCGAGCGGCACCGGCACGGTCGACGCGCTTCCGGCCGGCGCGAAGGTCATGCCGAACGAAGCCCGCCTGGAGCGGTACATCGGTGCGGCGCCGCCCGCCGGGACCGGCATCCACCGCTACTTCTTCGTCGTCGACGCGCTCGATGTCGACAAGCTCGACCTGGACGGCGACGAGACCCCGGCGACGCTCGGGTTCAACCGCCACTTCCACACGCTCGCCCGCGGCGTGCTGATGGGGACGGCGGATCCCGCGGAGCGCTGAGGCTGGGTGGGCGTCGAACGTCCGGGCCCGCCCGTAGGCTGGATGCATGCGTCTGGCCACCTGGAACATCAACTCGATTCGCACCCGCGTCTCGCGTGCCGTCGACTTCGCCGTCCGCGAGGACATCGACGTGCTCGCACTGCAGGAGATCAAGTGCAAGCCCGAGCAGTTCCCCTATGAGCCGTTCGAGGCGGCCGGGTACCACGTCGAGGCGCACGGTCTGAACCAGTGGAACGGCGTCGCGATCGCCAGCCGCCTGCCGATCACCGACGTCGAGACGTCGTTCGCGGGGATGCCGGGCTTCGCGAAGGGCCACGAGGGACCGGATGCCCCGCTTGAGGCGCGCGCGCTGGGCGCGACGATCGACGGCGTGAAGGTGTGGAGCCTCTACGTGCCCAACGGCCGCTCCCTCGACGACCCGCACTACGCGTACAAGCTGCACTGGCTCGAGGAGCTGCGCAAGGCCACGGCCGCCGAGCTGCAGGCGAAGCCCGACCTGCCGCTCGCGCTCGTCGGGGACTTCAACATCATTCCGTTCCCCGAGGACAACGGCGACCCCGACATCGTCGAGGGCGTCTCGACGCACGTGTCGCCGCAGGAGCGCGAGGCGTTCTTCGCGCTGAAGGACGCCGGCGTCACCGATGTCGTCCGCCCCCTGCTGCCTGAGGGATTCACTTACTGGGACTACCAGCGACTGAAGTTCCCGCGCAACGAGGGCATCCGCATCGACTTCATTCTGGGGTCCCGGGCGCTGGCGGATGCGGTGACCGGAGCATCCATCCACCGCAACGAGCGCAAGGGCGAGCAGCCCAGCGACCACGTCCCGGTGGTCGTCGACCTCGCCTTCGGTGCCGCCGAGGACGACGACGACATGCCGATGATCTTCGCCTGAGACTCAACTCCCCATCGTGCCGGTGCGCACCGGGCCTGCAGCCGGCGCGTAGCGCAGGCTCACCGCGCCGTTCGCGCCCGCCTCGACGCCCAGGAGCGTGAGGTTCGCGGCATCCGTCCCCTCGGGGAACACCTTCTTGCCGCGCCCGAGCACGAGCGGATACACCCACAGCTGCAGCACGTCGAACAGTTGATCGTCGATCAGCGTGTGCACGAAGTCGATGCTGCCGATCACGTGCACGTCCTGATGCTGCGAGCGCAGCCAGTGGATCTCGGCATCCAGGTCCCCGCCGACGCGGGTCGAGCCCTGCCACCCGAGCTCGACGTTCGGATTGCGGGATGCGACGTACTTCGGCACCCGATCGAACAACTGCCCGATCCCGCCCTCGGGACCGGTCGTGTGCTGCGGCCAGTATCCGGCGAACAGGTCGTAGGTGCGACGGCCGAGCAGGAGCGCGTCGAGCGTCGACATCCCGTCCATGACCCAGCGTCCGACCGCGTCGTCCGGGACTCCCGCCTGCCAGCCACCGAACGGGAAGCCGCCGTCGGTGTCCTCCTCCGGACCGCCCGGAGCCTGAGCGACGCCGTCGAGCGTCGTGAACAGGTCGATGATGATCCGTCCGGTCATGATGCCGTCTCCTCTGCTCGAAGCGCACCGTGGTGCGCCCCTCCAGAGTGCGCGCATCCGCGGCCCACGTCGATGGGTACCGGACGCAGAATCCCTCGCAGGACGGATGCCGCGGCATCCCCGCCCCCGTACCGTGGAATCATGTCCGCACCATTCCGCGCGCTGACGCCGCGCCAGCGTCAGTCCGACGCACTCCTGGCCGTCGTCGTGTTCGTCGCCGGCGTGCTCAGCGCGGCGCTGTCCGCCGCCGCCGAGATGTACGGCGATGAGCAGGCGCCCCTGTGGCAGGCCCTCGTCTATCTCGCCGTCGTCGCCGCGCCCCTGGCCTTCCGCCGGGTGTGGCCGGCGCCCGTCGCGATCGTGGTCGCCGTCGCGTACTTCGTCTCGGTCACCCTGCACATCCCCGAGATCTACGCGGGCAACGTGGCGATGTTCATCTCGCTGTACACGGTCGGCGCATGGATGGCGAACCGCCGAGCGGCCGTCATCGTGCGCGTCGCGATCATCATCGGGATGTTCGCGTGGCTGATCATCACGATGTACCGCGACGCGATCGACACCGCCCGCGAGGAGGACGTCATCGCCGGCGCCATGTCGCCGTATCTCGCCTTCATGCTGCTGAACCTGCTCATCAACGTGCTGTACTTCGCCGGCGCGTATTACTTCGGCGAGCACGCCTGGCGCTCGGCCATGCAGCGTCAGGCGCTCGAGCAGCGCACGGCCGATCTGGAACGCGAGCGCGAGGTCACCGCCGCGCAGGCCGTTGCGCTCGACCGCGTGCGCATCGCGCGCGAGCTGCACGACGTCGTCGCCCACCACGTTTCGGTCATGGGAGTGCAGGCCGGGGCCGCGCGCATGGTCATCGATCAGGACCCGCAGAAGTCGAAGGAGATGCTCGGCGGCATCGAATCCTCGGCGCGCGAGGCGATCGGTGAACTGCGCCACTTGCTCGAGACCCTGCGCTCGTCGGATGCCGAAGCAGACGACGCTCCGTCGACGGTCGGACTCTCGGACCTGCCCGAGCTCGCCGCGGCATCCTCGGCCGCCGGGCTCCCGACGGCGTTCACCACTGTCGGCGAGGAGCGCCCCGTGCCGTCGGTCGTGCAGGTGAGCCTGTACCGGATCGCGCAGGAATCGCTCACGAACGCGCGCCGTCACGCCGGTCCCACAGCCACCGCGGACGTGCGCCTGCGCTACACCGACCGCGACGTCGAGCTCGAGATCGTCAACACCGGCCGTCGGGCGCTGACCCCGCGACCGGGGCTGGGGCAGCTCGGAATGCGCGAGCGCGCCCTCGCCTCGGGCGGCGTGATCGAGTCGGCGCCGCGCGAGCAGGGCGGATGGCGGGTGCGCGTGCAGGTGCCGCTGGGCGCACCGGCGCTGACGGGAGCGACCGCATGAGCGACCCGATCCGAGTGCTGCTGGTCGACGACCACGCGATGCTGCGGGCCGGGTTCCGGGCGATCCTCGACAGTCAGCCCGACATCACGGTCGTCGGCGAGGCGTCGAACGGGGCGGAAGCCGTGGCCCAGGCATCCGCGCTGCGACCCGACGTGATCTGCATGGACGTCCAGATGCCCGACATGGACGGCATCGAGGCGACGAGGCGGATCGTCGCCGACACCGAGGTGGAGTCCGCGATCGCAATCGTGACGACCTTCGACCGCGACGACTACCTGTTCAACGCACTGGATGCCGGCGCCGGCGGATTCCTGCTGAAGAACAGCAGCCCGGAGGACCTCGTCTCGGCCGTCCGGGTGCTGGCGGCGGGCGACGGGATGCTGGCGCCCGAGGTCACGCGTCGAGTCGTGCAGCGGTACGCCGGGGCGCGGGATGCCTCCGGCGGGGCGGCGGCGCGGCTCGAGCCGGCAGAGCCGCTGACCGAGCGGGAGTCCGAGGTGCTCGCGCTCATGGCGGACGCGATGAGCAACGCCGAGATCGCCGCGAGGCTGTTCATCGGCGAGGCCACCGTGAAGACGCACGTGTCGCGGATCCTGCAGAAGCTCGGCGCGCGCGACCGGGTGCAGGCGGTCGTGCTGGCGCTGCGCGGCGGGTTGGCCTAGAGGGTGTTGATGGGAGGAAAGCGGTCAGCGCGGAGCGCCGAACCGACCGCATTCCTCCCATCAAGCGGGATGCTTACGCGTTCACGAGCTCCGCGGAGTGCTGCACGCGCGAGATGAGGCCGTTGAACGCCTCGAGGTAGCCCACGAGGAAGCCCGCGGTGCTCTCGTCCGTGACCTGGCCGTCCTCGGTGAACAGGCCCGGGCGGTCCTGGATGAAGCCCTCGGGCTGACCCATGGTGACGGCGCTGAAGTGGCCGAGGATCGCGCGCAGGTGCTGCTGGGCGGCGGCGGTCGCGACACCCGATCCCGACGTGCCGATGACGGCGACCGGCTTGCCGTAGAACGACATCTCGCCGTACGGGCGGGTCGACCAGTCGAGGGCGTTCTTCAGGACGCCGGGGATCGAGCGGCTGTACTCGGGCGTGACGATGATGACGCCGTCGACGTCGGCGATGGCCTTCTTGTAGTCGAGCGCGACCTGCGGGAAGTCCCCGTCGAAGTCGGGCGAGTAGAAGGGCAGGTCCTTGATCGGGATCTCGACGAGCTCGGTGCCCTCGGGGGCGAGGTTCGCCAGCACACGCGCCAGACGGCGGTTGATGGAGGTGCTGGAGATGCTGCCGACGATGTATCCGATGGTGCGGGTCACAGGAGATTCCTTCTGTTCGGGCTCGGTGCGAGCCTGGATGCTTTCCCGGGTCTTAACGCTTGTCGAAGCAATCTATTCCCACGCATGCAAAGAAGGTGGGATCCGCCTCACGGCTGAACGTCGATGTCCGCCCCAGGGGGGATGCCGTCAGGTCATGGGATTCGTAGCGTGGAGGCATGACCTCAGGGACACTGCAGCTGACCGGCGTGACCAAGAGCTACGGCTCGCGGCGCGTGCTCGATGACATCTCCTTCCCCGTTCGCGCGGGCCAGCTCACCGGCTTCGTCGGCGGCAACGGCGCAGGCAAGACGACGACCATGCGGATCATCCTCGGCCTGCTCGTCGCGGACGGCGGCAGCGTCACCCTCGGCGGCTCGGAGCTCACCGGCGACATCCGCCGCCAGTTCGGCTACATGCCCGAGGAGCGCGGGCTCTATCCGAAGATGAAGGTGCTCGAGCAGGTCGTCTACTTCGCGCGGCTGCACGGCTTCTCCAAGGCGGATGCCACGGCCAAGGCGACCGCCCTGCTCGGCGAGCTCGGGCTCGAGGAGCGGCTGAACGACAACATCGAGACGCTGTCGCTGGGCAACCAGCAGCGTGCCCAGATCGCGGCATCCCTCGTCCACGAGCCGGAGGTGCTCATCCTGGACGAGCCGTTCTCGGGTCTGGACCCGATCGCGGTCGAGACCGTCGCGGGGGTGCTGCAGGAGCGCGCCTCGCGCGGGGTGTCGGTCCTGTTCTCGTCGCATCAGCTCGACGTCGTCGAGCGGCTGTGCGACGACCTCGTGATCATCGCCGGCGGCACGATCCGCGCGGCCGGCGCCCGCGACGAACTGCGCGAGCGGTACTCCGCGCCGCGCTGGGAACTCAGCGGCACCGGCGACGTCGGCTGGCTGCGCGACGAGCCGGGCATCACGGTCGTGGACTTCGAAGGCGGCAGCGCCGTGTTCGACGCCGATGACCCCGCCATCGCGCAGCGCGTTCTGCGTCGAGCCCTGCAGGACGGCGACGTCAGCCGGTTCGGCCCGCAGCATCCCACCCTCGCCCAGATCTTCAAGGAGGTCATCCAGTGAACGCGTCTCCTGCCGCCGTCTCCAGCGCCCAGGGCATCTGGCTCGTCGCCGAGCGCGAGCTGAGCACGAAACTGCGCAGCAAGGCCTATCTCATCTCGACCGGCATCCTTCTGCTCATCGTCCTGGCGGGCGTGATCTGGGCGGGCGTCTCGTCGGCCAATCCGTCGTCGACGCCGGTCGCGGCGACGGCCGCGACGGCATCCGCCCTGGAGGATCTCGGCGGGTACGACGTGACCGAGGTCGGCGATCGGGATGCCGCGGCGGACCTCGTCGAGTCCGGCGAGGTCGATGCGGCCGTCGTCGACGACGCGTCCTCGGCGACCGGGATCGTCATCATCGCCGATGAGGAGGCTCCGCAGGGGCTGCTCATGGCGCTCTCCGTGACGCCCGAGGTCGAACTCCTCAGCCCTGATGCCGCACCCGGCCCGCTCCGCTACCTGCTCGGCATCGCCTTCGGGCTCGTGTTCATGATGGCCGCGATGATGTTCGGCACTCCGATCGCGACGAGCGTGGTGGAGGAGAAGCAGACCCGTGTCATCGAGATCCTGCTCTCGAGCATCCCCGCACGGGTGCTGCTCGCCGGAAAGGTGATCGGCAACACGATCCTCGCGATCTCGCAGATCCTGCTGCTCGTGGCGGTCGGAACGGTCGGTCTCATCGTGACGGGGCAGACCGAGATCCTCGCCGGGCTCGGCGGCCCGGTCGTCTGGTTCGCGGTGTTCTTCCTGTTCGGATTCATCCTGCTCGCGGCGATGTTCGCGGCGGCGGGGTCGATGGTGTCGCGCCAGGAGGACGTCGGCGCCACGATGACCCCCGTGATGTACCTGACGATGATCCCGTACTTCCTCGTGATCTTCTTCGGCGACAACCCGGTCGTGATGACGGTGCTCTCGTACGTGCCGTTCTCGGCGCCGGTCGGGATGCCGATCCGTCTGTTCTTCAACGAGGCCGAGTGGTGGGAGCCGCTGCTGTCGCTGGTGATCATGCTCGGCGCGTGCGTCATCGTCATCGGGCTCGGCGCGAAGATCTACGAGAACTCGCTGCTGAAGATGGGCGCGCGGGTGAAGTTCCGGGAGGCCCTGCGCGGCTGAGGGATGCCGGGGCCGATCATGTCGCCTCATGACGAGGAAATATGTGGCTGCATGGAGGCGTTCTAGACTGCTGAACGCGGACGACGGGGTCGGCACAGGCTTCGACCCCGAAAGGCCCCCATGAGCACGTCCACTCTCGACCGCAGCGCATCCACCTCCGTTCCCGTCCTCGACGTTCTCGCCGCGCGGTGGAGCCCGCGCGCCTTCGACCCGTCGTCGCCGATCGACGAGGACAAGCTGGCCGCCGCTCTCGAGGCGGCGCGGTGGGCGCCGTCGGCCAGCAACACGCAGCCGTGGCGGTTCATCGTCGCTCGGCGCGGCACCGATCTGCACGCCGCGATCGAGGGCGCACTCATGGGCTTCAACCGCGAGTGGGCCGGCAGTGCCCAGGTCCTCATCGCGGCTTTCGCCGAGCAGGCGGATGCCGACGGAAACCCGCGTCCGTGGGCGCAGTACGACCTGGGCCAGGCCGTCGCGCACCTCTCGGTGCAGGCGCACGCCGATGGCCTGTTCGTGCACCAGATGGGCGGTATCGAGCGCGAAGTTCTGCAGGCCCTGCCCGGTGTCGAGGGCCGCTTCGCCCCGGTCTCGGTGATCGCCCTCGGCGAGCTCGGCGATGCCACGGCGCTGTCGGAGAAGCTTCAGCAGCGTGAGGCCGCGCCTCGCATCCGCCGCCCGCTGACCGAGACGGTCATCGCCTCGGCGTAAGGCTCGCATCCCGGTCCGAGATCAGGAGAACACCCCCGCATCAGGACGATTCTGCAGATTCCTCCTGATCTCGGACGCAGGTCCTGATTCCGGGAGGGCCGGATCGGCTCCTTACCGGGCCCTCAACCCGTCCAACGCCACCGCGAGCACGTCGCTTGCCAACTCCGCGCCGCCCTCGCCGCCGCTCGGCCGGTACCACTCGACGATCGAGTTGACCATGCCGAACAGCAGTCGGGTGGCGACCGACGGGTCGATGTCGCTGCGCACCGTCCCCTCATCCTGTGCAGCGCGCACGAGTGCGGTGACGCGACGGTCGAAGGCGCGCCTGCGCTCGAGCGCCGCCCGCTCGACGTCGCTGTTGCCGCGCACCCGCAGCAGCAGCGTCACATAGGCGAGCTTGTCGACGAGCACGAGCACCGCGCCGTGCAGCACGTGCTCGAGCCGCTCGCGGGCGGATCCGCCTTCGGCATCCGCGAGCACGCCTTCGAGACCGCCGAGGGCCTCGTTCAGCGCGACCTCGAGCAGCTCCTCCTTCGACGAGAAGTGGTGGTACAGCGCCGACTTCGACAGCCCGAGCCGCTCGGCGAGCGACGCCACCGACGTCGCGTCGTAGCCCTGCTCGATGAACACCTGGACGGCGATCTCGAGCATCCGGTCCCGGTCGTAGCCGGGGCGCCCTCGTCGCACGGGCGGGTGGTCGGGGTTTGACATCGCCCCCAGTCTGGCACGGCGGCCGCCCTGCGCCACCGCAGGAGACGCAGCGCCCGGGCGAGGTCAGTCGGTTCGGCGGAGGGATGCCAGGCGGGCGCGCAACGCGGCCATCCCGGTGCGGATGCGTCCGTGGTTCGACCCCGCACGCGCGATCCGCGCCCGGACCGCGCCCAGGCGCCGTCGGGCGTGCGCCGAATCGGGATCGAGCTCGAGGGCCTGCAGCATCGCCTGTTCGGCGTCGGCGAGGTCGCCGTTCGCGAGCAGCCATTCGCCGAGCCGAAGCCGATACTCGGGCCGTGCCGGCCGCAGGTCGACCGCGCGTCTCATCTCATCCACGGCGGCCGGGAGGTCCTTCCGCCCCGCGTGGATGTGGCTGAGCCGCACGTGGGCGTCGGCCGCATGGGGGTCGATCTCGAGCGCCCGGGCGAGGGCGTGCTCTGCTGCATCGAGATCACCCGCGCGCAGCAACCGCGCGCCGAGCTTCAGGTGCAGCCGAGCCAGATCGCCGGTCTTCTCGACCGCGATCCTCAGTTGCGCGATCGAGCCCTCGACGTCACCGGCCTTCCAGAGCACTTCCGCCTGTCGCTCGTACGGGTAGTGCGTCTCGAGAGTCGCGGCATCCACCTCGCGCCGGAACGCCGGCTCATCGAACTCCTCGGCGGCGATCTCCGAGATCAGGCGCTTGATCTTGTACGTGCGGTTCAGGTAGAAGCCGACGGGGTGACCCCCGTAATCGAGCGGCACGAGAGTCGCGGCCGTGTTCGCTGCGATCCTCTCGGCGTGCCGTTCATCGGCGGTGGACGTGCAGTAGAAGACGTAGCCCTTCGAATCCCGGCCGATGCCGGTCTTGATCAGGTTGTGGTCGAAGCGGGTGTGCGACCAGTCCGCCTCCCAGCGCCGCTCGCGCAGCTCGTTCCCCGGCTCGACGTCGAACAGCGGCGAGACGGCGATGAATCGATCGGCGCGGAGCGCATGCGCGAAGTTCACCGCGGCGAACGCCCCCATGCTGCTGCCGTAGGTGATGATCCGCGTGCCCTCGGCCGCCTCGACGATGAGCTCGATGACGCGCTCGATCTCGGGCGTCTGATACCAGTGGTTGCGGTTGCGCCGGACGAGGTACTCGTTCATGCCGAGGGGTCCGAATCGGCCGCGCCCGAAGCCCGGACCGAAGGCGCTGCTCGAATCGTCGGCCAGGTGCTGGTCCCGCGATTCGAAGGTCACGATCGACACGGAGTGACCGCCCTCGTACACGTCGAGCGCGAGATCGTCACCGCTGAAGATCGTCCTGTGCATCCCCCTCAGGATACCGGCCGGAGTCTGTGATTGCCGGGGCGGAGCATCCCTGCGATACTCTTTTACTGAACGAACGGTCAGAAAATATCGACGAGCCGACGACGACGTCAGGAGGTCCGATGGACGCGATCCCGCCCACCGGCGACCCCCTGCTCATCGAGCGCCGCGCCGACCGCGTCGTCGCGCGATTGAACCGTCCCGACAAGCGCAACGCGATCGACCGCGAGATGATCGACGCGCTGCACGTGCTGTGCGCCGAACTCGAGGCAGCGCCGCGCACCCTGATCCTCGCGGGAGCCGGCGAGGATTTCGCCGCCGGAGCCGACATCACTCAGCTCCGTGCCCGGCGCGCGGAGGACGCGCATCGCGGCATCAACGCCATGGCGTTCGTCCGCATCCACGACCTGCCGATGCCCGTGATCGCCGCCCTTGACGGCTACGCCCTCGGCGGCGGCGCCGAACTCGCGTACGCGGCCGACATCCGGATCGCGACGACGCGTCTGCGGATCGGAAACCCCGAGCCGAACCTGGGAATCATGGCTGCGGCAGGCGCCACCTGGCGCCTGCGCGAGATCGTCGGCGAGGGGCTCGCGTCCGAGCTGCTGCTGACCGGTCGCTCGCTCGAGGCGGAGGAGGCGCGCGCAGCAGGTCTCATCTCGAGCATCCACTCACCGGAGGAGCTGATGGATGCCGCGCACGCGATCGCCGACCGCATCGCCGCTGCCGACCCGCTCGCCGTCCGGCACACGAAGACCGCCCTGCACGCGCCGCGCGACGCGCACCCCGCGATCGACGGCGACCTGCAGGCCGAGCTGTTCGAGAGCCCGGAGAAGATGCGGCGCATGACCGAATTCCTCGAACGGAAGGGGCGCCGGTGAAGGTCGGAGTCCTCGGCGGCGGACGTATGGGCGCCGGCATCGCGCACGCCTTCCTCCTCGCCGGAAGCGAGGTCGTCGTCGTCGAGCGCGATGACGCGACAGCGGATGCCGCGACCGCCCGCATCCGCGACAGCATCGCGCGTTCGGTCGAGCGCGGGGCGACGGCAGCGAATGCGCAGGTGTTGGAGGGCGCGCTGGCGGTCGGCATCGACATCGCCGCATTCGCCGGATGCGAGCTCGTGATCGAAGCCGTGCCGGAGGACCGTGCGCTCAAGGTGGATGCGCTTCGGCGCATGGAGGCGGCGGCACCCGACGCCGTGCTGGCATCGAACACGTCATCGATCTCGATCGACGCACTGGCTTCGGCTCTCACCCGCCCCGAGCGGTTCCTCGGTCTGCACTTCTTCAATCCGGTCCCGGCGTCGGCGCTCGTCGAGATCGTGGTCGGGTCGGCGACAGACCCCTCGCTCGTGGACGCGGGGCGCGGGTGGATCGAGATGATCGGAAAGACGCCGATCATCGTTCGCGACTCCCCGGGTTTCGCATCGAGCCGACTCGGGGTCGCGCTCGCTCTCGAGGCGATCCGGATGCTGGAGGCAGGGGTCGCCTCGGCGGAGGACATCGACCGCGCGATGGAGCTCGGGTACCGGCATCCGATGGGTCCGCTGCGCACGACCGACGTCGTCGGGCTCGACGTGCGGCTCGGCATCGCCGAGGAGTTGCAGGCCGAGCTGGGTGACCGCTTCGCACCCCCGGATCTGCTGCGGCGCCTCGTCGCCGACGGAAAGCTCGGCCGCAAGAGCGGCGAAGGATTCTACGAATGGGAGACACCATGACCGTGGCGACGGAGACCGCGATCCTGCCGAGTTACGTGCGCGACGCGTGGTGGCAGCCTTCGTCCGACACGCAGGCGACGGTCGTTCGGGATGCTGCGACGGGCGAGGAGATCGCTCGGGTGAGCACCGCCGGGCTCGACCTCGCCGCGGCTCTGGAACATGCGCGCTCGGTCGGTCAGGCGTCGCTCGGTGAGCTGACGTTCCATCAGCGGGCGCTGCTGCTGAAGCAGTTCGCGCTCGCCCTGACCGAGCGCAAGGACGAGTTGTACGCGCTGTCGGCGCGCACGGGCGCGACCAAGGCGGACTCGTGGGTCGACATCGACGGCGGCATCGGGGTGCTGTTCGCGTATTCCGGCAAGGGCCGCCGTGAACTGCCGAATGCGCAGGTGTACGTCGACGGGCCGGTCGAGCCGCTGTCGAAGGACGGCAGCTTCCTCGGTCGTCACGTGTACACGCGTCTGCCCGGTGTCGCCGTGCAGATCAACGCCTTCAACTTCCCCGTCTGGGGTCCGCTCGAGAAGTTCGCGCCGGCTTTCCTCGCCGGGTTGCCGTCGCTCATCAAACCGGCGACGCCGACCGGGTACCTCACCGAGGCGATGGTGCGGATCCTCGTCGAGTCGGGCCTGCCCCCGGCAGGGGCACTGCAGCTGGTGAGCGGCAGTGTCCCCTCTTTGTTCGACGAGCTGCGCCTGGGCGACGTCGTCGGATTCACCGGCAGCGCGTCGACCGCCGCCTCGCTGCGCGAGCGCACGCCGGCCGGCGTGCGCTTCACAGCCGAGACCGACTCGATCAACGCCTCGGTCCTCGGGCCGGACGCGGTCGCGGGCACACCGGAGTTCGACGCGTACGTCCGCCAGCTCGTCGTCGAGATGACGACGAAGGCCGGGCAGAAGTGCACGGCGATCCGCCGGGCGATCGTCCCGACCGGTCAGGCGGACGCCCTCATCGACGCCGTACGCGTGCGCCTCGACGAGAAGGTCGTCGTCGGCGACCCGCGCGAGGACGGCACCACGATGGGTCCGTTGGTCTCGGTCGAGCAGCGCGACGAGGTGCTGCGGCAGGTGCGGGCGCTTGTCGACGGAGGCGGGCGGATCGTGATCGGTTCGTCCTCTGTTCCCGGAGGCAACGGCGCCTTCGTCGACCCGGTGCTGCTGCGCTTCGACGACGCCCGCGACGACGCCGTCCACTCGGTGGAGGCGTTCGGTCCGGTGTCGTCTCTGATCACCTACGACACCGTGGCAGAGGCATCCGACATCGTCGCCCGCGGCGGCGGATCGCTCGTGACCAGCGTCGCGACGCACGACCCGGCGTTCGCCACCGCGATCATGGCCGGGGTGGCGCCGTGGAACGGGCGCGTGCTCTTCCTCGATCGCGACGACGCGCGCTCGTCGACCGGGCACGGTTCGCCGATGCCGGGTCTCGTGCACGGCGGGCCGGGCCGCGCCGGCGGCGGCGAGGAGCTCGGCGGCATCCGCGCGGTTCTGCATCACATGCAGCGGACGGCCGTGCAGGGCTCGCCCGAGATGCTGACCGCGATCACCGGTCAGTGGCACGCGGGTGCTGGGGCGCGTGAGGACGGCATCCATCCGTTCCGGAAGTCGCTCGCGCAGCTGCGGATCGGCGATCGGATCGCATCACGCACCCGCGAGGTGACGCTCGACGACATCGAGACGTTCGCGCACTTCACCGGCGACACGTTCTACGCGCACATGAACGAGGAGGCGGCGGCCGCGAACCCGTTCTTCCCCGGACGGGTCGCGCACGGCTACCTGCTCGTGTCGTGGGCGGCAGGACTCTTCGTCGACCCGGAACCCGGCCCGGTGCTCGCGAACTACGGGCTGGAGAACCTGCGCTTCATCACTCCGGTGTCGCCGGGCGACAGCATCCGCGTGGAGCTGACGGCTAAGCAGATCACGCCCCGCGAGACCGACGAGTACGGCGAGGTGCGGTGGGACGCCATCATCCGCAACCAGGACGACGAGACGGTTGCCACGTACGACGTGCTGACGCTGGTTTCGAAGGAGTAGGCGGAGGCTGCGCCTCACATGCTGGATGATTTCGGCCGGTTCTCAGCATCCAGAACCGACGAAAAGCATCCAGCATCGGCGGCGATGCACGATTCTCGAAAAAGCCCTCTGATCGGCCGGTTTCTCGGGTCGGAATGTCCGTGGCCCCCTGTTGAATAGGGGTATGAACAGCATCGTCGCCCACCTCGAAGACCTCGACAGGTCTCTCGCCGAGGCGGGCCGCGATGCGTTCGATCGGGAAGAGATCCCCGACCTCTCGGATGCCGAGATCGCTGCCCTTCTCGAGGCGAGCGGCCGCATCCAGAAGCGGATCGAAGCACTGCAGATCGAAGCCTCCGTCCAGGTGCTCGAGCGCTCGGCGCCGATGCGTGATGACAAGATCGCCGCCAAGTACGGGTGGGACCGGCCCGTCGACCTCGTGCGGGCGCTGACCCGCACCGAGACGCGTGACGCGAATCGTGTCGTGAAGGCCGCGCGCCTGACGAGCCGGATCCGCGGGATGTCGAGCGGTGAGTTCGTGCCGGCCCGCTATCCCGAGCTGCGAGCGGCCATGCTGTCCGGGGCGATCGGCGTCGCCGGGCTCCTGGCCGCGATCGAGCCCCTCGAGCAGTCCCACGACCGGATGTTCGACGAAGACCGGCTCGAGGCCGACCGGCAACTCGCCGACCTCGCCCTTGGGACGATCCGCGACGACGAGGGCAGAGCCGTCGACTCCGGCCCGTTGCCGCGCCCGAGGATCTCCGGCTCCTTTCGCGCATCCTCGTCGCCTACCTCGACCCCGACGGCGCCGAGCCGTCCGACAGCGCCGGGGCGAGAGCCCGCAGCTTCATCATCGGGCGCGAGCGCGACGGCAGTGTTCCGGTCCGAGGCAACCTCCTTCCCGAAGTGGCCGGGCAACTGCAACTGCTGCAGGACAGCATCCTCAACCCGCGCGTCGACGGACCCGCCGACCCGACCGTCGGCGTGCAATTCACCGAGAACCCCGACGATGTCGTGACACCGGGCGGCTACGTGCTCACCTCGGCCGAGATCGATCGGCGCACGAGGACTCAGAAACTGCACGACGCCTTCGCGATGATCGTGAACGCTGCCGCACGCTCGGGCGAGTTCCCCGACCTCGGCGGTGCCGCTCCGACACTCGTCGTCACCGTGAGAGCCGAGGACTATGCATCCGGGGCCGGGTGGGCGACCATCCTCAACACCGGCGACCGCATCCCCTCGCGCGTGGCCGCGCAGACCGGATGCGCGGGCGGTATCCAGCGGGTCATGTTCGACGAGAACGGCCGCATCGCAGCCCTCGGCACCTCAGCCCGCATCTTCAACGCCCTGCAACGCCGGGCGATCACTCTTCGCGACGGAGGCTGCGTCATTCCGGGGTGCACCGTCCCGGCATCCTGGTGCGAGATCCATCACGTCACCGAGTACGCCGACGGCGGCCCCACACACACCGACAACGGCGTCCTGCTGTGCTGGTGGCATCACCGCAACCTCCACCTCTCCGAATGGCGGATCCGCATGCGCGACGGCGTCCCCGAGATCCGGGGACCGGCCTGGTGGGACAGCAAGCAGCGCTGGCACCCCGCGGGAGTCCCGCGCCCCCGCATCCGAGAACGGGCCGGGTAGGCGACGATGCGCGAAACCCTCGAATGTGAGAGAATTACTGAACGTACGGTCAGTAAAGACGAGGGAGTCGCCGTGACCGAGGAACCCACCGAGACGAGCAGCGCCGACGACATGAGCGCCGAGCAGCGCCGCTTCGACGAGATCATCGCCGCGGACTCGCGCATCGAGCCGCGCGACTGGATGCCGGATGCCTACCGCAAGACGCTCATCCGTCAGATCAGCCAGCACGCGCACTCCGAGATCATCGGTATGCAGCCCGAGGGCAACTGGATCACCCGCGCCCCGAGCCTCAAGCGCAAGGCGATCCTCATGGCGAAGGTGCAGGACGAAGCCGGCCACGGCCTGTACCTGTACTCGGCCGCGCAGACCCTCGGCATCACGCGCGACGAGATGACCGACCAGCTCATCACAGGCAAGGCGAAGTACTCGTCGATCTTCAACTACCCCACCCCGACGTGGGCCGACATGGGCGCGATCGGGTGGCTCGTCGACGGCGCCGCGATCTGCAACCAGGTGCCGCTGTGCCGAGCATCTTATGGTCCCTACGGCCGCGCGATGGTGCGGGTCTGCAAGGAGGAGTCGTTCCACCAGCGGCAGGGTTTCGAGATCCTGCTGACCCTCATGCAGGGCACGGACGCGCAGCGCCAGATGGCCCAGGATGCCGTGAACCGCTGGTACTGGCCGTCGCTGATGATGTTCGGACCGCCCGACGGCGACTCCCCGAACTCGGCGCAGTCGATGGCCTGGAACATCAAGCGCTTCTCGAACGACGAGCTGCGTCAGCGCTTCATCGGGATGCTCGTGCCCCAGGCGGAGGTGCTCGGCGTCACCCTGCCCGACCCCGAGCTGCGCTTCGATGAGGAGGCGCAGCAGTACGTCGGCGGCGAGATCGACTGGACCGAGTTCTTCGAGGTCCTCGCCGGACGCGGACCGATGAACGCCGAGCGCGTTCGTGCGCGGCGCGAGGCGCACGAAGACGGCGCGTGGGTGCGCGAAGCCGCAGCGGAGTACGCCCGCAAGAAAGCCCTTCGGCAAACCGAGGAGGTGGCCGCATGAGTGAGGAGACCTGGCCGCTGTGGGAGGTGTTCGTCCGCGCGAACCGCGGCATGAGCCATGTTCACGCCGGCTCATTGCATGCACCAGATGCCGAGCTCGCGGTGCGCAACGCGCGCGACCTGTACACGCGGCGCGGCGAAGGCACGTCGATCTGGGTCGTCCCGTCGGATGCCATCACCGCCAGCGACCCCGACGCGAAGGGCTCGTTCTTCGAGAGCCCCGCCGGCAAGAACTACCGTCATGCCGTGTACTACACCGCCTCCGAGGGGGTGCCGCACCTGTGATGACCCTTCGACAGGCTCAGGGGCCGGACCCGCACGGCGCCGTCACCGTCGACGAGCTCGAGCTCAGCGCCGAACTCGCCGGCAGCGAAGGCGCGATCGCCACACAGGACGTCGCCGAGTACGCGCTCTGGCTCGGCGACGATGCGCTGATCCTGTCGCAGCAGCTCGGCATGTGGATCGCGCGCGCTCCCGAGCTCGAAGAGGACGTCGCGCTCGCGAACATCGCCCTTGACCTGCTCGGCCACGCCCGCTCGCTGCTCCGCTACGCGGGCACCGCCGACGGGCGCAGCGAGGACGACCTGGCGTACTTCCGCGACGAACCTGCCTTCCGCTGCGCCTGGCTGTTCGAGCACCCGAACGGCGACTTCGCCCAGACGATCGCGCGGCAGCTCGCGGCATCCGCCTATCTCTTCGAGCTGTACTCGATGCTGCGCCGCTCGAGCGACGCGACCCTCGCCGCGATCGCCGAGAAGGCGCTCAAAGAGGTCGACTACCACCGCGATCACGCTGTGCAGTGGACCCTGCGCCTCGCCGGCGGCACCGACGAATCGCGTCAACGCATGATCCGCGCGGTCACCGACGTATGGCCGTACGTCGAGGAGCTGTTCCGCGACGAACCGCTGATCGATCGGCTGGGCGACATCGCTGCGCGTCCGTCATCGCTTCGCGCAGGCTTCGACGCCGCGATCGACGCCGTCTTCGCCGAAGCGGAGCTCGAGGTCCCCGACGTGAAGCCGTCGATGGCCGGCGGGCGCCGCGGCAGTCACTTCCCCGCGCTCGCGCGCATCCTCGCCGAGATGCAGGTTCTCGCCCGGCAGCATCCGGGGGCGACATGGTGACGACAGCGACGCGACGCGAGACGGCATGGGCCGTCGCCGCGACCGTGACCGACCCCGAGGTTCCTGTGCTCACGATCGAAGACCTCGGCGTGCTCCGCGACGTGACCGTCGACGGCGAGCGAGTGACCGTCACGCTCACGCCGACCTACAGCGGATGCCCCGCCCTCGACACCATGCGCGACGACGTGCTCCTCGCCCTGACGGCGGCCGGCTTCGACGACGTCGAGGTGCGCACCACCCTGTCGCCGGCGTGGACGACGGACTGGATGACGGATGCCGGAAAGCGCAAGCTCACCGAGTTCGGCATCGCTCCCCCGTCGGGACGCGCGGCGCTGGCTCAGGGGCCGATCCGGCTGCGCTTGGCCGTGAAATGCCCGCGCTGCGGATCGATCGACACGCGCGAGGTGTCCCGCTTCGGCTCGACGTCGTGCAAGGCCCTCTACGAATGCCGCGCGTGCCTCGAGCCCTTCGACCACTTCAAAGCGATATGACGACGACGCGCCGCCGCGGGCGCTTCCACGAACTCGAGATCGCCGAGGTCCGGCCGCTGACCGCCGAGAGCATCGAGGTCACCTTCGCGGTCCCTCCCGAACTGGAAGGCGACTACGACTACCTGCCGGGGCAGTACGTGGCGCTGCGCGCGCACGTCGACGGTCATGAGGTGCGCCGCAGCTACTCGATCTGCCGGCCGCCCTCCCCTTCGACAGGCTCAGGGAACAGCAGCATCTCGGTCGGCATCAAGCGCGACCTCGGTGGACTGTTCTCGGTCTGGGCGCACGAGAACCTCAAGTCCGGCGATCGCATCGACGTCATGAGTCCCGAGGGCACGTTCACCACGAACCTCCCCGACCTCGATCACGCGCACATCGCGGGCATCGCCGCGGGGTCTGGCGTGACGCCGATGATGGCACTGGCCGCTCACGTGCTGGCATCCTCCCCGACCGCGCAGTTCAGCCTCGTCTACACGAACCGCGCCACGCAGGACGTCATGTTCCTCGACGACCTCGCCGACCTCAAGGACCGCTACCCGTCGCGACTCGCGCTGCACCACGTGCTCTCGCGCGAGCAGCGCACGGCACCGCTGCTGTCGGGGCGCATCGACGCCGAGAAGCTCGGCGCGATCCTCGATGGGTTGCTTCCGCCGGCAAGCGTGACCGAGTGGTTCCTGTGCGGGCCCTTCGACCTCGTCGCGCTGTGCCGCGAGACGCTCGAACGGCGGGGCGTTCCGGCCGTCAGCATCCGCTTCGAACTCTTCACGAGCGACGCCGACGGCCCTCGTGTCGATCGCGGCCGCCCCGTCGTGATCGACAAGGGCGACGAGGTCCGGACGATCGAGTTCACGCTCGACGGCCTGTCGTCGACCGTCGAGTCCCCGGTGCCCGCGAACGAGGCGATCCTGGATGCCGCGCTCCGCGTCCGCGGCGACGTGCCGTTCGCGTGCGCGGGAGGGGTCTGCGGAACCTGCCGTGCCCGCCTCATCGAAGGCGAGGTGCGGATGACCGAGAACTACGCACTCGAACCCGATGAGCTCGAACGCGGCTACGTGCTCACGTGTCAGTCCCATCCGACCACCGAGAGAGTCGTCGTCGACTACGACGCCTGATGCAGCAGACCGGAGCGACCATGATCGACCTGACCATCGCGGACGGCGTCGCCCACGTCGTGCTGAACGCGCCCGGCAAGCGCAATGCGCTCGACGTGCAGGCGCTCGCCGATATCAGCGCCGCGTACGACGAGGCTTCGGCTGCCGACGTGCGCGCACTCGTGTTGCGGGGCGAGGGTCCTGGATTCTGCGCGGGTCGCGACATCGCGGGCGTCGATCCGGCGACCGACGACGTCACCGGCTACCTCGACGGACTCGTGACTCCGCTGCTGCAGAAGATGTCGGCGTTCCCCGCCCCCACCTTCGCCGCCGCGCACGGCGCATGCCTCGGTGTCGGCCTGGGGCTGCTGATCGCCACCGACGTCGTCTACGTCGCGGACACCGCGAAGATCGGCTCGCCGTTCGCGGCCCTCGGCGCGACGCTCGACTCCGGCGGGCATGCACTGTTCTTCGAGCGGCTCGGCGCCCACAAGACCCTCGACCTCGTCTACACCGGAAGGCTCATGAGCGGTTCCGAGGCCGTGCAGTCCGGGCTGTTCTCGCAGGTGCTGCCGGCGGACGAGGTTCGGCAGGCGACCGAGGATGCGGCATCCCGCGCCGCCGCCGGCGCGACGCAGGCGTTCCTCGCGAGCAAGCGTCTCGTCGCTCGACTGCGCGACGAGCGCCTCGCGCTGTGGGATGCCGTCGCCGCCGAGAACGCGAACCAGGCGGCGCTGCGCGACACCGCCGACTACCGCGAGGGCTTCGCGGCGTTCCAGGAGAAGCGGCGGCCGGAGTTCACCGGGGACTGACAGTCGTGGTGGAGATGCGCCCTCCCTGGCGGGAGTCGACGACGCCGATGATCGCCGTGGTGATCGTCCCGACCCAGCCGAGGAACGCGATGATCAGCGCGACGGCGAAGATGCTCGATGACGCCTCGCTGCTCATCCAGCCCCACGTGGAGAACACTGAGCCGAACGGCGGCGAATCTCCGCCGTCTTCGAGCGTGAACATCATCACCAGCAGCGCCGCCCAGGTCACCCAGCTGGCGATGTCGTAGAACAGCCGGGTGCTGCGCGCCGCTTTCGCGTCGCGGTCGAAGACGACCACGATCGGCGCGATGTACATCGCGATGATGACGAACGGACCGACGAACATCCCGATCAGCGCCATCCACCCCATCGGAGCACCGAAGAAGCCGCGCCCGAACACGACGAGGAACGTCAGCAGCACCGGCGCGATCCAGTGGAACACGCGCACGAACCGATTGCCCGAGAAGTTCATGGCCCCGAGCGTAGCTTCCCGCGCCCACCCGTGAAACAGGCCGTGCTGCCCGAAACGTGGCGTGGCACGGCCTGTTTCGCAGGGCAAGGCCTGTTTCGCAGGGTGGACAGCGGGCGCGGCGCGCCCGGCTACAACGCCCGCAGGATGTCGTCGACGCGCTCCTTGGCGTCGCCGAACAGCATCTGCGCGTTCTCGCGGAAGAACAGCGGGTTCTGCACGCCGGCGTATCCCGAGGCCATGGACCGCTTGAACACGATGACGTTCTCGGCCTCCCAGACGCGCAGCACCGGCATGCCGGCGATGGGGCTGCCGGGGTCCTCGGCGGCCGCGGGGTTGACGGTGTCGTTCGCGCCGATCACGAGGACGACGGCGGTGGATGCCAGGTCGTCGTTGATCTCGTCCATCTCGAGCACGATGTCGTACGGCACCTTGGCCTCGGCGAGCAGCACGTTCATGTGCCCGGGCAGGCGCCCGGCGACGGGATGGATGCCGAAGCGCACGTCCACTCCCCGATCGCGCAGCTTCTGCGTCAGCTCGGCGACGGGGTACTGCGCCTGCGCGACGGCCATGCCGTAGCCGGGGGTGATGACGACGGTCGACGCGTTCGCGAGCATGTCGGCAGCGGTCGCGGCATCCACTTCACGGTGCTCGCCGTGATCGACATCATCAGAAGCGGGCGCGGCGATGCCGAACCCGCCGGCGATCACCGAGATAAACGACCGGTTCATCGCCTTGCACATGATGTACGACAGGTACGCACCGGACGAGCCGACCAGCGCACCGGTGACGATGAGCAGGTCGTTGTTGAGCAGGAAGCCGGCCGCGGCGGCGGCCCAGCCCGAGTAGCTGTTGAGCATCGAGACGACGACGGGCATGTCGCCGCCGCCGATGGATGCCACGAGGTGCCAGCCGAGCGCGAGCGACAGCGCCGTGACGACGATGAGCAGCACGAGCGAGGGTGTGATGACGTACCAGACGGTCAGCGCGATGAACACGACGATCGCGCCGAGGTTCAGCACGTTCTTGCCCGGCAGCATGAGGGGCTTGGACGAGATCCGCCCGGACAGCTTCAGGAACGCGACGATGGAACCGGTGAAGGTCACACCGCCGATGAAGATGCCGATGAAGACCTCGGCGTGGTGGATGTCGGCCAGCGCACCGGTGAGGCCCGGGCTGTGCAGGTGTCCGTTCCACCCGACGAGGACGGCGGCGAGGCCCACGAAGCTGTGGAGCAGGGCGATGAGCTCGGGCATCCCGGTCATCTCGACCTTCTTCGCCCGCCACAGGCCGATCACCGCTCCGACGAGCATCGCGACGAGGAGCAGTACGAGACCCGTGATGGCCTGCGGCTGACCCCAGGCGCCCTGCAGGGTGACCCAGATGGTCGCGACGAGCGCGATGGCCATGCCGACCATGCCGTAGGCTACGCCGGCGCGCGAGGACTCGTGTCGGCTGAGCCCTGCCAGGCTCATGATGAACAGCAGCGCGGCGACGATGTACGCGGCGCCCGCGACGGACGCGGAGATCTCCAGGGCGCTCAACGCTCTGCTCCCTTCGAGAACATCTTGAGCATTCGGCGGGTGACCGCGAACCCTCCGAAGATGTTGATGGATGCCACGAGCACGGCGATCGCGGACAGGATCTGCACCACCACGTTCGGCGTCGTGATCTGCACGATCGCGCCGACGATGATGATGCCGCTGATGGCGTTCGTGACGCTCATGAGCGGCGTGTGCAGCGCATGCGAGACCTTGCCGATCACGTAGAAGCCGACGACGACCGACAGCATGAGCACGGTGAAGTGCTGCGGCAGCGGCGCGGGCGCGAACGCGTTCACGAGGAACAGCGCGGCGATGCCGGCCGCGACGAGGCCGACCTTCGCACCCGCCGACAGACCCTTCTTGGCTTCGACCCCTGAGCCTGTCGAAGGGTCAGCGATCGAAGACGCGGCCTTGGCGACGGGCGCCGCCGACACCTGAACGGGGGGCGGCGGCCACGTCTCCTCGCCGTCGCGCACGACGGTGACAGCCCGCTGCACGATGTCCTCGAAATCGAGGACGAGTCGGCCGTCCTTCTCGGGGGTGAGCAGCTTCAGCAGATTGACGAGGTTCGTGCCGTACAACTGGGATGCCTGGGTGGGAAGACGCCCGGCGAGGTCGGTGTACCCGAGGATGATCACGCCGTTCCCGGTCACAACGCGCTCGCCGGCGACGGAGCCCTCGACGTTGCCGCCGGACGACGCGGCCATGTCGACGATGACGCTGCCCGAGCGCATGCTCGCCACGTCGGCCGCGGTGATCAGCCGCGGTGCAGCCCGGCCCGGAATCTGCGCGGTCGTGATGATGATGTCGACGTCGGCGGCCTGCTCGCTGTACAACTCGGCCGCGCGGCGGTCGTAGGCCTCACTGGTGGCCTTGGCGTAGCCGTCGCTCGAGACCTCCTTCTGCTCGTCGGGCACGATGACGTCGAGGTACTCGCCGCCGATGGACTTCACCTGGTCTGCGACCTCCGGTCGCGGGTCCGTCGCGCGGACGATGGCACCGAGGCTGGACGCCGCCCCGATCGCCGCGAGCCCCGCGACACCGGCGCCCGCGACGAGCACCTTCGCCGGCGGAACCTTGCCGGCGGCCGTGACCTGACCCGTGAAGAACCGGCCGAACTCGTGCGCGGCCTCCACGACAGCGCGGTACCCGGCGATGTTCGCCATCGAGCTCAGCACGTCCATCGACTGCGCGCGCGAGATGCGCGGCACGGCATCCAGAGCAAGCGCCGTGATGCCGCGCGTGGCGAGCGCCTGCCGCAGCTCGGGACGCAGGTTCGGGCTCAGCTGCGCGATGAGCGTGGCGCCGTCCGCGATCCTCGCGATCTCGGCATCGGTCGGGGCGTTCACCTTGAGCAGGATCGGCGCCGCCCACGCCTCATCCGCGGTGACGATCGCCGCGCCCGCTGCCGCGTAGGCGTCGTCGGGGTAGGCGGATGCCGCGCCCGCTCCCGCCTCGACGGCGATCTCGTAGCCCAGCTTCAGCAGGGCTCCCACGGTCTGCGGAGTCGCGGCGACCCGCGTCTCACCCGGTTGTTCACGCACGATGCCGATACGCGTCATCCACTGCTCCTGTCTCTCGTCGACGGGGCAGACCTCACGGTCAGCCGTCGACACGCATGAGACGAGACTCTATCGACGCAGCACCGAAGCGCAAGGGAAAGTTTCAGTCGATCGCGCCGAAAGAACCGCAGTTCTTTCGGGTACGCGAACTCTGTCGGCTCGCCTCTAGGACTCCGAGGTCAGCACCAGGCCGGAGCCGTCGGCGGCGACATCCACCCGCACCGTGTCGCCGTCGTGCACGCCGCCCGACAGCAGCGCCGTCGCGAGCCGGTTCTGCACCTCGTTCTGGATGAGCCGCCGCAGCGGGCGCGCGCCGTAGACCGGGTCGTACCCGCGCTGGGCGAGCCACGACCGAGCGTCGGGCGTGACGGCGAGGGTGAGCCGGCGATCGTGCAGCCGCTGCTGCAACTGGTCCACGGAGAGCTCGACGATCTGCGCCAAGTCGTCCTCCGACAGCGCCTGGAACATCACGACATCGTCGAGCCTGTTCAGGAACTCGGGCCGGAACGCCTGCCGCACGAGTGCCATGACCGCGTCGCGCTTGTCAGCGTCGGACATCACCGGGTCGATGAGGATCGGCGAGCCGATGTTCGAGGTGAGGATCAGGATGACGTTCGAGAAGTCGACCGTACGGCCCTGGCCGTCGGTGAGGCGGCCGTCGTCGAGCACCTGCAGCAGCACGTCGAACACCTCGGGGTGCGCCTTCTCCACCTCGTCGAGCAGCACGACGCTGTACGGGCGACGCCTGACCGCCTCGGTCAGCTGCCCGCCCTGCTCGTAGCCGACGTATCCGGGAGGGGCGCCGACCAGGCGCGACACCGAGTGCTTCTCGCCGTACTCCGACATGTCGATGCGCACCATGGCGTGCTCGTCGTCGAACAGGAACTCGGCGAGCGCCTTCGCGAGCTCGGTCTTGCCGACACCGGTCGGACCGAGGAACAGGAACGAACCGGTCGGGCGCCCGGGGTCGTTGATGCCCGCGCGAGAACGGCGCACGGCATCCGACACGGCCTTCACGGCATCCTTCTGCCCGATCAGGCGCCGCCCCAGCTCGCTCTCGAGGTGCAGCAGCTTCTCGCTCTCGCCCTGCAGGAGCCGGCCGACGGGAATGCCGGTCCACGCCGCGATGACGGCGGCGATGTCCTCGTCGGTGACCTGCTCGTTGACCATGCGCCCCTCCGACGAGACCGAAGCCTCGGCACTCTCCGCCTCCGCGATGTCGCGCTCCAGGCGCTTGATCGTCTCGTACTCGAGCTTGGACGCCTTGGTGTAATCGGCGTTGCGCATGGCGAGGTCGCGCTGGGTGATCGCGTCGTCGAGCTGCTTCTTCAACTCACCGACGCGGTTCAGGCCCGAGCGCTCGCGCGACCAGCGCTCCTCCAGACCGGCGAGTTCCTTCTCCATCTCCGCGAGCTGCTCGCGAAGGGTGCCGAGGCGCTCCTTGGATGCGGCATCCTTCTCGCGCTTCAGGGCGAGCTCCTCAAGCTTCATCCGGTCGACCTGGCGCTTCAGCTGATCGATCTCGACCGGCGACGAGTCGATCTCCATCTTCAGCCGCGACATGGCCTCGTCGATCAGATCGATCGCCTTGTCGGGCAGCTGTCGCGCCGGCAGATAGCGGTTCGACAGGGCGGCAGCGGCGACGAGCGCACTGTCGGAGATCGTGACCCCGTGGTGCGCCTCGTATCGGCCCTTCAGCCCGCGCAGGATGGCGATGGTGTCCTCGACGGACGGCTCTCCGACGTACACCTGCTGGAAGCGCCGCTCGAGTGCGGCATCCTTCTCGATGTACTCGCGGTATTCGTTGAGCGTGGTGGCGCCGATCAGATGGAGCTCGCCGCGCGCGAGCATGGGCTTGAGCATGTTGGATGCCGCGACCGAACCCTCGCCGCCACCCGCGCCCATGAGCGTGTGCAGCTCGTCGATGAAGGTGATGACCTTGCCGTCGGATTCGGTGATCTCCTTCAGCACGCTCTTCAGGCGCTCCTCGAACTGCCCGCGGTACATGGCACCGGCGACCAGAGCCGAGATGTCGAGCGAGACGAGCTCCTTGTCTTTTAGGGACTCGGCCACGTCGCCCGCGACGATGCGCTGCGCCAGGCCCTCGACGACGGCGGTCTTGCCGACGCCCGGCTCGCCGATCAGCACGGGGTTGTTCTTCGTGCGGCGGGTGAGCACCTGGCTGACGCGGCGGATCTCGCTGTCGCGTCCGATCACCGGGTCGAGCTTTCCCTGACGGGCACGGTCGGTCAGGTTGATGCCGAACTGCTCGAGGGCGGACTGCTGGTCGTCTTGTGCGGGCGTGGTCATCTGCTTCCTCCTGAAGGACTCCTCACAAAGTTGAGTGTTATTGACTCAACTTTACCACAGCGTCCCAGATCGCGGAAGAGACCGAACGCTTCGACCCGGCCACTGACGCCACGACCGACCCGCCGTCGCCGATGACCTCGACGGCGTTGTCGGCGGACTCGAACCCGTTCTCCGCATCCGCGAGGTTGACGACGAGCAGGTCGACGCCCTTGCGTTCGCGCTTGCGCCGAGCACGCTCGCGCCGGGCATCGGCATCGGCCAGCGTCTCGGCCGCGAACGCGACGACCACCTGCCCCGCAGGTCGCGATGCCGCGAGCCCTGCGACGATGTCCTCGTTCTCGACGAGGTCGATGCGATCGAGGATGCCTTCCTCTTTCGTCAGTTTCTGATCCGCCGCGGTCGCCGGCCGGTAGTCCGCGACCGCGGCGGCCATGACGACGACATCGGCGGATGCCGCGGCATCCCGCACCGCCTCGCCCAGTTCGGCGGCCGTTCCGACCGGTCGCACGTCGACGAGCGGATGCCGCGACGCGGCCAGCACATCGGCCGAGACGTTCGCGGCCACGAGCACGACCCGCGCCCCGCGCGCCGCCGCTTCAGCAGCGAGCGCAGCGCCCTGCCGGCCGCTGGAGCGGTTGCCGAGGAAGCGCACCGGGTCGATCGGCTCGCGGGTGCCTCCGGCCGAGACGACGACGGTCCGGCCGGCGAGGTCCTGGGGCGCGAGGAGGGCGAGAGCGTGGTCGAAGAGCTCCTCGGGTTCGAGCATCCGCCCCGGGCCGGAGTCGCCGCCGGTGAGTTCGCCGTCGCCGGGGCCGAGGATGTGCACGCCGCGCTCGCGGAGCGTCGAGATGTTCGCCTGCGTGGACGGATGCCGCCACATCTCGGTGTGCATCGCCGGGGCGATCGCCACCGGGGCGAGGGTGGCGAGCAGCGTCGTGCCGAGCAGATCGTCGGCGAGACCGGCCGTGATCTTCGCGATCGTGTTCGCCGTGGCGGGGGCGACGATGACGAGATCGGCGGCCTGGCCCAGGGCGACGTGCCGGACGCGCGCGACGTCGTCATGCACGCTCGTGGTGACGGTGTTGCGGCTGATCGCCTCCCAGGTCGGAAGTCCGACGAAGCGGAGCGCATCCTCGGTGGGGATGACCGTCACCTCGTGCCCCGCCTTGATCAGCAGCCGCACGAGCTGCACCGTCTTGTACGCGGCGATGCCGCCCGTGACTCCGACGACGATGTTCATGGCTTCGATTCTGCCCTCCTGTCGACCCTCAAGTAACGCAAATGACCGCATCCGCAGTTCGGATAGGGCCATTTGCGTTACCTGAACGGTGAGTATGCTGAACCGCGTGTGCACGGTCGTGATCGATGTCGCCGAACCCGGCGGTTCCCGGCTGCTCGCCGTGCGGGACGAGGACCCGGAGCGCGAATGGGACTCGCTCGGCCCGTGGTGGCCCCAGCAGTATCCCGGTGTCATCGGCATCCGTGATCGTCGGGCCGGCGGCGCGTGGCTCGCGATCGACAGGGATGCCCATCGCCTGGCCGTCCTGCTCAATCGCGCCGACGTGCTCGAACTCCCGGAGGACCAGGTTCGCAGCCGCGGCAGCCTCGCGCTGGAATCCGTGGCCGGCCGCTCACCCGAGCCACCCCTGCCGATGCACGGCTTCAACCTGCTCGAGGTCGGACCGGATGCCGCGCGCGTACTGTCGTGGGACGGGCAGCAACTCACCGAGACGCCCGTGCCCACCGGCGTGCACATGATCGCGCACGACGGGCTCGACGACCCCGCCACCGCCCGCATCGCACGGTGGCTGCCGGAGTTCCGCCGGTGCCCCGCCCGCGCCGACGGATGGCAGGAGCGCTGGACCGCACTGCTGGCGGCATCCGCCGAGCTCGACCCGACCGACGACGCCGCGATCATCCGCGACAACCGCCCCCACGGCTACCCGACGCAGTCGCTCCTGTACTGCGTCGCCGACATCGGGCACCACGGCGTCGAGATCGAGGAGTCCAACCTCACCGCGCCCGGCCACTGGTGCTGAAGCCGAGCACGGTCGCGCAGGGCAGTTCTGCCCGGTCGAGCCCCTACCGGTGACCGAGCGCCCGCGGATAGGCTCGGCCGCATGAGCGATCCCCAGCAGCCGCAGGTTCCGCCGTACGCTCCCCAGATGCCCCCGCAGGGCTTCCCCGATCAGCCGCATCACCCGGCGCAGCCGCCGTCCGCGCAGTACGCCGCGCCCCGGCAACCCGCACAGGGATACGTGCTGAACGGGCAGAGCATGCAGACCGCACCATCGGGCGCCACCGCGAACCCAGCGGGTCGCACGGGTCTCATCCTCGGTTTCGTCGCGCTGGCGATCTCACTGGTCACCGGCATCGCGGTGCAGGTGCTCATCCGCACGGCCGACTACAGCATGTTCGGCGCCTACAGCGTTGTGAACGGGATCGGCTCTCTGCTCGCACTCGGCGCGGCGGTGGCCGCGCTGATCCTCGGGCTCATCGGGATCCGGCGCGTCGGCGCCCCGCACGCCGCCGCCGGGATCGCCGTCGGGATCGGCATCGCCCAGATCATCAGCATCCTCTTCGGATGGCTCTCGACCGTCGTCGGGTCGTTCCTCTACTTCTGAGAGCCCCTGTTTCTGAGAGCCGGAGAGATCAGCGCTGCCACCGCCACCGGCGCCGGCGGCGACGCACGAGAACCGGCTCGGGCTCGGGCGGAGGCGGCACGGCCGTCCGGTCACCGCTCACCCACCGCAACCACAGCGCATCAGGGTTGCCCTCGAGCACGAGGGCGCGGACGAGGAGCGTCAGCGGGATCGAGAGGATCGCACCGAGCGGACCGATCACGAAGGTCCAGAAGATCACGGAGAAGAAGCTCAGCGTGAGGCTCAGGTCCACGGCGTCGCTGACGAACTTCGGCTGCACCAGCACCTGCAGCACCACGTTGACGACGCAGTACACGGCGATCACGCCCAGCAGGAGCGGCCAGTCGCCGACCGCGTAGGCGAGGATCGCGGGCGGGACCAGCCCGAGGATGAAGCCGACGTTCGGGATGAAGTTGGTCACGAATGCGAGGATCGCCCACACGATCGGGGCGGGGACGCCCATCCACCACAGCGCCAGCCCGTCGATGATCGCCACGATCGCTCCGAATGCGGCGTTGACGACGTAGTAGCGGCGGATGCCGCGGTTGAGGACGGTGATCCGGCCGATCACGTGGCTCCGCGTGGCGCCGAAGACCGCGGGCGCGTGGCGGTAGCGGGCGGCGTCCACCGCCATGAAGATGATGTACGCGAACACGAAGAACAGAGCCGTCGCCACGGCGATCACGGTGCCGCCGACGCTCTGCACCACCCGCAGAAGGTTGGCGGGGGCGAGCAGCGAGGTGACGGCATCCGTCGCCTCCTGCCCGAACCCGACGTCATCGAGCCAGGAGACGAAGACGTCGAGCTGGCGAGCGACCTGCCCGTCCGAGGTGAGATCGACGACCAGTCGGGCGAACTGATTGCCTGCGAACCAGAGCAGTGCACCCATCGCCAGCAGGATCACGTAGGCCAGCGCGATCACGACCGTCGACCCCAGCCATGACGGCATCCCCCGGCGCATGAGCGGCATCCGCACGGGCTCGCAGATCACGACGATCACGATCGCCAGCGCGATCGGTCCGACCACCTCGCGCGCGAAGGAGAGCCCGGCGATGACGATCATCGCCGCCGCGAGCGTCAGGAGCACGCGCAGGCTCGAGGAGAGTCCGCGGGAGGAGGACGGCTCGGGACGGACCCGCGAGTCGGAGCTCATCGGCTCAGCGTATCGTCGGCGGCCAGCACCCGTTCGTAGATCTCGATCATCGCGGCGGTCCGCGAGGACTGCCGGAAGGCCGCGGCCACCTCGCGGTCGGGGATCGGTGCGGTACCGGAGCGGATGTCGGAGGCTGCACGGTTCAGCGTGTCGGCGAGAGCGGCCACCGACGCGTCGGGCACGGACCACAGTCCGCCGCGCAGCTCGGCGGCGATGTCGGGGTCACTGACGACGGTGGGCGTGCCGAGGGTCGCGGCTTCGAAGGGCGTCATGCCCTGCGTCTCGAATCCGATCGAGGTCTGCACCACGGCATCCGCCGCCGCCATCCGTGCGAGTGTCTCGGCGTAGGGCAGGCGTCCGGCGAAGCGGATGCCGGAATGACCGCGGGCGATGCGCCGCGCGGCGCGCAGCTGGCCTCCACCGCCGATGACCTCGATCTCGGCGTCCACTCGCGACTCGACGACCGCCTCGAGGAACGGCAGGAGGCGCTTCTCCGGGCTCATGCGCCCGAGCCACACGAAGCGGGGGCGACCCGGGGCGCGGCCCTCGGGTGCGGCGGCGAGCACCTCCGTGCGCAGGTCGTCGTCGATCCCGTTCCAGACGACGTCGACCCGCGGGAAGACCTCGTGCTGTTCGAGGCGACGAGCGAAATGCCCCGACGGGGCGGTGACAGCGTTCGATCCCTGGGCGATGCCGCGCAGGAACGCCCAGCCGTCCCGTCCCGTGACGGGCTTCCCGATGCCGCGCATGGTCCGCCGGCGCCAGAGGTTGAGCACCGCGAGCACCTGCCGGTGCAGCGGTGTGACCGCGGCCATGCCGACGTCGACCCTGTTGTGCATGGTGTGGACGACGGGGATGCCGTGACGATGCGCGAATCGGTGGCCGATGAACGCACCCCAGAAGTCCGCCTGGACGTGCACGAGGTCGACCGGCGGCCGCGAAGCGAGCGCGCGATCGAGGAAGTGGTCGGTGCGACGGCCCGGCCATGACATCGAGTACTCGCGGTCGACGGTGATCGGGACGGAGGGCAGATCGACGTAACCAGGGTCGGGCGGACGGTCGCCACCGTGCATCCGGGGCGCGACCGCGGTCACGGTGTGGCCGGCGCGCTCGAGGTACTGCTTCTGCAGCCGCATCGACACCTGCGCGCCGCCGAGGGATGCGAGGTGCTGATCGCCGAAGAAGACGATGTGCATGCGGCTATTCCGGCAGCGGCTGGTCGCGGTACAGCGCCTCGAACGTGTCGAGGGTGCGGTTGATGTCGTGCACGGTCACGCCGTCGAGGGATGCCTGCTGCATCCGCTCGTACTCCGCGGGCTCGGCCGTGAAGACATCGGTCAGCCGCGCCGCGAGCTCGTCAGCGTTCCCGGGTTCGAACAGGTACCCGTTCTCGCCGTGGTGGACCAGGTGCGGCAGGGCGACGGCATCCGCCGCGACGATCGGGAGCCCGGATGCCATCGCCTCCATCGTCGCGATGGACTGCAGCTCGGCGATCGAGGCGATCACGAACAGGCTCGCGCGGGTGAGGAGCGCGCGCAGCTCCTCGTCGGTGGTGCGACCGTGGAAGGTGACGCGATCCGAGAGGCCGAGTTCGCCGGTGAGGCGTTCGAGGCTCTTGCGCTGATCGCCGCCGCCGACGATGTCGAACTGCACGTCGAGGGCCGGATCGAGCTTGGTCATGGCGTCGAGGATGACCTCGACCTGCTTCTCGGCGGTGAGGCGGCCCACGAAGACCATCCGGTGCTTCTCGCGGGGCCCCTTGACCGCGGTGTACTGGGTGCGGTCGATGCCGCAGCTGACCGGGATGACGTCATTCACCTCGACCGTGCGCTCGAGGAAGTCGGCGGCGCGGCGGGTCGGCGTCGTGATCGCGCGGGTCAGATCGAACGTGCGCTTGGCGTCGGCCCAGGCGAGCTTCAGCACGATGTCGTCGATGAACTTCGGCATCGTGGTGTGGTCGAGGATGTTCTCGGCCATCACGTGGTTGGTGGCGATGACCGGGATGCCGCGCTGATGCGCGATGCGCGACAGGCCGCGGCCGATCACGATGTGCGACTGGATGTGCACGACGTCGGGCTTCACACGGTCGAGCACCTTGCGCGCGTAGTGCTTGGAGCGCCACGGCCACACGAAGCGCAGCCAGTCGTGCGGCGCCCAGCGGACGGACGGCAGACGGTGCAGCGTCATCGGCTCGCCCTCGATGACCTCGGTGGCAGGGGCCGTGCGACGGTACTTCTGGTTCGGGGCGACGACGTGCACGTCGTGCCCTCGCTGCACGAGGCCGGCAGCCAGGCGCTCAGCGAACCGTGCGGCCCCGTTGATGTCGGGAGCGAAGGTGTCGCAGCCGATGAGGATCTTCAGCGGGGCGTCAGGGGAGGTCACGAATATGCAGCCTTCGGTTACGCGGGAGCCCGGATCAGGGCGCTGGCCACTCTACCCGAGGGGTCTGAGGAGCCCCGGCTCCCCCGCCGGGCCGCCCACAGCCGGCGCGGGTACCGTGTGAGCATGCGCCTCACCAGCTCCGCAGACCCGCAGCTCTGGATCCCCGTCACCGACTCGTTCGGCTGGAAGGGACGACGCCACCGCAAGGCCGCGATCAGGATGCTGATGGGCCAGGCCCTGCAGCGCGGACCCGCCTCGGACGGGCAGAGCCCTCTCCCCCGCGCCGCGGGGGCGGGAGCATGGCTGATCAGCCAGTTCGCGCCGGCGATGATGAAGCGGGCGGATGGCCGTGTGCTCGTCTGGACGTGGAAGGCCGACCCCGAGCTCGTCGTGGCGATGGCGAACACGCAGGAGCTCACGAATGACGTGCGCCGAGCCCGCGCCATGATGCCGATCGAGTACGACGACACCGAGACCTTCCCCACGGCGCTCGGCGCCGGCGAGAAGCTCGTCATGTCGTTCCCGACGCAGCCCGGTCAGCCGCCGTTCGCGACGTATACGTGGGATACGGGCAGCCACCTGATCACGCTCACGGCCGTCGGTGGGGATCGCGAGCGGTTCGGGACCCTCATCCCCGCCCTCGACGACCTCGCGCGCAGCATCCGGATCGCCGACGACCTCACCGGCGGGGAGTCCCCCGACGTCCTGCGACTCCCACCCGCCTGAGCCTCGCCTCTGCACTGCATCGGATGCTGCTGCAGCGGACTGACGCCACGGCCCCGCCGGGGCATCCGCGGTGCCATGATGTTCGCATGAGCACCGGAGCGCTCCGCCCGCCATCCCGCGCAGAGCTGATCCAGCGGGGCCGCGACGCGCGAAAGACCATGCCGCGTCGCGACCTCGCGGTGCTCGCGAGCGGAGCGCGCGACCCGCTCGGCATCCTCGCCGAGCAGGACGCCGGGCGCATCCCCGACCTCGTCCCGCTGCGCGCCGAGCGCATGGCCGCGAGCCCCTTCGCGTTCTTCCGGGGCACGGCGGCGCTCATGGCGGCCGACCTCGCGGATGCTCCGCACTCGGGCATCCTCGTCGCCTCCTGCGGCGACGCGCACGTGTCGAACTTCGGGTTCTACGCCTCGGCGCAGCGCGACCTCATGTTCGACCTGAACGACTTCGACGAGGCCGCCTGGGCACCCTGGGAGTGGGACCTCAAACGACTCACCGCGAGCATCGTCGTCGGCGGGCGGGCGTCGGGACGTGCCGACGAGGTCGTCGAGCAGGCCGTTCGCGCAGCGGTCGCCGGCTACGCCCGCGGCATCCGACGCAACACGAAGCTGAGCCCGACGCAGAGGTACTTCACGCGCTTCGACGTCGAACAGGCGCGCAAACTGCTCGATCCCGATGCGCGACGCGCCATCCGCAAGGCGGTCGAACAGGCGCAGCGACGCACGGGCGAGCGGGCCGTGCGCAGGCTCACCGAGACGGATGCCGACGGCAGGCGCCGTTTCGTCCATCAGGCGCCGACGACGACATCGGTTGAGCCCGAGATCGAAGCGAACGTGCACGCGCTGGTGAGCGAGTACCGTCGCACGGCGTCGGCCGACATCGCGCTGCTCATGGAGCACTACGCCGTCACCGACGTCGCACGCCGGGTCGTCGGCGTCGGCAGCGTCGGCACGCGCTGCTACCTGGTGCTGCTGCAGGACGGCGACGACAACACGATCCTCATGCAGCCCAAGCAGGCGTCGCAGAGCGTGCTCGTGCAGTACGGCCGAATGGCGCAGCCGCCGCAGGTGGCCGACCTGATCGAGCAGTCCGGCGAGGGTGCGCGGGTGGTGTCGATGCAGCGGATCCTGCAGGCGCTGTCCGATCCGTTCCTCGGCCACGTGCGGGGCCCGCGCGCCGACTACTACGTGCGGCAGTTCCACGACATGAAGGGCGGTATCGAGGTCGAGGAGCTCGATGACGGGCCGTTCATCACCTATGCGGCGGCCTGCGCGGCGACACTCGCCCGCGCGCACAGTCAGTCCGTGACGGCCACCACGGTCGCGGGCTACCTCGGAGACGGCGCCGTCGTCGCCGATGCGCTCCTGACCTGGAGCCTCGCATACGCCGATGTCTCGGCGGCGGACCACCGCGCATTCTCTGCGCCCCTCGTCGCCCCGCTCGTCTGAGCGACTGCACCGACCGACTCCGTAGACTCGCCGGATGACGTTCTCACGCGTCGGAGAGGAGCCCGCGAGCCGGTGAGATCACGGATCACGTTCGGCGTGCTTCGCCTTCTCACGGCCGCGGTGTGCCTGACGGCGCTCGTGCATCGCCTCCTGTGGGGGCTGAGCTCGCAGACCATCGCAGGCCAGAACTTCTTCGCGTACCTGACCGTCGAATCGAACATCGCACTCGTGGCGGTTCTGGTGTTCGGGGGCATCTTCGCGCTGCGCCGTCCGGAGGATCCGCGCTGGTTCAGCGTCGCGCTCGCTCTCGTGCTGACATGGACCATCACCGCGGGCCTGGCGTTCGCACTCATCGTCTGGCAGGCAGGGCTGCGCGGCATCCGCGTCGACGTTCCGTGGTCCGACCAGGTGCTGCATTTCTGGCTGCCCGCGTTCACCGCGCTGGCGTGGACGCTGACCCCGGGTCACCGCTCTGTGCCGTGGTGGATCGTCCCCGGCTGCCTCGTGTTCCCGCTCGCCTGGGGCGGGGTGACCATGCTGCGCGGGCCTGTCATCGGCTGGTATCCGTACTACTTCCTCGATCCGCGTCAGATCAGCGGTCCTGCGGAGTTCCTGCTCACGAGCGGGCTCGCGCTCGTGATCTTCGCGGTCGTGGCGGCCGTCCTCGCCCTGATCAGTCGGATCAGTCCGGCGAAGTCCGACGCCGTGCGCGAGCGGCGCGGCTCCGGTCGCCGACGTGCCCGGGGTCGGCTCAACCCGCAGTCGAAGGAAGGAACGGCGCCAGCGACGTGAGCGCCGCGACCAGCGCGCCCTGATCGTCGAGCTCGGCGAACTCCTCGGCCGCGGAGCCGCCGACGACCCCGACGAGGATGCCGTCGCCGGTGAGCGGCTGCAGGTTGAGCCAGGTCTGCACGGGCTGGTCGTCGCCTGCGGAGTGCCAGATCGCGGCCTCGGTGTCCCAGAGCGGCTCGTCGTAGCGGAGCCAGATCGTCTCGATGTGCCCCACGCCGAGGGCGTTGATGGCACCGCGGTGCGCGAACGGGAGCGGCGGAGAGAACTCGATGCGCTCGTTCTGGAGAACCCCCAGCGGAACAGTGACGACCACGCGGTCGAACGACGTCGCCTCCCCCGTTCCCAGTCGCAGGCTCACGCCCGCGTCGTCGTAGGCGACGCGGGTCACCGGAGACGAGAGCGCGAGCTGCGCGCCGGCGAGCAGTTCGCGGATGTGCGCGTCGAAGTCGCCGACGATGGCCCGCCGTGCCGCGGTCGGCAGGGCGGGCGGGAACCATGCCGACAGTGCGTCCGCATCCGCTCCGGCCGTCGTCGCGAGGTAGGCGAGCAGGGCCGCGATGGCAGGGTCCTGCAGGTCGGTGCCGTTCTCGGCGAGGGCTTCGGCGAGCGCGATGTCCGTGGGCAGCGCCTGCGCGGCTCCGATGGCATCCGACAGCGGCTGGACGCTGACCGCGTCGACATCGCCGTCGGGAAGATGCCAGAGAGCGGATGCCAGATCCGCGGTCTCGGGCAGGCCCTCCTCCTCGCGGGCGGGGGCCTGGCCGTCGGCGAGCGCCGGCAGCAGCCAGCCGCCGAGCTGGACGGGAACCGCCCAGTCGCCGTCGACCCGGGACGGCGTGCGTCCGCCGACGCGATCGCGGGCTTCGAGCACGGTGATCTCGAGGTCGGCTTCGGCCAGTTCGGAGGCCACGGTCGCTCCGGCGAGGCCGGCTCCGATCACGGCGATCCGCTCTCCGGGGGCAGCGATCGCCCGGACGCGCACGGCGGCGCTCTCGCCGGAGTGGATCGCGCCGCGGATCGTCGCCGGGTTCTCGGCATCCGTCGCCTCACCCGCGAAGAAGACCCGCTGCTCGATCGGTTCGGCCAGGCGTTCGCGCGCCTCGGGCTGCACGCCGATGCGCGTGTAACTGACGGCGCCGCGCGAGAACGGGTCGCTCGCCCAGGAGCTGCGGAAGCTCGCGGCCGGAGCAGGGACGGCGGTCGTCGGCAGCGGGGACGGTGTGCGCGTCGTCGTGGGCGTCGGCGTCGGGGCGGGCTCCGGGAAGCACGACACGAGCAGCACGCTGAGGGCGCCGACTCCGGCGCCGACCAGCATTTCGCGACGCGTCATCCTCACCCGCGTCAGACTACCTGCTCGCGTCGATGTGCTCCGTGCGCTGCGGACGCGAGACGGAGTTTGCAGCACGAGACCCGTGCCACCTGCATCCTTCTCATGCGACAAACCCCGTCTCGCCGCTCAACCCCGCGCGTACTCGGCCAGCACGACCCCCGACTCGAACGGGGTCACGGACGTCGGGCGGAACGTCTCGGGTGCATACGAGCTGCGAGCGAAGAGCGGGATGCCGTCGCCGAACACGACCGGATTCCGCTTGAGCGCGAGGCGGTCGATCTCGTCGCGCAGCACCGCGGCGAGCGCACCCCCTCCGCACAACCAGATGCCCTTTCCCTCCTCGGTCTTGAGCTCGCGCACGACCTCGACAGGGTCGCGATCGGTGAACGTGACCGCCTCGGATCCCTCGGGAGCGGTGTGTCCGCGCGTGAAGACGATCTGCCGCAGGTGCTGGTACGGGCTCGGCAGCTGCGGCAGACCGACCGCGTAGGTGTTCCAGCCCATGAGGACAGTGTCGAACGGGCCATCATCCACGGGGATGCCGACGGCTTCGGCGAGCGCTGTCGGCACGGTTCCCCGGTATTTCTCGCCGATCGCCGCCATGTGGTCGCCTTCGACGAGGAAACGGTCGAACTCGCCGTCGGGCCCGGCGATGTAGCCGTCGATGCTGACGGCCGCGTAATAGGTGAGTTCTCGCATCATCTTCCAATCACGACAGGTGCAGTGATTGGAAGACTACAACAGATGCAGTGGTTGCGCTAGGGTCGAAGTATGGCCAAGAACGAGGCGCGGCGGAACCTGCTCGCGGACGCCGGCATCGCCGTGCTCGCCGCCGAGGGCTCGCGCGGCCTGACTCATCGCGCGATCGACGCTGCGGCGGGAGTGCCGATCGGCACGACATCCAACTACTTCCGCAGCCGCGAGAAGCTCATCTCAGGGATCTTCGAACGGATCGGAACGCGGCTCGCGCCCACCGACGAGGACCTCGCCGCTCGGGCATCCGCTCCCCCGTCGCGGGAGCTGTTCGCCGACTACGTCCGCGACATCGTCCGGCGGCTTCTCGGGCAGCGCGAGGTGACGCTCGCACTGCTCGAACTCCGGCTCGAGGCGGCGCGGCATCCTGAACTCGCGGCATCCCTCAGCGCCTGGCAGCGCGAGGGCTTCGACGCGGACGTCGCGTTCAACGAAGGGGCCGGGCTCCCGGGCAGCCGCCGAGAGATCGCCCTGTTCCACTACGCGATCGACGGGCTGATCCTCGATCGGCTGACGCGACCGATCGACCCTGACACGACGACGGATGAGATCGTGGATGCGCTGGTGGCGGGTCTGCTGCCGTAGCCCTCCCACGCGCGTGAGACAGGCCTTGCAGCACGAGACAGGCCCTGCCACGACCTGTTCGGCGCGGCAGGGCCTGTCTCAGCAGGGGGCGACCTCAGATGGCGACGTCGCCGATGAGGTTGACCTTGATGCCCATGCCGTCGAACATCGCAGCCTTGGCGATCAGGGCCTTGTCGGCGGTCTCGGCGTCCGGGGCGTAGACGAGCTGCGCGTGGTTCGCCTTGTGGCGGGCCATGAACTGGTCGCGCGAGACGCCGTGCAGCACGACGTGCGCGATCGGCCACTCCGGGTTGGTGGCGTCGTGACGGCGCTGGGTCTCCTCCGCCGGCAGCTCGACCACGGACGCGCGGAAGATGTCGGCCTGCAGGATGCCGTCGGCGATGAAGACGCGCGAGAGCACGACCTCGCCCGGCTTGGAGACACCGTTGATCGTGGCGCCGCCGGCCGGGAAGAACACGTGCCCCTGGCGCCAGCCCTCAGCCTTGTCCCAGCCGCCCAGGTGCGATGCGGGCACGGAGCCGGAGATCTCGTAGGCCCACACGAACCGGCCGTCGTAGTCCTCGCCCCAGCGCACGTCGTGCAGGGTGTTGTCGGGCACGAGACCCATCGCGCGCCAGACGCGATCGGTGACGAGCGCGTCGACCGCGACGCCCTCATCCGCCTCGTTGAAGTGCGGGAACGCGCGGCCCTCGTGCAGGATGCGCGAGCCGTCGCGCGAGGTCACCGGAGGGCGCTCGGTGGAGTTCAGGATGCCCTCGGCGAGGTCGGATGCCGGGACGAGATCCTTGAGCCCCTGCTGGTACTGGATGCCCACGGCGTCCAGACCGAAGTCGTCGGCGATGCGCAGGGCTGCGATGTACATCTTCATCTGCCACTGCACCTGCTCGCGGGTGAGCTCGGTGGTGCCGTCCTCGCCGTACTTGAACGTCATGCCTGCGTCGACGAGCCAGTCGTAGGCGGCGTCGGCCTCGTCCTCGGTGACGTTCAGCATCTCGGCGTAGAGGGCCGACTGCGAGAGCCGCTCCTTGTAGATGCCGGTGTGGTTGAGCAGCTCGTCGTCGAAGATCGCGTTGTACATGCCCATGCAGCCCTCGTCGAAGACGCCGATGATGGCCTTCTCGTCGCGCAGCTGGGCGGCGAGCGCCTCGCCGAGCTCCTTCTCGGGAGAGTCCGGAAGCGCCGGCAGTTCGCGCACGTGCGAGTAGTCGTGCGTGATGGTTCCGGACTCGGTCCACTCCTTGATGCCGTCCGTGAACCAGTCGTCCGTGAAATCGACCGACCAGGTCGTCGAGTACGGCTTGTCCATCTTCGTCAACCCGGCGTTGAGGCCTAGGAGTCCGACGAGGCCGGGCCAGTCGCCGGCGAAGTTGGCGACCGTGAGGATCGGGCCCTCGTGGGTGCGGAGCCCTGCGAGCACGTGATGCGAGTACTGCCAGTTCGCGATCGCGACGATGAGGGGGGCATCCGCGGGGATGTTCTTGAAGACCTCGAGACCCATGCGCTGGCTCGAGATGAAGCCGTGGCCAGTCTCGGGATCGACGTCGAAGGCGCGGACGACGCTCCAGCCGAGGTTCTCGAACACGCGTGCGACGCCGGCCTCGAGGGCTTGCTGCGTCGGCCAGCCGCCGACGTTCGCCGACTCGCGAAGGTCGCCGGACGTGATGAGATACGCGGTCTTCGGGGTGGATGCCGGGCGGGTCGCCGGGGTGGGAAGGGTGTAGGTCATGGTTCCTCCGTGGGGGTCAGGCGCGCTGCTGCGCGGCCAGTTCGTGGACGACGTCCTTCGACGACTTGTACAGCCGCACGTAGCGGTCGAAGAGAGCGTCGTAAAAGTCGGCGAGGTCGGGTTCGGGGGTGATGGTGTCGGCGATCGGGTTCCAGTCGGTGATGACGGGCGCCTTGCCGTCTGGGGCGACGGCGGATGCCGCGAGGAACGCCGCGCCGTAGCTGGCGCCGATCGTGGTCGCCGGGACCTCCTGGACGAGACCGGTGACGTCGGAGACGACCTGCATCCACAGCCGCCCCTGCGTGCCGCCGCCGACCGCGACGATCCGGCGGATGTCCGCACCGGCGGCGTGCATCGTCTCGACGTTGTGGCGCACGCCGAGCGCCGTCGCCTCGAGGGCGGCGCGGTAGAGGTCGCCGCGCGTGTGCTGCAGGGTGAGCCCGGCGATGACGCCGCGGGCATCCGGATCTTGGATGGGCGTGCGCTCGCCGGCGAAGTACGGCAGCATGAGCAGGCCGCCAGCCCCGGGACCGGCTGCCTCGGCCTCGGCGAGCAGCTGCGGGTAGTCGGCGTCGGTGAGATCCTTCAGCCAGGCCGTGAGCGCGCCCGACGTCGACAGCCCGCCCGCGAGGTTGCGAGTGCCGGGGAAAGCACCCGCGGTCGTCCACATCGACGGGGTGCGGAGCGTCTCCTTCCCCGTGGCGACGAGGAACATGGTCGTGCCGTACATCAGCATGAGATCGCCGACCTCGTGCGCGCCGACACTGACGGCCTCGGTCCACGCGTCGATCGTCCCCGTGATCACCGGGGTTCCGGGCGGGATGCCGGTGAGTGCAGCGGCGGCGTCGGTGACGGCGCCGGCGATCTCGCCCGCCCAGGTGAGGCGGGGCTGCTCGATGGTGCCGGCGTATCGCTGCCACCACGGGTCGTACCAGGCGTCGTTCTCGATGTCGTAAAGGGGTGAGGTCTGGCTCGCCGACTGGTGGTCGAGCACATATGCACCGGTCAGGTGGCGCGCGAGCCATGACGCCGGCATGAAGAAGCGCGCGGCTCTGGCGAAGGCTTCCGGCTCTTCGTCGGCGACCCAGGCGATCTTCGCGCCACCGGCCTGCGAGGTGAGGGCCGATCCGCCGACGCGGGTGATCTCATCGAGGCCGAGCTCGTCGTTCATCCGCGCGATCTGCGCACCGGATCGCGTGTCGACGCCGTAGAGGATCGCCGGGCGCACCGGCTCGTCGTCTTCGTCGGCAAGGAGCACGCAGGGTCCCATGCCGCTCACCCCGACGGCGGTGATCTCTGCGTCGGCGGCGCTGGCGAGCAGTCCGGCGGCGATCGAGACGAATTCGTCCCACCAGATGCGGGCGTCCATCTCGACCCAGCCGGTGTGCGGCCGGTCGACCTCGTGCGCACGGGTGGCGGACGCCACGATCCGGCCGTCCTCGGTGACGAGAACGCCCTTCGTGCTCGACGTGCCGACGTCGACGCCCAGCGTGCATCGCATGGCGTTCCTCCTGGGTCTTGTCCTCTTCGTCACCGTACGTTCGCCACTGTACGCGAAATCGATTTCATGCCGCAACCGGATGCGGCTGTGACGGATGGCCGAGCAGTCAGCGCGGGATGCGCGCGGACTGCACTTCGCTGCGCAGCATCGCCGTGCGCGGCGGCTGCACATCGCCCCGAATGCGGTCGAGCAGCATATTCGCCGCCGTCACGCCCATGTGGCGGGCATTGAGGCGCACGACCGTCACCGCGCTCGGCGACAGCGTCGTGAACGGCAGGGAGCCGATCACCGCGACGCCGACGGATGGCGGGGTCAGATCGTGTTCGGTGAGCACCTGGATCGCCCCGATGCCGATGAGGTTGTTGCCGGCGACGACCGCGTCCGGAGGCTCGGGCAGGGCGAGCAGCTCCTCCATCGCCTGCCGTCCACCGTCCACCCCGAACGTTGAGAACCGCTGCAGCTCGGCATCCGGCTCACGGCCGGCAGCGGCAAGGGCATCCCGCCACCCGCCGGCCCGCTCGGCCGCCGTATCGATGTGCGCGGGGCCGCCGATGTAGGCGATGCGCCGGTAGCCGGCCCGGATCAGGTCGTCCGTGGCCGATGCTCCCGCGGCACGGTTCGCCATCACCACCCCGTCGATGTCGTACCGGGTGCCGCGGTCGACAGCCACGACCGGCCTGCCGGTCGCGAGGATCGGCGCGAGATCAGACTGCTCGGATGCTGTCGCGATGATGACGCCCGACATGTGCTCCGAGATCGCGATCTGCAGGTACGTCGCCTCTTTCTCGAGCTGCGCATCGGAGTTGCACAGCACGACCGAGTACCCTGCCTCGGAGGCCACGTCCTCCACCCCTCGAGCCATCTCCGTGAAATACGGATTCTCGATGTCGGGGATCACCAATCCGATGACCTCCGAGCTCTGCCGGCGCAGCGTGCGCGCGGCGCGGTTCGGGGTGAACTGCAGTTCTGCGGCGGCCTTACGCACGGCATCCGTCTTCTCCTGCGAGACGCTGGTGCCGTTGAAGACGCGCGAAACGGTCGCGGCAGACACCCGCGCGCGCGCGGCGACGTCGTGGATCGTGGCCATGAAACCTCACTGTAACCGATTTCAACGACGTCGCCGGGGGTGGCGGCTATCTTCGCGCGTACCTTCGCGCGATCGTCGACAGCGCGACGGCGAGCACAAGGATGCCGCCCTTGAAGACGTACTGCCAGAACGTCGGAGTGCCCAGCAGCGCGAGTCCGTTGAAACCGACGCTCACCACGAGCACGCCGACAAGCGTGCCGAGGATGTGGAACTCACCGTCGCGCAGAGTGGCGGAGCCGAGGAACACCGCGGCGAACGAATCCATGAGGTAGCCGTCGGCGGCACTGACCGTGCCGCTTCCGAGGATCGATGCGAGCAGCACACCCGTGAGCGCTGCGCACACGCCGGCGATCACGAAGGCGGTGATCTTCGCCCTGTCCACCCGGATGCCCGCGAGACGTGCGGCCTTCGGGTTCGCCCCCACCGCCTGGATCCGCTGCCCCGTCGCGGTGCGATTGAGCACGACCCACAGCACCGCGACGACGATGAGCATGAACCAGATCGGATTCTGGATGCCGAGGAAGCGGGCGAGCGTGATCCAGGTGAATTCCTCGGGCAGCTGCGTGATCGGAGACCCGGCCGTGTACCCGAAGGCGAGGCCCGTGAGGATCGTGCCCACCCCGAGTGTCGCCACGACCGCGTTCACACGGGCTTTCGTGACAAGCAGCCCGTTCGCGGCACCGATTCCTCCGCCTATCATCATCGTCACGACCACCGCGACTACGATCGGAAGGCCCTGATTGGCGATGATCCCGGTGACGAGCACGCCTGCAAGACTCGCCGCATAGCCGACGCTGAGGTCGAACTCGCCGACGACGAGCACCATCGTCAGGCCGCACGCGATGATGGCCGTCAGCGCCGACTGGTTCACGATGCTCAACAGGTTGTTGGGCGTGAAGAACGCACCGTTGGGCACGGCGAACGCGAAGATCGCGATCATGATCGCCATCGCGATGAGCGTGCCGTACTTCGACACGATCAGCAGTGCGGTGTTGCCCACGCGTCCGCGGGGTCGGATCGCCTCGGCGCTCCCCGGCGGGATCGCCGTACTCGGGTCCATGGTGGACGCGTTCATTCCCATTCCTTTCCGTCATGGCGCTCGAAGCTGAGCCCCAGGATGCGGTCTTCCTTGATCTCGCGTCCGCGCAGTGCTCCTGTGATGCGGCCCTCGGCCATGACCACCACGCGGTCGCACAGCGCGACCAGTTCTTCGTTGTCCGACGAGATCGTCAGCACCGCCGTGCCGGCGGCTGCGAGCTCACGGATCACCCGGTGCACCTCGGCGCGCGCGCCGACATCGACACCGCGCGACGGCTCGTCGAGGATGAGCAGCCGTGGCGGGTCGACGAGCCACCGTGCGATCGCGACCTTCTGCTGATTCCCGCCGGACAGTGAGCCGACGGGATCTGCCACGTCGCGCGCTTTCACCGTGACGGCCGAGGCCAGCTCACGCGCGCGCTTGCGCCCCTCACGCAGCCGCAGCAGCGGCAGAATCCGCGAAAGACGCAGCGAGCCGAACGCGGACACGTTGATGTTGAAGTCGATCGAGCGTTCGAGGAACAGCCCCTCGCTGCGGCGCTCCTCCGGTACGAGGCCGATTCCGGCCCGCACGGAGTCGGCGGGTTCGCGGAACTCGACCGCGCGCCCATCGAGGGTGATCGTCCCTGCGGTGCGCTTGTGCGCCCCGTAGATGAGCGCGGCGAGCTCGGTGCGCCCGGCGCCGACGAGACCTCCGATCCCCAATACCTCACCCGCATGCACGGTGAGCGACACGCCGTGCACGCGCCGCCCATCGTGTACGTCGTCGACCACCAGCACCGCCCGGCCGTGCTCGGCGGGCTCGCGGCCCTCGACGGCGATCTCCATGTCGCGCCCGACGATCGCTCGAACGAGCTCCGCCTTGTGCACCTTCTCGGCGACGCGTCGCTCCACGACCTCGCCGTCGCGGAACACCGTGACGTCCTCGCACAGGTCGCTGACCTCATCCAGGCGATGCGAGACGAAGATCACGGCTGTGCCCGACGAAGCGAGCTCTCGGATGATCGTGTGCAGCCGCCCTGCCTCTTCGGACGACAGCGAGGCGGTGGGCTCGTCCATCGCGATCAGCCGCGCGTCGCGCATGAGCGCCCGCCCGATCAGTACCAGCCACTGGTCGGCGGGGCTGAGGTCGTCGACGTTCGTGTTGAGGCCGAAGTGCATCCCCAGCCGTTTCGCCACCTCGCGCGCCCGGACGCGAGCCGGACGCCAGTCGATGACGCCCAGGCGGGTAGGCGGGTTCTGGCCGAGCATCATGTTGCGCAGCACGCTCCACCCGGGGATGAGGCTCATCTCCTGATGGATGAACGCCATTCCCAGTTCGGTGGCGTCACCGGGCGCCGCGATCTCGCGCACCTCGCCGTCGATGACGATCTCGCCCTCATCAGGATACTCGATCCCCGCCAGGCACTTGATGAGCGTGGACTTGCCCGCGCCGTTCGCGCCGACGAGCCCGTGCACGACGCCCCGGCGGATCTCGAAATCCACCGCGCGCAGCGCATGCACGCCCCCGAAGTTCTTGCTGATCCCCCGGACCGCGACGAGCACATCCGTGTCGCCGGGTCGGGAGGTCGTGGTGTGCTCCCGCGGAGGAAACGTGCTCCGCATCAGTCCAGCGCCTCGGGGTGCTCGTCGAGGAACGAGTCGATGGTGTCGGCGGTGACGAGGATGCCGGGAACGTCGGCGGTGCGCGAGGCGAAGTCGCCCGATTCGATGGCCGCGAGCGTCTCCTGGAACATCTTCGCGCCCTCGGCGCGAGCGTCCTCGAAGACGGTGGCGGTGAGCTCGCCGTCCTGGACGGCCTTGATCGCCGTGCTCGAGCCGTTGATGCCGTAGGTGAGCACGTCGGTGCGGCCCTGCTGCTTGATCGATGAGATCGCGCCGAGGGTCGGGTCCTCCCAGCATCCCCAGACGGCGAGGTTGCCGCTGTTCGCGGGGTTCGCCGCGAGCCAGGCGTTGGCGTAACGCGCGCCGTCCTGCAGGAATCCGGGAATGTTGACCTCATTCTTCGTGATGTTCACATCCGGCGCCTGCTCGGCCATCATCTCGTCGAAGAGCGCTTCGCGGTCGCGGCAGACCTGACCGGTGCGGTACGTCAGCGCCAGCACCTCGCCCTCGCCGTCGAGCGCATCGATGAGCGCCTGAGTAGCGGGCTCCGCGAACGGAGCGCCGTCACCGGCGACGACCACGATGCCGTCACCGGGGCCGCCGCCCCAGGTCGCGACCGGGATGTTCGCCTGCGAGGCGGCGTTCAGACCTGCGCCGAGGGAAGTGGCGGGGAACACGAGATTGAAGATCATCCCGGCGTCCTTGTTGACGAAGTTCTGGATCGCCGTGTTCGCCTGATCGGCGTTGCCCGCGGCGTCGACGACCTGCACGGTCCAACCGGCTGCTTCGGCCGCCTCGGTGGCGCCCTCGATCACTCGGGCGTTGTTCGCGTCGGTCGCACTGATGGTGACGATCCCCAGCAACGTGCTCTCACTGGCCTGAGTGCTGCCGGTGTCGGCCGGTGCACTCTCGGGCACGCTGCAGCCGGATGCGGCGATGGTCGCGGCGCAGAGGACCGCGGCTGCGAGAACCACTCTGTTCTTCCACATGGTGTTCATCCTTTTTCTCGGGTGGGACTTGGTTGGGCGGCGTCAGTCGATGCGGGAGGACTCGCCGGGGGCGAGGATCAACTCGGCGACCGAGAGACGGTCGTCATAGGTGCGGGAGGGATGCCGCCGGAAGGTGTCGTACTCATGCACGATGACGAGGCGGTCGGTGTCACCGGCCGTGCGCGACATCTCGTCGATGATCTGCAGGCCCCGCCATCCGCTGCCACCGCCGAATCCGATGTTGACGGGGACGCCTGACCCTCCGATCCCCTCAGCGTTCTCGTACGAGTAGAGCGCGTCGCCGGTGACGACCCAGTTGTCGCTGCCGTCTTCGACGACGACGTATTGGCCGCCCATGGTGTGGGTGTCCAGGGCGGTGCGGATGTGCAGGCCGGGGAAGAGGTTCTCGACCGGGCCGTCGAGCAGCCGCAGCCGGCCGCTGTCGGCCATCTCTTCCAGCATGCGCACGTCTTCCGGATCAAGGGCGCCGATGATCGAGGCGTACAGATGTGCGTTCTCCAGCGCCCAGCGCGAGCTCTCGAGTTCAATTCGCTGCAGATAGAAGGTGGCGTTGGGGAAGTAGCGCGCCGCGCCGGCGTGGTCGTAGTGCGCGTGCGTGAGGATGATGGTGTCGATCTGCTCGGGCTTGACCCCCACCTTCGCGAGCACCACGTCCGGCGGCTGGAAGTCGACGATGTCGTTCTCATCGTTGTACGCACGGTTCGAACCGCGGTTGTCATGACCGACATCGACCAGGATCCGGTGGCCGTTGCCTTCGATGTACACGTAGGAGTACGCGAACTTTCGAGTCGACCCGTCCCACGTGCCGTAGAAGATGCATCCGACCGGATGTTCCAGGCAGTGCGAGTACTCCAGCATCCACATGGAGTATGACGTCATTGTTCCCTCTTCCCGGCGGTCCGCCTCGGCCTCTCAGCCGACTCTAGGGACGCGTCGACGTTCGGAGCAAAGCCCGCAACACGCGTTTGAGGGCCTACCGAATGCACGACGGGACGTGCACTCGAAATTGCGAGAAGCCAATGCCAAGAGGGGGCTTATTATCGTTTGTCCACTGATCCAGACCAGTAGTCTGAACGTATGGCGGTGAGCGACGGAGCATGGAGGGCGGTCTCCTACGAAGAGCGCCACTGGAGCCCCGCCGCGGACGTGCGCGACTCATTCAGCCCGCATCTGGCGGCGTCGGGCCCCTATCGCGCGTCGCTTCCTCCGTTCATCGCCGATCTGCCGGTAACGCTCGACGCCGACACCCTCAGCCGCGCGCACGACGCGACGAGCGAACTCATCCGGCTCGACGCCGAACTCAGCCGGCACGCCAATTCGCTCGGGCCGTTGCTGTTGCGCGCCGAGTGCGCGGCGAGTTCGGCGATCGAGCGCGTGACGGCGCCGGCTCTCGCGATCATGCTCGCCGACATCGACGAGTCGATCGAGCCGCACGCCGTGCAGATCATGGCGCATGTGAAGGCCGACCAGACCGCACTGAGTCTTGCCGGTTCGCTCGACGAAGACGCGATCGTTCACATCCAGCGCACGCTCATGGCGTCCACCCGGCCCGACCGACGCGGACGGTGGCGCAGTCAGCAGATCTGGATCGGCGGAGGCTCGCGCGGCCCGCAGCGCGCGTCGTTCGTCCCTCCCCACGAATCACGGGTTCCCGACCTCATGGCCGACCTCGTCGCATTCATGAAGCGGCGCGACATCCCGCCCCTCCCGCAGATCGCCATCGCGCACGCCCAGTACGAGACCATCCATCCGTTCCTCGAAGTGAACGGCCGCACCGGTCGTGCCCTGTTGCAGGCCATGCTGCGCCGGTCCGACATCACCCGCTCGGTCGTGCTCCCCGTCTCGGCGGGACTCCTGCAAGACACCGCGGGATACTTCGATGCCCTCACCCGCTACCGGGCCGGACACATCGCCGACGTCGTCGACACCATGGCGCAGGCCGCGCACACCGCCGTTGCGACCTCCCGCGTTCTCATGGACGACCTCGACGCCGTCCAGGAATCATGGCGGGCGCAGGTAACCGCGCGGCAGGGATCCGCGGCCCGACGCCTGCTCGATCTGCTCATCCGGCAGCCGGCTCTCACCTCCCGCATCGCGGTGTCATACCTTGGTGTGAGTGCCCCGAATGCACTGCTGGCGATCGACCGGCTCGTCGCCGACGGCATCCTCAGTCAGGTCGGGGCGGGCAGGCGCAACCGCACCTGGGTCGCGCACGACGTGCTCGATGCCCTCGATGCGCTCGCCGAGCGGGCGCGTCGTCACCGCTGATTCCGTGCCGCCCCGGGGGCACGAACGCCCTACCATCGAGACATGACCGACCCTCTCGTTCTCGTCGCCAACGCCGGTGACGGCTCGCTCAGCACATTCCGTCTTCATGCCGACCGGCTCGAGCGTCTTGCCGTCACGGACGGGCTCACAGGATGCTCGAACTTCGCCGTCGACGTCGATCGCGACCTCGTCTACGCGGCGGTGAAGGGCTCGCCGGCGGGCATCGTCACTCTCTCGCTCGGCCGAGAAAGCGGCGTGCTGACCCCGCAGTCGCGGCGCGATCTGCCCGGCGGCGGCATGAACTACCTCGCGCTCACGTCTGGCGGCGCCGGCATCCTCGGCGCCTCATACGGCGGCGGCTACGGCATCAGTTGCACCGTCGACGACGGCGTGGTGAGCGAGCCCGTCTCGAAGATCGAGTTCGCCAACCTGCACTCGGTGCTGCCGAGCGCCGACGGCCGCTTCGCCTACTTCGTCTCGCTCGGCGACGACCTCATCGCGCAATACGCCCGGGACGAGTCGGCGCGGCTCACCCCGTTCGCCCAGGAGACGGTGGCGGCCCCGGCCGGCAGCGGACCGCGCCACCTCGTACTGAACGATGCGCAGGATGCGGTCTACGTATTCACCGAGTTCTCCGGGGAAGTGCTGCACTACCGCCGAGACACGACCACCGGTCACCTCGCCCTGCAGGGTCAGACGACTGCCTACGACACGACGAAGGGTCTCGGCCACAGCGAGTTCGGCGCCGACCCGCTCGAGAACCACTACATCTGGGGCGCCGACCTGCACCTCGCCTCTGGCGGCAGCCACCTCTGGTGCTCCGAGCGCACAGAGAGCACTCTGGGAGCGGTGGCGGTCGCCGCCGACGGAACGGTGTCGGCCCCGCAATGGTTCACCGTCACCGAGACGCAGCCGCGCGGGTTCGCGATCAGCACCGACGGCGCGTATCTCGTCGCCGCGGGCGAGAAGTCGACCACCGTGTCGCTCTACGCCGTGCACGGCGACGAGCTCGAGCTGCTGCAGCGGGAGGAGACCGGTCGTGGCGCGAACTGGGTCCGCTTCGTCTGACCCGCGCCCGTTCGAGAACGCAGAAACCGCCCTTCCCGCGCGAACGGAAGGGCGGTTTCTGCGTTCTCGGCAGGTAGAGGTGGCCTCAGCGGTGCTTGGCCACGATCTGCGCGACGGCCTCGCGCTCGGCATCCGTCGGCTCGGCGATCGCCATGCGGCAGTGCGCGTCGGTGACGCCGAGAACCCGGTACGCCTCCTTCATCCGGGCCATGTCGCCCCCGATGAGCGAGACGACCTCGTTGACACCCGACTGCGCCGCGGCGATCGCATCGGCATCGCCCGAACGCCCGGCGTCCGCCAGTGCGCGGAACGGCTTCGGCGTCACGGACGAGACGCCGGACACCACACCCTGAGCGCCGACCTCGACGGCGGCGATGAGGTCGCGGTCGGCCCCGGTGTAGAGGTCGAAATCCGCCGGGACGACCGCGCGGTACGCGGCGATCTCTTCGAGTGACAGCTCGCTGATCTTCGCTCCGACGATGTTCGGCAGCTGCGCGAGGCGCACGAGCAGCTCGGGCGAGACCGGGTTGCCGCTGCGCGCCGGGTAGATGTACACGTACAGACGCCCGTCGCCGACGGCATCCGACACGGCGTGGAAGTAGTCGAAGACCGCGTCGTCGCTCGAAGGCAGGTAGTACGGGGTGAGCGCTGCGAACTCGGTCGCACCGAGCCCCTTCGCGATGCCGACGAGGCGCACGGCCTCGAAGGCGCTCGGCTGGCCGACGTGCACGATCACGCGCATCTTGTCGGCGAGTTCCTCGAGCGCCGCTCCGACCAGGGCGGTGAACTCATCCGCATCCACCGAGGGGAACTCCCCCGTCGTGCCCAGCACGAAGGCGCCCTCGTTGCCCGACTCCCCCACGAACCGGAAGATCGCGCGCGACCCGTCCACGTCGAGGCTCCCGTCGCGGTGGAACGCGGTGGGGATCGCGGTGAGGATGTCGTAACGGGTCACTTCTTCTCCTTGGAGTTCTTCTTCTTGGCGACGTTCTTCTTGCCGACGCTGCGCACCGTCGAGGTGAGCAGATCGGGGTTCGCGGCGAGCTCGTCGTGCGCCTTCGAGATCTGCGTGATGCTCTCGGTGTCGAGCACCGAGTCGGCGAACGACGCCCGCTCGGCGCGGGGCTTGCGTGCCGCGCGGATCGCCGGCATGACGATCGAGAGCACCGCGAGCACGAGCAGGACGATCGCGATGGGGCTGACGACCTCGAAGAACGGACGCGTCGGCAGGATCGCCAGGGTCCGGGCGAGGTTCTCCTCGGCGAGCGGACCGAGCAGGAGCCCGAGCACGACCGGCCCGGCCGGAACCTGCATGCGCTTGAGCAGCACACCGATGACGCCGAAGACGAGCATGGTCACGACGGTCGAGAGGCTGTTCGAGGTGGCGTACGTGCCGATGATGCAGAAGATCAGGATGCCGCTCCACAGGTACGGCTGCGGAACGTCGAGCAGCTTGACCATGCCCTTCATGCGCACGAGGCTGAGGCCGAGCGACAGCAGGGTCGCGACGAGCATGATGCCCACGATCGACACGACGAGGTCGGGGCGCTCCGTGAAGAGGGTCGGCCCGGGGGTGATGCCCCAGATGATCATCGAGCCGATCATCACGGCCATGACCGAGTCGCCGGGGATGCCGAGCGCCATCGTGGTCGTGAGCGATCCACCCAGGGTCGCGCTGGATGCCGAGTCGGATGCCGCGACGCCCTCGATCGAGCCCTTGCCGAAGTCCTCGGGCTTCTTCGACGCCTTCCGTGCCCGTTCCCATCCGATGAGGCCGGCGATGTCGCCGCCGGCGGCGGGGATGAGACCCACGCCGAGCCCGACGACGCCGCCGACGGCCGTCGCGCGCCCGCTCTGCTTGAGCTCCGAGCGGTTCGGCCACCAGCGGCCGAGGCTCGAGATGGGCCGGACGGTGCTCTTGCGGTAGGTGAGCAGCTGGTCGAAGAGCTCGGCGATGCCGAAGAGACCGATGATCACGGCGATGAAGTTCACGCCTTCGACGAGCTCGAGCACGCCGAAGGTGAAGCGCTTGTCCGCGGTCGCGGCGTACGTGCCGACCGTTCCGAGCATGAGCCCGAAGAGTCCGGCGAGGATGCCCTTGAGCATCGACTTCGACGAGATCCCGATCATGATCGCGATGCCGAAGACGACCAGTGCGAACAGCTCGGGTGACTTGAAGTAGTCGCGGGCGAAGCTCGCGATCGGCACGGCCGCGACCGAGAACAGCACGAGGGAGGCGAGGATGCCGATCGCCGAGACGATCGCGGACATCGTGAGCGCGAGCCCTGCGCGCCCCTGCTTGGCCATCGGGTAGCCGTCGAGGGTGGTGGCGATGGATGCCGGGGTGCCCGGCGTGTTGATGAGGATCGACGGCACGCGATCGCCGAAGTTCGCGGCGACGTAGATCGTCAGCAGCACGGCGAGACCCTGGACGGGCTCGAGCGTCATCGTGAAACCTGCGGCGAGTGCGACGGCCATGGTCGCGGTGATGCCGGGGAACGCTCCGACCATGAAGCCGAGTACGAGCCCGACTCCCATGTAGAGCAGCATCGAGACGTCGAGGAGCGAGTTCAGCCCCTCCAGCAGCGGAGTCATAGCGGGATCCTCAGGAGCATGCCGAAGACGACGTAGACGAAGGCCGTCACGGACACGGTGTAGATGATGAGGCTCAGCCAGCGCCGGTGCCCGTACAGGAGCATGAGCGCGGCCATGAGCAGGGCCGTCGCGATCGGGAACAGCTCGATGCGGTAGCCGAACAGGATGACCGAGCCCAGCGACCACAGGGAGATGAACGCCCCCGTGATCACGAGCGTGGCGCCGACGCGGATGACCCCGTCGCCCTGCATCCGCTCGATGTCCTCGCGGCCCGGGGCCGGGCGCGTGATCGCGATCGCGAGCAGGATGACGGCGACGGCGACACCCGCGACGCCGAGGACCATCGGCCAGAAACGTGCGTCGATCTGCCCGGGTGCCGCTTCACGACGCAGGTCGATCTGCGTCGACAGGGCCAGGTATCCGGCGGTGAACGCGAGGGCGGCGGCCGCGAACGCGATCTCTAGGGGACGTGAGGGCTTCGCCCCCTGATACTCGTCGCTCTCGGCGACTTCTGACGTCGACATGTGCTTCCTCGGACGGTGGTCGGTACCGGTCGGGTGGTGGGGCCGGCCGGGCCGGCCACACCGGTGTCAGCCCAGCAGGTCCTGGAACAGGGCGAACTGATCCTCGACGAACGTGGTGAACTCGGCCGAGTCGCGGTAGACGACGAGGTTTCCGGCGTCCTCCTGGAACTTCGTGTAGGTGTCGGACTCGACGGCTTCCTTGATCGCGGCCTCGAGCGTCGCGTGCACGTCGTCGGGCAGGCCTGCGGGTGCGTAGATGCCGCCCCAGCCGCCGAACACGACGTCGGCGCCGATGGCCTCTTCGACCGTGGGCACGTCGGGTGCGTCAGGGTGGCGCTCGTCGTTCATGACGGCGAGGATGCGCACCGCGCTGCCCTGCGAGAGCGCCTCGCCGAGACCCGAGACGGCTGCGACCGTCTCGCCGGATGCCGCGGCCGCGACAGCGGGAGCGCCGCCGTCGTACGGGACGGGGGTCACCTGGCCGCCGGTCTCCTGACCGAGGGCGATGCTCGCCGCCTCCCAGATGGAGCCGGCACCGGAGTTGGCCACCGTGATGGGAGCCGTCTTGGACTGCTCGACGAGGTCCTCGAGGGTCTCGATGTCGCTGGATGCCGAGACCGTGATGACGCCGGGCGCCAGCATGATCTGACCGAGCAGGTCGAAGTTCTCGGGCAGGACGTTCGCGTCCTGCGTCGTGTTGAGCATCGCGATCTCGACCGGGCCGAAGCCGATCACGTAGCCGTCGGGGTCCTGCTCGGCGACGTACTCCATCGCGAGAGCGCCGGCGGCGCCCGGCATGTTCTCGGGGATGACGCTGACGTCGAGGATGCCCTCGAGCTCGGTGGCGAGCGCTCGCGACGACAGGTCGGATCCGCCGCCGGGGTTGGCCTGGATGATCAGCCGGATGTCCTTCTCGGGGAAGCTCGAGGCGGCGTCGCCCTCCTCGACCTTGGTGCAGCCGGACAGCACGATAGCTGCGGTGGTGAAGACTGCGGCTGCGGTGAGCACGCGCTTCAGGCGCTGGGTAGTCATCTTCGCTCCTCGTTGAGTGCAGGTGGGTCGCGCAGGCAGGGACCTGAGCGGCATCGTCATGCTAGCAATGTTGACTGTTAACAGTCAACACGCAGTTGTCGATCGCGGCGGATGACCGCTCAGGACCGGCGCTGCTCGAGCTCGCTGAGCATCCGATCGCGGGCGCCGTCGAGATGGTCGGTGAGCACCTTCGCGGCCTGTTCGGCACTGCCGCTGCGCATGACATCCATGAGTTTGACGTGATCTCCGGAGGACTCGTGCAGATCCTCGTCGTGGTTGATCGTGACCTCGAGCAGCGCCGCGAAGGTCGGCAGGTACTGACTCCAGGCGCCCTCCAGGCGCGGATGGTCGGCGAGGGCGTAGATCTGGGAGTGGAAGTCGAGGTCGGCCGCCACGAAAGCGGCGTGATCTCCGGCATCCGCCGCTTCTCCCATGCGGCCCACCGCCGCAGCCATGGCGGTCCAGCGCGCTGGATCCTCCACGCGCATGGCCCGCGAGAGGGCGAGCTGCTCGAGTGCGCCACGCAGGCTGTAGAGCTGATCGACGTCGTCTCGGCTGAGTCCGACGATGTAGACGCCGCGCGGGCGCTGCACCTCGACGAGCTTCTCGAAGCTCAGCTGGGTCAGGGCATCGCGCACGGGACCGCGACTGACGGCGAACTCGTCGGCGAGCGCCTCCTCGGTGATGCGCTCACCCGGCGCGAGCTCTCCACGGACGATCCGGTGCCGCAGCACGCGCGCGATCTGAGCGCCGAGAGACTCGCCGCGCTTCACTGTCTGGGTCACCGTGACCTCCCTGTCGACTGTCAACAGAATACACGGCTCGTCGAAACAGGTCCGACCACCCGAGACGGGTCGTGGCACGGCCTGTATCAGCTGACAGGACCTGTTTCGGTCAGTCCTCGTCGGCGCGCGGCGCGGGGCGCCAGAGCACGACTTCCGTGGAACGGCGGATGCGGCGGCCGCCGGTCACGGGGACGACCCCGGTCGCACCGGCGGCGAAGACGCGCACGCCGGGGCGGTTCTGCCGCTCGGCGCGCAGCGCGCCCTCGAGCTCGACCACGCGGCGGCGCAGCATCCGCACCTCGTCCTCGAGATCGAGCAGCCGCGCGATCGCCGGCAGGCTCATGCCCTCGCCGGAGAGGCGCGCCACCTCGCGGAGCTGTTCGATGTTGTGTGCCGAGTATCGACGGGATCCTCCGCGCGTACGACCGGGGACGACGAGGCCGATCCGGTCGTACTGTCGCAGCGTCTGCGGGTGCATGCCCGCGAGCTCGGCCGCGACGGCGATCGCGAAGACGGGGGCGTCCTCATCCTCGACCATCGCGATCACCTTCTCGCGCCGAGCCCCGGATCAGGAGATGCGCCGGGATCAGGACGATTCGTGCGGAAACGTCCTGATTCCGGGCAAGTCTCCTGACCTCGGACACGTTGTTCATCATCAGCCCCGGGCCTTCGCCATCAACTCGGCGCGCGGGTTCTCCTTCGGCTCGGCCTCCTTGAAGGCGAGCAGCGCGGAACGCGCGGCATCGTCGAGGTGCGCCGGCACGGCGACCTGAAGCTCGGCGAGCAGGTCGCCGGTGCCCTTCGAGCTCTTCACGCCGCGCCCCTTGACGCGCAGCACGCGCCCCGAGGGTGTCCCCGGTGCGACGCGGAGCTTGACCACGTCGCCGCCGAGCGTCGGCACCTCGATCGTGGCGCCCAGGGTCGCCTCGGTGAACTTCACCGGCACTGTCAGGCGCAGGTTCAGGCCATCACGGGTGAATACCGGGTGCGGGCGCACGGTGATCGACACGACGATGTCGCCGCTCTCGCCGCCGTCGGGCGATGGACGCCCCCGGCCGCGCAGCCGGATCTTCTGCCCGTCCTTCACTCCTGCCGGGATCTTCACCTTGAACGGCTTGCCGTCTTCGCCCTGCAGGGTGATCGTCTCGCCCTGCACGGCCGTGGCGAAGTCGAGCGTCGTGCGCGCGGTGACGTCGGCGCCCTTCTGCGGGCCGCCGAACCCGCGGAAACCGCCGCTCGGCTGCCCGAAACGGCCGGAGCCGAACGAACCGCCCTGGCCCTGATTGAACATCGCGAAGATGTCCTCGAAGTCGGCGCTCTGCCTGCTCCCCTGGCCGAACCGGCTGAAGACGTCCTCGAAGCCGCCCGCGCCGGCGCCCCCGGCGGTGAAGCGTGCGCCCGAGCCCATGGCTCGGATCTCGTCGTACTCCGCACGCTGCTCCGGATCGGAGAGCACCGCGTACGCCTCGCTGATCTCCTTGAACTTCGCCTCTGCCGCGGCATCCCCCTGATTGGAGTCGGGGTGATACTTGCGCGCCAGCTTGCGGTACGTCTTCTTCAGGTCCGCGTCACTGACGTCTTTGGCGACGCCGAGCGTCTTGTAGAAGTCCTTGTCGAACCAATCCTGACTGGCCATCGATCACCTACTCTGCAGGGACGGCGACGACGACCTTCGCGGGACGCAGTTCGACATCGCCCAAGCGGTAGCCCACCTCGACGACCTCGAGGATCGTCGACTTCTCAGCACCCGGGGTGGGCTGCTGGAAGATCGCTTCGTGGTGCTGAGGGTCGAACTCCTCGCCCGCCGCACCGTAGGAGACGACCCCCAGGCGCTCGACCACCGCACGGACCTTCTCGCCGATCACGAAGAACGGCGTGCCCTCCACGAGATCGCCGTGCTGGGCGGCGCGGTCGAGGTCGTCGAGCACGGGGAGCAGCCCCTTGGCCGCCTCGCCCTTGGCGCGCGCGATCTCGATGTGACGCTGCTCCTCGGTGCGCCGACGGTAGTTGGCGTACTCGGCCTGCAGACGCTTGAGGTCGGTCAGCAGCGCATTCTCGGCATCAGCGAGCGAGGCGTCGTCAGAGGCTGCTGCCTCATCTGTCTGCTCCGCGTTCAGGATGTCGTCGACCGTGAGGTCGTCATCCGATCCCTCGGCAGCCTTCGCCTCGGCGGAGTCCGGTTTCTGCCCGGCATCCGGGTTCTCCTGCGGCGCGGGGCCGGATGCCGCAGCATCCGACCCCTCGTCCTCAGGAACTTCTTCGAAGTTCTTGTCCGTCATGGTTACTTCTTCTCGTCCTCGTCGTCGATGACCTCGGCGTCGACGACATCCTCGTCGGAGGATGCGTCGCCCGCAGGAGCCTCGCCCTCAGCGGATGCGCCGGCCGCGGCATCCGCCTGCGACTGCGCGTAGATCGCCTCGCCGAGCTTGCTCTGCGACTCGTTCAGCTTGTCGAGCGCGGTCTTGACCGCGTCGTCGTCATCGCCGGCCAGAGCCGTCTTCAGAGCGTCGACGTCGGCCTGGACCTCGTCCTTGACCTCAGCGGGGAGCTTGTCCTCGTTCTCCTTGATCAGCTTCTCGATCGAGTACGACAGGGTCTCGGCCTGGTTGCGCTGCTCGAGGGCCTCGGCGCGCTTCTTGTCCTCGGCCGCGTTCTCCTCGGCCTCGCGCACCATGCGCTCGATGTCGTCCTTCGACAGCGACGAGCCGCCGGTGATGGTCATCGACTGCTCCTTGCCGGTGCCCTTGTCCTTGGCGGACACGTGCACGATGCCGTTCGCGTCGATGTCGAACGTGACCTCGATCTGCGGCAGACCGCGGGGAGCCGGCGCGATGCCGGTGAGCTCGAAGGTGCCGAGCGGCTTGTTGTCCCGGGTGAACTCGCGCTCGCCCTGGAAGACCTGGATCGCCACCGACGGCTGGTTGTCGTCGGCCGTGGTGAAGGTCTCGCTGCGCTTGGTCGGGATGGCGGTGTTGCGCTCGATGAGCTTCGTCATCCGGCCGCCCTTGGTCTCGATGCCGAGCGAGAGCGGGGTGACATCGATGAGGAGGACGTCCTTGCGCTCGCCCTTGAGGACACCGGCCTGGAGTGCGGCGCCGACGGCGACGACCTCGTCCGGGTTCACGCCCTTGTTGGCCTCCTTGCCGGTCTCGCGCTTGACGAGCTCGGCGACGGCCGGCATACGGGTCGAGCCGCCGACGAGGACCACGTGGTCGATGTCGGAGACCTTGACGTTCGCCTCGCGGATGACGTCTTCGAACGGCTTCTTCGTGCGGTCGAGGAGGTCCTTGGTGAGGTCCTCGAACTTCGCGCGGGTGATCGTCTCGGACAGCGACACCGGGCCCGACTCGGTCAGCGACAGGTACGGCAGGTTGATGGAGGTGCTGGTCGAGGAGGAGAGCTCCTTCTTGGCCTGCTCAGCGGCCTCCTTCAGGCGCTGCAGGGCGATCTTGTCGCCCGAGACGTCGACGCCGCTGGTCTCCTTGAACTGCTTGATGAGGTGGTCGACGAGGCGCTGGTCCCAGTCGTCGCCGCCGAGGCGGTTGTCACCGGCGGTCGCACGGACCTGGATCGTCGAGAAGTCGTCGTCCTTGCCCACTTCGAGCAGCGAGACGTCGAACGTTCCACCACCGAGGTCAAAGACGAGGATGAGCTCGTCCTCCTTGCCCTTGTCGAGGCCGTAGGCGAGGGCCGCGGCGGTGGGCTCGTTGATGATGCGCAGGACGTTCAGGCCCGAGATCTCACCGGCCTCCTTGGTGGCCTGGCGCTCGGCGTCGTTGAAGTACGCGGGGACGGTGATGACGGCATCCGTCACCGTGTCGCCGAGGTACGACTCGGCGTCGCGCTTGAGCTTCATGAGGATGCGCGCGGAGATCTCCTGCGGCGTCCACTTCTTGCCGTCGACGTCGAAGCTCCAGTCGGTGCCCATGTGGCGCTTGACGGATGCAACGGTGCGGTCGACGTTGGTGACGGCCTGGCGCTTGGCGGTCTCGCCGACGAGCACCTCGCCGTCCTTGGTGAATGCGACCACCGACGGGGTCGTGCGGAAGCCCTCGGCGTTGGCGATGACCTTCGGCTCGCCACCCTCGAGGACGCTGACGACGGAGTTCGTCGTTCCGAGGTCGATTCCAACAGCACGTGCCATGCGATTCTCCTTCTGGTCGGAAGTAGGTAGGTGAAGTTCAGGGCGATTCAGAAACCTGAGTCGCGATGGCTCAACCATACGCCCAGGTCGAGAACGATGTCAAATGAACTTGATATGAATTGGCTCAACTTTGGGTGGCGGTTATCCACAGGCCGGATCGCGCCCTTCACGAGGTCCCTAGGCTCACTGGCCATGAACGCTCAACGCTCCCTGCACGTTTTCGTGCTCGTCGCCGCTCTCATCGGCGTGAGCGGATGTGCGGCATCCCCACCATCCGATCCTGCGGCGGACGCAGCGCCGACGACAGCATCCGGCGAGGTCGCGCCGACGGAGCCGACCGACATGAGCTTCGCGAGCGGGGCGTCGCTGCATCCCGACACGACGATCACGATGGGCGACGCGCTGGGGTCCGATCCGGACTGGAAGGAGGTGCCTTCCGAAGCGCCGGGCCGCTGGAGCTACGAACGCGTCGACGACACGTGTGCAGCCGCGTTCCGGAAGGGTCCGCTCGGGGATGCCGGAACGATGACCGATCGAGAAGCATCGGACGCTGTGATCGCAGCCACGACCGGTTGGGACCCCGCCAGCCTCGAGCCCCTTCTCAACGACGGAGCCTTCCCCCGATACGAGGATCCGGATGCGGTGGTCGATCACCGCCAATTCACCTACAGCGTCAACGATGCGGGCTACCTCATCGCCGTCAGAGCATTCGCCTCCGCCGACTACTCCGTGATCGTCACGGTCGAGTGCGACTCAGGGAACCTCGAGGAGGTTGCCCGCGATGTGCTGTCGAAGACGGCGATCTCCATCGAGTGAGCCGCCGGGTCACTTCCCGCCTGGAGGCCCGATGATCAGCAGGATCACGAACAGCGCGACGATCGCGACGACGACGAGGACGGCGAGAACCCACGGCCGGTTCAGGAGCCGGCGCATCCAGAGGTCGTACCAGGCCCGATCCCGCGGGTGGTCGGTCTCCTCGAGTCGCCAGCCGCCCAGCAGGCGACGTGTGCGGTGCAGCCAGATCTCCATCGGGATGGTCGCGTAGGGCACGATCGCGCTGACGACCGCGGCGACGCCGACGCCCACCGACCACCGCTGGTTGAGCGCGACGAGGACCGCCGTCGCTCCGTAGGAGAGGAACACGAACCCGTGGATGCCACCGGCGATCGTCACCACGATCCCCGGAGCCCCGACAGCACGGGCGATGAGCGCCGAGATCAGCAGAGTCCACGTGATCGCCTCGGCGATCGCGAGCACACGGTACAGGCGGGCGGGGGTTCTGAACATCGCGCTCCTCGGGCGTCAGGGTCTTCGTCAACCGTACGCGAAGCGAGCCCTCATCTCGGGTGCAGCGCGGCCTCGAGCAGCCCCTCGAGCGGACGCGGCATCCGCTCGAGGGGGATCGCTTCCACGACGTCGGCGGCGAAGCGGGTCTTGCGGCCCGCCGCCGTCCCTGCGAAGCGGTGCAGCTGATCCGTGATCGGGCGCCCGCGCTGCGCGGGCTGCTCCTGGAAGACGCGGAAGCGGGCGAGCTCGTCGCGGGCCTCGAGTGCGGCGAGCACGAGGTCGGGTCCTGCCGCGCGGATCACCTCGTCCTCGAGATCGCGATCGCACCCGAAGAATCCGATGCTCCGCGGATCGCCGGCCTCGAGCATCCCCACATCGCGGAGCACTCCTTCGACGTAGTGCTCCTCAGCGGCGTCGTAGAGCCCGAGCATACGGTCCGGAGGGCTCCACCTCGCCGAGAGCTCCCGCCGGAGGTTCGTGATGCCGCCGAGCTCGACGAGATCGAGTCCCGCCAGGCTCGCGCCGTGGCGCCGCGCGACGGCCTGGAACGCCGCGATGTCGCTTCGACCCTCGAACAGCACGACGGTCCGCGACCCGTGATGGTGCGACCCGGCACCCTCGGCAGACATGGGTCGACTCTAGTGCTCAGGCCCCGACCGCCCCTCACCGGAATACCGGTCGGCGCGCGCCGGTTCCCCCATTGCATGAGCCTTGTCGCAATGCCGGATCCGACCGCCGCGCACGGCGACGCCCTCGAGCGACTGCTCGGCGATCTCGCCGTCAGCGTCCGATCGCAGCGGCGGATCGAGGCATCCGTCGACGAGGTGATCGCGTTCGAGCCCGACGCCGTCTCGGTCGTGTACGTGACCGCCGGCACGGTGCGGCTCCCGAGCGGAGGCGCGCATCCCGATGTGCTGGCGACCGGCGACGCCCTTCTCGTCTCCGGCGGGCCCGCCCTCCCCCTGCGCATTCAGGCCGGCTCCGAGGTGCTGGTCTCGCGGCTGATCCTGACCCGGCAGGCCGGGCATGTGCGGGCGCTCCTCCCCGACGTCGCGTGGATCCACCGGTTCGACGAGCTCGAACCCGCCGCGGCCGCCCTCGCCGGCCACCTCGGCGGGAACCCCGACGACGACTGCCCGCTGCGCGACGGCGACCTCGTGATCTGCCGCATGATGGCCACGACTCTCCTGCAGTCCGTGATCCGCGCCTGGACGACGATCGGATGCGCGCCGCTGGGCTGGCCCTCGCGCACCGGCGACCTCTTCCTGGACCGTGTGGTCGAAGCCGTGCACGAGGAGCCGGGTCGGGAGTGGACCGTCGGGCAGATGGCATCCGTGGCGGCACTGTCGCGCTCCGTCTTCGCCGAGCGGTTCCACGCCGCCGTCGGCCGTTCGCCGGCGAGCTTCGTGACCGAGGTGCGCATCGAGTCGGCGAAGGGGATGCTCGATGCCGGCGCCTCGGTCTCGGAGATCTCGCGCAGCCTCGGCTACGGCTCCGACGAAGGGTTCAGCCGGGCGTTCCGACGGGCCACCGGGCAGACGCCGTCCGCCTGGCGGACGGCTCGCCGCGGCGACCTCGTGCCCGCCTAACGCGTCCTGTTCGACGCTCCGAACAGCGCCGCACCCGCCACGAGCGCAGCCGCTCCGAGAATGTACGACGGCTCGACCCCGATCTCATCGACGAGGATGCCGCCGACCCCGGCTGCGACCATGATCGCGGCCTGGAACCCGACGACGACGAGACTGCCCCCGGCTTCGAGGCGGTCCGGCATCCGGTGCCCGACCCAGGTGTTCACCACGAGCAGCCAGGAGGCGAAGAAGAAGCCCCACACGAAGACCGCGATCCCGACGCCCGGGATCGATCCGGACAGAAGGATCGTCGCGAGGACGGTCGCGGCGATGACGGCCGGCGCGAGCACGGCGAAGAGGCGGAACGACCGGTCGACGATCAGCCCGATCGTGAGGTTGCCGACGAGGCCGCCGATGCCGAACAGGGCGAGCAGCATGACGATCGTGCCGGCGTCGACGTCCGGCATCCGCTCGAGGGCGAGTCGGATGTAGGTGTAGGCGAGGAAGTGCCCGAGCACGACGAGCACATGCCCGGCGAGGCCGAGGCCGACTCCGGGCCGGCGCATCGTGTCGGCGAGCAGCCGCAGGCTGGACACCTGCGCCGCAGGGACCGGCGGCAGCATCGTGCGCAGTGCGACCGCCAGCAGCCCGGTCACGATCCCGGCGAGCGCGAACACGGCACGCCAGTCCAGAGCCTCGCTGAGCATCACCCCCACGGGAACGCCCGCGACGGTGGCGAGCGACGTCCCGGCCGAGGTGAACATCACGGCTCGCCCGAGCCGCTCCGGCCCGGCGATGCGCACGGCGACGGTGATCGACATCGACCAGAAGGTGCTCAGTGCCGCCCCGAGCAGGAAGCGTGCGATGAGCACGAGCACGAGGTTCGGCGCGATCGCGACGATGAGGTTGGATGCCGCGGCGGCGAGTGCCATCCACACGAGAAGCGCGCGGCGGTCCAACCGCGGGAAGACGATGCCCACCGTCGGCGCGACGATGAGTCCGACGAGCGCGGTCACGGTGACCGTCTGCCCCGCCTGCCCCGGGGTCACGCCGAGCCCGTCGGCCATCTCGGTCAGCATGCCGTTGGGCAGGAATTCGGCGGTGACGAGCAGGAAGCTCAGCAGCATCACGACGACGAGCGCGCCGTATCGGATGCGCTCGGCTGGGGTAGCCTTCGCGACGGGGATGGGCGCTGTCGTTGTCATGGTTCCACGCTCGCACGGGGTCGGATGCCGCGCCCGACCGCCCGTCCGCGGCATCCGACCGATCGTCCGGCGCGGAGCCCTACCCGGCTCCGACCGCGTCGGCGCGCCGCTACCCTCTGTTCACCGGCCCCCGCCAGACTTCGAGCATGAGCGATGAGCAGGCAGGACCGGCAGAGACGCCGATCACGACGGCCGCGATGACCGCCTTCGGTCGCGAGCACGAGGGCGCGCCGCAGGCCACGCGCAAGCAGGTCGTCTCGTGGGCGATGTGGGACTGGGCGATGCAGCCGTTCAACACCGTCATCCTGACCTTCGTCTGGATCGCGCTGTATCTGACATCGCGGATGTTCCTGGACGAGGATGTGCGCGCCTCGGGACTGCTCCCAGGCGGCAGCTACATGAACTGCAACCAGGCCGAGTACATCGGCTCGGACTACTGCCGCGGGCTCACCGACCTGTCGGCATGGTGGGGCTGGGCGAACTTCGCCGCCGGCATCGTGATCCTCGTGCTCGCGCCGGTGCTCGGCCAGCAGGCGGACGCCCGCGGCAACAAGAAGAAGTGGGTCATCGGCGCGACGATCGGCGTCGCGCTGCTGCAGTTCGCCCTGTTCTTCATCGATGCGAACCCCGCCTACTTCTGGGTCGGCGCCTTCGCGGTCGCGATCGCCGCGGTGGTCAGCGAGATCGGCAACGTCAGCTACTACGCGATGCTCTCCGAGGTCTCGACACCGAAGAACGTCGGGCGCATCTCGGGGCTCGGCTGGGGGCTCGGGTACATCGGCGGCGTCGTGGCTCTGATCGTCTGCATCCCGGTGCTGTTCATCATCGGACAGAACGAACCGCTGGCCTTCAAGCTCGTCGCCGTCATCTGCGCGGTGTGGACGATCGCCTTCTCGATCCCGATGTTCCGCAACGTACCGGAATCGCCCGCCTACGGCCCCTCGCAGAAGGTCGGATTCTTCCGCTCCTACGTCGTGCTGGGGCAGAACATCGCGAAGCTGTTCCGCACCAACCGCTCGACGTTCTGGTTCATGCTGTCCGCGGCCGTCTACCGCGACGGCCTGGCCGGGGTGTTCGCCTTCGGCGCCGTGCTCGCAGCGCAGGGGTTCGGCTTCTCGTTCCTCGAGGTCATCGTCTTCGGCCTCGCCGCGAACCTCGTCGCCGGCGTCTCGACGCTGCTCGCCGGGCGCCTCGACGACAGGATCGGGCCGCGTCGCCTCATCGTCATCGCCCTCTCGGGCCTCGTCGCCATGGCCTTCGTCGTCTACGCGCTCAAGGATCTCGGAACGATCGTGTTCTGGATCTGCGGCCTGCTGCTGTGCGCATTCGTCGGACCGACGCAGGCGGCCAGCCGCAGTCTGCTCACGCGTCTGACGCCGCCGAGCCAGCAGGGCGAGATATTCGGACTGTACGCGACGACGGGGCGCGTGGCGTCGTTCCTCTCGCCGCTCGCCTGGTCGCTGTTCCTGATGTGGTTCGGCGGGATCGTCTACGGAGTGCTCGGAATCGGCCTGATCCTGCTCATCGGCCTGGTGCTGCTGCTGTTCGTGCGGTTCCCGAAGGACGTCGGGGTCTGAGCCCTCAGTCCCAGTTGTCGGCGAGCTTGCCGAGCAGTCGGGCGAGCTCTGCCTTCTCCGCGTCGGTGAACGACTCGAGGGCCTTGCTCAGCAGCTGACGGCGTTCGCCGCGCATGCCCTTGGCGATGCGGCGTCCGTCGTCGGTCAGCGCGATGCGGGTGCGGCGCGCGTCTTCGGGGTCGGCTTCGCGCTGCACGAGTCCTCGCTGCACGCCCTGCTGCACGAGGCGCGAGGCACGCGGCTGATCGACGCCGATCGCCTCGCCGAGTTCGCTGACGCTGAGCGGATCGGCTGCCGTGGCCAGAGCATCCAGCATCCGGAACAGCGCCGGGCCGCCGCCCATGCGCCCGCCGGGGGCGCCCCACGGCGGCCCGGCGAACGGCGGTGCAGCGTGATGACCATGAGGGTGTCCGTGGTCGTGGGCGTGCGGGCCGTGTTCGCCGAACGGACCGCCGTGGCCGCGTCCGCGCGGGCCGAAGGATCGGCGTCCCCGCAGGCGCGAGAGGGCGTGCGCGATGGCTTCGGCAGGGTCCGGGTTCTCGGTGCTCACATCTGTGATTTTACATGCGACTTGACATGCATTCACATTGCATGTCACACTACATATACATGCACAGTTACAAGCAAAGGATTCCCCCCCATGAACACCACTGAGAACAATGAACAGAACCCTCGTCCGTTCGGCTACTGGCTGAAGGCGGTCGACCGTCTCATGGCGGCCGAGTTCGCCACCGCCTTCGAGTCGTTCGGCGTCACCCGTCGCGACTGGCGGATGCTGAATCGCATCGACGGGACCGTCTCCGACAGTCAGCCGATCCCGGCGCACAAGATGGGCCGGCTCCTCGAGCTCGGCTGGGTGACGGATGCTGAAGGCACCTGGAACCTCACCGACGAGGGCCGCGACGCCAAGGAGCGCCTCGGCGCGATCGTCGACGGCATCCGGACGAAGGTCAGCGACGCGGTTCCCGCTGAGGACCTCGCCACCACCCTTGCCACGCTCGAGCAGATCGCTCGCGCGTTCGGCTGGGACGAGAACACCCCGTTGCCCCGTGGGCGCGGACGTGACCGCGGACACCGCCACGGGCGCCGTGGGTTCGGGCCCGGCTTCGGACCTGGTTTCGGTCCCGCTTTCGGTCCGCGCGGATTCCGACGCGGCTTCGGCCGCGGGTTCGGTCCCGGTTTCGGACCGCGCGATGCCGAGCACGCTCACGGCGAGCACGGCTTCGACGGACACGGCTTCGACGGACACGACGAGTGCCGCCACGGCGAGCACGCGTTCGCGCACGACGCCGAGCACGGCCGCCGCACACACCCGGGTCACGGCCCGCACGGTCACGGCCACAAGGGCCACGGCCAGGGCCGCGCGCGCGTCGCACGGTTCGTGCAGGGCGCCTACGAGCGCGGCTTCGACGCCGGGTTCAGCCGCGGTCGCGACGACCGCTGAATCCGCTCCACGAAAGAAGGGTTTCGGGGCTCACGGCGCATCGCCGGCCCGGAAACCCTTCTTTTCGTCGCTGGCGACCGGACGCGGGCGCGGACCCGGACGCGGTCAGTCCCGGTCAACCGCCGAGGCCGAGGAAGGCCATGAGGCCGATCGCGCCGAGGAACAGCACCGCGAGGCCGCCGTAGATCGCGACAGTCCAGCCGCGATAGCTGTTGCCCTCTGTTCCGCCCGCGGCCGGACTGGGGACGTCGTTCCGGGTCGCCTCATCACGCTCGGTCGCCGCCCGGGACGCGGCCGCCCGCGACTGAGCCTTCTCGGCCGCGGTCGGCAGCACGCCCTCGTGCTTGTGGGACGACGCCGTCGTCCATGTGTCGTTCGGCGCCCAGGTGCGGCGCCTGCGCAGTCCTGGGGCAGCATCCGGATCCGCCGGTTCGGCATCCTCCGTCGATGACGGAGGGATGACGGGATCCGGGATAGGAGGAGGAGGCGGCGCCGCCTCGAACTCCGGCGGCGGCGGGACTTCGAAATCCTCGATGGCCGCTTCCGCGTCGGGGGTGGCGACGGTCTCGGGCGCCGGGACGGCGTAAGGATCCACGGCGCCGGATGCCGCCGGTGGCGCGGGCGGCTCCGCGGCCGCAGGGGCTGCGTCCGCGGAGGGAGCCCCTGCCGCGGCATCCGTCGTCGGGTCTGGAACGTTCTCGGTTTCGTCGCCGGTCACGCCTCGATCCTACGGGCGCGGCGCGCCCGAGTCACCCGGTGGAGTGGCCGGGCCCCCGGGATGGCCGGGGGCCCGTGTTCGTTCAGCAGCAGGGAATTCCGCCGCAGCATCCGTTCTCCTCGGTCGACATGATTGCACCTCCCACCCTTTCATCGATGAACATCGATCCAAGGGTGATCCAATACATCGACGTTTGTCAATATTCGTGAGAAGATCGCCTCGTGACCCTGGCTGACCTCCTTCCCGTGAACGACGTGGCGGCGTGCTGCTCGCCGCTCACCACCGCGCCGATGAGCGTCGACAATGCGACGCGCCTGGCGGGCGCGATCAAAGCTCTGGCCGATCCTGCCCGGCTGCGACTGCTGTCGATGGTCGCCGCACATGCCGACGCCGAGGCGTGCGTGTGCGACCTCACGGAGCCGCTCGGGCTCCAGCAGTCGACGGTGTCGCACCATCTGCGCATCCTCGTGGATGCCGGTTACCTCACGCGCCACAAGCGCGGCACCTGGGCCTATTACCGCCTGGTTCCGGGCGCTCTCGACAGCGTCGCCGGGCTGCTGCGATCCGTCTGATCCAGCAGCTCGCCCATCAGCCCCCGAGGGATCCGGCGTCGATCGTGCCGACGTCGGTGCGGTGGAAGTTCTGGAACGACCGGGATGCCGTCGGCCCGCGCTGCCCCTGGTAGCGATTGCCGTACGGGCCGGAGCCGTAGGGGTTCTCGGCCGCCGAGGTGAGGCGGAAGAAGCAGAGCTGACCGATCTTCATGCCGGGCCAGAGTTTGATCGGAAGCGTGGCGACGTTCGCGAGCTCGAGCGTGACGTGGCCGGTGAAGCCGGGGTCGATGAAGCCGGCCGTGGAGTGCGTGATCAGGCCCAATCGCCCGAGGGATGACTTGCCCTCGAGGCGAGCGGCGATGTCGTCGGCGAGGCTGACCTGCTCGAATGTGGCGCCGAGGGCGAACTCGCCGGGGTGCAGGATGAACGGCTCATCGGGCTTGACCTCGATCAGGCGGGTGAGCTCGGGCTGGTCCTCGGCCGGGTCGATGAACGGGTACTTGTGGTTGTCGAACAGACGGAAGTACCGGTCCAGGCGCACGTCGATGCTCGACGGCTGGATCATCTCCGGCTCATGCGGGCTCAGCCCGATCTTGCCGGATGCGAGTTCTGCCTTGATATCGCGGTCGCTGAGAAGCACGGGAATCAGCCTACTGGGATGCCGAACACTGAGCCCGCCGAGTGTCAGCCGTGCCTCGTGCGTTTGTTATGCTGGCCAGACGCCGCAAGGCTCCGGGACTGTAGTTCAATGGTAGAACTTCTGCTTCCCAAGCAGACAGCGCGGGTTCGATTCCCGTCAGTCCCTCCACGTGATCCCGTCATCTGATTGCATGGCCTCATGCCTCACGACGTCGTGAATCAGTCCCCGCCCCGCGCAGACCTCGACGAGTACGCGGCCAACACCGCGCTCATCGAGGCGGTCGAACGCCACGATGCCGGGTGGGCGCACCACCGGCTCCATCTGACCGGGCAGCGCGTGGGCACGGCATCCTTCCAGCGCGACGCGGAGCGCGCGAACCGGAACGAACCCGTCCTGCACACGCACGACCGCTACGGCCACCGCGTCGACGAGATCGAGTACGACGACGCGTACCACCGGATCATCGGCGCGGCGGTCTCCGACGGCGCGCACACCGGCGCCTACGTCGAGCCGATGCCGGGCGCGAACGTCGCGCGCGCTGCGACCTTCATGCTCTACGCGCAGATCGAGCCAGGGCATGCGTGCCCGATCTCGATGACGCACGCCGTCGTCCCGGTGCTGCAGCAGCACCCAGGGGTCGCAGACGGCTGGCTCGCGCGCGTCGAGGCGACCACCTACGACCCCTCACTGACCGCGCACAAGCACAGCGCCCTGTTCGGCATGGCGATGACCGAGAAGCAGGGCGGATCGGACGTCCGCGCGAACACGACGATCGCGTCGCCGATCGGCGACGGCAGGTATCTGCTGAACGGACACAAGTGGTTCTGTTCGGCACCGATGTCCGACGCCTTCCTCGTGCTCGCGCAGGCGCCGGGCGGGCTGTCGTGCTTCCTGCTGCCGCGCGTGCTCGACGACGGCACACGCAACGGCATCCGCATCCAGCGACTCAAGGACAAGCTCGGCAACCGGGCGAACGCGTCCAGCGAGGTCGAGTACGACGGTGCCGTCGCCGCTCTCGTCGGCGAGGAGGGGCGCGGCGTGCGAACGATCATCGACATGGTCGCCCGGACGCGCCTGGACTGCGTGCTGGGCTCCACTGCAGGCATGCGGCAGGCGACCGCCGAGGCGGCCTGGCATGCTCGGCACCGCTCGGCGTTCGGCCGGCTGCTCATCGACCAGCCCGCGATGACGGCGGTGATCGCTGACCTGCATCTCGAGACGGAAGCCGCCACGGCCACAGCGCTGCGGCTCGCCCGTGCGCACGACGACGATGCGTCGGATGAGGAGCGCGCCTTCCGCCGCCTCGCCACGGCGATCTCGAAGTACTGGATCTGCAAGCGCGGGCCCGGTCACGCCTACGAGGCCCTCGAGTGTCTGGGCGGCAACGGCTACACCGAGGCGTTCCCGCTCGCGATGCGCTACCGCGAGCAGCCGGTCATGGCGGTGTGGGAGGGGTCGGGAAACGTCATCGCCCTCGACGTGCTGCGCGCGCTCGGCCGCGACGGCGACTCGCTCGCGGCTTTCGACGCGGAGGTGTCTCGCGCCGTCGGGGCGGACGCGCGCCTGGATGCCTGGATCGAGCACACGCGCGGGCTCGCCCGGGAGGTGGCATCCGACCCTGTTCCGGATGCCTCGGCACGACGCCTCGTCACCGCTCTCGCCCTCGCCCTCCAGGGCTCGCTGCTCGTCCGGCACGCGCCGCACGCGGTCGCGGACGCGTTCTGCGCCACGCGCCTGTCGGCGGACGCGTTCGGCGGCGCGCTCTACGGTGCGCTGCCGCGCGGGGTGGATGCCGCGGCCATCGCCGCGCGCGCGTGAAACTGCACGTTCGACCGAGCGCCGAGCCCCTCCCCCTGAGCATCAAGCTCGGAGAATCGCGCGCCGTTCGGAGTCGATTCGCGCATCGGCTCCGAAGTCGCTGCCCTATTCCGAAGTTGATGCGCGGGTTGACTACCGCGACCGCTCCCGCAGCGCCCGCCCGATCCGCTCGATCGCCTCGCGCAGGATCGGCCGCGGCATCGCGAAAACGAACCGCGTGAATCCGATCGCTGCCTCGCCGCACGCAGCCCCGTCGGTCATCGCGACCCCGGCGTGTTCGCGGAACCATGCGCCGAGGTCGCCGGTGAGTCCGGTCTCTCGGAAGTCGAGCAGCGCGATATATGTCCCCTCCGGCATGCTCACATGCACGCCGGGTAGCTCCTCGACGAGCTTGGCGAGCAGTCGTCGGTTTCCGTCGAGATACGAGACGACGTCGTCCAGCCATGCCTGTCCCGACGTGTACGCGGCGAGATTCGCGACCGCGCCGAGCGTCGACGTGCCGTGTCCGGTCCAGCCGCCGTCGGCCTCCCACTTCTCGAGGGACTCGGCATCCGAGAAGATGATCTGCGCGCACTTGAGTCCGGCGAGATTCCACGCCTTCGAGGCGGATGCCGCCGCCACCGTGTGCGCCGCCGCGATCGGCGAGACCGACGCATAGGGGATGTGCGTCGCCGGAGCATAGACGAGCGGGGCATGGATCTCGTCCGCGAAGACCCTGCCCGATTCCGGTACCACGTCTGCAAGCGCGAGCAGCTCGTCGCGCGTCGCCACCGTGCCGAGCGGGTTGTGCGGGTTGCAGAGCACGAGCATCTCGCCGCCCGCGGCGAACGCCGCCGCGATGCCGTCCAGATCCATCACCCAGCGATCGCCCGAGCGGATGCTGGGCACCTCGATGACACGCCGCCCGAGCCGCTGCGGGGCGGAGAGGAACGGCATGTATGCCGGAGTCGGCACGATGATCGCGGCATCCGGCGAGGTGAAGCTCTTGATCGTGAATTCGAGGGCCACGATGACATCCGGGACGAGGCGCACCTGGTCGGGTGCGAGCGTCCAACCGTGGCGCTCGGTGTACCGCCGAGCGGTCGCCTCCCGCAGCGCGGTGTCGAGATGCCCGGGCAGATACCCGGTCAGCCCCGCCGCGAGCGCCTCGTCGATCGCCGCGGTGATCGCCGGCGCGACGCCGAAGTCCATCTCGGCGACGAAGGCGCCGATCGTGTCGGGGAACATCGTCCACTTCAGGCTTCCCGCCGCACGCAGGTCTGCCGAGGTGAGCTGGTCGAGAGGATGCGAGGGCATCACTCCAGACAATACGAGTGCGGCCGACGGGTCAACCGTCGGCCGCACTCGGGGGATGTCCGGGATCAGACCGGTTCGGGCGTTTTCCCCGCGGCGTCGGCCTCGGGGTCGGCATCCCGTCGTTCGTTCTCCATCTCGGCGACGGCCGGGACGATGATCTCGAGCGGCATCGTGCTCGTGTCGAGAAGCTCGTTCTCGTCCTGTTCGGCGACGAGCTCCTTCGCCTCGGCCTTCGTCTCCACCGTCGGGAACGAGCCCAGCAGCGGGCGCTTGGCGGTCTCCTTCATGGACAGCATCGCGATGCCGCCGAGAGCCGCGAAGAACATGATGTAGAACGCCGGCATGTAGATGTTGCCCGTGAGATCGATCAGCGCCTGGCTGAACAGCGGCGTCGTGCCGCCGAACAGCGACACCGCCAGGTTGTAGGCGATCGCCATGGCGCCGAACCGCGAGGCGGTCGGGAACAGGGCCGGCAGAGCGGATGCCGAGATCGCGACGTAGAACGCGACCGGGACGGCCACCATGGCGAGAGCGATCATGACCGCCCACTCCTGACCGATCTGCATGATCGTGAACGCCGGAACCATCAGCAGGATCGTCGACACCACGGCGATGCCGTAGACCGGCTTGCGGCCGATGCGGTCGGAGAGCTTGCCGATCAGCGGCAGGCAGGCGCTCATCACGATCAGCACCGGAACCGTCGCGATCGCGGCCATGAGGTTCGAGACACCGACCTCGGTCTCGAGGTACGTCGGCATGTAGCTCGTGAGCGCATAGCCCGCGGTGTTGGTAGCCGCGACCAGGGCGATGCCGATGAGGATGACGCGCCAGTGGTGACGGAAGATCCCGATGACGCCGAGGCGTCCGAGCGGGTCGGAACCGTCGTCGGCGCGGCTGTCGGCCTCCTCGGCCTCGAAGGCGGGGGTCTCCGGGATCTTCATCCGGAACCAGATCGCCACGGCGCCCAGCGGGATCGCGACGAGGAACGGGATGCGCCAGCCGTAGTCGGTCATGGCGCCTGCCCCCGAGATGCCTTCGGTGATCCACGTGACGATGGCGACGGTCGACGCACCGGCGGCGAACCCGACGTACGACCCGACGTCCAGGAACGACGACCAGTAGCCGCGCGAGCGGTCGGGCGAGAACTCCGACACGTAGGTCGTCGCGCCGGCGTACTCGCCGCCGGTCGAGAACCCCTGCACCATCTTCAGGAAGTAGAGAGGCACGATCGCCCACAGGCCGATCGCCTCGGAGGTCGGCAGCAGGCCGATGAGGGCCGTCGCAATCGCCATCATCGTCATGGTCAGGAACAGCACGCGCTGACGGCCGATCCTGTCGCCGAGCGGCCCGAGGATGAAGCCGCCGAGCGGACGCACGAGGAACGAGATGGCGAATCCGAGCAGCGTCAGCAGCAGGCCGAGCCCACCGGGGGCATCCGACGTGAAGACGGCGGTGAGCGTGACGGCGAGGTATCCGTAGATTCCGAAGTCGAACCACTCCATGAAGTTGCCGACGACGGTTCCGGAGATCGCGGTGCGCAGTTTCGACTTCTTGACGACCAGGACGTCGTCGACCTCGAGCCTTCTGCGCTTCGTGATTGCTTTCTTTCGGCTGGACATTGAAAATCACTCCCTCGGGCCGAATTTGAACGCCGTCCAACCTAACGGCCTGTTCTTGACGTCCTCGGAGGCGATTCGGCGTTCCGCGTGATATCACGCGTGGGAAGGGCGACCCCGCCATTCCCTCGGTGTCATGCCGTTGGCCCGTCGGAACGCTCTCGTGAACGTCGTCAGATCGCTGAACCCCGACTCATAGGCCACCCACTCGACGGTGCGATCGGGCGAATCCGTCAACAGGCGCTCGGCGATGCCGATGCGCTCCGCACGCAGGACCGAGGCCGGCGACAGACCGACCATCTCGAACACCTGGTACAGCCGCCGGCGCGAGACGAAATGCTCTCGCGCCACGGCATCCATGTCGAGCCCGCGCACCGTGGCATGGGCGCGCAGGTACTCCTGCACCGCATGGCGCAGCCCGCGCGACGTCCGCGGCACACTGCTGCCCTCGCCGAATGACGAGCGGATCATGACGGCCGCGAGATCCCGCACGGTGTCGCCGACCGCGGCGGTCGCCCCGTCGGGCAACGAGTCGACGTAGGAGAACAGGTTGCGAGCCGCCGGAGACCGCCATCCACCCGGCAGTGCCAGTCGCCGCATGGCGTCTTCGACCATCGCGCGCGGCAGACCGAGCGACGCCCGCGAGACCTGCACGATCAGCTGCTGCTGATCGGTCGGCGAGTAGTCCAGGTAGTACGGACGGTCGGTCGCGTAGATCGTCACCGACCCGGGACGGACCGCCGCGGATCCCCCGCCCGCGACGACGGTCCCGGATGACGACCGTTGCAGCGACAGGTGCAGGTCGTCGCTGAACGCACGATGCGCAAGCGACTCCGTGCGATCGGCGCTGGTGCCGCTGGTGGACACCAGAGACACCGATACGCGCTCGTCCAATCCGGTGTGCTCCATGCGCCCTTGGAAGGACGACTCGAATCCGGCGCACCGCAGAGGAACGAAGCATCCGCTGACGATGGTCTCCCATTCGTCGGCGCTCTCCACTTCGAGAACAACCACGTTCGCCTCCCAGGTGCATTGGAGCCTACCCGGCCGCCCCGACGGCCGCGACCGCAGCCCGATCGACTGCACACAACGCCGGATGCCGGAGTGCACACAACGCCCACCCGGGTGCACGAAACGCCGGAAAAGAACGCCCTCGGCCGCGCGAATCTGGGGGCTGACCACCAACGGCGACAGGAGAGACATGACGTTCTTCGCACAAGAGAACTGGCAGAGCCGGGGCTACCTCGGCGGCTGGATCCGCTTCGATCAGACGGCGGACGTGGTGTCGCCGTCCACCGGCGAGACCCTCGCCGAGATCGGCATCGGCAGCCCGGCCGAGATGTCCGAGGCGATCGAGCGCGCGGACGCCGCTCAGCGCGACTGGGGTTCCCTCCCCGCAGAACGCCGCGCCGAGGTGATGCGCCGCGCGGCCGCCGTTCTGGAGGAGCACGGCGACGTGCTGGCCCGGTGGCTCACCGACGAGGGCGGAGCGGCACAGGGCAAGGCGGCATTCGAGGTCGGCCTCGTCACCGCTGAGCTGCACCTCGCCGCTGCCACCGCCACCATGCCGTACGGCGAACTGCTCACCTCATCGCAGCCGCGACTGAGCCTGGCCCGCCGCCGCCCGGTCGGAACCGTCGGCGTGATCTCGCCGTTCAACTTCCCCGCGATCCTCGCGGCCCGCTCGGTCTTCCCCGCCCTCGCCCTCGGCAACGCGGTCGTCCTCAAGCCGGACCCCCGCACCGCCGTGTGCGGTGGCCTGTTCCTCGCCGCACTCCTCGCCGAGGCGGGGCTGCCCGAGGGCGTGTTCGCCGTCATCCCGGGCGGAGTGGAGACGGCATCCGTCCTCATCGACCATCCGGCCGTGCCGGTGATCTCGTTCACCGGTTCCACGCAGGCGGGCCGCGCCATCGGTGAACGAGCAGGACGCAACCTCAAGCGCGCGCACCTCGAGCTCGGCGGCAACAACGCCATGATCGTCATGCCCGACGTCGACGTCACAGCAGCAGCATCCGCCGGCGCCTGGGGATCGTTCCTGCACCAGGGTCAGATCTGCATGACGACCGGCCGTCACCTCGTGCACGCCGACGTGTACGACGAGTACGCCGGCCTGATCGCCGAGAAGGCGCGCGCGCTCACCGCCGCCGACCCCGCCACCGGCGCGCCGCTCGGCCCGATCATCGACGCCGGTCAGCGCGACCGCATCCATTCCCTCGTGACCTCGACGGTGGATGCCGGCGCCACGGTGCTCGCCGGCGGCACCTACACCGACCTCTTCTACCAGCCCACCGTTCTGGGCGACGTACGCACGGATCACCCGGCGTACGCGCAGGAGGTGTTCGGACCCGTCGCTCCGCTGCTGCGCTTCGAGGACCTCGATGAGGCCATCGACCTCGTCAACGCGAACGAGTACGGGCTCTCGGTGGCGATCCTCGCCGGTGACGCGTTCCGCGCCTACGAGCTCGCCGACCGCGTCGACGCCGGCATCCTGCACATCAACGACCAGACCGTCGACGACGAGGCGCAGGCCCCGTTCGGCGGCACCCGCAACTCCGGTACCGGCGCGCGCTTCGGCGGCCACGCCGCGAACATCGAGGCCTTCACCGACACCCAGTGGGTGACCATGCAGTCCCGCATCCAGCCGTACCCGTTCTGACCCGAACCCGACCCGAAACACACCAAGAGAGGAAGTGCGAAGATGCACCGTTCCACACGCAGACAGAGTCCGACCCGAATGATCCTGCGCTCCGCCGCGGCCGTGACCGCCGGAGTGCTGCTGCTGACCTCCTGCTCGAGCACGCTCGACGAAGAGCCCGAGACGCCGGATGCCGGCGGCGATGCCGGCTCCGCCGTCGAGGCCGCGAACGCGTTCCTCGAGCCCTGGCTCGGCGGCGCCGACAAGCAGCTGCTGATCGACGAACCGCTGAGCGCCCCGATCGAGAAGGGCACCCACGTCGTCTACCTCGACGTCGGCACTCCGGTCAGCGCCGTGATGTGGAACAACCTGCAGGCGCCGGCAGAGCTCCTCGGCCTGGAGCTCGAGCGCGTCGAGACCGGCCGCGACGCGCAGAGCATCAACGCCGCCATGAACACGGTCGTCGAGCTCGAACCGGACGGTGTGATCAACATCACCCTCGACCCGATCTTCTTCGAAGGCCAGATCGACAAGCTCGACGAGCTCGGCATCCCGATCGCGTCCGGCTCGGTCATGAACACCGTCGAATTCGACCTGCCCGAGGCGTTCAACGGCCCCGACTGGATGACCCTGAACGGCGAGGTGCTGGGAGCAGCGGCGATCTCGCGCTCCGGCGGCGCCCAGGAGTTCGTCTTCTACAACGTCCCCGAGTTCCCGTTCTCGTCGTACGAGCTCGACGGCGCGAAGTCGCGCATCGCGGAACTCTGCCCCGAGTGCACCTTGCGCGTCGTGGACATCCCGATCGCGGAGCTCGGATCGACGGCATCCGACCGGGTCGTCAGCGACCTGCAGGCGAACCCGCAGACCGAGTACTTCATCGCCGCGGTCGACGAGGTGCAGATCGGTCTGCCGCAGAAGCTGTCGCTCGCCGGTCTCGACGTCGACGGCATCGCGATGTGGCCGGCACCGCCGAACTACGAGCAGATCGCGGCCGGCGACCAGGACGCCACGCTCTCGGTCGACCTCAATCTCATGATGTGGACGGTCCTCGACCAGCTGCTGCGCGAGATGAACGGCGACTCCTACGAGTGGCCGGATGCCCAGACCCGGGCATCCACGCTGACGCGCATCACGGACAGCTCGAACGCACCCGAGGACCCCGTGCTCGGCTACGTGGGCATCGACGACTATCAGGACCGCTTCGCCGCCAACTGGCTCGTCGACTGACACACCCCCTCCCCCGAAAGGATCCTCATGTCGGAACCCCTGCTGCGCGTCGCCGGCCTCGTGAAGGCCTTCCCGGGTCTGACCGCGCTCGACCGCGTCGACCTCGACGTGCACTCCGGTGAGATCGTCGCGATCGTCGGCCACAACGGTTCGGGGAAGTCGACGCTCATGAAGATCCTCGCGGGCGTCTACACCGCGGATGCCGGGTCGGTGCAGACCGCGCCGGGAACGGAGCTGCACTTCATCCACCAGGACCTCGCCCTGGTCGATCAGCTCTCCGCCGCGGAGAATCTCGCGCTGCGGCGGGGCGAGGGCGCGACCGCCCTCGCCCCGTACCGCTCGCGGGAGGTGCAGGACCGTGCCCGCGAGCTCGTCTCGCGGTTCGGTCCGCCCTTCGACGTGACCTGCCCGCTGCACCGGCTCACCCCGGCGCAGCGGGCGGTGGTCGCGATCAGCCGGGCGATGGACGGCTGGACGCATTCGCGCAACGTCCTCTTCCTCGACGAGCCGACCGAGTCGTTGCACCGCACCGAGGTCGAGGTGCTGTTCGAGGCCGTCCGGCGCCTCGCCGCCGAGGGGGCAGGGATCGTCTTCGTCTCGCACCGGCTCGACGAGGTGCGCTCGCTCGCGCACCGCATCGTGGGGCTGCGCGACGGCCGCAAAGTCGCCGATCGTCCGGTCGCCGAGATGGACGAGGGCCACCTCATCGAGATCGTCACGGGCGTCGAGAAGATGGATGCCGCGGAGCGCACGCCTCGCACGCACGGCGAGATCGCCCTTCGGGTGCGCGGGCTCTCCGGCGCCTCGGTCGAGTCCCTCGACCTTGAGGTGCGCGCCGGGGAGATCGTCGGCATCGCCGGCACGCTCGGCTCGGGCAGGGAGGCGGTCCCGAGCCTGCTGTACGGCGCGACGGATGCCGCGGCATCCGCGTTCACGATCAATGGCGCCGACTACCCGCGCCGGTCGCCGGCGCACAGCCTGCGACGCGGGATGACGTTCGCGCCGGCGGACCGCGGACGCCTCGCCGTCGTGCGCGACATGACGGCGAGAGAGAACTTCACCCTGCCGCACCTCGCTCGGACCACCGCGGCGTTCGCTCCCGTCCCGGGCGGCGAGCGCGCCGAGACCGCCGCCGCATTCGCCGAGTACGACGTGCGGCCCGCCCGAACCGAGCAGCGCATCTCGCTGTTCAGCGGCGGCAATCAGCAGAAGATCGTGATGGCGAAGTCCATGCACCATCGCCCGACGGTGCTGCTGCTCGACGAACCCACACAGGGCGTCGATGTCGGAGCGAAGGCCGCGATCTACACCGCGATCGAACGGGGCGCGGCGGGCGGGACAGCGGTGCTCGTGGCCTCCTCGGACGCCAAGGAGCTCGCCGGGCTCTGCGACCGCGTGATCGTCATGCGCGACGGCGTCGTCGGCGCCGAGCTCAGCGGCGACGACCTCACCGAACGTCGCCTCGTCGCCGAGGCGTACGGCCTGCCCTGAATCCGATCCGGTCCCTGAGCCCGTCGAAGGGCCGCTCTTTCTTCCACCCGACCCGCTACCTGCAAGGAGCTCCCGTGTCCATCACCCGAGCCGACGTCGCCCACGCACTGTCGTTCCGCAACATCAGCGCGCTGTACATCTTCGCGATCCTGTTCATCGTGTTCTCATTGTGGATCCCCGAGAAGTTCCTGCAGCCGGGCGTCTGGCGATCGCTTCTGGATGCCGAGGCGCTGACCGGCATCGCCGCCCTTGCCGCGCTGATCCCGCTCACCGCCGGGGCGCTGAACCTCGCGATCGGCGCTCAGGTCGGGTTCTGCGCCATCCTCTCCGCGTTCCTGCTCGGCAAGATCCAGATGCCGATCGCACTGCAGCTGCCGGCGGTCATCGTCGTCGGCGGGCTCATCGGGCTCGTCACCGCGCTCGTGATCACCCGGCTGAAGGTCGAGCCGATCATCGCGACGCTCGGCATGAGTTCCATCCTGCTCGCCGGCATGGCCTGGATCTCGAACAGCCAGCAGATCCTCGGTCTCGACCCCGCCTACCGCGAGATCGCCGCGGCGCAGTTCGCCGGCATCACGGTGCCCGTGTGGGTCCTGCTCGCCGTCGCGATCGTCAGCTGGTACGTGCTCGAGCGGACCCCGGCCGGTCGTCGCCTGTACGCCGTCGGGTTCAACCCCGAATCGGCCAGGCTCGCCGGAATCGGCGTCGAACGCCTGCAGATCGGCAGCCTCGTCGCCGGCGGCGCCCTCGCCGCACTGGCCGGTGCACTGCTCACCAGCCGGCTCAACGCCGGCGACCCGACCGTCGGGCCGAGCTTCCTGCTGCCCGCCCTGACCGCGGTGTTCCTCGGCTCGACGCAGTTCAAGGGCGGCCGCTTCAACGTCCTCGGCACGATCGTCGCGATGTACGTGCTCGCCGTCGGCATCAAGGGACTGCAGCTCGCAGGCTCCCCGCGCTGGGTCAACGACCTCTTCTACGGGCTCTCGCTGCTGCTCGCCGTCGCCCTGTCCCAGTGGGACAAGACCTCCCGCCGCAGTTCGGCGATCGGACGCGTAGTCGACGGCCTCAAGAGGAAGCCGAAGACACCGGCGTCCTGAGCGGCAAGCAGATCCTCTCCGAGCCTGGTCAATGCAGAGCGGCGTCCGCTACATTGTCAACAATCTTGCTCACTCGAGAGGGGCCCGCGTGCCTGACAATTCCGACGTCCGCAACCGGCTGCGGGACGCGATCCTGCGCGGTGCGTACGCTCCCCGCCAACGCCTGATCGAAGCCGATCTCGCCGAGGAGTACGGAGCCAGCCGCTTCACGCTCCGCAACGCGCTGATCCAGCTCGCCTCCGAAGGCCTCGTCGAACTGCAGCCCAACCGCGGCGCCCGCGTCCGCGAGATCACGGTGGACGAGGCGATCGAGATCACCGAGATCCGGCAGGCGGTGGAGAGCCTGGTCGCAGAGCGTGCGGCCGAGAAGGTCACCGATCACCAGATCGCCTTCCTGCGCCAGGTCGGCGAGGACATGCGCGCCGCCGTCGGCCGCAACGACTTCATGCGCTATTCGGAGCTCAACTCGACGTTGCACTCCGCGCTGCGCGACATCGCCGACCACTCGGCATCCACTCGCGTGCTCGAACAGCTGCACGGTCAGATGGTGAGGCATCAGTTCCGCCTGTTCCTCGTGCCCGGCCGACCGAATCTGTCCCTGCCCGAGCATCTCGCGATCATCGATGGCGTGTGCGACCGCGACCCGGAAGCGGCCGGCGCGGCCATGGCGATCCACGTCGGCAGCGTGATCACCACGCTGCGTGCGTTCGCCGAGGCGCCCGCACTGTCCTGATCCGGCGTTTCGTGCAGATTGTTGTCAATCTCGCGAACATTATTGACAACGTCTCATGCGGATAGATACGTTCGGGCCATCGAGCGGAACGGCATCCGCTCGGATACCCGCACCATTGACACGACGGAGTGACATGAAAAAGGCAGGCTTCTTCGCCCTCGCGGCGATCACCGCGCTGGTCCTGACCGGCTGCACCGACTCGGATGCTCCCGCAGGAGGCGACACGTCCGACGGAGGTTCCGGCGACTCGGCCGAACTGACCCCCGTCACGGTCGGGGTCATCCCGATCGCCGACACCGCAGCGCTGTACCTCGGTGAGGACCAGGGCTTCTTCGAGGACGAAGGCCTCGACCTCACGATCGAGACCGCGACCGGCGGCGCCGCCATCGTGCCCGCGGTCGTCTCGGGCGACTACGAGTTCGGCTTCAGCAACCAGCTTTCGCTGATGGTCGCCGCCGACCAGGGGCTCGACATCCAGATGGTCTCGTCCGCCGTCGCCACCACCGGCGACACCACGAAGGACATGGGCGCCGTCGTCACCAAGGCAGACTCCGGCATCGCGTCGCCCGCAGACCTGGCCGGCAAGACCGTGTCGAGCAACAGCGTCGGCAACATCAACGACACCGCCGTCCGCTCGGTCGTCGACGAGTCGGGCGCCGACTCGTCGACCATCGAGTTCGTCGAGGTGCCGTTCCCCGACGCGATCGCCGCCGTCGAGAACGACCAGGTCGACGCGGCCTTCGTCGTCGAGCCGTTCGTGACCGCGGCCGTCGACGCCGGCCTCGAGGTCGTCACCTACGCCTATGCGGACTTCGACCCCAAGCTCGACATCGCGGCGTACTTCGCTCTGAACAGCGTGGACGCCGACCTGCTCTCGAAGTTCCAGGCCGCGATGCAGAAGTCGCTCGAGTACGCCGATGCGAACCCGGACGCCGTGCGCGAGATCATGGCGACGTACACGTCGACGCCGCCCGAGGTGCTGGCGAACATCACGCTGCCGAAGTACCCGACCGAGTTCGACCGCGCATCCAGCGAGAAGCTCGCGGCGGCCGCACTCGAGTACGGCGTCCTCAAGGCCGAGCCGGACTTCGACGCCCTGCTGCCGTGACCGCTCTCCTCAACACCGTGAGCGAGGTGCGGGGGCTTCGACGCCGCCGCACCTCCTCACCGAAACCGGCGATCCTCGGCGCGGTCGGCGTGATCGCCTTCCTCGGGATCTGGGAGCTCGTCTCGCGCCTGGGCCTCGTCGACACCCGCTTCGTCCCGCCCGCGAGCGACGTGCTCGTGCGCTTCGGGCAGTACGTCGTGGATCGAGCCTTCTGGCGCGATGTCGGCGACACGATGATCAGCTGGTCGCTCGGCCTACTGATCGCGGTCGTCGCCGGAACCGTGCTCGGATTCCTGATCGGGTCGAGCCGGTTCCTCGAGCGCTTCACGCACTCGACCATCGAGTTCCTGCGACCCGTGCCCTCGGTGGCGCTGATCCCGCTCGCGGTGCTGCTGTTCGGCGTCAAGATCCAGGCCGGCCTCCTGCTCATCGTCTACGCCGCCTTCTGGCAGGTGCTGCTGCAGGTGATCTACGGCGCGAAGGACGTCGACCCCGTCGCCGATGCGACGGCACGCAGCTACGGGCTGAGCAGATTCCAGCGCATCCGCTATGTGATGTGGCCGACCGCGCTGCCGTATCTGATGACCGGCATCCGGCTCGCCGCTGCCGTCGCGCTGATCCTCGCGATCACCGCGGAGCTCATCATCGGCACGCCGGGCCTCGGCAAGCAGATCGCCGAGACCCGCGAGGGCGGAGCGATCACGAGCATGTACGCGCTGATCCTCGCCACCGGGCTCATCGGCGTCGCCATCAACCTCGTCGTACGGTTCGTCGAGCGACGGACGCTGGCCTGGCACACGTCGGTGCGGACGGAGGTGGCGGGATGAAGATCCTCAAGGCGCTGTTCTTCCTGCTCGCCCTGCCCGCGCTGCTCGTCCTGCTGTGGTGGGTCTCGACGATCGTCAGCCCGAGCTTCTTCGTCCCCTCCCCGGGCGAACTCGTCGGCACGTTCTTCGACACCTGGTTCGGCGAGCGCTTCACGCGAGACGTGCTGCCGAGCCTCGGCCGCCTGGCCCTCGGCATCATCGGTGCCGTCATCGTCGGGGTGGGCCTCGGCCTGCTGATCGGATCGTTCCGTCCCGTGCGGCAGCTACTCGAGCCGCTGCTGGAGTTCTTCCGTGCGATCCCGCCACCGGTGCTGCTGCCCCTGCTCATGATCATCATGGGCGTGAACTGGCGGATGCAGGTGTTCGTGATCATCTTCGGATCGCTCTGGCCCGTGCTGCTGAACACCGTCGAGGGCGTCCGCGCCACCGACGAGGTGCAGCGCGACACGGCACGCAGCTACGGCCTGGGGCGCATGGCGCGTCTGCGCTACCTGATCCTCCCGGCCGCGGCGCCGCAGATCCTCACCGGCATCCGGCAGTCCCTGTCCATCGCCCTGATCCTGATGGTCATCTCGGAGCTGTTCTACACCTCCTCCGGCCTCGGGTTCACCATCGTCCAGTTCCAGCGCAACTTCGCCATCCCGGAGATGTGGAGCGGCATCCTGCTGCTGGGCCTGATCGGCCTCGGCCTCGCGGTCCTGTTCCGCTACACCGAGCGCTACATCCTCCGCTGGTACCACGGATTGAGAGAAGTCCAACGTGAGTCCTGAAACCACCACCCCCGTCCTCCTCGTGGACGGGCTGCGCAAGATCTACCCGGCCCCGACGCCGCAGGCCGAGCCCGTCGAGGCGATCCGCGACCTGACGTTCAGCATCCCGCAGGGGCAGCTGGTCTGCATCGTGGGGCCCTCCGGCGCCGGCAAGACGACGCTGCTGAAGTGCATCGCCGGGCTCCTGCCGCCCACCGCAGGGCGCCTCGAGCTCGAGGGCAAGGCGATCACCGGGCCGCCCAAGACGATGGCGGTCGTCTTCCAGGAGTACGGGCGCAGCCTCTACCCGTGGATGAGCGTGCAGGCCAACGTCGAGCTGCCGCTGAAGGCCGCGGGCATCGCGAAGGCGGAGCGTCACCAGCGCTCGCACGAGGCTCTCGAGGCCGTCGGGCTCGGGGATGCCGGCGACAAGTATCCCTGGCAGCTCTCCGGCGGCATGCAGCAGCGCGTCGCGATCGCCCGCGCCGTCGCCTACCGCCCGCAGATCCTGCTCATGGACGAGCCGTTCGCGGCGGTCGACGCGCAGACCCGCGCCGACCTCGAGGATCTCGTCCGCAAGATCTGGAAGGAGCTCGGCGTCACCGTGCTGTTCGTCACGCACGACATCGACGAATCGGTCTATCTCGGCCAGCGCGTGATCGTGCTGTCGAACCGGCCGACCGTCGTGCAGGAGGACATCACGATCGACCTGCCCGACGAGCGCGACCAGCTCACCACCCGTTCCGACCCGCGATTCGTGGAACTGCGCCATCACATCTACGGTGAGATCCAGCGGGCCAAGGGCAACCGCGGCGGCGAGGAGCAGGCCGCGACAGCCTGACGGCCGCGTTCAGGTCGCACTTTCTGTCGTTCTGGCGCGCTCATAGCGACAGAAAGTGCGACCTGAACCATCACCGCCGGCGCTAGAGAGGGACACGGACATCTCGGACACTGGATCTCGCCGCGCCGTCGCGGCGATCATCGCCCTGTGCCTCGTCGCGACCCTGATGCGTCCGGCGGTCACGGCCGTCGGGCCCGTGATCGACCGCATCTCGGCGGACACCGGCATCCCGCTGGCCCTGCTGGGCTCCCTCTCGACGATCGTGCTCATCACCTGGGCGATCGTCTCGCCGTTCGCCCACGGCTTCGGTCGCAGGCTGGGTCTCGGCGGAGCCGTCCTCGCCGCCATGTGCCTGCTCGCCGTCGGTGCGCTGGTGCGGTCGATCCCCGGCTCGAGCGTCTGGCTGTGGATCGGCACGGCGCTGATCGGCGTCGCGCTGGCCGTCGGCAACGTGCTGCTCCCAGCCGTGATCAAACGCGACTTCCCGCTGCGGGTGCCGATGATGATGGGGGTGTACTCGGCGATCCTCGGCGGGGCGGGAGCCGTGGCATCCGGTCTCGCCGTGCCGATCGCCGACGTCACCGGTAACCCTGCCGCGGGCTGGCGACTCGCCCTGCTGGTGACCGGCGCCGCCCTCGCGCCCTTCGCCCTGTTCGTCTGGTGGCGGGCGACGCGTCACGAGCGGCAGGCGGCGACGGCATCCGGCGCGCGGCGCCTGGGCATCTGGCGCGATCCGGTGGCCTGGCAGGTCGCCGCCTACATGGGCGTGCAGTCCACGACGTTCTACGTGCTCGTCACCTGGATCGCCACGATGTCGGTCGACACCGGTCGCAGCCCCGCCCTCGCGGGCGTCGACGTCATGGTCTATCAGATCTTCTCGCTCGTCGGATCGCTCGCGGTCGCACTGCTCATGCGCGGTCGCGGTTCACGGCTCACGCCGGGGATGCTGCCGGTGCTCGGCATCATCGGCATCGCGGGCCTCATGGTGTGGCCCGACGGGATCGGTCTGTGGGTCGTGCCGCTCGGGGTGTTCTCCGGACTGTCGCTCGGCGTCTCGCTGACGCTGATGGCCGATCGCGCCCGCGACCACACCGCCTCGTCGGCGCTCTCGGGCATGTCGCAGTCGGTCGGCTATGCGATCGCGGCGATCGGCCCCGCGCTGTTCGGCGCCGTGCACGCCCTCACCGGCAGCTGGACGATCTCGCTGGTGATCCTGCTCGTCAGCATGACGCTGCAGGGGGCGGTCGGGTTCTTCGCCGGCCGCGACCGGTTCGTGCTCGAGAGGTGAAGTGAGCGCGCCGGGCTCCCCGAAGCAGGTCTTGCGCGACGAGACAGGCCGTGGCACGACCTGTCTCGCGCGGCAAGTCCCGTTTCGCGCTACCCCGCTCAGACGCGGGCGGCGGCGAGTTCGGCTTCGATGCGGGATGCCGTCGCCTGCAGCGCGGGCAGCAGCTCGGCGCGCACGTCATCCGCTGCGCCCCGGGCCGTGCTCGTGGAGACATTGAGCGCCGCCGCCACTCCGGCACGGGTGCGCAGGGGCACCGCGATCGAGCGCAGTCCGTCCTCGAGCTCACCGTCGACCATCGCCCAGCCCTGGCGCCCCACCTGGTCGATCTCGGCGACCAGCGCCCCCCGATCCACGCGGGTGCGCGGGGTGTAGGCGACGAGCTCTGCGGCGTCCAGCACCGTCGCAGCATCCGGCAGCGCGGCGATAAGGACCCGCCCCATGCTGGTCACGACCGCCGGCAACCGGGTGCCGATCGTGATGCGCACGCTCATGATGCGGCGGGCCGCTGCGCGCGCGACGTAGACGATCTCGACGCCGTCGAGCACGGCGACCGACACGGACTCACCGACCTCATGCGACAGCGCGTCCAGGTGCGGCTGCACGATCTCGGGCAGCGACAGCGACGACAGGTAGCCGTAGCCGAGCTCGAGCACGCGCGGGGTGAGGGCGAATCGGGCATCCGCCGTCGCGCGGACGTAGCCGAGCTGATCGAGCGTCCGCAGGAACCGGCGCGCCGCGGCCCGCGGAATGTCCGCCCGGCGGGCGACCTCGGCGAGGCTCAACTCGGCCGGCTCGCCGTCGAACGTGCGGATCACGGCGAGACCGCGCGCCAGCGACTGCACGAAATCGGCACTCACGGCGGGAGCGGCATCCGATTCGGTCACATCGAAACCCTACCGTCGGCGTTCGCCCGCACGATCGGGAGGAGAACTCTCGGTCGGGAGGAGCCTGGGGTTGGATTCCCCCGCCCGAGCGTGAGATCTCCTCCCATCCGCGCGGCCCTGATCACCGCTCGAGCACGACGGCGAGGCCCTGGCCGACGCCGATGCAGATCGCGACGACAGCGACACCTCCGCCGCGACGGGCGAGTTCGTGAGCGGCATGGCCGATGATGCGGCCGCCGGATGCTCCGAGCGGATGCCCGATCGCGAGCGCTCCGCCGTGGATGTTGAGCTTCTCGGGGTCCAGCTCCGGCCAGCCGCGCAGGCACGCGAGCGACTGCGACGCGAACGCCTCGTTGAGTTCGACGAGGTCGACGTCGGCCCAGGTGCGTCCGGCCCGGGCGAGGGCCTTGTTCGCGGCCTCGATCGGCGCGGTCGGGAACTCGTCCGGGTCGACGCCGTGCGCGCCGCGGCCGGTGATGCGCGCCAGCGGTTCGATGTCGAGGACGCCCTCGGCGCCGAGCAGCACGGCGGAGGCGCCGTCGTTGATCGACGAGGAGTTTCCGGCGGTGACCGTGCCGTCCTCGGCGAACAACGCCTTCAGCCCGGCGAGCTTCTCTACCGTCGACCCGTCACGGATGCCCTCATCACGGGCGAGCTCGGCGCCCTGGACCTGGACGATCTCGCCGTCGTAGACCCCTGCCGCCCAGGCCGCAGCGGCCAGGTCGTGCGAGCGGACGGCGAAGGCATCCTGATCTTTTCGGCTGATCTCCCACGTGGTGGCGGTCTTCTCCGCCGCCTCGCCGTTCGAGATCGTCCACCCGGTCGGCAGCGCCTTGTTGGTCATCCGCCAACCGATCGCGGTGTTCCACATCGTCTGGTTGCCGGTGGCCGGGTACGGCTTCGCGGACTTCTCGACGACGAACGGGGCCCGGCTCATCGACTCCACCCCACCGGCGAGGATCAGCGACGCATCCCCCGACTCGATCGCCCGCGACCCCTGGATCACCGCTTCCACGCTCGACGCGCACAGCCGGTTCACCGTCACGCCGGTCACGGACGTCGGGAAGCCCGCGAGCAGCGCGCCCATCCGTGCGATGTTGCGGTTGTCCTCCCCCGCCTGGTTCGCATCGCCGAAGATCACGTCGTCGATGCGCGCGGCATCCAGTCCGGTGCGCTCGATCGTCGCGCGCATGACCGTGGCGGCGAGATCGTCGGGGCGGATGCCGGCGAGCGCGCCGCCCGCACGCCCGAACGGTGTGCGCACGGCGTCGTAGATGAACGTGGTCATCGCAGCTCCAACCCGGTCAGCTCTGAAAGGGACTCGACCGTATTCTCGCCGAACGCCTCGCGCACCCGGAAGCCCTCGGGCGTCACGTCGAAGACGGCGTGGTCGGTGTAGACGCGGCTGACGCAGCCGACGCCGGTGAGCGGGTAGGTGCACTCGGCGACCAGCTTGGAGGAGCCGTCCTTGGCGAGCAGGTCGGTCATCACGTAGACGTCCTTGGCTCCGATCGCCAGGTCCATGGCGCCGCCGACGGCAGGAATGGCCCCGGGTGCGCCGGTGGACCAGTTGGCGAGGTCGCCGTTCTGCGCGACCTGGAACGCTCCGAGAACGCAGACGTCGAGGTGTCCCCCGCGCATCATCGCGAAGGAGTCGGCGTGGTGGAAGTACGCGGCTCCCGCAGCAGCGGTGACCGCCTGCTTGCCGGCGTTGATGAGGTCGGGATCGACCTGCCCCTCGGCGGGCGCGCCGCCCATGCCGAGCAGCCCGTTCTCGGTGTGCAGAATGATCTCGAGATCCTCGGGCAGGTAGTTCGCGACCAGGGTCGGTGCGCCGATGCCGAGGTTCACGAACGCCCCCTCGGGGATATCGGCGGCGATGCGCGCGGCCAGGTCGTCGCGGGTGATCCGGGTGCTCATGATGCGGCCTCTCCTGTTGCGGCATCCAGGGCCCGGCCTTCCAGGTCGACGCCGCCGACGAACTCGCCGCCGTGCAGCCACCGTCGCTCGCCGACCGAGACGATGCGGTCAACGAAGATGCCGGGGGTCACGACGGTTTCGGGGTCGATCGAGCCGAGCGGCACGATCTCATCGGCCTGCACGATGGTCGTCGTCGCGGCGGTCGCCATGATCGGTCCGAAGTTGCGGGCGGTCTCGCGGTAGACGAGGTTGCCCCAACGGTCGCCCTTCAGCGCGCTGATGAGTGCGAAGTCGGCTCTGATCGGGTACTCCAGCACGTAGCGGCGGCCGTCGATGACGCGCTCCTCCTTGCCGGTCGCGAGCTCGGTGCCGACACCGGTGGGTGAGAAGAACGCGCCGATTCCTGCGCCGGCGGCGCGGATGCGCTCGGCGAGGTTGCCCTGCGGAACGAGCTCCAGCTCGATCTTTCCGGCGCGGTACAGGTCGTCGAACACCCACGAGTCGCTCTGCCGAGGGAAGGAGCAGAGGATCTTGCCGACCAGCCCCTTGGCGAGGAGTGCCGCGAGACCCGTGTCGCCGTTGCCCGCGTTGTTGCTCACGATCGTGAGGTCCTTCGCGCCGTGCGCGATGAGGGCGTCGATGAGTTCGACGGGCTGGCCGGCGCGGCCGAATCCGCCGATCATGACGGTCGCGCCGTCGGGGATGTCGGCGACGGCGGATGCCGCATCCGCCACGGTCTTGTCGATCACTGCGCCTCCTCGCGACGTTCGCTGTGCGAACGTGCGTTCGCTTTGCGACCATTCTAGCGCCTGTGACCTGCAGCGGCGAGGCCTTCAGGGAAGCTTCGGAAGGCGCCCAGCGCGGGGCCCGGGTAGCCCGAAGAGTTCTGCGATCTCAGCAAACACCAGCGAGGACTCCGGCGGCAACGGCTCAGCAGGATGCATCACGGGGAATGCGTGCCAAAGGCCGTGGAACATGTGGCAGCGTATCTCCACGCCGCCGAGCGCCATACGCTCTGCGGCACGAAGGGTGTCAGACGCCATCACCTCGGTGTCTTCTGCGCAGAGGTAGGTGGGCGGTAGACCCCGCATGTCGCCGTTCACGGGCGAGAAGTCGGGCTCGGCGATATCCGCTCCCCCCGCGTTCGGCGTGCCGTATCCGACAAGACCCTGCGGGAAGATCGTGTCACGGCCGACATTGGCGACATGGCTGGGTGACGTGAACGACAGATCGACCGCGGGAGAATACAACGCCATCCCCATCGGCAGCTGCTCCCCGGCATCGCGCAGACGAAGCGCAAGCGACAGGGCGAGCTGGCCGCCGGCGGAGTCGCCGGCGAGCAGAATGCGATCGGCCGCATATCCGAGCTCGTCCGTCAGCAGCCGCCAGGCCGCTTCGACATCGTCCAGCGCTGCCGGCAGCGGATGCTCAGGCAGGAGGCGATAGTCGAGACACGCGGCCGGCAAGCCGAGTTCGCGAAGATGAATCATTGCGCCGCATCGGCTGTAGGGGCCGTTGCCCCGCACGTAGCCGCCACCGTGCACGGAGAAGACCAGGCGGTCTTCGAACGCATGCGACAGCGGGTCGCGATACACGGTGACCGGCGCGCCTGTTCGCGCGATGTGATCCGTGCGCAGGATGTCAGCCGGGGTGGCGTCGTCGAGGTACTCCAGCTCGATGCCGGGTGCCATGGGGTACTCGGCACGCAGCTGCATGATCCGCGGCTCGATGATCTCCTTCGTCTCGCGACTGGGTTCGCGGGTGTGCACGAGCCAGGCTGCGTGCGCATATGGGGTGATCAGTTCCGTGACGTCGCCGATCGACATGATCACTGCTCCTCAGATGGCTCTCTTCGACGCGACGTCGGGCACTGCTGGTCGCGTTCGGACGTTTATCCGTCCCCTGCTCCTGCCCTTCGAGAGGAGCAGGGGACGGAGGGCGGCGTCAGCGAGTGGCGCCGTTGATGGTGATCTCGGAGACGTGCCCGGTGTCGATGTTGTACTGGCCGAGGATCGTCTCGTAGGTGCCGTCGTCGATCAGCGACTGGTACGAGGCAGCCAGCGGCTCCGCCAGCGATTCGACCACTGGTGACAGGAACACCGCGATGGGCTGTCCTTCGACGGTTGCGGAGTATGCGAGCGTCAGCGCTCCGTCGGAACTCTGCGCGATCGCCGTCGCGACAGGCGTGTCGATGACCAGAGCGTCAGCACGGCCAGCCTGCACCGTTGTGACCGCTGCCTCCGTCGTCTGAGACTCCACGAGCACGGGCGCGTCCAGGCCGGCATCCTGGCACAGCTTGACGTACGAGTCCGGTGCGTCGGCGCTGGTGAGCTGGGTGAGCTGCACGGTTCCGACGCCAGCAGCGACCTTCTTGCCGCAGAGGTCGCGAGCCTCGGTGATCTGATCAGGATTGCATTCGGGAACGATCGCCGACACGCCGGCTTCCATGTAGTCGATGAAGAACGCTCCGAGCGCCTGCCGTTCGAGCGTATCGTTCAGGAAGACGGCCATCGCGTCGGCGCGGCCCGCCTCCACTTCAGACAGCGGAGAGTTGGACAGCACGAACTTCAGGTCGACTCCGATTCGCTCGGTCGCGGCACGCAGCAGGTCGGGCTCGAATCCCCGACGTTCGCCGTCGCTGTCGAAGTTGACGCCAGGGAAGTCGGGCATCACGGCTACTCGAAGCGTTTCAGGGATGTCTGCGGAGAGGTCCGCCGTGAGATCCGCGACCTCATCCTCGTGCGTCAGCTCCGGCGCGGCCAGTGGATCCCCCGAAGGGAAGGGCTCGCACGATCCGACGCCATCCGCCGGCGCGGTCGCCGACGGGTCGATAGCGGCGGCGCATCCCGTAAGGGCTGCCGCTGCCAGCAAGGCGGCCAAGGCCGCACCGGTTAACTTCTTCCACTTCATTGTGTGGTTCTCCATATCTGAATGGGTTTTCGGGGCAAGGCGAAAGTCATCGCGTGTGGCGGGTGATGAGGCGCTCGATCAGGATCTGCAGCATCGTGATGACGGCGGTGAGCGCCAGGTACCAGAACGTCGCCACGAGGAGCAGCGGAACCTGCTGGAAGTTGCGGGCGGCGATCTGCGACACGGCCGAGAACAGATCGGTGACCGAGGCGAGGATGACGACCGCGGTCGTCTTCGTCATTGAGATGACGTTGTTGAAGAACGGCGGCAGCGCGATCGGCAGCAGCTGCGGCGCGAGCACTCGACGACGCATCTGCCACGGCGTCATGCCGAGCGCTGCGGCTGCCTCACGCTGCCCGCGCGGCACCGAAGCCACGGCGCCGCGGATGATCTCGGCCATGTACGCCGACTCGTTCAGGGTCAGCCCGATGATGCAGCCGACGATGGGCGAGATGAGGATGTTGGTGTCGAAATGCACGAACGCCGGCCCGAACGGGATCCCGAGCGAGAGGACGGGATACAGCTGAGCGAGGTACACGAAGAAGATGACCTGGACGATCACCGGCACGCCGCGGAAGAACCAGATGTACCAGCTGGCGAACCCCGACAGGAACCTGCTCTGCGACAGTCGCAGTCCGGCGATCGCCGATCCCAGCAGCAGCCCGCACAGGATCGATGCCGCCGTCAGCAGCACCGTGATCCCGAGACCCCGCAGCACGTTGATGTCGAAGAGGTACTCGGCGACGATGTGCCAGCGCCAGTTGGCGTTCGTCAGCACGCTCTCCAGGAGCAGCGCGACGACGAGGACGATGGCGGCATACGCGGCCCATCGTCCCGGGCGGGGCCGTGGGGCCACCTTGTCCTCGACGGGAACGGGAATGTTGACGGTCTCGGTCACAGGTGCCTCCTCGTGAGGGATCGAGGTCGTCATTGCACCCTCACCAGGAAGTCGCGAGTGCGCTGGTGCTGCGGATCGCGCAGCACCTCTGCCGGCGATCCCTGTTCGATGATGCGACCATGGTCGAAGAACGCGACGCGGTCGGCAACCTCGCGCGCGAAGCCCATCTCATGGGTGACGACCATCATCGTCATCCCCGTCTCCGCCAGGCGTCGCATCACGCTCAGCACATCTCCGACGAGTTCCGGGTCGAGGGCGCTGGTGGGCTCATCGAACAGCATGACCTTGGGATCCATCGCCAGCGCACGGGCGATCGCCACGCGCTGCTGCTGGCCTCCCGACAGCTGAGCCGGGTACTTCTCGGCGTGCGCGGACAGACCCACCTGGTCGAGAAGATCGAACGCCCGAAGCCGCGCGACAGGGCGATCACGGCCCGCGACGACGATCGGGCCCTCCATGACGTTCTCCGCTGCCGTGCGGTTCGGGAACAGATGGAAGTGCTGGAAAACCATCCCGATGTGCTCGCGCTGACGCGCGAGCCGCTTGGGCGTCAGTTCGCTCAGTGCACCGCCGCGCACATCCACTCCGATGCGCTCGCCGTCGACCTCGATCGATCCGCGGGTCGGTGTCTCGAGCATGTTGACGCAGCGAAGCATTGTCGACTTGCCGGAACCCGAAGGTCCGACGATGCATACGACCTCACCGCGTGCGACATCGAGGTCGACACCGCGCAGAACATGCGAGTCGCCATAGACCTTGTGCAGGTCTCGGATGCGCACCATGGGCGCTGTCTGATCTCTCGTGTCCACGTCATCCTTCGGTCTGAGTTTCGTTCCACTTTCCGGTCAGTTTCCGTTTTGAATCCTGAGTTTGCGTGATAATTGCGGAAATAGGGCATCGATATGTATGATCCCGGCATGTTGAGCGAGGCAGATCTCCGTATCGCCCATGCCCTGCAGGAAGCACCGCGGGCGCCATGGTCCACCCTCGCGAGCGCCCTCGGCACGGATGCGCGCACGTTGATCCGCCGGTACGAGCAGCTTCGCGAGGCCGGCCACATCCGTGTCACCTCCACGCTCGGTCCGCGCCTGCTCGAACGCGTTTACTGGGCCCATCTGCGAATACGCACGCTGCCAGGTCAGGCGCTGCAGGCCGCGCGACAGGTCGCTGCCTGGCCACAAGCCGGACTGGTCCGGGTCGCGGACGGCGCCTTCGAGGTGTATGCCCTGCTCATGGGCCGTGACGCCGCCGCCCCCTGGCACGATGCTCAGGAAGGCATCGCGCACATCCGCGAGATCGTGCAGGCCGACGTGTACACGATCGTCGAAGCACTCGACATCGGCCTGTCCGAGCGACTGGACGTCCTCTCCCGCTCCGAACTGGGAAAGCTGCGCACCCCGCGGGATCCCGCGACGACGACCCTTGTCGACTCCACCCGGGCGAAGGACTTCGACCTCGAGCTGTGGCACCAGCTCAATCTCGATGGCCGCGCGGATATCACCACCCTCGCCGACAGGCTCGCCCGAAGCCCTAGCACTGTGTCGCGTCGGATCACCCGCTTGCAGACCGCCGGGTACCTGGACTTCCTGACCATGATCGCCGATCCGGTCGCACCGCGCTCCCGATCGGTGTTCCTCTGGTGTCGGATCGCCGACGACGAACTCCCGGCTCTGCGCAGTCGCCACTCGTCGCTGCACTGGATCGGCTTGCTGACGATCATGACCGGAAGGTCGAACGTGATGCTGCTCGCGAACGTGACGTCCATGGCCGCCCTGGACACCGTGTTGTCCGAGCTGCGATCCATCTGCCCGTCCCTCGAGGTGCACGAGACGCAGCTGTCGACGCTGGCCGTGAAGCGCCACACACGTCTGATGACCGACGACGAGAGATGGACGGACGAGGTCATCACCGTATATCCGGACCTGCGCCGCTGGGTCGAAGACTGAGGACGCAGGGAGCCTCACCGACGCAGAACAACGGTCGATTCAGCAGTCAGATTGGCGGAATCGACATGCTCCGCTGACACCGGATGACGCGAACATGAGAAGGTCATCGTCACCGATCCCACGGAGCCTTCGCATGCCAACACACCGCCTCGCCCTCATCGGCTTCGGAAACGTCAATCGCGCACTTGCCGAGACGCTCATCAGCGATGCGGACCGGCTGCGCGATGAGGCGGGGGTGACGCTCGAGGTCGTCGCGATCACCGACCTCCGCCTCGGCAGCCTGGTGCAGCCGGAAGGCATCGACCTCACCGCGGTGCTCGCCATGCCCCCCGGATCGAGTTTCGCCACCCGCCCCGGCGGATCTTCCGAAGCGGATAATGCGCGCGTCATCGCCGAGTGCCCCGCTGACATCGTGGTCGAGGCCACTTATACGAACCCCGCCGGCGGCGAGCCCGCGACCTCTCACGTGCGCTGGGCGCTGGAAGCCGGAAAGCACGTCGCCACCACGAACAAGGGACCGATTGCATCGCACCTCGGCGAGCTGGAAAATATCGCGCGCCGGCGTGGCGTCCGCCTCGCCTATGAGGGCACCGTCATGTCAGGCACGCCGGTGCTGCGACTCGCCGCTGATCTGCTCGCCGGGTCAGGAGTGCGTGCGGTGGCTGGAATCCTGAATGGCACATCCAACTTCGTCCTCGGCCGTATGGAGGCCGGGCTGAGCATGGACGCGGCTATCGCAGAAGCGCAGGGCCTCGGCTATGCGGAGGCGGACCCCTCGGCAGACATCGGCGGCGACGACGTGCGCCTGAAGGTCGCCATCCTCGCAGGTGCCGTACTGGGCGTCCCGATCGCGCCCGATGACGTGGACACGACGGGGATCGCAGCACTCACGCCGGCGGAGATCGTCGATGCCGCCGCCGATCAGCACCGCTGGAAGCTGATCGGATCAGCGGCGCGGCGCGCAGACGGCACGATCGACGCACGCGTCGCACCGCAACGGCTGCCGATGGAGCATCCGCTGGCCGGCATCGATGGCGCCACCAACGCTGTCACATTCGAGACGGAGATGCTCGGGACGGTGAGCGTCTCCGGGCCCGGTGCCGGACGCCGCGAGACAGCGTTCGCAATCCTCTCCGACATCATCGACATCTCCCGCACCTCCTCCCCGGAGGTACGGGCATGACGCTTGCGCAGAGCACCGCCTCGTCGGCGACGACCGATGGTGCGGCGGACTCGCTGATGGATCGTGCACGCACGGGCCGCTCGATCGCACGAGCGCTTCCCCGTCGGCAGCGCCACCAGATTCTCGACCGCGCAGCTGACCTGCTGCACGAACGCGAGACGGACGCAGCTGCCGTCATCGTCGCCGAAGCAGGCAAGACCATCCGTCAGGCGAGAAAGGAAGCTCGGCGCGCGCAGACGACGTTGTCTCTGTCTGCGGAAGAGGCCCGTCGCAACGCCGGCGAGGTCGTGGCGTTCGACGCGTACCCCGGCAGCGAGAACCGGAGGGGATGGTTCACCCGGGAGCCGCTCGGGATCATTCTCGCCATCACGCCGTACAACGATCCACTCAACCTGGTCGCGCACAAGGTCGGGCCCGCCGTCGCCGGCGGCAATGCGGTGATCCTCAAGCCTTCTCCGCATTCCATGCGCACCGCGCAATTCCTCGTCGATCTGCTCCTCGAGGCCGGCCTGCCTCCCGAAGTCGTCACGATCGCGCACGGAGACACGGCGCTGTCGGCAGCGCTGGTACGCCAGCGCGATGTGCGGATGGTCTCTTTCACGGGCGGTTTCCGCACCGCCGAGGCCATCACCCGGGAAGCCGGAATCAAGAAGCTGACCATGGAGCTGGGAGGGAACGCACCCGTGATCGTGCTCGACGACGCGGACATCGATCGGGCGGTCGCGGACTGCGTCTCCGGCGCGTTCTGGGCTGCCGGACAGAACTGCGTGGGTGCGCAGCGGCTTCTGGTCCAGCGGCCCGTGTACGCGCGGTTCCGCGCGCAGTTCGTCGCCGCTGCCGAAGCGCTCATCACGGGAGATCCGCATGACGAGCGGACGGACGTGGGTCCGATGATCACCGAGCACGAAGCCGAGCGCGCACAGCGGATGGTGGCGCAGGCGATGGCTGACGGCGGACAGCTGCTCACCGGGAACATCCGACGAGGACGGTGGTACACGCCCACGGTTCTCGAAGATGTACCGCTGAACTGTGCGCTGTGGGCCGAGGAGGCGTTCGCTCCCATTGTGATCCTGCAGGAGTTCGACAGCGATGACGACGGGCTCGTCCTCGCGAACGAGATCGACTTCGCCCTGCACGCGGGCGTCTTCACGACGAGCCTGATCCGGGCCATGCGCTTCGCGGACGGGATCGAGGCAGGCGGCGTGATGGTCAACGACTCCTCCGACTATCGCATCGACGCGATGCCGTTCGGCGGCGCGAAGTACGGGTCGATGGGACGTGAAGGCGTGCGGTTCGCGTACGAGGAGATGACCCAGCCGAAGGTCGTCGCGCTCAACCTGTGAGCATGATCGGCGCGTTCGGCGTCAGCGTCGGCGCCCTCACATGATCGAGCGTCGCACGACCGGGGAGAGCGACACCGACGTGACCGTGTTGGCCACGCCCGGCAGCGCAGCGAGTTGCTGCCAGATCTCCTGCACACGATCGTTGGACGCGGCTTCGACACGCACAAGCAAGTCGAAGTCTCCTGTCATGATGTCCGCCTCGATGACTTCCGGGATGTCGAGAAGCGCCCGGAGAACGTCACCGCCGCGCATCCGATCGTGCCGGTCGATGAAGATCACCGCGGTCACCGGGCGCGCCTCATGTGATCCCCGGAGGATCGTGTATCCGCGGATGATGCCGTCGCGTTCGAGGCGTTCGACGCGCTGGCGCACGGCGTTGCGAGACAGGTTCACGTGCGTCGCGAGGTCCGCATGCGAGGTCCGCGCATTTCGGGACAGCGCTGCGATCAGCTGCCGATCGATGGAGTCGATGCCGCGCATTGCTCGACCGCTACTCGTCTTCGAACACGATCACCTGGCGCACGGCACGGCCCTCGGCGAGCTCGTCCATCGCTTCGTTGATCTCGCCCAGACGGATTCTGCGGGTGATGAGCTTCTCCACGGGCAGGCGCCCTGCACGCCACCACTCCACAAAACGGGGGATGTCCCGTGCCGGCACCGCGGAGCCCAGATAGCTGCCGATGATCGTGCGGGCTTCGGCCGTGATCGTCAGCGGCGAGATGGAGGATCGCGCCTGCGGATTCGGCAGACCCACCGTAACCGTGCGTCCGCCCGGCCTGGTCGCTTCGAGCGCAGTCTCGAACGCGCGCGGGTGACCGGCGCACTCCAGCACATGGTGCGCCTTGATCCCCTGTTCGGCGACCTCAGCGGGTGTATAGGTCGCCGACGCCCCGAGTTCGAGGGCTAGCTCGAGCTTCTCCGGGAGATTGTCGACGGCGACCACATCGCCCTTGTCCTCGGCGACGGCCGAGATCAAGGCGGACATGCCGACACCGCCGAGCCCGACGATCATGACGGTCTCCCCCGCGGCCCGTCGCACGCTGTTGAGCAGTGCGCCTCCGCCGGTGAGAACGGCACATCCGAGCACGGCTGCGACGTCGGGCGGAACATCCGAGCCGACGGGAACGAGCGATGCGCGGTCGACGACGGCGTGCGTGGCGAACCCCGAGACGCCCAGATGGTGGAAGACCGCTTCGCCGTTGCGGGACAGGTGCGCGGACCCGTGAAGGAGCGTGCCGGCGTTGTTCGATCGCGTGCCGTTCTCACAGGGCAGCCGGCCATCGGTGGCGCATCCCGGGCAGTCGTCGCAACGAGGCAGGAAGGTCATGATGACGCGCTGCCCGGGCTCCAGGTCGCCGACCTCCGCGCCAGCGGCGACGACGACCCCGGCCGCCTCGTGCCCCAGCAGCATCGGAGTGGGTCTCACCCGGCTGCCGTCCACCACCGACAGATCCGAATGGCAGACCCCGGCGGCCTCGATCCGCACGAGCACCTCGGTAGGGCCCGGCTCGCTCAGGTCCAGCTCGGTGACGCTGATGGGCATCGATCCTGCATACGGACGCTCGCGTCCGATCTCCTCCAGGACTGCTCCGGTTACGCGCATGCCTTACCTTCTTGCTCTTGTCTAGAAACGATCACAGTTCACCGTGTCGGACTTCGCCGCCGACGACGGTCGCCACCGCGCGCTGGTCTGTGATCCGTTCCGGCGGGATCTCGAACAGGTCCTCCGTGAGCACCGCAAAATCAGCGAGCTTTCCGGCTTCGAGGGTGCCCTTCTCGGCTTCTTCCCCGACAGCGTACGCGGAGCCGTAAGTGTAGGCGCGCACAGCGTCCTCGACACTGATCCGCTCGTCGGGACCGATGAGCTCACCCGACCCGGTCCGGCGGAGGACCATGTCGCGGATGCCGGTCAGCGGATTCGCATCGCTGACCGGTGAGTCGCTCGAGCCGTTCAGCACGATGCCGGCATCAGCGAGCGACTTCACGCGATAGATCTGATCGCGCAGCGCCGGGTCGACAGCCGCCGCCATGCCATCTCCGAAAGCGGAGAGGAACGCGGCTTGGGGCACCGGGATCACACCGAGCGCGGCCGCACGACGCACGCGATCATCGTCGGCGAGGGCGAAGTGCTCGATCCGGTGTCGCACGTCTGGTCGCGGGTGACGTCGTTGAGCCACCTCGATCGCGTCGAGCACGTGGTCGGCGGCTCTGTCGCCGATCGCGTGAGTCGCGACCGTCCATCCCGACGCGTGGGCGCGGACGATGAAGTCCTCCAGGCGGTCCGGTTCGTGAATCAGGACGCCCACGTTGTCGGCCTCACCCAGGTAGCAGCGGTGCATAGCTGCGGATCTTCCGATGAACGAGCCGTCCGACGCCACCTTCACGGGTCCGATGCGCAGGAAGTCATCGCCGAAACCGGTCCGGAATCCGAGGTCCAGCCCCAACCACTCGGGCATGCGGTCGATGTCGTGGAGCGTCGACATGAACGGCATGAGCGTGACGCGAACGCCGAGCACTCCGTCCTCGATCGCCGTCTGGTACGAGTGGAAGTCGACCGGGGAGTTCCCGAGCATGTCGGTAGCCCCGATGCCGGGCTCCGTGACCGACGTCAGTCCGTAGCTCAGAGCCTGCCGGCTCGCGAGCTCGATGTTGCGCTGCACCTCGTCGAGCGGCACTGGGCGCACGAGCCGGTTGATCAGCTGCGTGGCCTGCTCCTGCAGAAGCCCGAGCGCTCGGCCATCGGTATCACGAGGGATGCCGCCGCCATCGACATCGGGGACATCACGGCGGTCCGCGTAGCCGGCGAGCTCGAACGCCTTCGTGCTCGCGACGATCATGTGTCCTGAGACGTGCTCGATGATCACCGCTCGCCCGCCCGACGCCCGATCGAGCCCTTCGGCCGTCGGATGACCGCCCAATAGGTTCTGGTCGTAGCCAGATCCGCGGATCCACTTCTCGTCGGGGTGTTCACTGGCATACTCTTCGACCGCCAGGTACAGCGCGTCGAGAGACCGGACAATAGTCGGACGGAGATCGATCGCCGCGAGGCGAGCGCCTGTCAGCGACAGGTGGTTGTGCGCGTCGTGGAAGCCCGGCAGCACCGGACGCCCACGGAGGTCGATGATACGATCCGGGATCGCACCTTCGACCTCTTCATCGAGCCCGATGATGCGGCCGTTCAGCACGCCGATCGCATTCGCTGTCGGCCGATCAGGATCAAGGGTCCGGATCCGGCCGTTCGTGAAGAGTGTATCGATTCTCATGCTCATTCGTCCTCCGTTGGTGCGGCGTCAGGCGGTGAAGTGATCGCCGTCTCTCTCAGCCCGGCGACGCGATGCGGAGGAGAGCCCCACCACGCCGGCGGCGGTTGCGATGAGGAGCACAGAGTAGAAGGCTGCGACGGCCCACGGGTTGCCCCCGGTCGAGTTCAGGATCCACTGCGCGATCAGCGGAGTGGATCCACCGATGAGCATCGCGGACAGCTGATAGCTGAATGACAGCCCCGAGTAGCGGATCGCGACCGGGAACGCCTGCGCCAGCGCGTGTGCCACCAGCGCATAGTAGGCGGTGGTACCGATGACGTTGACAGCGAGCGTCACAGCGATCCAGGTCGGCGACGCCGCCGCGATCGCCATGAACATGAAAGGAACTCCTAGCACGGTGAGGATCAGACCGTAGATCATCACCTTCGTCGCGCCGACCCGTTCCGCGATGCGCGCCGCAATCGGCTGCCATACGAACTGCAGGATCGCGAGGCCGAGCAGGATGTTCAGGATGATCTGTCGATCCATCGCGAGCTCGGTCGTCGTCCAGGCCAGGAGGAACGTGTTGTTAAAGTAGGCGCCGGCTACGGCGATGATCGATGCGATGACGCTCAGTGCCACGATCTTCGGGGCCGTCGTCACGGCCACGAGAAGCGGCGCCTTGACGGTCTTATGCTGCTTCTTCGTCTCGACGAAGTCCTGCGACTCCTCGACCTTGACGCGCAGCACGAGGCCCACGACGACCAGCACCACCGACAGCAGGAAGGGGATGCGCCACCCCCACGTCAGGAACTGCTCATCGGGAAGCGTACCGACGATGAGGAACATCAGCGTCGAGAGGATCGAACCGGCGGGGGCTCCTTGCTGCACCCAGGCGCCGGCGAGACTGCGCTTCTCGGCACGTGCGTTCTCAGTCGCCAGGAGCACCGCTCCGCCCCACTCGCCTCCGATGGCGAAACCCTGTGCTGCACGCAAGATCACGAGGAGGATCGGCGCGAGGACGCCGATCTGCCCGTACGTGGGGAGCACACCGATGAGAGCCGTGGCTGCGCCCATGATTACAAGGGTGATCACCAGGACGTTCTTCCGTCCGAGCCTGTCACCGAAATGACCGAACACCATCCCGCCGACCGGTCGCATCAGGAAGCCGACCCAGAACGTCGCGAAAGACGCCAGCAGCGCGGCGCCTGGCGCGATATCGGGATAGATGACTCGGCTGAAGACGAGTGCTGCGGCCGTGCCGAACACGAAGAAGTCGTACCACTCGATCATCGTTCCGATGAAGGCGCCGGTCATGGACTTGCGCTGCCGGGACCGTTCCTCGAGAGTGGGCATCGTTGCCTGAGGTGTGCTGTTCATGGCTTCCTTGCTCTTGAATGAAGATTCAGATACGACCAGACTCGCGCCTGGGGCCAGACGCGTCCAATGCCGAAATTGCGTTTCGCAATACACTTCTTGCATGTTCCGACTCCGTGATCTGGATTCATTCCTCGCGATCGCCGATACTGGCTCTGTCTCGGCTGCTTCCGCCGAGCTCTACCTCACCCAACCGACCCTCTCGAGACGACTCGTCGCACTCGAACGAGAGGTCGGTGCTCCTTTGTTCCGAAGAACGACCCAGGGCATGACGTTGACGACGGCGGGCAGACGACTCGAGCCGCTCGCCCGGGATCTCGTCACCCGCGGCCGGCGTGCCGAGGATGTCATGAACGAGGTCGTCGCTCATGATCGAGCCTTCGCCGTAGCCTGTCCCGAAACCTCGGTGGACGGGCTTGTCGCGCCCTTCGTTGCGAGGGGAGGGCCGATCACCGACATCCGCCCCGTGACGCCGGACCGGGTGTACGAGCAGCTGCAGAACGGAGCAGACGTCGCAGTGACGACTGCTCCGCCGCCCGAGGGGCTGCGTTCGCGCCATCTGGTCGATGTCGGGGTGCGATGCGTGGTTCCGCCCGGGCATCCCTTCTCAGGCCGTGACAGCATCGAGCTGCGTGCGATCGCTGACAGCCCGCTGGTGATGCCCGGATCGGGATCTGCTGTCTCCCGCCACGTGATGCAGGTGGCGATGTCCGCAGGACTCGTGCTCGACACGACCCTCGTCTCGAACGGCACCCTCGCGCAGGCGCACGCCGCGGCGCGAAAGGAACCGGCACTCGTCGTCGAGGATCTGCGCTTCGGCTTGGTCGCCACTAACGTCGTCCATGAGGGAAGACCGCTGCTGGTGCAGTCCTACGCGGGCTGGGATCCCTCGCACTATGCCGACTCGCAGATCGCTCACCTGGTCGACGAATTCGGCCAGTTCATGCGCTCGCAGATGCGAGCGCTCGATGTGTGGCTGCCGAATGCAGACGGTAAAGGCTCGTTTAAGAGGGACACGTTCGACTGACGGCACTGGTACGAGGTCACCCTGCAGGCACCCCGAACGCGTGCTGCGTCTTGATCGGGGCGACCGCCGCGGAGGCGAAGAAGCTCAGAACCTTGCGCGCCCTGGCCTGATCGACGGATGCCGTCGCCACTCCTCCGGCGAAGACAGTGTCGATGGCACAGTCGTCCGGCATGACGCCGAGGATGCGGACCCCCGGCTGTCCGACCAGCTCGCTGAGCTGCTGGAACCCCAAGTCGACGTCACCCTCAGCCAAGGCGCGGGCCACGGGAACGCCCGGTCGTGCCTGCACGAGACGATCGCCGATCTCGGAGCTCATACCCCAGTCGTCGATCATCTTCACCAGCGCGGTCCCGCTGGGCCCGGTCGAATAGCCGATCCTGCTCGCGCCCCGCAGCGCATCGCGCATTCCGGCCGCATCGGCGAAAGCCGGGCCTTCCGGCCGGACCGCTTTCTCGGACGAGCCGGATGGCACGGCCACCGCCACCTGCGACAGCACGAGCGGCGTGACCGTCGCAGCATCCACATGTCCGTCGGCGGCGAGGCGCGACATCGCTCCGGATGCGAGGAAGACGAGGTCGAACGCCTCCCCGGCGGCCACGCGCTCAGCAGCGTCCACTCCCCCGACCGATTCGACATCAACGCGCGCCAGTCGCTCGGCAGCGGCCGCCGCCGTCAGGTCGGCGAGCACATGCCTGGTCGCCATCGACGAGATCGCCTTCATGCCGCGTCCTCGAAGGTCTCGGCGTCGACCTCACCGGTCGCCTGAGGCGCGTACCGCGGTCCGGTCACCGTGTCGTGGTTGATGAGCGCGCCGGCGCGCGCCAGCAGCGCGGCATCCACCGACAGCGACAGCGTCTGCTGATTCTCGATCGCGTGCGCGAGACTCGTCGTCCCGGGGATCGGCACGACGTGCTCGCCGCGTGAGAGCAGCCACGCGAGAGCGAGCTGTGCCGGCGTGACGCCTGCCTCCGCCGCCAACGATCGCCACGCCGGCAGCAGCGCCGCGTTCGCCGGCCAGTTGTCAGAAGAGAAGCGCGGCATCGGCCGGCGGATGTCCTTCTCCGCGAGCTCGGAAGGGTTCCCGACCGAGTCGCTGAGGAATCCTCGCCCCACCGGCGAGAATGCGACCAGCGCGACTCCGTCGGCCGCCGTCGCCTCGAGCATCCCGAGCTCGGCGTTGCGCGTCCACAGCGAGTACTCGTTCTGCACCGCGGCGATCGGGGCGACCTGCTGCGCCTCGCGCAACCGTGCGACGGACACCTCCGACAGGCCGATGGCGCCGATCTTGCCCTGCTCCACCATCTCGACCATCGCCCCGACGCTGTCGGCGATGGGCACCTCCTTGTCCCACCGGTGCAGGTAGTAGAGGTCGATGCGGTCGACGCCGAGCCGCGCGAGCGAGGCATCCACCTGCGCCCGCAGCGTCTCGGGCCGGCCATCGATCCGGCGCACGCCGTCGACGATCGCCATCCCGCACTTGCTGGCCAGCACGACCTCGTCGCGGCGTCCCCGCAGGGCGCGACCGACCAGCTCCTCGTTTCGGCCGCCGCCGTAGAGCGTCGCGGTGTCGAGGTGGGTGATGCCGGCATCCAGCGCGCCGCGGAGCACGGCGAGACCTTCCTCCGGCGACGGCGGGATGCCGTACGCGTGGCTGAGGTTCATGCAGCCGAGGCCCATACGGGGGAGCATCATGACGCGAGCTGCTCCTCCAGCTGTCCGAGCACGCGGTAGCAGTCGATCACCTGGCGCAGCGACGAGTTCGGCTCACGGCCCTCGCGGATCGCGGCGATGAACTCGCGGTCCTGCAGCTCGATGCCGTTCATGCTGACCGCGACGTTCGAGACGTCGATCTGCTCCTCCTTGCCGGTGAACAGGTCGTCGTAGCGGGCGATGTAGGTCGCGGTGTCGCCGATGTAGCGGAAGAAGGTGCCGAACGGGCCCTCGTTGTTGAACGACAGCGACAGCGTGCAGATCGCGCCGGTCTCGCTCTTCAGCTGGATCGACATGTCCATCGCGATGCCGAGCTCGGGGTGGATCGGCCCCTGGAGCGCATGCGCCTCGACGATTTTGCCCGCCTGGTATGCGAACAGGTCGACCGTGTGCGCGGCGTGGTGCCAGAGCAGGTGGTCGGTCCAGGAGCGCTTCTCGCCCTTGGCGTTCGTGTTCGTGCGACGGAAGAAGTAGGTCTGCACGTCCATCTGCTGCACGGCGAACTCGCCCGCCTGGATGCGGTCGTGCACGAGCTGATGCGAGGGGTTGAAGCGGCGGGTGTGTCCGACCATGGCGACCAGCCCGGAGGCTTCTGCCGCCTCGGCCGCGGCGAGCGTGGCCTCGGCATCCGCCAGCGAGTCGGCGAGCGGGATCTCGACCTGCACATGCTTGCCGGCGGCGAGCACCGCCTGCGTCTGCGAGGCGTGCAGCCCGGTCGGGGTGGCGAGGATGACGGCATCCACGTCGTCGCGCTCGAGGACGCCCTCGAGACCTACGACGGCGTTCGCGACGCCGTATTGCTGCGCCACGGCATCCGCCTTCTCCTGGGAGGTCGCGGCGACCACGGTCACCTCGGCATCCTCGATGTTCTGAAGGCCGTCCAGGTGCTTCATGCCGAAGGCGCCGTTCGCGCCCACGACGGCGACGCGGATCTTGTCGGTCATTCGCTCTCCTTCTCGCGTTTCGATGTCAGGCGGTCGATATCAGGATGTCAGGCGTTCGCCACTGCCGCGGTCTCCGCGGGCTCGGGGGCGGGCGCCTCGTCCTGGATCTCTGCCGTGGCCGGGTCCTCGGCGAGGTCGGTCCGCCCGACCGGGTTGCTCAGGACGAGGTGGCCGACGGCGGTGTTGGATGCGGGCACGTGGTAGAACCGGTGGTCCGTGGAGGGGGCCTCGCCGTCGAACTGGTCGTCCATCGCGCCGCGGGCGATCAGCCAGTCCACGAGCTCGATGCCCTCGGAGCCCGCCTCGTCGACATACTCCATGTGCGGCCACTCGGTCAGACCCAGCGGGTCGGCGATGAGGTGGTCGAGGAACGCGTTGTCCCACTCCTTGTTGATCAGACCCGCACGCGGACCCTGCAGCTGGTGACTCATACCGCCGGTGCCCCAGATCTGCACGTTGAGCTCTTCGCCGTCCCACTTGTCGATCGCACGGCGCAGCGCCTTGCCGAGCTCGTAGCAGCGACGACCCGACGGAACCGGGTACTGCACGACATTCACCGCGAGCGGGATGACCCGCACCGGCCACTGCTCATCCGAACCCAGCTCGCCGTACACGAGCGACAGCGGAACGGTCAGGCCGTGATCGACGACCATCTCGTTCACCAGGGTCAGGTCGAAGTCGTCCTGGATGATCGACTGCGCCAAGTGCGCTGCGAACTCCGGGTAGCCCTGCACGTCCGGGACCGGGCGGGGACCGTACCCCTCATCCGCGACCGGGTACTCCGCGCCCGTGCCCAGCACGAACGTCGGGATGATCGACGCGTCGAACGCCGTCGCATGGTCGTTGTAGACGAGGATGACGACGTCAGGGGTGTTCTCCTTGGCCCACTTGCGGGTCCACTGGTACCCGTCGAAGACCTGCTTCCAGTACGGCTCCTCGGTCTTGCCGAGGTCCATCGCGGCGCCGATCGCCGGCACGTGCGAGGTGAACAGGGCCGAGGTGTACTTCGCCGGAGCATCCGGCCGCATCGTCGTCGCCTTCTCCGTCGACGGCGGCGTCCACCCATCCAGATCCTTCAGGCGGGCGCCCTTCGGGTTCCGCCCGCCGCCGACCATCATGTCGCGGTAGGCGGCCTCGCTCATGCCGGTCATGGAGCCGGCCATCTGCTGGAAGCTCAGCCCGTGCGTGGCGCCGATCTTCGAGAGGAAGTAGATGTTGCCGCCCTCTTCGATCATGGTGTTCATGTCCATGTCGAGCACGGCCTGGCGCTGCACGGGGGTCAGCTTCCAGTCGTCGAGGTACGCCGCCTGGTCGGCCAGGAACCGCTCACGGTTCTCCGGCTTCATGAGCGACATCGCGAACTGGTTGAGGTGATATCCCTTGCGCGCCTGCTCGGCGTCGTAGATGGTGGTGCCCGGAATGTCCTTGTAGGGCTTGTCGAGTGCCATGGTCATTCTCCTTCTTGCCAGTAGAGGCGGCGGGGGTTGTCCACGAGCAGCTTCCGCTGCAGTTCGGGCGTCGTCGCGATCTGAGGGATGTAGTCGACCAGCAGCCCGTCATCGGGCATGTGGTCCTTGAGGTTGGGGTGCGGCCAGTCGGTTCCCCACAGCACGCGGTCGGGGAACTCCTCGACCACGCGGCGGGCGAACGGCACGACGTCCTGATAGGCGTGCTGCTCGCCGTTTCCGATTTCTTCAGGGAGTGCGCGTGGGCCGGTGACGCTCAGGCGCTCGGGGCACGAGACCTTGGTCCACACGTTGGGGTTCTCGCGCATGAACCGCAGGAACAGCGCGAACTCCTCTCCGTCGACGTTTTTCGTGACGTCGGGTCGGCCCATGTGGTCGACGACGACGTCGGTCGGGATGCCGGAGAAGAAGTCGTACAGCTCGGGGAGGTCCTCGGCCTCGAAGTAGATGACGACGTGCCATCCGAGCGGCGCGATCTTCGAGACGATCTCCTCGAGCGAGTCGGTCGGCACGCGGTCGACGAGACGCTTGACGAAGTTGAAGCGGACGCCGCGGACGCCGGCCGCGTGCAGCTCGGCGAGCTGCTCGTCGGTGACGTCGCGGCGCACGGTCGCGACGCCGCGGGCCCGACCCTCGCTGCGGTTCAGGGCGTCCACGAGGGCGCTGTTGTCGGCGCCGTGGCAGGTGGCCTGCACGATGACGTTGCGGTCGAAGCCGAGGTGGTCGCGCAGGGCGAACAGCTGCTCGGCCGAGGCATCGCACGGGGTGTACTTGCGCTCGGGTGCGTACGGGAACTCGGCGCCGGGCCCGAAGACGTGGCAGTGCGCGTCGACCGCGCCCTCGGGCAGGACGAACGCCGGCTTCGTGGGCCCGTCGTACCAGTCCAGCCAGCCCTCGGTCTTCGTGAAGGGACCGGTGGTCTCGCCGTGCGTGGCCTGCGTGTGCGACATCCGTCAGTCCTCCACGTATTCGAGACCTGCGGCCGCGAGCGGCTCGCGCATGCCGTACAGGTCGAGTCCGAGCACGCCCTCGCGGAACTTCTGCCGCTTGGACTCCTCGTTGTCCTCGCGCTTGCGGCTGGCATCCGCCACCGCACCCACGAGCTCGCGGGGCACGACCACGACGCCGTCGACATCCGCGACGACGACGTCGCCCGGGTTGACCAGGGCGTTCGCCGCGACGACGGGGACGTTGACCGAGCCGAGCGTGGCCTTGACCGTGCCCTTGGAGTTGATCGCGCGGGAGAAGACGGGGAAGTCCATCTTCTCGAGGTCGGCGACGTCGCGGACGCCGCCGTCGATGACCAGGCCCTTGCAGCCGCGGGCGGTGAGGGAGGTGGCGAGCAGTTCGCCGAAGAAGCCGTCCTCGCTCTCGGTGGTGCAGCCGGCGACGATCACGTCACCTTCCTGCACCTGCTCGGCAGCGACGTGGAACATCCAGTTGTCACCGGGCTGCAGGAGCACGGTGACGGCAGGGCCGCAGAGCGCAGCTCCCTTGTAGGCGGGCCGGATGTAGGGACGCATGAGGCCGACGCGCCCCATGGCCTCGTGGATGGTCGCTACGCCGAACTCCGACAGACGGGCGACGTCGTCGGGGTCGGGGCGCTGGATGCTGGTGCGGACGATGCCGAGATTGTTCAGTCGCATGTTCTTCTCTTTCACAGTCCGCGGGCCTTGAGCGCGCGGTCGAGACGCGGGTAGACGGTGCGGGCGTTGCCCTCGAACACCGCTTCGCGCTGGGCGTCGGACAGGTTGGTCGTGGCGTCGACGTAGCGCTTGGTGTCGTCGAAGTAGTGCCCGGTGCGGGGGTCGACGTCGCGGACGGCGCCGATCATCTCGCTGGCGAACAGGATGTTCTTCGTCGGGATCACGTCGGTGAGCAGGTCGATGCCCGGCTGGTGGTACACGCAGGTGTCGAAGTAGACGTTGTTCAGCAGGTGCTCTTCGAGCTCGGGCTTGCCGAGCGCCATCGCCAGGCCCCGGAACCGGCCCCAGTGGTACGGGACGGCGCCGCCGCCGTGCGGGATGACGAGCTTGAGGTCGGGGAAGTCGCGGAACAGGTCACCCTTGAGCAGCTGCATGAACGCGGTCGTGTCGGCGCCGAGGTAGTGGTCGCCGGTGGTGTGGAACACGTCGGGGCGGCAGGTGGTCGACACGTGCACCATGGCGGGCAGCTCGTACTCGACGAGCTTCTCGTAGATCGGGTACCAGGCGCGATCGGTGAGCGCCGGGGCCGACCACTTTCCGCCGGATGGGTCGGGGTTGAGGTTGACGGTGACGACGCCGAGTTCCTCGACGGCGCGGGTCAGCTCTGCGACCGTCGTCTTGGGGTCGACGCCAGGAGACTGCGGCAGCATCGCGCCGGGGAGGAAGCGGTCGGGGAACAGCTGCGAGACGCGGGCGACGAGGTCGTTGCAGATACGGGCCCAGGTCTCGCTGACGGCGAAGTCGCCGATGTGGTGGGCCATGAACGAGGCGCGGGGGCTGAAGACGGTGATGTCGCTGCCGCGGTCGTTCATGAGCCTCAGCTGATTGGCCTCGATCGTCTCGCGGATGTCGTCGTCGCTGATCTTGAGGTCCGCGGGATTCGGGGCATCCCCCTTGCCGCCGGCGAAGGCGATCTGCAGGTCGCGCCAGGCGCCCAGCTGCGCCGGGGCGGTCGTGTAATGGCCATGGATGTCGATGATCAACGTGTGTCGTCCTTGTCACTCGGATGCCGTCGCCTCGACTCTAGGTCGGCGTCAGGATGCCGTCCAATAGATGTTTTTGCCGTGTGGAATAGATAGTCTCTATACATGGCACTCGCGGATCTCAACCAGCTGCGCACGTTCGTCGTGCTCTACGAGCTGCGCAGCGTGACCGCCGCCGCCGAGCGTCTGCACGTCACGCAGCCGACCGTGAGCTACACGCTCCGGCGCCTGCGCGAGAAGTTCGGAGACGAGCTGTTCCGTCGCGAGGGGCATGACATGGTGCCGACGGCGAAGGCGACAGCGCTGTTCGCCCCGCTGCACGAGGCGCTCGCGCAGATCGACCAGACGGTGAGCGATCCCGACGCGTTCGAGCCGTCCGGGTTCAGCGGCGAACTGGCACTCGGGCTCACCTCGATCGGCGAGCAGACGTTCCTGCCGCCGATCATGGAGGCGCTCGCCCGCGAGGCCGCGAACCCGCATCTGCAGGTCGCGAGGCTCGACTCGGACCAGGTCGAGGACGGGCTGATCCGCGGCTCGATCGACCTGGCCATGACGGTGTCGATGATCGGCAGCCCGCGGCTGTGGCGCACGCACGTGCGTGCCGTCGAGTACGTGGCCCTGTCGTCGGGGCGGCATCCGCTGCCCGAGACGTCGCCCGACATGTTCGAGGGGCGCCGGTTCGTGCGCGTGAGCGCGCGCGGCGGGCATGTCTTCCCGCTGCAGGTGCTCACCGAGCACGGGCTCATGGGCCAGGTCGCCCTTACCGTCGAGGAGTACTCGACCGTGCCGGCCGTTCTCGCGGCGACGGATCTCGTCGTGCTCGTGCCCCGGCACATCGCCGAGGTGTTCAGCGGCTGGTTCGGCGGGCTGCGCTTCGCGGACCTGCCGTGGCCGGCGCAGTCGACGCCCGTGTCGCTGTACACGCGTCGCGAGGCGAGCCTGGGTCCGGCGCAGCGCTGGTTCCGAAGCGTGGTGATGGATGCGGTCGCCGCCGGGGAGTAGCGGCGGGGACGTGCCGGTCAGTAGTTCGCTCCGCCAAACGCGTCAGGACGGCTTCGTGCGGTTCCAGCTCGCCTTGGCCGGGGCGAACGGGCTGCGGATGTGGATCGACCACGTCGAGTGCGGGTGGATGCGCAGCAGCGCCGTCTCGTAGAACTGCACCGCGTCGGGCGAGAGCCCGGGCAGCACGGCATCCTTGTCGACCGTGTCCTCCTCGCGCGGGCGCAGGGCCTTCCACACCAACTGCACCTCGGGGGCGCCGGTCGGGACGCCGTCGAGGTCGATGACCGCACGATCCCAGGGCAGCGTCAGTCGCGGGTCGCGCTTGTACATCCACGCGCGCGGGGCGCCGTCCTCGGCGTTGACCTGCAGCACCCACGCGTTCTCCGCATCGTCGCGGATGAGCACGGGCTGCAGGTCGGCATCCTGCGGAGCATCCGCGAACGGGACGAGCTCGTCATCGTCGCCCGACGGCGCCCAGGCGCTGTACCCGTCGGGAAGTCCCGCGACGAGGGCCGCGAGATCGCCCGCCACGACGCTGACGTCGATGTTCGCGCGCTCCCGGATCGGATGGCCGAGCCAGCGATCCAGCGCCGCGCCGCCCGACAGCCACCACCGCACGGATGCCGGGGCGAGGAGCTCGGCGACGGCATCCGTCGTCAGCGGAGCCCACGCTGAAGCCGGAGTCGGCACGGGAGAGGTCATAGGTCGAGGCTACCGCCGTCGGTAGCGCCGTTTCGTGCTCACAACTCCTCAGAAACAGTCGCCGAGGGGCCGTTTCGTCCCAAATCCACCCTGCGGGGCGAAGTCTTGAGGAGCTGTGAACGTCACGCCCCGCCCACGGCCGACAATATACGGTCTACTTGACCGTGCCCGAGCTCCCCGGCCGCTCGAGCATCGCCCACAGACCCCGGAACAACGCCGCCGACTCGGCAGACCCCAGATGACCGGTGAGCTCGCGCTGCACTTCGACGACCCGCGGGGCCAGTCGTGCGTGCTCCGCCGCGCCGTGCGCGGTGAGCGTCACGACGTTCCGTCGCGCATCGGATGCCGCGCGCTGCCGCGCGATGAGCCCCGACTTCTCCATTCGACGCACGAGATCGGCGATCGTGGACCGGTCGAGGTCGACCTCGTCGCCGAGCTCGCGCTGGCTGGCCTCGCCGAGACGCTCGAGAACGGCGAGGATGCTGTACTGCGTGCTCGTGATGTCGGGATCGGCCACCCGAGCCCACGTCGCCAGGTGCAACTGCTGCGCGCGCCGGATCAGGTTGCCGACGTGACGCTGCGGCTCGGGGAGGTCTGCCATCGTCATCACGGCATCCATCCTGTCAGGTGCTGACGCCGACCCTTCGACGGGCTCAGGGCTCGACTCGCGCTCAGCCCACGACCGGCACGTTCGCCGGCAGCAGGAACCCGGCGAAGAACTCCCGCAGCTCGTCCCGCGCCGACAGCGGCAGCACGTGCGCCACATACTGGTCCGGGCGCACGACCACGACCGCCCCCTCGGAAGCGATCCCGCGCAGCGCGAAGATGTCGTCGGCGGGATCCGTCGCCCACACCTTCTCCCAGTCCTGCAGTCCCAGCGGGCCGGTCTTCGGCAGGAGCAGCTCAGGGAGCGAGGTCACGTCGATGTCGTGGTGCGAGCCGCGGAACACCGCGTGCACGTCGATGACGCTGTCGGCGTCGGCATCCGCCGGGGTGAACGCGCGCACCGGCGAATCCGGGCCGTCGGACAGCCATGTCACGAACTCGCGCAATGCGTCACCGGAGGCGTCGCCGAACGCGTACAGGCGCCAGCGCCCGTCCGCGCGGTGCGAGTGGCCGAGCTCCATCCGGCGGGCGTCGGCGACGCGGCGCACGGGCGCGGAGTGGAACCGCGTCCCCACCTCGAAGCCGGCGGCCAGCCCCTGGTGCGCGGCATCGCCGGTGAGCGCCGAGGGGTGGTACTGCGTGGCGAGCCCCGCCGTGTATCGGCCCTGGCGTGCGAACTCGTCCTGCATCTGCGCGGGTGTCACACCGCCGCGCTCCGGATGCTCGGGGTCGAGCGCGGGCTGGGCGATGAACGCCGACCAGTGCTTGTCGAACGCGATGAGGTCGGCCGCGATGGTCTGACGCTCCTCGGAGTAGCTGCGCAGCAGCGCGGCATCCGATCGTCCCTGCAGGACCGCGGCGAGCTTCCAGCCGAGGTTGAATGCGTCCTGCATCGACACGTTCATGCCCTGGCCGGCCTTGGCACTGTGCGTGTGGCATGCGTCACCGGCGAGGAAGAGGTGAGGGACCGCATCCGCGGGCGACTCGGCCGTCAGGTCGTCGAACCGGTCGGCGACGCGCTGCCCGACCTCGTACACGCTCGACCACGCGACCTGCTGCACATCGATCGTGTACGGGTGCAGGATGCCGTTCGCGACAGCCGTGAGCTGTTCGACGGTGGTGCTGCGCACGTCGGATCCGGCCTCGACCGCGCCGAGATCGACGTAGCAGCGCACCATCGTCCCGCCCTCGCGCGGGATCATGAGGAGGCTGCCCTTGCCGTCGGACTGCACGACGTTCTTCGTGCGCCAGTCGGGGAAGTCCGTGTTCGCCAGCACGTCCATGACGCCCCAGGCGTGGTTGGCGGCATCGCCCTGCAGGTGGATGCCGAGCGCGCGGCGCACGCTGCTGCGAGCGCCGTCGCACCCCACGACGTACTTGGCGCGGACGGTGAGCTCGCTCCCGTCCGTGCGACGGAGCGTCGCGACGACGGGATGCTCGGATGCGGCATCCATCTCGAATCCTGTGAACTCGATCCCGTAGTCGGCCTCGAGGCGGCTCGCGGATTTCGCGGCGTGCTCGAGCAGGAACTGCTGCATGCGCGCCTGGTTGACGATCACGTGCGGGAACTCGCTGAGCCCCGCAGGGGTGTCCTCGACCCAGCCCGTGCGGACGATCGTTGAGCGGTCCGCATCCGATGGACCCCAGAAGCGCACCTCGTTGACCCAGTAGGCCTCGCGCACCAGGGCGTCGGCGAGGCCGAACGCCTGGAACATCTCGACCGTGCGGCATGCGACGCCGTCGGCCTGGCCGACCTGGAGCGGCTCTGCGCGGCGCTCGATGATCCGGGTGGTGATGTCGGGGAACGCGGCCAGTTGAGCTGCGAGCACGGTGCCGGCGGGGCCGGTGCCGACGATGAGGACGTCGAGCGTCTCGGGGAGGTCGGCGCTGCGCGCGGCCACCTGCGGCGCTGGCAGCTGGATGTCGGGGTCACCGGGCCGGTAGCCGTCGCGGTGGAACTGCATGGGATCTCCTTCGATCACGACCGGTCGTTCACTCGACCTGATTCGTTGGGGTGCCAACGATAATACCGGGATGCCGATGCGCGCGCCACCCCCGTGCGAAGCTGTCCCCATGGCGAACTCCCGCTCCGGCGACTCGATGACCGCGCGCATCGTGCGCGTGCTCGACACGTTCACGAGCGAGCGGACCATGCAGACCGCCAGCGAGATCGCGCGGCGCACCGGTCTTCCGTCCTCCAGCGCGCACCGCATCATCGCCGAGCTCATCGGGCAGGGACTGCTCGAACGCGACGACGAGAACCGCATCCGCCTCGGCATGCGTCTGTGGGAGCTCGCACTGCGCGGCTCGAGCGCGCTGCGTCTGCGCCAGGCGGCCCTCCCGCACATGGAGCGCGTGCAGACGATCATCCGCGAGCACACCCAGCTCGCCGTCCTCGAGCACGAGGAGGCGCTGTTCCTCGAACGTCTCTCCCACCCGGATGCCGGCGCCAACATCACCCGGATCGCCGGGCGCCTGCCGCTGAACGCATCCTCCTCCGGGCTCGTCCTGCTCGCCTTCGCCGATCCTGAGCTCCGCGAGCGCGTTCTCGCCGGACCCCTGCGGGCCGTATCGCGCGAGACGGTCACGGATGCCGCGACGCTGACGTCGCTGCTCACATCGATACGGCGACGGGGGTACGTCTCGGCGCCGGGATCGATCGAGGCCGTGTCCACCGGCGTCGCCGTTCCGGTGCGCGACCGCGGCGAGGTGGTGGCGGCGCTGTCTGTCGTCCTCCCCCGGGATGCCGCGACGCAGCCGGCGGTGGACGCACTGCTCGCGGCTGCGAAGAGCATCGAAGGCGATCTGCGCTCTTCCCGTTGAACGGGAATCCGTCGGTGACCAGGTCGCGCACGGTGCACACTGATCGACGAGCGGATGCCTGAGCATCCGCCGTCGAAGGAGACACCATGAGCACCACCGTCAGCACCCGCGTCGCGATCGTCGGCGCCGGCCCCGCGGGCCTCATCCTCTCGCACCTGCTCGCTGACGCCGGGATCGAGTCGATCGTCATCGACCAGCGCTCGCGCGACGAGATCGAGTCCACGATCCGCGCCGGCATCCTCGAGCAGGGCACCGTCGATCTGCTCACCGCCATCGACCCGAACACCCGCGTGCACACGGTCGGCGACCGTCACGAGGGGATCGAACTGCGCTTCGAGGGCGAGGGCCACCGCATCGACTTCTCGGCGCTCGTCGACCGCAGCGTGTGGCTGTACCCGCAGCACGAGGTGCTGAAGGACATGCTCGCCCTGCGTCTGGGCGCGGGGCAGGACCTGCGCTTCGGCGTGACGGCATCCCGCGTCGAGGATGCCGGCACGAACCGCCCGCGCGTGATCGCGACCGACGCGGACGGCGGGCAGCTCACCATCGAGGCCGACTTCGTCGTCGGTGCGGACGGGTCGCGATCGGTCGTGCGGCCGGCGATCACCGGCGACTCGCGCAGCGGGTACTTCCGCGAGTACCCGTTCGCCTGGTTCGGCATCCTGTGCGAAGCCCCGGCCAGCGCCGACGAGCTCATCTACAGCAACTCCGACAACGGATTCGCGCTCATCAGCCAGCGCAGCCCCGAGGTGCAGCGCATGTACTTCCAATGCGATCCCGAGGCCGATCCGAACACCATGAGCGAGGCGCAGATCTGGGAGACGCTGCAGTCGCGCGTCCCCGGCACCACGCTGAAGGAGGGCCGGATCTTCCAGCGCGACGTGCTGCGGTTCCGCAGCTTCGTCGCGAGCGAGCTGCGGCACGGGCGCGCCGCACTCGTCGGCGACGCGGCGCACACCGTGCCGCCGACCGGCGCGAAGGGCATGAACCTCGCGGTCGCCGACGTCGTCCTGCTCGCCCGCGCCCTCGAAGCACTGCTGGGCGACAGCGACGAGCGACTGATCGACGGCTATGCCGAGCAGGCGCTGAAGCGCATCTGGAAGGCGCAGCACTTCTCGTGGTGGATGACGAGCATGCTGCACCAGCTGCCCGAGCACAATGAGTTCGACAGCCGCCGGCAGCTCGGCGAGCTCCGCTCCGTCGTCGACTCCGAGGCAGGCCGCACCTACCTCGCCGAGGCCTACACCGGCTGGCCGCTCGGCTGAGCCGCGGCTCCCGCGGGGGCGCGCATTCCGAGCACGACGCCGTCCAGCCACGCGCCGACCGAGGCGCGCGCCTGCGGGGTATCCGGGTAGCGGCAGCGCAGGTGCATGCCGGAGCCGTTGACGATGAACCAGATCATCACGCCGTCGGTGCGGGTCACCGCGGAGACGTACTGGATGGACAGGTCGTCCTGCACGGCCGGCAGCCGGCGGGTGTCCAGCCACGAGATCGCGAACATCCCCGGGGCCTCCGGCATCCCGCCGTACGGGGCGAGGATCGGCGCGAGCGGGTGCGAACCGAGCGCCAGCGCATCACGGACGGCCGAAGCGCACGAGACCGGGTCGTCATCTCTGCACTCGATCACGGAATTGGTGATGAACCACCCGGAGCTGTCGTGCCAGCGCGGCTCGTTCCTGCTGTGCACGGGGAACACGGCACGCAGCGGAGCGTCGGCCATCGATCGCGTGAGCGCGGCGAGCACGGACAGCGCCAGAGCGGTCGGGCGCACGCCGTGCTCGGCCGCCCGCGCCTCGAAGTCGGCGAACTCGGCGGCATCCATGACGTCGCGCACGACGACCACCTCGTCCTTCAGCTCATCGAGGTCGCCGAGATCGAGCGGGAAGCGCGGCATCGTCCCCGCTCCGTCATCGAGGATGCGGTGCCACCGCGCCGTGATCTCGGCGGGCGCCGGCGGCGCCTGCTCGAGCAGCGCGGAATGCTCGGCGAACGACGCAGCAGGCTCCGCATCGAGCATCCCCGCGCTTGCACGGAGGAGGTCGCGCGCGAGGATCAGCAGCGACCACATGTCCACGTGCGCATGATCCGATCCGATCACCGCGACCGGTCGCGGATCCTCCTCGCCGTCATCCGGCACGAGAAGGGCGAGCAGGTGCGACGGACGCGAGAACGGCGTGCAGTCGGCATCCAGGATCCGGCGCAGCACATCGCGCGATCGGGTCCCCTCCGGGACGGGATGCCGTCGCCACACTGCTCCGGTCACCGGTGTGCGCTCGAGCACCAGCCGGTCGGATCCGGTGCGATCGAACACCGTGTTCAGCGCGCCGTGGCGGCGCACGACCTGCATCCACGCCGCGGCGAGCGCATCGCGATCAGCGCCCCGGACGCGGAAAGCGATCGCCATCCACGACCCCGGCCGCTCCCCCGCCTCGACGTGCCGCCGCTGATCGAACGACACCGGCAGGTCTTCGCCCCGCCCCTCATCCATGCGCAGGCGCAGACTGTGCAGCGCTCCCCGCGGGAGCTCCATCTGAGCGACGTTCGTGAGACGCATCGCCGTAGTCTAGGGACACTCGATTCCAGTCATGTGAACAGGAGCCGCGATGCCATCGCTGATTCTCGACGGCGCCACCATCGACTTCGAGATGACGGACGGCACCGGCCCCCTGGTCATCCAGCTGCACGGGCTGACCTCGAGCCGGGAGCGGGACGCACAACTGGGCCTCGATCTGGCGAGGGCACTGCCCGCGCACCGCGTCGTTCGCTACGACGCGCGCGGTCATGGCCGCTCCACGGGTTCGACCGAGCCCGCCGACTACGGCTGGGACCGGCTCGCCGACGACCTGCTGCGACTGCTCGACGAGGTCGCGCCCGGAGAGCGGGTTCACGCCGTCGGCCCGTCGATGGGCACCGGAACTCTGCTGCATGCGGCAGCGCGCGAGCCGCATCGTTTCCAGAGCCTCTGCTTCGCCGTGCCGCCGACCGCGTGGAAGACCAGAGCGGCGCAGGCCGACGTCTATCGGGCGGGCGCCCTGCTCGTCGAGCGCGACGGCGTCGACGCCCTGACGCAGGCGGGCAGCACCGCACCCGTGCCGCCGGCCATCGCAGGGTCTCCCGCGACCTCTCCCCAGGTCGTACCGGAGCTGCTGCCGACCGTGCTGCGCGGAGCTGCGACCACGGATCTGCCCGCGAGAGCCGTGATCGCCGGCATCACCGTGCCGACGCTCATCCTCGCGTGGACGGGCGACCGCGCGCACCCGCTGAAGACGGCCCGCCGGCTCCACTCTCTGATCGGCGGCAGCCACCTGGCGGTCGCCCGCACCCCGCACGACGTCCTGGCGTGGCCCGGCCTGTTCGCCGAGCACGTCATGTCGGCGACGGCTCCGGCTCAGCGCTCGGTCGCGTACTGAGCCGCGGCGGGTTCCCGAGCCGCGCCCGCGCTCTCGACACGAGTGCGCGCCCGGAAGCGCCACGCCGCGAGCAGCACCACCAGCACCGCGAGCACGATGGCCGTGGATGCCACGACGGGAGCAGCCGGGTCTTCTGCCCAGCGCCCCACCGCGATCCACACGAGGCCCCACGCCGTCGCGACCGCAGGCGCCCAGCGCCCGCCGCGCCACGCCGTGAACAGGGCGACGAGACCTGCGGCGATGAGCGTCAGCGTGCCGGGCACTCCGGGCGCCTCCGACCACGCCGAGATGCCGATGTCGGCCAGCCACGCCGCCAGATTCGCCGCCGCGGCCACCGTCACCCAGCCCAGATACAGCCCGATGACGCCGTCGATCAGCACGAGCTCGGCCACCGTGCGGCGCTGCGGGCTGCGGCACGCGCGCACGAAGGTCACGAGCAGCACGCACAGCAGCAGGACGATGATCACGAACGACTCGGCGATCCGCCAGGCCAGGACGCAGACGATCCACACGGCGTTCAGCAGGGCGGATGCCGCGACGCCGTACCCGACCGCCCGGTGACGCGGCTTCGCCGCCTGAGCGGGCACGGCCTGCCAGATCGCGTACGCCAGCAGCCCCAGATAGATGACCGACCAGATCGAGAACGCGAAGCCGGCCGGGGAGAGCACGGTGGCGTCGGCCGCGAACGCTCCGCCCGCGGCATCCGCGATGCTCGTCCCTCCGAGCAGCCCGGAGCCGATCACGGCCGCGACGAGGGAACCGGCCACCGTCAGGAGGACGACGGCGCGGCGGACACGATCAGACTTCTCCGTCTGGGTCATGCCCCCAGGGTAGGCGTGACCGCAGCGAGCGCTCAGCCGGCGGGCGGCGTGGCGCAGACGGCGAGATTGGAGATCGTGTCGTGGTACTGCTCCGCGGTGAACGGCAGACCGAATTCCGGGGCGGTCTGGCCCTCGGCCGCCAGCGCCTTGGATGCGATCGCCGCGAGCTCCCAGGCGAGATACGCGGCGGGGCTGCCGCCGATGGACGACGAGTTCAGGACGACCGACACCGTGAATCCGGTCTCGGGGTCTGAGTACGACGCGCTCGCGTATCCCGGCGTCCAGCCGTGCTGCCCGATGAGCGGGCCGACGAGGAACGCGCCGCCCGTCGCCTGATACCAGGACGGGGCGTCCGACGCCGTCGGGAGCGGGTTCGCGAACTGGTTCGGCTCCTTGCCCTCGCGCAGAGCCTGGGCGGCCGCGGCCTGGCTGAAGCGGCCCAGGTCCTCGATGGTGGAGACCGCGCCGGAATCGGTGAATCCGGTGCTCGACGAGAGCTTCGTGATGTCGACCGGCGCGGTGCAGTCGTAACCGCCCTCGATCGCGGGGAGATAGTGGCCGGTGAGCGGTGCGCCGCCCGGTGCAGCGGCGGCACTCGACGGCAGGGACGTGTGCTCGAGCTGCAACGGACCGGTGACATACTTCGCGATGAGCTCGGACGCCGTCATCCCGGACGCGCGCTCGAGAGCCAGGCCGAGCAGCAGGTAGGCGGCATCGGAATCGCTGTAGGCGGCGCCGGGCTCCTTGAGCCCCTTGCCGAGGCCGTAGGACGCGAGCTCGAGCGGTGCCCAGACGCGTTCGGGAGTGTTCTGCCACATGCCCCGGACCGCAGCCTCGGACGACCCGATGCCGCTTGTGCCGTTGCAGAGGTCGAGCAGGGTCACGTCGGCGAGCTGGGCGACACCCGAGACGTACTCGGGCACCGACCCGTCCAGTTCGACGACGCCCTCGTCGGCGAGCGCATACAGCACCTCGCAGGTCATCAGGCGCGTGCTGTCGGCGATGCGGAAGGACATGTCCTTCGTCACCGGGGTCTCGTCCTCGAACGACTGCGTCCCCATGCCCGTCACCCACGTGCCGCTCCACGGCACCCAGACGCCGACGATCGCGCCGGTCGCGCCGGTCTTCTGCATCGCGTTCTCGACGGCGGCCTGCAGCTGAGCGGCCGTGTCGTCGGGGAGCTTCTGATCGACCTGCGCGGGAGGCGTGTACGAGAAGGTCTCCTCCGAGGAGCATCCGGTCAGGACGAGCGCGAGTGCGGCGGCGCCGGCGACGACGGCGCGCATCCGGCGCGACGAGAGAAGGTGCATGTACGGACTCCCCGATGTTCTATCCCCCGAGTCTAAGGTGCGGTGCTGAGAAGTCCCGCCCGCGCCGGCGACCTCGCGGCAGACGTACAGTGATGACCATGCCTCACATCTTCGACGCCGACGTGACAGGCGCCATCCTCGGTCACATGAACGGCGATCACTCCGACGACAACCTCCTCATCGCCCGCGCCTTCGCCTCGGCATCCGATGTGCCGATCACGGCTTCTGTGATGACCGATCTCGACGGCGACGGCGGCGTCTGGCGGATCACGCGCGCCGGCATCCCCGAGGAGCTGCGCGTGCCGTGGCCGGGCGGATCGATCGACGAGCGTCCGGCGGTGCGCCGTGAAGTCGTCGCACTCTACGACGCCGCCTGCGAGAAGCTCGGCCTCGAGCCGCGACCGCACGCCTGAGAACTCGGCACTTCCGCCGCAGGTAAGGCAACCCTTACACTGAACGCATGGCCGATATCCTCTCCTTCTCCGCCGCGCTGCGCGAACGCTCTTCCAGCTCGCACTCCCGCAGCGAGCACGCCGGGTTCATGGCGGATCTTCTCAAGGGCGAGGGCTCGCGCGAGGACTACATCTCTCTCGTCGCCCAGCATTACTTCATCTACGAGGCGCTCGAGTCCGCCGGCGAGCGGATGCGCCGCGACCCGGTCGCATCGGTCTTCCTCAGCGAAAAGCTCACCCGCCTTCCCGCGCTCGAGGCCGATCTCGAGTTCCTCGTCGGCCCCGACTGGCGCGAGCGGATCGCGCCGCTGCCGACGACCGAGCGGTACGTCGCGCGCATCAAGGAGGTCGGGGCGACCTGGGCCGGCGGATTCGTCGCCCACCACTACACCCGCTACCTCGGCGACCTCTCGGGCGGCATCTTCATCGGCCGGGTCATGCAGCGCCGCTTCGGGTTCGAGACCAACGGCGTGGGCTTCTACCTGTTCGACGACATCGCCGACCCGAACGCGTTCAAGGACGTCTACCGCGAGCAGCTGGATGCCGCGCCGTGGGACGACGCCGAGCGCGAGCGCGTCATCGACGAGGTGCTGCTGGCGTACCGGTTCAACACCGAGCTGTTCGAAGACCTCGACCGGGCACGCCTCGCGGCGTGACCCTCACCGTTCAAGAGCCCGCGATCTCGGGAGTGGATCCCTGCCGCGCCTCCCACGCCTCGCGCATGAAGCGGCGCACGTCCTGATCGACGCGGATGTCGCTGGGCCGCAGAGGCCGTGACAGGTACAGGCCGTCCAGCGACGTCAGGCGCGAGAGCGCCACGTATGTCTGCCCCGGCGCGAACGCGCCGCCGCCGAGGTCGATGACCGCCCTGTCGTAGGTCTTGCCCTGCGACTTGTGGATCGTCACCGCCCACGCCAGACGCAGCGGGAACTGCATGAACTCGGCGATCACATCACGGCTGAGCGTCTTCGAGTTCGCGTCGTACGAGTAGCGGAACCTCTCCCAGACCGCCGGCTCCACATCCACATCCTCGCCGTCGATCTCGACCCGCACCGAGCCGCCGAGGATGCGCTTGACCGTGCCGATCGTGCCGTTCACCCACCGCGGAGGCTCACCCGTCATCGACACGTCGTTGCGCAGGAACATCACCTGCGCGCCGACCTTGAGCTTCAGCTCGGCATCTGCGGGGTAGTTGCCGTCCCCCCTGCCGAAGTCGCCGTTGATCTCGGCGCGGGCCGTCTGCTCCTTGCCGGGGAGGGCCGCCAGGTGCCTGCGGTTGATGTTGTTCACGATGTCGTTGCGGGTCGCGAGCGTGATCATGGGGATCTCTCCGGGCTCGGGATCGGGCGGCGTGCGAGTGCCCTGCCGGTTGAGCACCTCGGCGATGTCAGCGGTCACCCGGCCGTAACGGACGGCGTTGAGCATCGCCTTGAACCCGTCGTCGGACTGCCGGTGGATCTGCACGAGCTCGCGCACGTGCAGCGGCGCCCCGTGCCTGCCGAGATCGATGAGGCCGTCGGCCTCCCCCATCGTCGCGCCCGCCCAGACCTTCGCATCGAAGAACCAGAACGAGCGGTAGTGGTCCTGCACGTAGCGCAGCTCGTCTCCGCGGGGCGGCACGGGGGCGAGCTGATACGGGTCGCCGAACATGACGACCTGCACACCGCCGAACGGCTCGGCGCGGCGCCCTCGCGCCTGCCGCAGAGCGCGGTCCATGCCGTCCATGAGGTCGGCGTTGACCATCGACACCTCGTCGATCACGAGCGTGTCGATCGCGTTCAGGATGCGACGCGTGGCGTCGTTCTGCTCGATCTCGCTCTCGGCGATGAGCCCGATCGGCAGCCGGAACAGCGAATGGATCGTCTGCCCCTCGACGTTGAGCGCCGCCACGCCCGTCGGAGCGCAGATGGCGATCTGCTTCTGCGTGTTCCATGCGAAGTACTGCAGCAGGGTCGACTTGCCGGTCCCGGCACGGCCGGTGATGAACACGTGCTCCCTGGTGTCCTCGATGAGCCGGAAGAGCTCCTGCTGCTCGTCGGAGAGGGCTGGGAGGGACACGCCTCTCATGGTACGTCGCGCACGTCACGCGCTCGGCACTGTCACAGCCCGCACTCCTAGACTGGCGCCATGAACCAGCCTTCGACGACGCGCGTGCGCCGCCGCCTCTGGTTCGACCTGACCGCCCTCGCGGTCATCGGCGTACTGCTGCTCGCCGCCCTCGGCGCCGGCATCGCCGTGCTGTACAAGGAGTTCTACGGCCCGTCCGCCTTCGTCACGCGCTACATCGATCTGCTCGCGACCGGCCACGCCGCCGACGCCCTGCGCGTACCGGGCGTCTCGATCGACCGCGAGACCCTCGACGATGCGGGCATCGACAAGACGGCATCCGAGGCGATGCTCCGCCAGGCGGCACTGGCGCCGCTGACCGATGTCGAGGTCATCTCGGAGAAGACCTCGCAGCGCGGTGTCACCTCCGTGACGGTCGAGTACGTCGCCGGCACCCACCACGGCACCTCCACCTTCCAGGTCGAGCAGGACGGCTGGGCCGGCATCACTCCGAACTGGCGGTTCACGCAGTCCCCGCTCGCCGCCGTCGCGCTCACCGTGCTCGGCGCCGACCATTTCGCCGTGAACGGGTTCGAGGTCGATCGGAACCAGGTCTCCGCCGCCGGTGCCGATGCCGCGGGCGACGATCCGCTGCCGCTCCTCGTCTTCACACCCGGGCTGTATTCGGTGACCGTCGACACGGCGATCTCGACGGCGCCCGGGGTGAGCTTCCTCGCCGATTCGCCGCTCACCCAGACGCCGGTCGAGCTGCAGACCGAACCGACCGACAAGTTCGTCGCGGTCGTGCAGGAGCAGGTCGAGGAGTTCCTCGGCGAGTGCACGACGCAGCAGGTGCTGCAGCCGACGGCCTGCCCGTTCGGACTCGAGGTGCAGAACCGCATCGTCGCCCCGCCGGTATGGTCGATCGCGGCGCAGCCGTCCGTCACGGTCGAGCCCTCGGGCGCGCACTGGATGATTCCGCCCACGGATGCCGTGGCGCACATCGAGGTCGACATCCAGTCGCTGTACGACGGCTCGGTCGAGCATGTCTCGGAGGACGTGCCGTTCCGGATCGACGGGTCGATCACGATCCTGCCGGACGGATCAGCATCCATCCGCGTCGGCAACCCCGACGGCGGCTGATCAGCGGGCGGCTTCGCGGGCGTCCTTCTCGGCGAGGGCCGCGAGCTTCGCGTTGTACTCCTCGAGTTCGGCATCCCCGGTGCGGTCGGCGTGCCGGTCACGTCGGCGCTGCACCTTGGTGTCGTCGCGGCTCCACTGGATCGCCACCGTGATCGCGAGGATAAGCGTCGGGATCTCGCCCACCGACCAGGCGATGCCGCCGCCGACGTACTGATCGAACATCGGCGTCGGGCCCCACGTGCGCCCCATCGACCCGAACCACTCGGCGACCATGAGCCCCTCCTGCATCATGATCGCCATGCCGAAGAACGCGTGCATGGCCATGACGGCGATGAGGGTGATGAGCCTGCCCGGGTACGGCAGACGGTACGGCACCGGGTCGATGCCGACGAGGCTCATCACGAACAGGTAGCCCGAGATGAGGAAGTGGATGATCATCCACTCGTGGCCGAGGTGCTCGTACATCGACCAGCGGACGAGATCGGTGAAGTAGAAGCCCCACAGCGAGCCGATGAAGATGCCGGCCGCGACGAACGGGTGGGTCACGACGCGTGAGAACGGCGAGTGGACGGCCCACAGGATCCATTCCCGGCCGCCACGGGTGCCATCGTCCCGCTTGTGGATGCTGCGCAGGGCGAGCGTGATCGGCGCCCCGGAGACCAGCAGCAGCGGGATCGCCATCGACAGGATCATGTGACCCAGCATGTGCACGCTGAACAGGTACTCCTGGTACAGGTTGATCGGACCGCAGGTGACCCAGACGAGCAGGAGGAGACCCAGCATCCAGAACACGGTGCGGTGGATGGGCCAGCGGTCTCCCCGGCGGTGCAGCCGCCGGACACCCGCGAGGTAGAAGAACGCGCCGAGGATCGCTGCGAGCAGCCAGAGGATGTCGATGTCCCAGCCGGTGAACCACCGCTCGAGCGTGAACTCGGGCGGCAGCGGCGAGCGAGTGAGTATCTCGGCTGGGGTCTGCCGGACGGCGGCCGTGTCACCCACCGGTGGAGGCGTGCGGGCGAGGGCGGCGGCGGCACCGGATGCGAGGCCCATGAGGGCGACTTCGCCGAGCACGAGCATCCAGAACCGGCTCGACGCGCGCTGTGTCTCGAGCTTCGGGATCAGCCGCGTGCGGTACCAGGCGCCGAGCAGCCCCATGGCGCTCAGCAGCACCGCCTTGGCGACGATGATGAGTCCGTACGGCGACCACAGCGCATCCCAGCTGCCGAGCCCCACGGTGGAGCGCACGACTCCCGAGACGGCGACCACGAAGAACGCGGCGATCGCGAGGCTCGAGTAGCGGCTGACGAGGTGCTTCGCGTCGACGCCCTTGGACAGGCGCAGGATGACGAGGAGCATGAGACCGCCCAGCCACACGGCCGCGCCGACCGTGTGCAGCAGGATGGAGTTGACCGCCACGACGTGACCCGACAGCTCGCCGGAGTGGCCCTGCGTCGCCATCGGCAGGAGGGCTGCGAGCGCGATGATCGCGGTGAACAGCGTCGGCGTCCAGCTGCGCCACGCGAACGCCAGGATCGTGACGGCGGCGCCCATGACGGTCGTGATGAGCCACGCCTGGCCGAGCGGCAGGGCGAGGAGGAAGCGGCCCAGCTGCTCGCCGAACTGCTGCTCGAGACTGACCTGCGGGTTGAACGCGGCGAGGAAGGTGAGGAATCCGGTCGCGGCCGATGACACGGTGAACACGGCCGCGCCGATGGATGCCGCATCCATCGCGGTGTCGAACGACTTCTCGCCGGCGCGCAGGGCGAACAGGGCGAGCACCATGGGGCCGATCATGAGGGCCGCGCTGATGTTGTTCACGGTGCGGGCGATCGGCAGACCCCACCGGATGGCGTCGCCGGGATCGCCGACGAGCAGAGGCGCCGCACCGCCGCCGAGGACGAGGGCGACCACGAGGGCGATCGCAGCTGTCACGGCGAGGATCAGGATGCCGGCGGCGCGGTAGGACGACGCGGGCGCGCCGCTGGCCGCAGTGGGCGTGCGCTTGCCGGAGGAACTCACCCCTCAAGCCTAAGCTCGCGCCTGTGCCCTGCGGGACGCACGAAGGCCGCCCCGATCGGGACGGCCTTCGTGAGAGGGAGCAGTCTTACTTGACGGCAGCCTTGAGCTTGGAGCCTGCGGTCACCTTGACGCGCTTGCCGGCCGGGATCTTGATCTCGGCGCCGGTCTGCGGGTTGCGGCCGGTGCGGGCAGCGGTGTCGACCTGCTCGAACGAGATCCAGCCCGGGATCGAGACCTTGCTGCCCTTGGCAACAGCGTCCGAGACCGTGGCGAAGAGCGAGTCGAGGACGCCCGAGACGGTGGCCTGGCTCTGGCCGGTGGCGGAAGCGATGCTCGCGACGAGCTCGGTCTTGGTGATGGACTTGTCAGCCATGTCATCCTCCAGCGACGATGTCACGTCGCATTGTCGTGTTTGTCGGAGCGGATGCTCCTGGTCGATCGACCGCCTCGAATGTACCAACCGACACCCGTGTTTCCGCGTCATTTCGCGGGTTTTGAGGTTTTTTCAGGCGTGTCGAGTCACATCAGTCACATCCGTCACACGTTTCGGGGCGTGCTGCGCGGCCGCAGCGATCCGCCGAAGCGGAGGAGATCTCACGAAATGGAGGAGTGGATGCCGCATCCGCACCCTCCGCTTCGAGCAAACTCCTCCGTTTCGCGGGTGCGCAGTGCAAGGATTGGGGTCGAGAACCGCGACTCAGCCCAGGTGCAGCCCTTGAGCGACGGCATCCATGATCAGGGCCTGTACCTGCGGCCACTGATTCATCACTTGGTCGTATCCGACCCTGATGACGTGATAGCCGCGCAGTTTGAGGCGCGCATCGTGTTCGATGTCGCTGGTGCGCTGCCGACCGACATGGTGCCCGCCGTCGATCTGCAGCACGAGCCGGTCGCCGATGAGGACGTCGACGGGCCGGTCGAGGATCCACACCTGCGGAAGCAGACGCAGCCTCAGCCACCGCAGTCGGTGGATCACCATCGTCTCGAGTCCGGAATCCGCGAACGGCCGCGCAGATTCCAACACCGCCAGCGCGGCCGGTGGCAACGGCAGCCGAGCGATCGCCTCACGGTCCGTCAGCTGTTTGTTGAGGGCTGACTCCCATATGACAAGGGCTTCTTCGAACGGACGGCAGATCGCTACGAGAACCAGGGCGTTCACGAGAGAGTCCTCGCACGCGTCCGGGTTCCTGGGTACGACCGGTCGAGCCCAGTGGACGACCGCACCTCCGGGGTCGACGCGTCCCGAGTGCGCTGCGGCCGCGACGTGGATCCGTGAGCCGTCCGGCACCCAGAGACCGCTTCGCTCCGCGAGCGTCACGCAACTGAGGATGACGCCTCGCTTCACGGCGGTGATCTTCATGCGATCGGCATCCGGAAGTGCGACCCAGCCGTTGCGAACGGTCTGAATTCGTCCCGACTCTTTGAGTTTGCGCAGCGCGTGCGGACTCGCTCCGTCGAGCAACAGGGTGTTCGTTCGCGCGATTCCGCCGCGTTCCCGCAACTGTGCGATGGGATCCATCGTTCGAGGATGCCCGTCGGTGCGCGGGGGTGCCCGCGGGATCCCACGATCGGACAGAAATGCGCAACGTGCCGCACCTGTGCAGGAGAAATGCGCGACGCGGAGACGGAGGACTTCACACGAAACGGAGGACGGGATGCCGCATCCGCGCCCTCCGGTTCGTGTGAAGTCCTCCCGTTCGCGGCGGCGGGCAAGCAGGATGCCGGGAACGCGAAAGGGGCGAGGATCCGAAGATCCTCGCCCCTCACAAAGCGGTGCTTACCAGCTCGACTTGGTCACACCGGGCAGCTCGCCACGGTGGGCCATGTCACGGAAGCGCACACGGGAGATGCCGAACTTCGTCAGCATTCCGCGGGGGCGTCCGTCGATGGCGTCACGCGAACGCACGCGAACCGGCGATGCGTTGCGCGGCAGCTTCTGCAGGCCGACGCGTGCGGCCTCGCGGGCCTCGTCGGTCGCGTTCGGGTCGACCAGAGTCTTCTTCAGCTCGGCACGACGCTCCGCGTAGCGGGCGACGATTACCTTGCGCTGCTCGTTGCGAGCGATCTTGCTCTTCTTCGCCATGTTTAGCGCTCCTCGCGGAATTCGACGTGCTTGCGGACCACCGGGTCGTACTTCTTCAGCACGAGACGGTCGGGGGTGTTACGACGGTTCTTCTTGGTCACGTAGGTGTAACCGGTGCCTGCCGTCGAACGCAGCTTGATGATCGGACGGACGTCCTGAGCCTTCTTGGCCATTAGAGCTTCACACCCTTCGCCTGGAGGTCCTTGACGACGTTCTCGATGCCGCGGGCGTCGATCACCTTGATGCCCTTGGCGGACACGTTGAGCGTGATCTTACGACCGAGCGACGGAACGAAATAGGTCTTCTTCTGCACGTTCGGGTCGAAGCGGCGCTTCGTCCGGCGGTGCGAGTGCGAGACATTGTGACCGAAGCCGGGAACTGCTCCAGTCACCTGGCACACTGCTGCCATGTGATTACTCCTTCATTACCGTGAGACCGGACGGCCTCACCCAAGATCCCTTGTCTGCGCGCCGCCGACGCTTCGACAGGCTCAGCGATCGAGCGGCACACGAACTGCGCACAGGAGTGTGCACAGACAAGGAGTCAGTCTAGCACGGCCTGCGCTTCGGCCGCGCCACGGCCCCAGCGGAACGGCGAGACGGTCGGATCGCCGTCGATCCAGAAGCGCCAGGGGAAGGCATTCGTCCCCGCGTACCCGGCCACCCCGACCCGCGGGCCCGACACGACGTCGATCCGCGCATCGCCCCACCACAGTTCCGCGGTCGCCCCCGCGAGCGGCTCGCCGGTGACGGCGTCGATGCCGTCGTGCACGGGATGGCGCAGCCCCGACACCTGCCCGAACCGCCCCGGACCTCGCGCCAGATCGCGCCCTGCGCGGCCGGCGCGCGTCGCGGTGGCCGTACGGGATGCCGCGGCATCCGCCCCGAAGGTCACCGCACCTGCGCGGAGCAGCACACCGCCTGCGAGGCCCTCCGGACCGCACACGACATTGACGCACGAGTGGATGCCGTGACTGAGGTACACGTACAGGTGACCCGGCTCGCCCCACATGGTGTCGTTGCGGGCGGTCCGGCCCATACGGGCGTGCGAACCGGGGTCGGGCACATCGCCTGTCCCCTGACCGTGATACGCCTCGACCTCGGTGATGCGCAGCCGCACCTCGGTGGCATCGACAACCGTGCGCAGCTCTGCTCCGAGCAAACGCGGAGCGACCTCGAGCGGCAGGCCTTCGAGGTCTGAGCGCTGCGCGCGCCGCATCAGAACGCCGGCGCCATCTGGCACCACGACACGTCGAAACCGGTCAGAGCGACCAGCTCCTCACCCGACCGGAGATCGATCAGGTGGGTCTCGAGCGTGGTCGGCAGCGGCACGAGCATGTCGTCATATGCGTTGTCGACGAGGTTCGGGGCGATCGTCACGGCCGCGTACTGACCGCTCGGCGACGGGCACGCCTGCAGGATCGCGTTGCCCGCGGGCACCTCGATGATCGGCTCGGCCGCGCCGTCGTCGTCCACGCGGATGATCGCCTGTCCGGTCGGCAGACCGTCCTCGTCGCGCGCGACGATGTGGCGCAGGGTTCCGCCGGGGAACGGCGAGATCGTCGTCGCAGGCCCGTAGTCCGGATCGGATGCCTCCAGCGGCGTCTCCGAGCCGTCGGCCAGGTTCAGCTCCACGATGCTCTGGTCGGCGCGCTCGACGATCGCGGTGTAGGTGCCGCGAGAGACCCCGAGCAGCCGCATCGCGATCCCCATGTTCTGAGCTCCGGCGTCGCCGGAGCGGTCGTCGAGCGACAGAGTCCCGGCGAAGTCGATGAACAGCACGGCGGCGGAATCGGGCACGAACTGCCATTCGGCGATGCTCGCCTCTTCGCCGCCGACCTCCACGATGCGCGGCTCGTCGTCGCCGCTGAGCAGCTGGGTCACCAGGACACTCGCCCGGCCGCTGTCCTCCGTGATCGTCCGATCGGAGTAGATGTACCCCACCAGCCCGCCACGGTCGGACACCTGCACCGAGCTGACGTATCCGTCGCCCGGCAGGGTCAGCTCGTGCACCTGCTCGCCCTGGTGGTCCATCACGAGCACGCGCGATCCGTCGTCGTCCTCGACCGCGACGACCAGCGACGTGGCCGTCGCGCGGTAGTCATTGATGCGGGCATGCGTGACCACCGGCACCGCATTCTCGCCTGAGAGGTCGGTGCGGAAGATCGAGTCGTCCTCGTCGGATCGGTTGAGCAGGAAGACCTCGGATGCCGGCGTCGAAAAGGATGTGCGCAGGTCGGATGCCGGTCCACCACCCTCGCCGGTGACGCCCGCGACCGAGACCGTGTAGTCGGTCGCGTCGTCGAGCGGAACGGTGAATCGGATGCCGATGCTGCGCCCGGCGGCATCCACCGTGAACGGGACGGCGGGCTCGACGGTCACCTGCGACTCGTCGATCTGCTGCAGCGACTGGTTCGCGGTGAGGATGACGCGACTGCCGGAGACCTGGATCGCCTCCGCCGGGTCGACCTTCACCTGACTGATGCGCGGACCCTGGAACAGGCTGACGGCCCCGAGGCCGCCGGCGATGACGACGAGCACGCCGACCACCGCGAGCATCGTCATGAGGAAGCGGCGGTCGGGTGCTGGTACCGGCTTCGACTCGCCTGCGGCTCGCTCAGCCCGTTTCGTCTCGCTGCGCTCGCTCAACGACCCCCGATGGGAGCCCCGCGCGGGGCTATCCTCCTGCGGGTCGTTGCGCGGAGACTGCGCAGCAGCCGAAGCCGAAACGGGCTGAGCGACCGGAGGGAGTCGAAGCCGCATGTCCTCAGGAGCCTTCGGGATCTCGGGAATCGCAGCCTCGGTCGCCTCGCGCTCAGCCGCCTCGCGCTCCGCCGCCTCGCGCGCGGCGCGGGCCTCGGCGCGGGTCTGCGGACGGCCGGGCTGGTCGTCAGTACTCATACGGGTCCTTCGGCTCGTCCACGGCCTCGACGGACGTGGGGAGCACGCGCAGCGATCCGTCGTCGTCCGCCTTGACCGTCCCGGTGACCTCGATCCACTGTCCGGTTCCGAACTCACCGGCATCCATCGTCACCGGCACCGCGGCCGGCTGCGCGTCGATCACGCAGTGCGTGATGATCATGCGGGTGAGGTTCACGGCATCCGATTCGCCCGGCGTGACGAAGCCGACCAGGGTGACGGGCGAGCCGTCATACGCCTCGGGGCGCGAGGCGGTCGCGAACACGCTCGACCATTCGCCGATCCCGAACGTCGTGGTGTCGGCGACCCCGAGGGTCGGGGTGTCGGCGCCGGCGAACAGCGTGCCTCCGGCATCCGCTCGCGAGAGGGCGAGCTGCACCGACAGCGACGCCGGCGGCAGGACGAGCGCCGCGACGACGACGCCGGTCGCGACGACTCCGGCGGAGACGGTGCCGGCGAGCGCCAGCGGGCGGCGCGACGGCTCGGCGGACGCGTCGATGTCGCCGTGATCGTGACCGTGGTCGGATTCCGCGCCGAGCGGCAGCGCGAACGACCAGATCGCGCCGAGGATGACGACGACGGCGCCCGCGCACGCGAACCAGATCGACTCGGGGCTGATGTAGAGCGTGAGCTGCCCGGTGACGGCGAGGCCGAGCGTGACGATCGAGATGACGACCGCGAGGCCGATACCGAGCCAGCGGTTGCCGACCGCTGCCCACCGGGAGGAGGACTCAGCCAAAGACGTTCACCCCGATCCCGATCGCGAAGGCGCTCGTGAGCACGACGGCGACGATGCCGACGAGCGTGCGGGCGGTGAAGGTCGTGCGCAGCAGCGCGAGCATCTTGATGTCGACGAGCGGGCCGACGAGGAGGAACGCGATGAGGGCTCCCGACGAGAACGTCGACGCGAAGGACAGCGCGAAGAACGCGTCGACGTTCGAGCAGATCGCCACGGTCATCGCGAGCGCCATCATCGCGACGATCGAGAGCACGGGGTTCGAGCCGATCGCGAGCAGGGCGTCGCGGGGCACGAGCACCTGCACGGCTCCGGCGAGCGCCGATCCGATCACGAGCGCCGGCATCACCGCGCGCAGCTCGATGAGGAACTGCGTGAGGCTCCGGCGGGTCGGCGTGCCGTGCTCGTGCACGACCCGCTCGCACGTCGCCGTGAACTGGCGGGTGAGCAGCGCGTCGGGATCGGGGTGGCGGCTGTAGATCCATCCGATGAGGTTCGCGATGAGGTAGCCGCCGATGAGGCGGATGACGAGGATGCCGCCGTCGAAGCCGAACGCCGCGTGCGTGGTGATGATGACGATCGGGTTGACGATGGGCGCCGCGATGAGGAACGTCAGAGCCTCGGCCGGGGCGAGCCCTCGCATCATCAGGCCGCGGGCGAACGGCACGTTTCCGCACTCGCACACCGGGATCAGCATCCCGAGCAGCGAGAGAACGGCACGACGGCCCCATCCGGCGCGCGGCAGCCAGCGGTGGATGAGATCCGGCGGCAGCCACACCTGCACGACGATCGAGAGCACGACGCCCAGGACGACGAACGGCAGCGCCTCGATGAGCACGCTGAGAGCGAGGGTGAGTCCGTCCTGCGCCCGGTCGGGCAGGGAGTCCTGGAAGAGCGTCGGGGCGAACCGGTCGATGAGGAACAGTGCGGCGATGACGACGACGCCGATGCCCACCCCGATCCACGGCGAGCGCCGTACCGGCGGTCGATGGGACGGCTGACGCGTCGCGGTCGCCGTGCTCACGCGGCGCCTTCGGCGCCTGCGCGCTTCTTGGCGCAGGGCGTGCACAGCCCGAAGATGTCGACGACGTGCTCGGCCTCACTGAATCCGTGCAGCGCGGCAGTCCGCTGGGCCCAGGCCTCGACGTCCTTGGCCTCGATCTCGACGGTGAGCCCGCACGAACGGCAGATGAGGTGGTGGTGGTGGCCCTCGGTCGAGCAGGCGCGGTAGAGGGCTTCGCCCTCGGGGCTCTGCAGCGAGTCGGCGTCGCCGGATGCCGCGAGCCCGGACAGGGCGCGGTAGACGGTGGCCAGTCCGATGCCGGTGTTCTCGTCGCGGAGGGTGGCGTGCAGGGTCTGCGCGCTGACGAATCCGCGCGCGTCCGAGAGCGCCTCACGCACGCGTTCGCGCTGCCAGGTGTTCCGCTGAGCCATGCCCTTGATTCTAGGCCGGAAGCGTTGTGCCGGGCCTGGGAGAGCCGGCACGGCGCACGCGTCCGCGGATGCGCTGGGTGGTCCAGCATCCTGCGTAGATGAGGAACGAGATCGTCGTGATGTACGGGCTCACCGGCAGAGTGCCGGCGAGTGCGAGCAGGATGCCGCCGACCGCGGACACGAAACCGAACAGGGCGGCCAGCAGCGGCACCGCCAGGGGGCCTGCGGTGACGCGCATCGCAGCGGCGGCGGGAGTCACGAGCAGCGCCATGACGAGCAGCGCGCCGATGATGTGGACGCTGACGGCGACGATGAGGCCCAGCAGCACCATGAACGCGAGGCTCACGAAGCGGGTCGGGATGCCGCGGGCGGAGGCGGCGACCGGGTCGAGCGAGTCGAATCGCAGCGGATTCCACATCAGTAGGAGCGCGACGAGCACGAACGCGCTGATGCCGATGAGCCAGCCGAGGTCGGGGCTCGAGACCGAGACGATCTGCCCGGTGAGCAGGCTGAAGCGGTTGGCACTGCGTCCGTCGTAGAGCGACAGGAACAGGATGCCCAGGCCGAGACCGAACGGCATGAGGACGCCGACGATGGAGTTGCGGTCGCGGGCCTTCGAGCCGAGGATGCCGATGAGGATGGCGGCGACGAGCGCGCCGCCCAGGGAGCCGGCGACGACGCTTCCGCCGAGCAGCAGGGCCGCGGCGGCACCCGCGAACGACAGCTCGCTGACCCCGTGCACGGCGAAGGCGAGGTCGCGCTGCATGACGAAGACGCCGATGAGACCGCCGACGACGCCGAGCACGGCGCCGGCGATGATCGAGTTCGCCAGCAGCGCGACGAGGGCGCCGTAGTCCTGGAAGGAGAAGATGTCGCTCCAGTCGAACGCGGGCACGATCATGCTTCGTCCTCGTCGTGGTCGTGGTGGGGCGTGGCATCCGGGGCTCCGACGACGACCAGGCGGTCGCCGGCGCGCAGGACGAACACGGGCGTGCCGTAGAGGTCGGTGAGCACGCGGCTCTGCAGCACTTCGTCAGGGGTGCCGAGTACGAAGCGGCCGCCGGCGATGTAGAGGATGCGGTCGACCCGCCCCAGGATCGGGTTGATGTCGTGCGTGACGAACAGCACGGCGGCGTCGCGCTCGCGCCGCTGCCGGTCGATGATCTCGGTCACGCCGACCTGATTGGCGAGGTCGAGGTTCGACAGCGGCTCGTCGCACAGCAGCAGCGTGGGCTCGTCGGCGAGCGCCTGGCCGACCCGGAGACGCTGCTGTTCGCCGCCGGAGAGCAGGCCGACGCGGCGGTCGGCGAAGTGCGCGGCGCCCACGCCCTCGAGCAGCGCGTCGACACGGGCACGATCGCCGCGGCGCGGGATCGGCAGGCCGAAGCGCGTGCCGTTGACCCCCAGGGCGACGACGTCGCGGGCCCGCATGCTCGTGTCGGGCGGCAGGGGGCGCTGCTGGGGGATGTAGCCGATTCGCGGATTGCCGCGCTGCACCGGCTGCCCGGCGACCCGGATGCTGCCGGCGCTCAACGGCTGCAGGCCGAGGATCGCCCGCATCAGCGTCGTCTTGCCAGAGCCGGACGGCCCGAGGACAGCGATGAACTCCCCCGGTTCGACGGTCAGGTCGAGCCCCGACCACAGCTCGCGCTCTCCGCGCCGGAGCGCAGCGCCCGCGATCTCGAGGATCGGGGTCCGCACCGGTCCCTGAGCCTGTCGAAGGGTGCCCGCACTCACGAAGAGAGTGCGTCGGCGAGGCTCTGGATCGCGTCGTGCATCCACTCAGAGTACGACGATCCGTCCTCGAGCAGCTCGCTGAAAGCGACGACCGGGATGCCGGCATCCTTCGCCGCCTGCTCGACCCGCTCGGTCTCGGCCCCGCCGGTCTGCGCGTTGGTGAGCAGCACCTTCACGTCACCGCTCTCGATGACGTCGAGCGCGTCGAGCAGCGTGGCGGGCGCGACATCGCTGCCCTCTTCGACGGCCTCGGCGAACCCCTCTGGGGTGAGGTCGGTGAGACCGGCGGCTGTGGCGATGTATCCGGGCAGCGGCTCGGTCATGAACACACCGGCGCCGTCAGCCTCGGTCTTGATCGTCTCGAGTTCGGCCTCAGCACTCTCGATGTCGGCGATGATCTCGTCGGCGGCGGCCGTGAAATCGGCGGCGCCGTCGGGGTCGATCTCGCCGAGCTCTTCGGCGAGGCCCTCGACGACGTGGATCATGGTGTGCGGGTCGAACCAGACGTGCTCGTTGAAGCCCTCGATGTGGTCGTGTCCTTCGTGGCCCTCTTCGCCCTCGTGGTCGTGGCCTTCCTCCTCGGCGTGGTCGTGGCTCTCTTCGGTCGCCTCGTCGTCGTGCCCCGCATTGCCCGGGTAGTCGTGCGAGAACTCGGCGGCCGTGAACACGTGGGCGTCTGCCCCGTCGAGGAGCGTGTCGATGAACGCGTCGTAGCCGCCGCCGTTCTCGATGACGAGGTCGGCGTCGGCGATGGCGAGGCGGTCGCGGGCGGTCGCCTCGTAGGAGTGCGGGTCCTGGGTCACCGAGTCGATGATCGTGGTCACGTCCACACGGTCTCCGCCAATCTGCGCGACGAGGGAGCCGTAGACGTTCGTGGATGCCGTGATGCGGATGACGCCGTCGCCCTCGCCGCTGCCGGCGCTCGCCGTCGTCGAGCATCCGGCCAGGACGAGGGCGGATGCGGACAGGATGACGGCAGCGCGGAACTTGTGCATGCTCCGATGCTACACGCTAATGATAACCATTCTCAACACGAGGAAATAGGCGGCATGAGAATTGCCCCGCACGGCATCAGACCCTATGAGTGTGGGGTTCTGATGCTCTTGTGGGCCAGGGCCTCACGGTGCAGATTCGTGGATCATCTCGTGAGTGGCACGGGATGCCGACATGCAGCGGAGGCCCTGGTGTTCAACGAGCGTACGGCGATTGGTTTGGATGTGCACGCGCGGAGCGTGCGAGCGGCGGCGATCGACACGTCGACAGGTGAGGTGATCGAGGCGCGATTGCCCGCCGCGACCGTGGAGGTGGTCGCGTGGGTGACGCAGATCCGGGTCCGGCTGGGCCCGGTGCATGTCGCGTATGAGGCGGGTCCGACGGGGTTCGGGCTGGCACGGAAACTCGACGCGGCGGGGGTCGCGGTGACGGTCGCGGCACCGTCGAAGATCATCCGGCCGGCTGGGGATCGGATCAAGACCGACGCGCGTGATGCGCTGCTGCTGGGCCGGTTGCTGCGGATGGACGAACTGGTCGCGGTGCGAGTGCCGACCGAGGCGGAAGAGTCCGCCCGGGACCTGGTGCGGGCACGTGATGATGTTCGGGTGGAGCTGATGGCTGCCCGGCATCGGCTGTCGAAGCTTCTGCTGCGGCGCGGGATCGTCTATGCCGGAACCAGCACCTGGAGTCGAGACCACGACCGCTGGCTGCGCGCGGAACGCCGCGACGGGCTGGATGGCGCGGGTATCGGGACGCTGGCGGCGTTCGACGCGGGCTATGACGCGGTGACGCAGATTGTCGCCCGCAGGGACCGTCTGGACCGGGACATCACCGTCATGGCGGCGGACTCGGAGTTCACCGCAGTCACAACACGGTTGGGGTGTCTGCGGGGGATCTCGACGCTGACCGGATTCGCTCTCGCGGTCGAGATCGGGGACTGGCATCGTTTCACCGGGTCGAGCATCGCCGCTTACCTGGGGCTGGTGCCGTCCGAGCACTCCTCGGGCGGGTCCAGGTCGTTGGGCCCGATCACCAAGACCGGGAACACCCACGCCCGCCGGCTGCTGATCGAGTCCGCCTGGCATCACAAGCACCCCTACCGGATCGGGAAGGTCATGCAGGACCGGTGGGCGAGCGCGCCCGCCCCCGCCGCAGCCCGCGGAGACGCCGGCAACCGGCGCCTCCACCACCGCTGGCTGGTGCTGTCCGCGAAACACAAGAAGCACACCGTCGCGAACACCGCGATCGCCCGCGAACTCGCCGGCTGGTGCTGGTCCCTGGCCGCCATGGACTAACCCTGGAGCCCGTCCCGGAACGCAGACCGGAACGCATGCAGCGTGAAGAGAACACCAGCGATTCGACTGTGAGCAACCGCCCCGGGCGGTCACGCTCGACCTCAGACAAGCTCGGATGCTCTCGCCGAAACAGGGTCCTGCGGTAACCAACCCGCGAATATCAGACTGACCACGCGTCGAAAGACACGCCGCACACCCGGCCCCGCACCCCGCGGACGACGAAGCGCCGCCGAGCAGCCAGCCCGGCGGCGCTTCACCCCGCCCACTTGACAGAAAGCCCTACATATCAGTCGACGAGCAGCGCCGGCTCCTCGAGGATCGCGGCGACGTCGGCGATGAAGCGGCTCATGCCGTCGCCGTCGACGACGCGGTGGTCGAAGGAACCCGCGACGGTCGTGACGTAGCGTGGGCGGACCTCGCCGTCGACGACCCACGGCTTCTGGCTGATCGTGCCCATCGCGAGGATGCCCGCCTCGCCGGGGTTGATGATCGGGGTGCCCGCGTCCATCCCGAAGACACCGATGTTGGTGATCGTGAACGTGCCGCCCTGCTGGTCGGCGGGAGGAGTCTTGCCGTCGCGAGCGGTGAGGGTCAGACGATTCAGCGCCCGGGCGAGGTCCTTCATGCTCAGTTCCTGCGCGTCCTTGATGTTCGGCACGAGCAGTCCGCGCGGGGTCGCCGCGGCGATGCCGAGGTTCACGTAGTGGCGCACGGCGATCTCGGCGCCGTCCTCGGTCTCGACCCATGCGGCGTTGACCATCGGATTGCGGCGCACTGCCCAGATCACAGCGCGGGCGACGATGAGCAGCGGCGAGACCCGGATGTCCGCGTAGTCGGGCGACGCCTTCAGCCGCTTGACGAGCTCCATCGTGCGGGTCGCGTCGACCTCTTTCCACACCGTCACGTGCGGAGCGGTGTAGGCGCTGCGCACCATCCCGGCCGCCGTCACCTTGCGCACACCCTTCACGGGGATCGACTCCGTGCGATCCGCGTCTCCTCCCGGCCGGGCCGGCCCGGAGCCGCGCGACAGGCCGATCGGAGACGCCGCCGGCGCCGGCACGATCTCCTCGCGCACATCGCCCCACTCGGGCGTCTCGATGTTGCGGAAGACACTCGCCTGCGCGGCGTGGCCCACCACGTCGTCACGGGTGACCTCGCCGTCGGCTCCGGTCGGAGTGACGGAGGACAGGTCGACGCCCAGGTCGCGGGCGAGCTTGCGGATCGGGGGCTTCGCGATGACCCCGACGGAGGATCGCACCGGACGCACAGCGGGGCGGCTGCGTCGCGAGGTCGCCCCCGCACCCGTTCCGTAGCCGACGAGGACCGACCCCCCGGTCTCCTCGCCCGCCGGGGCGGGGTTCGGCGGAGTCGTCGCGGGCGCGGCATCCGACACGAAGCTGATGATCGGAGAGCCGACCTCGACCGTGGTCCCCTCGCTCACGAGGATCTCGCCGATCACCCCGGCATACGGCGACGGCAGCTCGACGAGCGACTTCGCCGTCTCGATCTCGACGAGCACGTCGTTGATCGCGACCGTGTCACCGGGGGCGACCTTCCACGCCACGATCTCGGCTTCGGTCAGGCCTTCGCCGACGTCGGGGAGGTTGAAGTTCTGCGTGCTCATCGTTGATCCTCTCGTGCCCGTTCACAACTCCTCAAAGATCGGGGGAAACCCGCCGCCGCGGCGCTCTCCGTGCGGAGATGCGCCCATTCCTGAGGAGTTGTGAACATGAGTGAGTTGTTTCAGTAGGCCATCGAGCGGTCGACGGCTTCGAGGATGCGGTCGGCATCCGGCAGGAACGTTCCCTCGAGCTTCGCCGGCGGGAACGGGGTGTCGTAGCCCGACACCCGCAGCACGGGCGCCTCGAGCGCGTAGAACGCGCGCTCCATGACCGTGGCGGCGATCTCGCTGCCGACGCTCGTGAAGCCCGACGCCTCCTGCGCGTAGACCATGCGGCCGGTCTTGCGTGCCGAGTCCAGGATCGGGCCGTAGTCGACCGGCGACAGCGAACGCACGTCGACGACCTCGCAGCTCGTTCCCTCGCCCTCGGCGATCGCGGCCGCCTGCAGCAGCGTCGTGACCATCGCCCCGTGTCCGACGAGCGTGATGTCGGTGCCGGTGCGGACGACGCGCGAGGTGTGCAGCGGAACCGCCGACTGCTCGAGATCGACCTCGCCCTTCTGCCAGTAGCGGCTCTTGGGCTCCATGAAGATGACCGGGTCGTTCGACGCGACCGCCTCCTGGATCATCCAGTACGCATCGTTCGGCGTCGACGGCGACACCACCCGCAGACCCGGGGTGTGCGCGAAGTACGCCTCGGGGCTCTCCTGGTGGTGCTCGACGGCGCCGATGTGCCCGCCGTACGGGATGCGGATGACGATCGGCATCGACACGGCGCCCTCGTGCCGGTTCGTCAGCTTCGCCAGCTGCGTCGTGATCTGGTCGAACGCGGGGAAGACGAACCCGTCGAACTGGATCTCGATGACGGGTCGGAACCCGGCCATCGCCATGCCGATCGCCGTGCCGACGATCCCCGACTCGGCGAGCGGCGTGTCCAGCACGCGCCTGTCGCCGAAGTCGCGCTGCAGGTGCTCGGTGATGCGGAAGACGCCGCCGAGCTTTCCGATGTCCTCGCCCATGAGCAGGACCTTCGGGTCGTCCTCCATGGCCTTGCGCAGTCCGGCGTTGAGCGCCTTCGCGAACGGCATCGCCTCGAGCGTCATGACTGGCCTCCTTCGAACGATGCCTCGTACTGCTCGCGCCAGGCGCGCTGCTCGGCGATCAGCGGATGCGGCTCGCTGTAGACATGGTCGAACACCGTGTTCGCGGGCGGCGGCCCGAGCTCGAGGGTACGCACACGCAGATCGTCCGCGGCGGCCGTGCCCTCGGCATCCACGTCGTCGAAGAACGACTCCGCGGCGCCCCTGCCGGCGAGGAACGCCCGCATGCGCGCGATCGGGTCGCGCTGCTCCCACGACCGCTCCTCGTCGCTCGTGCGGTACTTGGTCGGATCGTCGCTCGTGGTGTGCGCGCCGAGCCGGTACGTCTCGGCTTCGATCGCGCGCGGACCCTTGCCGGCGCGTGCCTCGTCGAGCGCCACCCGCGAGACGGCGTAGCTGGCGAGCACGTCGTTGCCGTCCACGCGCACGCTCGGGATGCCGTATCCACTGCTGCGCTGCGCGAACGGCACCCGCGTCTGGGTCGAGACCGGAACCGAGATCGCCCACTGGTTGTTCTGCAGGAAGAACACGGTCGGCGCCTGGTAGCTCGCGGCGAACACCATGGCCTCGTGCACGTCGCCCTGGCTGGATGCGCCGTCGCCGTAGTAGACGATGACCGCCTCGTCGCGCTCAGGGTCGCCGGTGCCGCTGCGGCCGTCGAACGCGAGGCCCATGGCGTAGCCCGTGGCGTGCAGGGTCTGCGATCCGAGCACGAGCGTGTACAGGCGGGTGTTGCCGTTGGCGGGATCGGTCGGGTCCCATCCGCCGTGCGAGACACCGCGCATGAGCTTGATGATGCCGAGCGGATCGACGCCGCGGATGCGGGTCACGGCGTGCTCGCGATATGAGGGGAAGACGGTGTCCTGGGCGCGGGCGGCACGGGCGGATCCGACCTGGGCCGCCTCCTGCCCCCGGCTCGGCGGCCACAGCGCGAGCTGACCCTGACGCTGCAGGTTCGTCGCCTGGGTGTCGATGGCCCGGATCACCACCATGTCGCGGTAGAACTGCTCGAGCTCGGCGTCGCTGATCGCGTCGATCAGCGGCAGGTACTGCTCGGCGGCGGCGTTCGGCGCATAGCTGCCGTCCGCCTCCAGGACGCGTACGAATTCGGTCTCTGACGAGGTCACCGTTCCACGCTAGCCACCTTCGCATGCCCCGTCACGCATAGCTAGGACGCCCTTGCAAGTGCCCGGAATCCGGAGAATGGCGCTCAGGAGCGCGCGGCGGCGGCCACCCGGAGCACCGTCTCGATGGACGCCTCCTCACCGACGGAGATGCGGATGCCGTCGCCGGAGAACGGCCTGACGATGATGTCGGCGGCGCGGAACGCCTCGGCGATCTCGTCCGTCCGCTCACCCGTCGGCAGCCATACGAAGTTCGACTGAGCGTCGGGGACGTCCCAGCCCTGGGCGCGCAGGCCCTCGGCGAGTGCCGTGCGCCGCTCGACGAGCACGGCGACGCGTTCGAGCAGCTCGGCCTCGGCATCCAGACTCGCGATCGCCGCGACCTCGGCGGCCGACGTGACCGACAGCGGGATGCCGGTGGAGCGGGCGGCATCCAGGACCTTGGCGTGGCCGATCGCGTAGCCGACGCGGAGCCCGGCGAGCCCGTACGCCTTCGAGAACGTGCGCAGCACGACGACGTTCGGGTGCTTCTCGAACACGCGCTCGCCGAGGCCGTCGACGGCGTCGGGGGCGGTGACGAACTCGGCGTAGGCCTCGTCGAGGATGATGAGGACGTCCTGCGGCACCCGGTTCGCGAACGCCTCGAACTCGGCGCTCGTGACGATGGGCCCGGTGGGGTTGTTCGGCGTGCAGACGATGATCGCGCGGGTGCGGTCGGTCACGGCATCCGCCATGGCGTCGAGGTCGTGCCGGCCGTCGCCGGTGAGCGGCACCTGCACGCCTGTGGCGCCCGCGACGAGGACGAGTCCGGGGTAGGCCTCGAAGGAGCGCCAGGCGTAGACGATCTCATCGCCCGCGGATGCCGCGGCCTGAACGAGCTGGTACAGGATCGCGACGCTGCCGCTCGCGACGTGCACGTTGTCGACGCCGACGCCGTAGCGCGCGCCGAGACGCTCGCGCAGACGTGTGGCCGAAGCATCCGGGTACCGGTTGATCGGAGTGGTGCCCTGCAGCGCCTCGAGCACCGACGGCAGCGGCGCGAACGGGTTCTCGTTGCTGGAGAGCTTGAACGCGTCGGGGCCCGCCTGCTTGCCCTGCCGGTACGGCGCCAGGGCGGCGATCTCGGGGCGGATGCGGGGAAGGATCGGCTCGGTCACGTCGTCAGTCTATGGACTCGGCGATCATGCCCACCACAGACGCTGACACCATGCGAGACTGAACCCACCATGCGCTTCATCATCCGAGTCGTCATCAACGCGTTCGCCATCTGGGTGGTGACGCTGATCCCCGCCCTGCAGGTCGCGATCGTCGCGTTCCCGCCCGGCGAGACGCTGCAGCTCGTGCTCACGCTGCTCGCGGTGGGTGCGATCTTCGCCCTCGTCAACACGATCATCGGCACGGTGATCAAGGTCGTGGCGTTCCCGCTGTACATCCTGACGCTCGGCCTGATCGGCCTGGTGATCAACGGGTTCCTGCTCTGGCTGACGGCCTGGATCACGTCCGGCTTCGGATGGGGGCTCTCCGTCGGGAGCTTCTGGTGGGGCGTGCTGGCCGCGATCATCATCTCGATCATCAACGCCGTGTTCGGCGCCATCCTCCGCCCGCAGAAGCGCAAGCGCCGCGACTGACCCGCGTCACTCCCGCTTCGCGACGTACTCCGTCGACTCGATCGAGACGGCCCGCGTCAACTCATTGGCCTTCTCGCGCCAGGCCTCCAGTCGCACATCGCCGGACTGGTCGGCGAGCGCCGCGGTCTCGATGTAGTTGTCGAGCATGTGCGCCGGCAGTCCCATGTCGATCGGGCTGCCGTCGCGCGAGATGACGACGCTGTCGGGTGACCCGCTGCCGTCCGGGCGACCGCCGCCGGCGAGCGAGTTCACGATGTCGTCGGGATGGCGCACCTCGACGAGGAGCCGGCCCTCGTCCGCCGTCACATGGACCGGGCTTCCCGCCGTGACCATCACCGACACGTCGTACTCGCTCTGCGACACCAGATAGGCGGCGTTCATGGCGCCCTGCGAGTGCGCGTAGACATGGATCTCGTCGCCCGGCTCGGCGCCCGCGGCGGCGAGCGCCTCGGTGGTGGCGACGTACGAGGCGGACTCCTGCCGGAAGTACAGATCGATGTTGGAGCGCATGTCGAACGGCTCTTTCGGGTCGAGAGACGGCTGCGTGCCCTTCGAATAGAGTACGAACTTCTTGCTTCCGTCGGGCATCGTGTACTTCTCGACCTTGAGTTGAGCAGCCGATCCCTCTGGAATGCGACCCAGCCCCTCGGCCAGGCTGCCGGGAGGAGCAGCCGGAGAGCCGGTCCTGATCGGCGTCACAGACACCGGCCCGGCGCTCCCCGCCAGAGTCGTACCGGGAGGGATCCGGCCGAAGCCCCTGGCGCCCGCGGCAGCGGCCGCCGCGAAGAGCGGGCCCACGATCGGCCCCTGACCGAGCCCTTCCGGGTCGAACTGCTCGTCCAGCCCGTCGAACCGATCGTTCTTCCACGCCGCCAGCAGCCACACCTCCATCTCCGCCACGCGGGGATCCGAATCGACCAGTTCGTCGATCCGGTCGTACAGGGCCTCGGGCACCGTCATCCCCTGGATCTCCAGCGCGCTCAGCTCGGCCCGGCGCTCGACGAGCTCGTACACGTCGGCCATGAGCCGGGTGTTCTCCCCTGCGCTCCGGCACTCCTCGTGCAGGGCGCTCAGCCGATCCGCACTCGCCCACAACGCCGACGTGTCGACCCGCAGCGACACCGATGGAAGCACCATGAGCCACGCGTGCGCCCGCCGGACCGCCGACGCGGCATTCGCGAACCCGGGGGCGAGCGCGACGAGGGCTTCCGCCACCGCACGCAGCTGATCCGAATCGACGGCGATCGCGCCGCCGTGCATGATCTCGAGTTCGTCGCTCACGATCCCGCCAGACTCGAGATCTCCCAGGCCCGGGTGTGCAGTTCACCGAGCTCCGATGCCGTCCTGGCCCGCGTCTCGATGATGAGCTCGTGGAGGGCCATCACGCCCTGGGCGTGCCACCGAGTCGCATCGATGAGCGGAGGCAGTGCGGCGCCGGCGTCCTCCAGGGCGACGATCGCGTCGAGAACGGCGCGCTGGGCGGAGAACCAGGACCACAGGGCGTCGGAGGACCAGGCCTCGGCGGGGGCGTAATCGAGCATGTCGCCAGCATCCACTGTCACCGCGTCCCGCCGGCACGGCAAACCCGCGACCCGTGCAGAGCTCCCGTCGATCCGGTGCGGTGCAGAACAGGACGGAAATCGGCGACGGAAGGTGTGCACGACAGTATCGACCGGCAGAATGGACGAGTGTCCCCGACAGACCCCTTCCGCGTCATCTTCGTGTGCACGGGCAACATCTGTCGCTCCCCCATGGCCGAGGCCGTGTTCCGCGACCTCGCCGAGCACCAGGGACTCGGCCCGCTGATCGCCTCCAGCAGCGCCGGCACCGGCGAATGGCACGTCGGCGAGCGCGCCGACTCCCGCACCCTCGCGGCGCTCGAGCGCCGCGGTTACGACGGGTCGAACCATCGCGCGAAGCAGTTCACCGCGGCTTCCTTCGCCGAGAACGACCTCGTCGTCGCCCTCGACCGCACGCACGAGCGCATCCTGAAGCAGTGGGCGCGCGACGACGACCAGGAGGGCAAGGTCACGCTGCTGCTGTCGTACGACCGCGACGCGGACGGCCTGGACGTCCCCGACCCCTACTACGCCGACGCCGCGATGTTCGATTCGGTGCTGGCTATGATTGAGACGGCGACCCGAGGCCTGTTCCGACAGCTCGAACCCGCCCTGCGTCAGAGCCGCACGCCCCGCACGATGCCCCGGATCTGAGGGGCCCGATCAGGAGGATTCCCCTGACTTCCCCGAACGCCTTCCCCGTCCAGCCGCTCAGCCCCCTCGACGGCCGTTACCGTCCTGCCGTCGCTCCGCTCGGCGACTACCTCTCCGAGTCCGGACTGAACCGCGCCCGCGTCGAGGTCGAGGTCGAGTGGCTGATCGCGCTGACCGACCGTTCGCTGTTCGAGACGTCGCCGCTCTCCGACGACGTCAAGGAGCAGCTGCGCGGCCTCTACCGCGACTTCGGCCAGGCCGAGATCGACTGGCTGGCCGAGAAGGAGGCGGTCACCCGCCACGATGTGAAGGCCGTCGAGTATCTCGTGCGCGACCGGCTTTCGGCTCTGGGCCTGGACGCCATCGCCGAACTCACGCACTTCGCCTGCACGAGCGAGGACATCAACTCGGTCTCGTACGCGCTGACCGTCAAGCGCGCGGTCGAGAACGTCTGGCTGCCGGCACTGGATGCCGTGATCGCGAAGCTCCGTGAACTCGGCGTGGAGCACGCGGATGCCGCGATGCTCTCCCGCACGCACGGCCAGCCCGCGACCCCGTCGACCATGGGCAAGGAGCTCGCGGTGTTCGCGTGGCGTCTGGAGCGCGTGCGCGCCCAGATCGCGGCATCCGACTACCTCGCGAAGTTCTCGGGCGCGACCGGAACCTGGTCGGCGCACCTGTCGGCCGACCCTTCCGTGGATTGGCCCCAGGTCGCCCGCGAGTACGTCGAGGGCCTGGGGCTGGGCTTCAACGTGCTCACGACGCAGATCGAGTCGCACGACTGGCAGGTCGAGCTGTACGACCGCGTGCGTCACGTCGGCGGCATCCTGCACAACCTCGCCACCGACGTCTGGACCTACATCTCGATCGGCTACTTCACGCAGATCCCGGTCGCGGGCGCCACCGGCTCGTCGACGATGCCGCACAAGATCAACCCGATCCGGTTCGAGAACGCCGAGGCGAACCTCGAGCTCTCGGCGGCCCTGCTCGGCTCGCTGTCGCAGACGCTGGTCACCTCGCGCTTGCAGCGCGACCTCACCGACTCGACCACGCAGCGCAACATCGGCGTCGCGTTCGGGCACTCGCTGCTCGCGCTCGACAACCTGCGCCGCGGTCTCGGCGAGATCTCCCTCGCCCGCGAGGTGCTGCTGGACGACCTGGACCACAACTGGGAGGTCCTCGCGGAGGCCATCCAGACCGTCATCCGTGCCGAGGTGGTGGCCGGTCGTTCGACGATCAGCGATCCGTACGCGCTGCTGAAGGAGCTCACTCGCGGTCACCGCGTGGGCGCAGCGGAGCTGGCGGAGTTCGTCGAGGGCCTCGAGATCGGGGATGCCGCGAAGCGGCGTCTGCTCGCCCTCACCCCCGCGACGTACACGGGCCTCGCCGAGCGTCTCGCGCAGTAGCTCCCCGCGCCGCGTCGGCCGCGCCCGGCCGCGCTTCGGGCCTCGGCCGCGCTTCGAAAGAAGACTTTCGGGGCTGCCGACGCGGAGATAGCCCCGAAAGTCTTCTTTCGAGGCCGGGAATCGGCGGTCAGGCGGGGTCTGGGCCGGTGGCGTCGCGGCCGCTCGCCTCGGGGCCGGTGGCGGGGGCATCAGCGTCCTCGTCGAACAGCACCGGTCGGTCGAGGGTCTGCTCCTCGTACTGACGCGGGTCGACGGCGAGGATGAGCATCGAGAGGATCAGCAGCGTCACGATGAACGCACCGCCGCCGATCACGAGCCCGAGGCCGACCGGGGTCAGTCCCTGGTAGGTGCCGCTGGCGATCGCGTTGTTGACGCGTGCGGTGAACGCACCGGTCGAGACGAGGGTGACGACGGCGGCGAAGATGCCGGCCGCCAGCGCGATCCCGAGCAGGTGCAGCGGGCGCAGCAGTTCGCGGCGGGTGGACTTCTTGTCGCTCATGCGGCGCCTCCCGCCGTGGTCGAATCCTGCGCCGGCACGCTGCGGCGCGGTGAGAAACCGGCGATCGCGAGGAAGACCGCGACGATCGCGGAGTATCCGCCGAACATGCCGACGGCGAGGATGATCCCGGTGAGGGTCAGCTCCCCGGCCCCCGGAACCACGTACTGCAGCGCGTAGTTCGCCGGGATGAGCAGGAGCACGACGGCGAGCACGAGGCCGAGCGCGCCGACGACGATCGCGTCCTTCGCGGCGGGCTCGGTGCGGCGCTCGCGGAGGCCGGCGATGAGCTCGACGAGACCGGATGCCGCCGCCCAGATGATCAGGACGATGAAGAACGCCGAGTCGGTGCGCCACGTCGGGATGCCGCTGACGATCGCCGCGGCGAGATCGATCGCGGCGAGCAGGATGAACGGCCACCGGTGGCCGGCGGATGCCACCACCCATGCGCCGAGGATGAGGATGAACCCGCTCGCGGCGACGAAGCCGCCGAACACTGAGAAGCCGATCGCTGCTGAGTGATCGGGCGAGAAGGTGATCATGAGCGCCGCGGCCGCCGCGAACAGCGCGCGCAGCAACTGGATGTGGCGCACGGTGAACGTGCGAGCAGGGGCAGACATGACGAATCCTCGGTCGGAGTGGTCTCTCCAGTCTACGCGGGGGCGAACGGCGGACGCTGACGCGGGGCTCGGGATCCTCCCCAGATCGACTCCGAGCCCCGCGACGCACGCAGGAGGCACTGCGTCGGCCGAGTCGTGCGCAGAATCTCACCCCAGCTGCGACGATCCGTCCACTCGACCGTCGACGGGTGCCTCGGGCCCGCGGCGCCCTCTTCTGGTCGTATGCTCGACAGTACTTCGTCGTTCGTCACATACCCCGGGGAGGGCTGTGATGCCAGCGCAGGATCCTGCCACCAACGGTTCGCGTGCCGATTTCTCCGCGACGCTGCGCGCGGCGATCGACGCACGAGAGGTCACCCTGACGTGGCTGCGCGAGCGTCTCGCCGCGAACGGGAACCCCGTCTCGGGGGCCACGCTCAGTTACTGGCGTTCGGGTGCGCGGCGTCCCGAGGGTCCGCAGTCGCTCGCCGCGGTAGAACAGCTCGAGTCGCTGCTGCGTCTCGAGACGGGCGCACTGCTTTCGCTGATCGGCCCGACCCAGCGGGTAGGTCCGCTGGGCACCCCGCAGTACCCGCTCGAGCAGGCGCGCCTGGAGAAGGCGGTCGCGGAGACGTTCATCGCTCTCGGGTCGCCCGTTATGGATCCAGGACGCGACGTTTCGACGCACGCCGTGACCGAGGTCGGTGCGGACGGCTTCGTGATCTCGCGCACCACCCGCACGATCCTCCAATCCACCTCCGGCACCATCACGCACGTTCCCTACCTCGACCTCACGCCCGACCAGCCGGTTCCCGCACCGACGTTCACGATGTTGTCGGGCGGTCGCATCGCGCGGCGGCACTCGCATCCCACCGGCCAGGTGCACGGCGTGATGATCGAGCTCGAGCGCCCCCTCGGCCCGGCGCAGACCACGATGATCGAGTGGAAGCTCGAGTTCCCTCCCGAGTATCCCGGCATGCGCGAGACAGGTCACGGCGTCGCGCGCAACGCTCGCGACGTGCTGTTGTGGACCCGGTTCCATCCCGACGCCCTGCCGGCCTGGATCGAGGCGGTGGAGGAGACGCCGGACGGCACGGAGGTCGCGGATCAGTACCTCGACGGCGCCACCGCCATCCACGAGGTCCGCCGCAACTGGGGACCGGGGATGCTGCTGCACCGCTGGGGCTACGACGACCGGGACTGAGTGCTCACTCCCCCGTCGCGACCGGCCGGCCCGGGGTGTTTGACCACTGACTCCACGAGCCGTGGAACAGCTTCGCGTCGATGCCGATCTCGGCGAGCACCAGCGCCGTGTGCGCGGCGGTGATGCCCGACCCGCAGTACGCGCCGACCGCGACGCCGTCCGTGACACCCCGTTCGGCGAACGTGCGGCGCAGGGCGTCCGGCTCGCGCAGCATCCCGCGCTCATCCACGTGCACGGTCGTCGGCAGATTGACGGCGCCGGGGATATGGCCGGCGATCGGATCCATCGGCTCGACCTCGCCGCGGAAGCGCTCCGGTGCGCGCCCGCCGTTACGTCAACGTCGACACCGAGCGCCGGAAGCGGCTTGCCGGTTGCCATGCCTGTTACTTGGTTGTATTCTGCAGAGCAGAGTTGAGTTCTTTTGAAAGTGAGAGACTGGCAATGACCGCACCCACGATCTACGACGAAGTACGCAATGGCATGCTTCCCGCCCACATTTACAACGACGCGGAAATCTTCGAACTCGAGAAGAAGAACCTCTTCAGCCGCGCGTGGTTGTTCGTCGGCCACGAATCCGAGATTCCGCAACCTGGAGATTACGTCGTGCGGAAGGTGCTGGACGACTCCTTCATCGTTGTGCGCGACGAGAAGGGCGAGATCCGAGCTCATTTCAACATGTGCCTGCACCGGGGCATGCAAGTATGTCGAGCTGAAATGGGCAACGCCTCGCACTTTCGCTGCCCGTATCACGGCTGGTCCTACCGCAACGACGGCCGCATCGTCGGGCTGCCATTCCACCAAGAGGCATACGGCGGCGAAGAGGGCTTCAGCCGCAAGGGCGCCAGGCTGCTCCCGGCCCCGAACCTCGACACTTACAACGGTCTCATCTTCATCAGCATGGATCCGGACGCACCCAGCCTCGTCGACTACCTCGGCGACTTCACCTTCTTCCTCGACTACTACACGAAGCAGTCCGAGGCGGGCATCGAACTGCGCGGACCGCAGCGCTGGCGCGTGAACGCTAACTGGAAGATCGGCGCGGAGAACTTCGCCGGCGACATGTACCACACGCCTCAGACCCACACCTCGGTCGTGGAGATCGGCCTGTTCCGTGAGCCGAAGGCCGAGAAGCGCAAAGACGGCAACACTTACTGGGCGGGCAACGGAGGAGGCACGACCTACAAGCTGCCGCCGGGGACCCTCGAAGAGCGCTTGCGCTACGTCGGTTACCCCGACGAGATGATCGAGCGAATGAAAAACACGTGGTCGCAGCAGCAGCTCGATGTAATCGGCGACAACGGCTTCATGATCTCTGCGGCGTCGATCTTCCCGAACATGAGCTTGGTGCACAACTGGCCGAAGGTCGAAGAGGGCGATGACGTCCTGCCCTTCATCTCGATCCGCACCTGGCAGCCGATCAGTGAGAACGAAACCGAGGTCTACTCATGGTTCGCCGTCGCAGCGGATGCCCCCGAAGAGTACAAGGAGCTCAGCTACAAGGCATACCTTATGTGCTTCGGTTCCACCGGCATGTTCGAGCAGGACGATGTGGAGAACTGGGTTTCGCTCACCAACACCGCCAAAGGCGCGATGGCACGTCGACTTCTGCTCAATAGCCGGATGGGCATGCTCAAGGACGGTACTCCGGTGGTTCCGGCTCTCGGTGTCGACGACTGGTCAGGTCCTGGTGTCGCCCACGTCGGATACGGCGAGTACAACCAGCGTCACCTTCTCGAGCGCTGGGCTGACTACGTCGAAGACGATGCACCCGAACCGGAGCGTCCGGTCGGCCTCGGCGCGGTACGGCTCACCCCCTCGGCTGCGGCTGCGGCAGCCGCAGCGGGGGAATGCACCGCCGGAGACGCTTGCGAGCCCGAAGCGACGGAGAAGAAGGAAGTGTCGGAATGACCCTCATCGGAGCAGACCTGTCTGCACAGTCCATCCTGCACCGCGGCGCGACTCAGGCACGGAAGGCCGGCGCCTCGCTGCGATTCGACGACGAGCGCCACCTCGACCTGTCGCGGTGGCTCGTCGAAGAGGCGTACATCCTCGATGACCAGCGCTACGAGGAGTGGCTCGACTCCATCGCCGAGGACGTCCACTATCTGATGCCCGTTCGCGTCACCACGGCACTGGGGGCGGGGTACACGACTTCTCCAGGAATGGCGCATTGGGATGAGAACAAGTACTCCCTCGGCCGACGGGTGGCGCGCTTTCTCACGGAGCACGCGTGGACCGAAGACCCGCCCTCACGTCTGCGTCACTTCGTGACCAACGTTCGGACTTTCGAGACCGATGTCCCCGATGAGCTGATCGTTGATTCTGCAGTACTGCTGTTCCGCAGTCGCGGAGATACGAATCCCGCCTCAACGATTTCCGCGCAGCGGGAAGACGTGTTCAGGAAGACCGACACCGGCTACGTGCTCGCCCGGCGAGTCATCCTGATCGACGAGTCAGTGCTGCGCACACAGAACCTGGCGATCTTCCTATGACTCTCGAGTGGGAAGGCGAAGACATCGACCGCGCGGCGGCGCGCCGGTCATACGAAGAACACGAGCGCCTGCTGGCCCGCTCGATCGGCGCGCCCTTGACCATCGCGAACGAGTTCAGCGAGATCAGGGTCTCCCACGTCGAGACCCGCAACGGTGCGCGCCTGCTGATCGAGTCGCCGAAATCGGGCCAGTGGATCGCCCTCGACCCCCTGGAACTCGAGGCACTCACCTGGCAGACGACGCAGACCTTCACCGCGATGATCGCTTCGCCATATGAACCGATGTTCCCGGAGCCCGCGCTGTCGACGATGGAACCAGAGGAGTCACGATGACCGTAGTAGTAAAGGCGGACTTCGCTGCCTGCCAGGGATATGCGAACTGCGTGGTCGGGGCATCCGACTATTTCGACATCGATGACGACGGCATCGTCGTGCTCTTGAAGACCGACGTCCCGGAGTCCGAGATTCAGAGAGTGAAGGATGCCGCGCACAGCTGCCCTGTCTCGGCTCTGAAGGTGGTCGAAGAATGACCCGCACCGTCATCGTGGGCGGCTCGGTCGGCGGGGTGAAGGCCGCGCAAGCCCTGCGGTCAGGTGACTTCGACGGCGAGATCGTCATCGTCGAGCAGGAGAACCTCGCGTACCCGTATGACAAGCCACCGCTCTCGAAAGCACATCTGGTATCCGACACCGGCACCGATGGCGTCCCGCTGGTTTCCGAAGACGAGCTCTCGGCCCTCGGCGTGACCTGGCGCAGCGGGACGGCCGCGTCGGGCCTCGAGATCGCCTCTAAGGAGATCGTCCTGGCCGACGGTGAGCGCCTCTCGTACGACGATCTGATCATTGCGACGGGGGCTCGTGCGCGACCATCACCATGGGGCGATGGACCGCGGATCCATCTTCTGCGCACGAGCGCGGACGCCGCCCGGCTGCGTGCCGTCCTGCACGCGACGCGCCGCCTCGTCGTGGTCGGCGGCGGCTTCATCGGCGCAGAGGTCGCCGCAACCGCACGGAGCATCGGCGCAGAGGTGACCATCGTCGACCCGCATCCCGCCCCCATGTCACGCGCTCTCAACGAGGAGATCGGTCAGATCTTCGCAGACAAGCATGCTGCTGAGGGCGTGAAAATGCTCTTCGCTACCGGCGTCGAGGGCATCGAGGACGACGGAACGAGAGCGCTCGTCTCGCTCTCGAACGGCGAGCGGATCGAGGCGGACGCGGTACTGGTCGGCATCGGTGCGGTCGTGAACACCGAATGGCTGGAGGATTCCGGGTTGGTGATCGACAACGGCGTCGTCACAGACGATCATCTCCGTGCCGTCGGAGCCGACGATATTCATGTCATCGGAGATGTCTGCCGCTGGCAACACTCTGATGGCACAGGAAGCACCCGTCTGGAGCATTGGACCAGCGCCGCCGACCAGGCGCGGCTTGTCGCACACAACGTTCTCTCTCCCGAGAACGCGCGCTCGTACGATCCGGTCGAGTACGTCTGGAGTGACCAGTACGACTGGAGAATCCAGATCGTCGGCCGCACCGGTGTCACCGATTCGCAGCTGCTCGGGGATCCCGCCGACGACAGGTTCGCCGTCGCGTATTCGGAGGACGGGGTGCATCTCACGGGCGCAGTCGTCGTGAACTGGCCACGAGCGCTGATCTCGGCTCGCCGCGCAGTCCAGAACCATGAAAACGCTGCCGAGTTCAGGGCGTCGCTGGAAAGAATGCTCGCTGTTCCGGTGGCGTCCGCGCTATGAGAGTGCGGTGCGCTCGTATCTCGGGCGCACCGCACCGGGTCACTGCATCGCTTCGCCGTGGGAGCGGATTTCAGACGCGAGCCGCTCACCCAGTCGTCGTTCCGTCGATGCCTTCATCCGATGTGCAGGAACCGAGACGTTGATGGCAAGGCGCATCGGCAGCGCCCCGGGCGGGAACGCTACGGCGACTGATCGCACGCCTTCTTCGCTCTCCTCATTGCTGGTCGCGTAACCGCGGTCGCGCACTTCGTCGAGACTGCGTTCGAACTCCGTGCGGGTGGCGATCGAATTCTCAGTGAGGACATCGAGCCGTTCGAATGGGAGGATGCTGCGCAACTCCGCCGACGAGACACCCGCCAGGATCGCCTTCCCTGACGACGTGCAGTTTGCCGGCATCACCTGCCCCAGACGAGATGCGACGCGCACGGCCTGAGGGCTCTCAATCGCATCGAGGAATCTCACCATCGCACCGTCGAGTGCGACGACGTGAACAGTCTCGCGGAATTCCTGGTTCACCCGGGCGAGAAGGGGATGCAACGCCTCACGGACGTCGAAGCGCTGCAAGATCGCGAACGAGACGGTCGACAGTGCAGTGCCAGCGCGGTATGCCTTCGATGAAGCATCCTGTCGAACGAAACCACGGTATTGCAGCATCGCGAGCAGCCGATGCGCGGTCGACGACGCGACCCCGAGCGCCTCGGCAACTTCCGTCAGCCGCAGTTCCGCACGCGTACCGAGAAGATGAATGATCTTCAGCGCATTGTCGACCGATTCGATCGGGTACTGGGGCGCAGGCCCCGTCGCGGGCAGGTCCAGGGATCCGCTCTTATTCACGCCTCAATGCTAACGGTGGGCAGATCGACGCTGGGCAACTGCGGTCCGCAACCGGAGCATGACCGGAAGACCGACCCAGACCACGAACACGACGCTCACGACCGATGACACAATGACCCCCACCGGTTGAGGAATGTCAGGAAACCGTGGCAGGACGAGGAGGTTCATCACCAACGCTGCGGGAAGCAGCGACACCCAGACCATCACGGCGAGTTCCCACCGAGCCGGGGACGAGGCGGCGCGATCCCCCGTCATGTCAGCTCGTCACGGCGCCGGGCGGCACGGGATCGTCGAGGACGACACCGCGCAGGCGCGCAAGTTCATGCCGCCATGCGAACCCCGTATTGAATCCTGCACCGAGATCAGGGAGTTCGCTCATGTCGGCTGCAGGAAGATCCTGCAGAGTGCCACCGGCTCCGACGATTTGCAGCGACAACGCGGCCAGGATATCGACGCTGATCGCCTGGAGGACTGCCTGTTCGACTGACGGCGCGGCGCTGGTGATGCCGTGGCCGCGCAGCAGCACGATGGGGCGATCGCCCATCGCGTCGACCATCTCCTGCGCGAGACGACGATCGCGGACGAGCACGCCTCGACGGTATACGGGAACGCCGCCAGCGGCGAGCCGCGCACCGGGAATATCGAACGCTCCCACGATCGGCCGGATCTGGAGGCCGGCAAGATCCGCCGCGACTGTCCGCGCAGGGTGCGCATGCACGACCGCGCGAACGTCTGTCCGGCTGCGCAGCACCTCTGCATGCAACGGAAGCTCGTTCGGCACCGCCCAGCCGTCGAGCTCACCACGGGCGCCTTCTTCGCCATCCAGATGAACGAGCCGGATGTCGTCAGGGGTTGTGTATCCGAGACCCTGTTCGTGCGCCCCCCTGCATCGCACGAGAACCAGATCGTCGTCCACGAGGAGGCTGATATGGCCGAGGATTCCGTCGGCAAGACCGCGACCTGCGAGAACCCGGCACGCCCCTGAGATGAGTTCCCGCTCTTCGGAGAAGGCTCTGATGCTCATGCTTTGATCCCCATTCCGCCATCGGTGTGGATGACATCGCCCGAGACACCGCGCGAGCGATCTGACGCGAGAAAGACGTAGCTCCACGCATGATCTGCTCCCGACAGCGCCACTTGAAGCGGTACCCGCGCAGCGATATCCGCCTCACGGTTCGAGGCATGCCCGAGGCTTCTGTCACCGAGACCGAGCGCACCGGCTCCGCGCAGATCCGTCCCGACTGTTCCACCGGGCGCCACGCCGTTCACTCGCACGTCAGGAGCCAGTTCGTGGCCGAGCGCGGTGACGAGACCTCGGACGGCGAACTTGCTCGGCACATACAGCACGCCCCCTCTGCCCGGGTAATACGCCGAGGTCGATTCGGTGAGTACGATGCAGCCGCGGGAATCACGCAGCGCCGGCAGCGCCGCTTTCACGAGATGCAGATGGCTCTTGACGTTGACGGTGAACAACTCGTCGAACGCATCATCGATCTGCCCGGCATCGATGTCGCCGATCCCACGGTAGAAGTCGAAGATTCCCACACAGCTGACCACAACGTCGAGGCCGCCGAACTCGTCAACTGCCGTCCGCACCACGAGTTCGTTCGCTTCCCGAGTGGTCGCATCGCCCTCGACCACGACGACTTCGGGGCGGCTCGAACGCAGAGCCTGCACCTTCGCTGGATCGCGTTCCAGTACCGCCACTTGGGCGCCCTCGTCAAGGAACGCATCCACGACCGCGCGGCCGATCCCGGAGCCGGCCCCGGCGATGAGGGTGCGCTTTCCCGTCAGCCATCCCTGCTCAGACAATGACCTGCTCCTGCGACTCAGGAGCGAAGAGCTCCTCGGGCGTATAGCGCTTCGGCGCCAGCCCCTGTTCGTGCGAATAGCGCAGGAACGTATCGAGTACGTGGCGATTGCGCTCGATCCCGTAAGGCCACCAATCGTCACCGAGTGCCTCCCGCGTGCGCTCCGCCTCCGCCCAGAGCCATGGCAGGGCGAACCGCAGCGCGGCAGTCTCGTCGATGCCGGCGAGACCCACCTGCTTCGACAACTCCGCGGCTTTCATCAGCTCCCGCGGAAGCCATCGATGCTGCTCGTAGACGTCCCGGCGTATGACGAGGGTGTGCATGATCGGAAAGATCCCGGTGTCGGCGAAATAGTCGCGTTCCGTCTGCTCCGTATCTGTGAACAGTCGGCGAATGCCGCCGTGTCCGGAGGCGTTGTAGGGTCCAGGGTTGCGTGCGCTGTACAGGGCGTCGATCTCGCCGTCCAACAGCATCTGCGAAAGCGTCTGTTCGTCGCCGATCGGGGTCACCGAGACGCCCTCGGGCAGATCCAGCGCGATCTTCTCGTACCGCCCGGGCTCATCGAGTCCTCCCGTGCGGTATGACACAGCGGACACCGGAAGGTCATGATGCTCCGCGAGAATGCCCCTGATCCATACCGCAGCCGTGATCTGATACTCCGGAACGCCGATGACAGCCCCGGCGAGCGCAGATGCCTCGGTCACGGACGAATCCTCGCGTACGTATACGCCGCTGTGGCGGAAGGAGCGCGAGGGGAACACCGGTATCGCGACGAACGGCGCTCCTCGCGAGAGACTCAGCGTGTACGAGGACAGCGACATCTCGGCGATGTCGAACTCACGGAACCGTGCCATTCGGAAGAAGGTCTCCTCAACCGGCAGATCGAGGAAGTTGATCTCCGCATCTCCCAGACGCACAGCGCCTCGACGCAAGAGGTCCATCCGATCGTATGCCTGGCACGCCATCGTGAAAGTCAAAGCCACGACTCATTCCCCCTTTCGAGTCGGCAGTTGGCGGACGAGATAGTCCCAGACGCTGGCAACTGCCGCATCGTGATAGATGTGCTCGCGTTTGGCGAGGGATTCCTCGGGCGGTGACCAGGTCGGCCATCCGCCGCCCGTCGCGGTGAGCAGCTGCTGCTGGCATGCGCGTTCCAGAACGACCGCCGCGACTGTCGCTTCCTTGACATCGCGACCAACGGTCACGATCCCGTGATTGACGAGGAAGAGAGCGTTTCGATCGCCGAGCGACTGCGCCACTGCGGCCCCGAGCTCACGGGTCAGAATGAGGTCGGCTGTCCGGGTGAAGCGCGGAACGCCTGGAGGAGTGAAGAGGTTCGCGGCGTGGCTGACCGCTTTGAGTTCCTGCCCGAGCGCTGCCAGAGCCACCGCGTGCGGTGGGTGGGTGTGCACCACGGCACCGACATCGGGCCGGGCCGCCATGATCTCGGTGTGGATCGCGCATTCGCTGTGCGGCTGGCCATCGCCCATGACGAGCGCGCCGTCTTCGTCCACAAGATGGACTCGTTCGGCGGTGACTTCGTCGAGCCCCCAGCCGGCGGCTTTGATCCAGACGCCTTTTCCCTCGGGGTCGCGCACCGACGTGTGCCCCCAGATGAGATCGCCGTGTCCCGCCGCGGCGAGGATCCGTGACGACAACGCGACCTGATGCTTCAATTCTTCATGCATAGTGAGCTCTTTCGTTTCGGTTCTGTACACGAGTCCGATCACAGAGAGGTCGGCAGGATGAACACGAGCCAGGTGAGGATCGGCGCGGAGACGATCATCGCCGCGCCCCACACGAGCATGAACCGGAACAACTGAGGTCGCTCCTCTTCCGGAGCGGTCGACAGAGTGAGCGCTCCGACCGAAGAGAACGGCATCGCGTCGACGACTGTCGCAGAAATGCAAAGCCCCACCAGAACCCAGGTCGCGTCGATGCCTCCTGTAGCGATGAACGGCACAGCCAGCGGGACGAGCACGCTGATCAGCCCCGCGCTGGATCCGAAAGCGCTGGTCACGGCGCCGACGAAGAAGAGGACGAGAACCGTCAGGAGCGGGACGCCCATTCCTGCGATCCCTTCGCCCAGCCATTCGATGGTGCCGAGGCGCTGAAGCAGAGCGACAAGCGTGGTGATTCCGCAGATGAGCAGCACGACGGACCAGACGATCTTCTTCTCTGCTCCATCGAACCGCTTCCCGAAGATCGTGTGCAGCAGGGCTGCCGCCGTAAGCGCGACGAAACCGAGGTCGAAGTCCAGAACCAGTGCGGCGATTGCGACGCCGATGATGACGATGAGGGTTGCGACCTGGTCGATGCGAATCGACGTCTTCGGGTGGCCGATCAGTTCGGTGTATCCGCCCGCACTGAAACCCGCGGACGCAGAACCCGCGGCACTCCCCTGCCCGTTGCCCGCCGCCGACGCCGCGACCGCCGCCCCCACCGTCGCGAGCGCACGCTGACCACGCTCGGCGCGCTGAGTGCGCTCTGACCGCTGGGCTCGGCCCTGCGCGATAAGGCGACGGCCGCCGAACCCGAAGTAGATGATGACGCCGAGGCCGACGTTGTACGCCAGGTTTCCCAGGAACAGGGCCGTTCCCGACACCTCGAGACCGTTCTGCTCCGCAGCGGAGAGAGCGATGATCGCGAGACCGTTGATGGGCGAGAAGTTGCCCGAGCAGGATCCGTGCATGACCATCAGGGCCGACATCCGACGGCTGAGCCCGTACTTCTCGCCGAGGCGGAGGCACAGAGGAGCGAGCATCGCGACACCAGCGGGGCCGAGCGCGCCCGCCATTGTCGGGACAGCAGAGAAGATGAAGATCAACCACGGAACCAGCGCCGGCCGATCTCCGAAGGCGCGCACCGCGCGCTCCACCAGCCACTCCAGCGTGCCGTTGGTCGCGGCGAGCCCGAACAGATAGGTGACTCCGACGAGAAGGATCAGAACGTCGGCCGGGAATCCGAGGAGAAGTTCATCGACGGACTCACCGCCCAGAGTGATCCCCAGCAAGAACGTCGCGACCAAAGCGAATACGCCGATGTTCACCGGACGAGCCGTGCCGAGCACAAAGACAACTGCTAAAACGATGACGCCGATGAGATGAATACTCACGGTGGTCCTCTCCCCGCACAACGACGTGCGCATCTATCACGATAAGTCCTCTGTTGTGCAGAACATACTTCTGCACTCGGCGTCGCGTGTCAACCCTCAAGGAGCCACGGCGCTAATGTGGTATTTTTCTGTTGCACAGAATAGGGTTCTTTGATGATACTCTCACGACCCGGCGCTTGAGTTCATGCGCACGCTCGCGATCGATGTAGTGACGGCGCTCTACGCGCTCGCCCTCGCGACCGCAACGGTGATGCTCACGTTCGTTGCGTTGGACGAAGGACTTTCGCTCGCGGTGATCGCATCGCTCAGCGCAGCATCGGCTGCGACTCAGTTCGTGTCACGTTCGCTCGTCAACCACCTCTTCAGGATCGCCACCGATCGATCGATCATGGCGGGCTCGCTCATGGTCCTGGCTCTGTCGATGCTCGCCGTGCTCGTCATTCCAGGATTGATCGGCCTCCTCGTCGCGCAACTGCTCCAAGGGATCTCGCGAGCGGGGTTCTGGAGCGGTTCTCAAGTTCATGTCCTTCGCCTCGGGCCGCGCCCAGAACGACGAATGGCTCGGAATCAGTTCCTGTCTAATGGCCTTGCCATCCTCGGCCCGATTCTCGCGGGAGTGATGGCCACGGGAGAACCTCGGCTCGCCGCCGCTGTCATCGCTGCGATCGCAATCGTCGGCGCCTCCGAATGCCTCCTGCTCACACGCCTCCCGTTATTCGAGCGAGTTCCGAAGACAACCGACAACAAGCTCTGGCGTTATCACGGAATGCGAGTCGGTGCTTTCGGCACGCTGGCGGCGGGCTCGTTCAACGCAGTGCTCACCACCTTCGTATCGATCATGTTCGGGGATGCGGGCTGGGCAGAACCGCGCACGGGGTTGCTCATCGGTGCAGCGAACGCAGGTCTGTTGGTCGGCTCTCTTGCGGCCGGCGCGATCGCGGCCGCGTTCTTCTCTCGAACGGTGACGATCGCAACGCTGGCGACGGCAACCGGCATAGCTTCCCTCGCTTGCCTGCCGTCGCTCGAGGCCGTCTCCGTCAGCGGTGTCATCGTCGCAGGCGTAGGCTCGGGGGTCATCTTGACACTCGGACCGACACTCGTCGGCACGACCGTTCCGGAGGCATTACGAGGCAGCTCGGTGGTTTTCGCAGGCGTGTTCCGTGCTGGGGCGCTCTTCCTGACACCGCTGGCGGTCTCAGCAGCAGGCTTAGTCATGCCCATGCCCCTCGCCATGCTCCTCATCGGCGTTCTCGCAGGATCGCCCGGTGCGGTCGTGATCGCGCGTCGCGGCACTCACGAGTGAACCATCCGCAGCCTCTAGGCACAACCGCCGGATCACTGGCCAAAAGTCACGCCGTTAGTCTCCCGTCGCGACCGGCCGGCCCGGGGTGTTCGACCACTGACTCCACGAGCCGTGGAACAGCTTCGCGTCGATGCCGATCTCGGCGAGCACCAGCGCCGTGTGCGCGGCGGTGATGCCCGAACCGCAGTACGCGCCGACCGCGACGCCGTCCGTGATGCCCCGTTCGGCGAACGTGCGGCGCAGGGCGTCCGGCTCGCGCAGCATCCCGCGCTCATCCACGTGCACGGTCGTCGGCAGATTGACCGCGCCGGGGATATGGCCGGCGATCGGATCCATCGGCTCGACCTCGCCGCGGAAGCGCTCCGGTGCGCGCACGTCGAGCAGGATGCCGGATGCCGCGAGCGCGGCGGCCTCGTCGATCGTGAGGCTGTCGCCGCTGATGTCCGAGAGCACGACGTCTCCGGGCTCCGGCACGACATCGCCGGTCTCGACCGCTCCGCCGCTGGTCTGCCATGCCTGCCAGCCGCCGTCGAGCACGCGCACGTCGACACCGCCCTGCCGCAGGATCCACCACGCGCGGGCAGCCGGGACTCCGCCGGCATCGTCATATGCGACCACCACGTCGCCCGCGTTCACACCCCAGCGGCGCACGGCCTCCTGCACCTGCCCGGTCGACGGAAACGGGTGGCGCCCCTCGTCAGGACGCCCGTGCCGCGACAGCTCGGTCTCGATGTCCACGTACACCGCGCCGGGGATGTGGCCGGCGAGATAGGCGTCACGACCGTCGGTCCGACCCAGCTTCCAGCGGACGTCGAGGATCCTGGCTCCCGCATCGATCAGCTCCGACAGCGCCGCGGCATGCGTCAGGTTCGACATGCGTCCAGGGTACGACGGGGCGAAGCCATCGGGGCGCCACCGCGTCGTCCGTCAGTTCACGAGAATCGCATGACCGTTGCCCCAGCCGAGACCTTTGCCGTCCCCGGGTCGTTGGCCGTGACCGTGCCCGGGTCCTTGGCCGTGACCGTTCCCCGGACCGTGGCCGTGCCCGTTCCCGGGACCGTGGCCGTGCCCGTTTCCCGGACCGTGACCGTTGCCCGGACCGTTGCCGTCATCGCTCTCGCAGGCCGCCAGCTCATCCGCATCCGGCGTGAAGCGGAGCCACTCGAATCGCGCTTCGGTATCGGGAGCGGATGTGGCGCCGCGGAACGCGGACACCCCGACGCCGGTGGCCGCGAGTACCTCCGATTCGATCGGCTGGCCGATCCGGATGAACTTCTGACCATCCGTGGACAGCGAAGCTGTCACCCAGTCTCCGTTGCTGCTCATCCGCAGCCACACGGTGCCGCCCATGTCCGCAGGCGGGAAGACACTGTCCTCCCACGTCCACGTGTCGAAGCGGTCCTTGCCGCTGTTCTTCCACGTGAAGTCGAATCGCTGACCCTGCTGCGCAAAAGACCAGACGAGCTTGGCGTTGTTCGCATCATCGCGGTACAGCACGAGCCCCGCCTGCTGGTACTTGGCCACCGGCGCGTACTCCAATTCGGTCGTGACCTCCCACGCTCCCTCGGGAACAGGCAATTGCGGAATGGTCGCACCATCGATCGACGTGGTCGGCGACGACATCACCAGACCGCCGTCTTCGAGACGCTGCCGATCCTCGCCGTCGCGGAGGATGCTCCACGCCTCGCCCAGAGCGTCGCCTTCGAACTCGTCGGACCCCGCGCCCGTGCACAGCTCGTACATCGGGTCCTCCGAACGGGTGTTGAGCGGGTCCCGGGTGCCCTCGGGGTCGAGCACAGCATGAGCGATCGTCGTGCCGCTGCGGCCGCCGATCTCGAAGATCATGTGGGTGACGCCGCCCTCTTCCACGATCTGCGGCGACGAGGTGCGCCCCTCCTCCGGCGGGAACGGACTCGGGATGTACAGCGGCATCGGATCACCCGCACTGCGGAGGTCCTCATCGAGCTTCTTCGCGAAGATCGTTCCCGCGCTCGATCCGTAAAGCACGTAGTGCGTGCCGTTCCACTCCCAGATCTCGGGTCCGGCGACGTTCGTCCCCTCGACGGCGGTCGGTTCGACGACCCAGCCCGGCTGCGCCTCCCAGTTGATCAGGTCGTGCGAATAGGCCAGCCCGATGCGGCGCACGTTCGAGGTGTCGTTGACCATGAAGAACATCGCATGCTCCCACCCGTTCTCGGGGAACGGATTGTCGAAGATGCGGTTGTACGAGGTCTCCGTGGCGTTCTGCCCGAACTGCTCGGTCGTCATCACGACACCGCCGTAGTCGAAGTGCACACCGTCGGCCGATGTGGCGTAGCGGTCTGTGGTGTTCTCGCCGTGGAAGTAGAGGAACACCTGGTCGGTGTCCTCGTTCCACACGGCATCGGGCGCGGACACATGCGAGACGTCGTAGATGCCGTCCCAGACGTTCGAGACGATCGGGTTGGCGTCGTAGTGCGTCCACGGTCCGTCGATCGAGTCCGCGTACATGAGGTTGATGCCACCGGGGGCGTCGTGCGGGGCGTAATAGACGTACCACTCGCCGAGCGGGTTCTCGAGGTATTCCCCGGCGTGGAACACCGACGGGAAGATGAACTCGTTCCCCGGGTTCCAGGTCTCATCGGTGAACCGGTCGATGATCGGCCCCTGCGTGGTGAAGACCGGAAGCTCCTCGTCCTCTGCGGCCGAGGCGGCCGTCGACGCGGTTCCGGCGATGAGCGCCGTGGCGACGAGTGCCAGCGCGACCGCTGACGCGGCGATTCTTCTTCGAATGTCCATGGGCTGCTCCTCCCGGTGCCCCCATCGGCACCGCTCAGGCAAGGCTGCGCCTTGCTCACAGCGCCTGATCGTGCCAGATCCGACCGCGCCCGTCATGCCCCTAATGCGCATTATTTGGCGGTGGAGCGCATTATCGGGGTGTCGTGACGCTCATGGTGAACGGACCGTCACGGGACGGCGTCAGCTCTTGGTGGAGTCGTCCTCGTCGGCGTCGCCTTCCGACTCATCGCCGGCCGTCTCGTCCGCGTCGGGAGCGAGCTCGATGACCTCGTCGCCCTCCTCGAGGACGTCCACGTCGTCGGCGTCCTCCGTCTCGCCGGCGGATGCCGCGAGCACGCCCTCCGGGCGGATGAGCTCGCGCACCTCGGCCATGAAGCTGTTCAGCTGCTGCTGCTGCCAGCGCAGCTGACGGGTGCGGTCCTCGGCATCGCGGAGCACATCGGCGGTGTGCCCGGTCACGGTGCTGACGATCTTCTCGGCCTTCACCTGAGCGCGCTCGAGCGTCGCGCGGGCACGCACCTGCGCATCCGCCTCGATCGACTGCGCCTGCGAGCGCATGAGCTTCTCGTAGTCGTCGGCCTTCGCGGCGATCCGCTTGGAGTGCTCGAGCGACGATGCCACCTGCTCGTTCGCATCGGCCGTGATGCGCTCGGCGTGCGCGACCGCCTGATTGTGCAGCAGCAGGAACTCCTGCTGCGCGTCATCCTGACGGCGGGTCAGCGTCTCCTCGAACTCGAGGACGCGGGCGTTCATCTCGCGGACCTCACGCTCGGCATCCGTGCGCTGCTGCGTCGTCTCGCGGGTGACGAGGGAGCGCAGGGCTGCCGCGCCCTTCTCGGCCTCGGTGCGGATGGTCGCCGCCTCCTGCTCGGCCTGATTGACCTTCTCGGCCGCGTGCGCCGCCTCGCGCTCGATGCGCGCCTCATGCGCGGTGTACTCGGTCTCGATGCGCAGCCGCACCTGGTCGGCGTCGTTCTGCGCCTGAGTGGTCAGCCGGTCGACCTCGGCGGCGAGCTCTGCGCGGCGGGCCTCGGCCTCGTCACGGGCGGCCTCGAGCAGGCGCTCCGCCTGCACGGCGGCGTTCTGGATGAGGACGGATGCCTGCTCCTCGGCCACGCGGAGGACGGCCTCGAACTGCAGGCGCGAACCCTCGATGTCGGTCTCGTCCTTCGGAGCGCCCGCGAGTTCGTTCGAGAGTGCCGTCACCTGCTGCTCGGACTCGTCGACCCGGGCCTGCGCCGCGGCGAGATCGGCTTCGAGCGCGGCGATGCGCTTCTCGTCATCCGCACGGGCGGCGGCAACCCGCTCCTCCTGCTGCTTCTCGATCTCGGCGATGCGCGCCTCGCTCTCGGCTGCCCGGCTCTCGCTCTCGGACCGGGCGGTCTCCAGCTCGGCGCGCACGGACTCCACGTCGCGGCTGACACCGGAGCGGGCCTCGGTGAGCTCGGTCTCGGCGCGCTTGATCTGCATGCGCAGACCCGCGATGGCGGCATCCACCTCGCCGCGGTCGTAACCGCGGAAACCGATCGTGAAGCTCTCCTGCTCGCGGGCGGGACCCTGGGCGAGCTGATCGAAGAAGTCCGTGCCCTGCTCTGCGGTGTTCTCAACGGATTCGGTCACGATGGACGCCTTTCAAAGCGGGGGAGAGATGCGGGAGAGACCCTGAGGTTCAGCCTAACCAGTGCGCCTGTGAGGCGACAGCGTCGCGGCGATAAACTGCGGTCGACCCCGAGTGAAGGATTCAGCGATGCCGCGTTTCGACCTACCGGCGGAGCAGTTGCGCTCCTACCGGCCCGAGGTGGCGGAGCCCGCCGACTTCGACGACTTCTGGGAGCAGACCCTCGCCGAGTCACGTGCCCTCGCCGCCCCCGTCCAGCTGCGCCGGATCGACTCGCCGCTCCAGGCGGTCGAGGTGTACGACGTCGCCTTCAGCGGGTTCGGCGGCGACCCGGTCGGCGGGTGGCTGCTGCTGCCGGCGGATGCCGACGACGCTCTGCCGGCGGTCATCGAGTACAACGGGTACGGCGGTGGGCGCGGCCTTCCGCATGAGCGGCTCGGGTGGGCGGCATCCGGGTACGCCCACTTCTTCATGGACACCCGCGGCCAGGGCAGCGGATGGGGCACCGGCGGCATCACGCCCGACCCGCACGGCTCCGGCCCTGCGACGCCGGGGTTCATGACCCGCGGCATCCAGGACCCGAACGAGTACTACTACCGCCGGGTCTACACCGACGCCGTCCTCGCGATCGACGCGATCCGCTCGCTCGATCGGATCGATGCATCCAGGGTCGCCGTGACGGGCACCAGCCAGGGCGGCGGGGTCGCGATCGCCGCCGCGGCGCTCTCGAGCGGTCTGATCGCCGCGATGCCGGATGTGCCGTTCCTCTGCCACTTCGAACGGGCGGTCGGGCTCACCGACCGCGATCCCTACGCCGAGATCGTGCGGTACCTGGCTGTGCATCGGGACGCCGTCGAGAACACGTTCCGGACGCTGTCGTACTTCGACGGGGCGAACCTCGCCCGCCGCGCCACGGCGCCCGCTCTGTTCTCGGTGGCGCTCATGGACCCGGTGTGCCCGCCGTCGACGGTGTTCGCCGCCCGCAATCACTGGGGTGGAACCGCCGACATCGTCGAGTACGCCTTCAACGAGCACGAAGGCGGCCTGGGTCTGCAGTGGCAGAAGCAGGCCGCCTTCCTCGCGGAGCAGCTCGCGGGCTGAACCGGGTCGCGCCCGTCGCTCAGACGGTCAGCAGCACCTTCGTGGCGCGCCGCTCGTCCATCGCCTTGTACCCCTCGGCCGCATCCTCGAGCGGCAGGGTCAGGTCGAAGACGACGCCCGGGTCGATCTCGCGGTCCCAGATGAGCTGGATGAGCTCGGGCAGGAATCGCCGCACCGGCGCAGGCCCGCCGTGCAGGTGCACGCCCGAGAAGAACAGCTCGTCGCCGGGCAGCGCCACGTCATGCGCGACGCCGACGTAGCCGACGTGCCCACCGGCGCGGGTGGATCGGATCGCCTGCATCATCGACTCCTGCGTGCCGACGGCCTCGATCGTCGAGTGGGCTCCGAGCCCGTTCGTGAGCTCCTTGATCTTCGCCACGCCCTCGTCGCCGCGCTCTTCGACGATGTCGGTCGCGCCGAAACGGCGCGCGAGCTCCTGGCGGTCGGCGTGCCGGCTCATCGCGATGATCCGTTCCGCGCCGAGCTGCTTCGCGGCGAGGATGCCGAGGAGGCCCACCGCGCCGTCGCCGACCACGGCGACGGTCTTGCCGGGGCCGGCCTCAGCGGCGACGGCGGCGAACCATCCGGTGCCGAGCACGTCGGACGCGGCGAGCAGAGCGGGGATGAGGTCGGCGTCGGGCTGACCGGGGGTGGCGACGAGCGTGCCGTCTGCGTGCGGGATCAGCGCGTACTCGGCCTGGGTGCCGTACCGGCCCATCGGCACGACGTGGGCGCACCGGGACTGGTACCCGGCCTGGCAGATCTCGCACGTGTTGTCGGATGCCATGAACGAGCCGACGACGAAGTCGCCGACCTTCAGGTTCTTCACGTCCGCACCGATCTCCTCGACCACGCCGACGTACTCGTGGCCCATGGGCGTCGCGTCGACGCTGTCGGCACCGCGGTACGGCCAGAGGTCGGAACCGCAGATGCACGTGGCGGCGAGTTTGATGACGGCATCCGTCGGCCTCGTGATGGTCGGCTTCTCGCGGTCCTCGACGCGGACGTCGCCGGGGCCGTGCATGACTACTCCACGCATGTGTGCGCTCCTTCTGATGTGTGCTTCGGTGTGTGATTCCATACAACTCCTGATCTACGGACTCCGGGAGTTCCTGCCGAGACGTGTCCTGTCAGGGTGCCCCTCCCGGCATCCAATCGGCATACGCTTGCCGCATGGACAACCGGGCCGAGGTGCGCGAATACCTGTCGTCGCGCCGCGCGAAGATCACCCCCGAGCAGGCGGGCATCGTCGGAGGCCCGAACCGTCGCGTTCCCGGCCTGCGACGCACCGAGGTCGCGATGCTCGCGGGCGTCAGTGTGGAGTACTACGCCAAGCTCGAGCGCGGCGCGATCGCCGGTGCATCCGCCTCGGTCCTGGACGGGATCGCCCGTGCGCTGCAGCTCGACGACACCGAGCGCGCGCACCTGTTCGATCTGGCGCGTGCGGCCGACGGCATCCCCACATCGGGCCGGACGCGGCGCCGCGCCGCGTCGTCGAGTCCACCGCGCGCGAGCCTGCAGTGGGCGCTGGAGGCACTCACCGGCGCTGTCGCGTTCGTGCGCGACCAGCATCAGGACATCGTCGCGGTCAACCCGCTCGGCCGGGCGTTCTTCTCGCCGCTCATCGGCGAGGGCGGGCGGACGCCGAACCTCGCGCGCTTCCAGTTCCTCGACCCGGCGTCGCGCGACTTCTACCCGGATTGGGACCTGTTCGCCGAGATGTGCGTGGCGATCATGCGGGCAGAAGCCGGCCGCGATCCGCACGACAAGGCGCTACAGGATCTCGTCGGCGAGCTGTCCACGCAGAGCGAGACGTTCCGCAGGCTGTGGGGCGCGCACGATGTCCGCACTCACGGCGCGGGGACCAAGCGGTACCGGCATCCGATCGTCGGCGACGTCACGCTCGCGTACGAGGAGCTGGCACTGACGGCCGAACCCGGGCAGGTCATGCTCGTGTACACCGCCGAACCGGGCTCACCGTCGGCGGAACGCCTCGGGCTGCTGGCCAGCTGGGCGGCGGAGCATCCGGCGACCGCGCCGGACCCTGCCGAGACGTCCGTGGACGCAGACGCCTCCCGTTAGCGACGAGACCTCTCGGTGCCGACGTCCGTGACGAGAGGTCTCGTCGGCAAGGAGAGGTCTGTGCGGGCCGGGCGGGTGTTCTGCTCTGAGCAGAACCGCTCCCGCCGGAGAACGGCGCGGCGTTACCGTGGACCATGGCCGACATGATCGCGTTCCCCGACCGTTCCACCCCGTCGCCCGAACCGCTGTGGCGCCACCTGCTCGGCGATCAGTTGCGCCGGCGTCGCCATGACAACGCCGAGACCCTCGGCGAGACCGCTGCGCGGGCAGGTGTCTCGCCGCAGTACCTCTCCGAGGTCGAGCGGGGTCTCAAGGAGCCGTCCAGCGAGATGATCGCCGCGATCGCCGGCGCCCTCGACACCACGCTCGTCGAGCTCACGAGCAGCGTGGCCGATGAGCTGCGGGCCGCGTCGGTGCCGGCATCCGCCGCCGTCTCGGCATCCGCCCGCCACGGCGCTTTCGCCCTCGCGGCCTGAGCCGGGCCACACCTGTCAGTCCCGATCACACACGTCAGTACGGAACGGTTGCTCCGGGCTGACATCTGTCATCCAGGCTGACAGGTGTCAGCGGTGGCGCGCTAACCTGCCGTCCGCTCGCCGAGGACGGTGTCGATCAGCCCGTACTCGAGCGCGGCGGATGCCGTGAACACCCGGTCGCGGTCGGTGTCGGCGCGCAGCGCCTCGACCGTCCGACCGGTGTGACGGGCGAGGATCGCCTCCATGTCCGCTCGCACGCGCACGACCTCGTCGGCGGCAAGGATGAGGTCGGGGATAGCCCCGCGCGACTGCCCGGCCGGCTGATGCAGCACGATGCGCGCGTGCGCGAGGGCCGCGCGCTGGCCTGCCGCCCCAGCCGCGGCGAGGAGCGCGGCCGGCCCGATCGCCTGCCCGACGACTGTGGTCGCGACGGCCGGGCGGATGTGCTGCATGGTGTCGTGGATCGCCAGCGCAGCGCCAGGGTCGCCGCCCTCGCTGTTGATGTAGAACTGGATGCCGGTGTCCGGGCTGTCCGCGTCGAGATGCAGCAGCTGCGCGATCAGCGCGTTCGCGACACCCGCGTCGATGCCGGTGCCGAGGTAGATCACCCGCTCGGACAACAGCTGCGAGTAGACGTCCATGATTCGCTCGCCGCGCGGATGCTGCGCGATGACGTTGGGGATCGTGTAGCCGCTCATCACTTCTCTCCTTCGAGGCCGAGCCCCACACGCGCCCTGCGGCGGGGGAACACATCGCCGAGCGATGTCGCGATCTCGTCGACGAAGCCGTACGCCTCGGCTTCGACCGCCGTGTACCAGCGGTCATGCAGTGAGTCCTCGAAGATGCGGTCTGGCTGCTGGCCGGTGTCGTCGGCGATCAGGCCGAGCACGGTGTCGCGCATCTGGCGGAGGTCGTCGGCCTGGATCTCGATCTCGGCTGCCGAGCCCCCGATGCCGGCCGACCCCTGATGCATGAGGATGCGCGCGTGCGGAAGCGCGCGGCGCTTGCCCTTCGTCCCTGCGGAGAGAAGGAACTGTCCTGCACTGGCTGCGAGCCCGAGGGCGAGCGTTGCCACGTCGTTCGGGATCATGCGCATGACGTCGCGGATGGCGAGCATCGACGGAACCGAACCTCCTGGCGAGTGGATCCAGAGGGCGATGTCCGCGACCGGGTCCTCCGCCGAGAGGGTGAGCAGCTGGGTCATCAGCAGCGTGCCGTTGTCGTCATCGAGGGCGCCGTCGAGCACGAGGACGCGTTCGTGGAACAGCGCGCGCCTGGCCTCGGGGCCGAACTGCGGGATCGGTGTCTCTTCGCTCATGCCCCCACTGTGCGCGGCATCCGTCCGCCGGTGGGCGGAATCCGCTCAAGGCGGCTCTGCCCTGAGCGGATGGACTCTGCGCGAGCCGGCCCGCGACCGCGCAGGCCCGGCACGCGGCGGACGCGGAACGGGGCCGCAGGACTCGTGGTCCCGCGGCCCCGTTCCGGCCGTTCTGCCCGACTACGCCGCGGCGAGCGCGCGCCGGTGGCTGATCCGGTGACCGACCCAGAAGCCGATCGCGATCAGGCCGATCAGGGCGATCCCGAGCATCCAGGGCAGCATCGACGGCGCGGCACCCGCGGTCGCGGTGGCGAGCGTTCCCGAGCCGTCTGCGATGCGTCCGTTGCCGTCGGCGAGTGCGACGGCGCCCGTCTCGAGCTTCGTGCCGCCGACGGCGAGCGCACCCGAGCCGTCGGCGACGGCGGTCGCGCCCTCGGACAGCGTGCCGAGGCCGTTGTCGAGGTCGAACGCGCCCTGCTGCAGGGTCGAGGTACCCTCGGCGAGGGACGCCGCGCCCTCGTTCAGGCTGGATGCGCCGGAGTTCAGACGCGTCGCTCCGTCGTGCAGCGCTGCCGCGCCCTCGGAGAGGGTGGTCAGACCGCCGCTGAGGCGGCCGGCGCCGGATGCCAGGTCGGCGGTGCCGGACTTGAGCGGAACAAGACCGGTGGCGAGCTCCTTCGCGCCCGATGCGAGCTGCGAGGTCCCGGACTTCAGCGGCGCGATGCCCGTGGCGAGATCCGAGGCGCCCGTCGACAGGTCGGAGGCGCCCTGCGCGAGCGGGGTCATGCCCGTCGCGAGGCTCGAGGCGCCGGTCGACAGCTGCGCCGCACCCTGCGCCAGCGGCGCCATGCCGTCGGCGAGCGAAGCCGCACCGGCGGCGAGGTCGCCGCTGCCCTTCTTGAGGTTCTGAGCACCGACCACGAGCGCCGGAGCGCCGTTCTGCACATCGGCGAGGCCGACGGTTCCAGGCCAGCCCTTCGACGAGTCGCCGTTGAGGAGCGCGCTGGTCCCCGCGGCGAGCGACGCGGCACCGTCACCGGCGTTGATCAGTCCCTGAGCGAGCTGCGGCGCTGCGGCCGCTGCGGGCGCGATGCCGTCGACCTGCTGGTCGACACCGGCGGCCAGTGCTGCCAGCGGTGCGAGGTCGGGGTTGGTCTGGGCGAGCACGGCGAGCTGGTCGGCGAGCGCCTGCGAGTTCTGCGACAGCGAACCGACCGTGCCGGTGATGATGGCGCCGTTGGCGGCGAGGTAGCGGACCTGGTCACCGGTTCCGGCGGCGAGAGACGAGCTGAGGTCCTGCGCCCCGGCGTTCAGCGACTGCGCATACTGGTGCGCACCGCCGACGCCGGCGGCGATGCTCGTCACACCGTCGAGCAGCTTCTGGGCACCGGCGCCGACCTGCGCGGCACCGCCCGAGACCTTCTGGGCTCCGGTGAGCGCGCTCTTCGCCCCCGCATCCAGCTGTGCAGCACCACCGGAGACCTGCTGGGCTCCGGCCAGAGCGGTCTGCGCCCCGGCATCCAGCTTCGCGGCACCGCCGGAGATCTGCTGCGCTCCGTCCACGGCCTTCTGCGCGCCGGCATCCACCTGGGCAGCGCCGCCGGACAGCTTCTGCGCACCGGTGACAGCCTTCTGCGCGCCGAGGTCTGCACGCAGCAGACCGGCGGCGAGTTCCTGTGCGCCGGAGAGCGCCGTCTGCGCTCCCCCGTTGAGGCGGGCGGCACCCGACTCGGCGCTGGCCGTGCCGGCCGCGAGCGTACCGGCGCCGACGGAGAGTGCGGCAGCACCGGACTCGGCCTTCAGCGCACCCGCTGCGAGCTTCTGCGATCCCTCGTGAGCGCTCTGCGCGCCGTCGGCGAGGTCCTGAGAGCCGTCGGCGAGCTGCTGCGCTCCGCTGGAGAGCTCCTGCGCTCCGGCAGCGAGCTGAGCCGAGCCGTCCCGGGCGGTGCCCGTCCCGTCCGACAGCTCAGCGGCACCCGCGGCGATCTTTCCGGTCGTCAGGAAGAAGATCGTCACCATCGCCGCGAGAAGCAGGGCGAGGACGACGACGGTTATGCGCACGCCGTTGCCGTGCGCGTGGGACTGAGAACTCATCATCGAGGCTCCAGGGGTCAATGGCATCGTTGCCACCCGCGAGTGTAGGAGTGCGGATGCCGACTTCCCTCGGCCTTTGCGACCAGGTACTAAGTTTCAGATTCTCTGAGACTTGGTTTCTTGTAGCGTTTCGACAACGGCGAATGCGCGCGACAGATCGGCGATGAGATCATCGGCGTCCTCCAGTCCGATCGACAGACGCAGGACGTCGGCATCCGGACGGGCGTCAGCAGGCACAGGGCGGTGGGTCAGTGCGGCTGGATGCTGGATGAGCGAGTCCACTCCCCCGAGCGAGACCGCGTGCGTGAAGAGCTCGACCGCGGAGGCCACGGAGCTCGCCGCCGCGTAGCCGCCGCGCATTCGCATCGCGATCATCGCCCCGGTTCCCCGCATCTGCCGATCGAGGATGCCCTGCGGGTCGCCGTCGAGCCCCGGGTAGAACACCTCGTCGACCTCCGGCCGATCGATCAGCCACTGCACGATGCGCTGCGCATTCGCCTGCTGCCGCCGGATCCGCACCGGAAGGGTCGTGAGGCCGCGGTGCAGCAGGTACGCGCCAAGCGGATGCAGCAGGCCTCCGGTCACGGCGCGCACGCGGCGCAGTGCTTCGGCGTGCTCCTCGCTGCAGGCGACGACCCCGGCGATCACGTCGCCGTGCCCGCCGAGGTACTTCGTCGCGCTGTGCAGCGACATCGCCGCGCCCAGATCGAGCGGGTTCTGCAGGATCGGCGTCGCGAAGGTGTTGTCGACGACGACGGGCACGCCGCCCGCCGACGCGGCGACGGCGGCGACGTCGACGAGTTCGAGAGTGGGGTTCGCCGGCGTCTCCATGACCACGAGGCCCGTTTCGGGGCGGATGCTGACGCCGACCTCCGACGGATGGCAGAACGTGACCTCGGTTCCCAGCAGCCCGGAGCCGAGCAGGTGGTCGGTGCCGCCGTACAGGGGACGGACCGCCACGACGTGGCGTTTGCCGGTCGCGGATGTCATGGCCAGGATCACGGCGGTCATCGCCGCCATTCCCGATGAGAACGCCACCGACGCCTCGGCGTGTTCCATCGTGGCCAGCGCCTCCTCGAAGCGCGCGACCGTCGGGTTCCACAGCCGCTGGTACACCAGGCTGCCGTTCTCGATCGGACGGCCGCCGGTGGCCATCGCCTCGTAGGCGTCGCCGCCCCGTTCGATGTCGGGAAGCGGGTTGGTCGTGGAGAGGTCGATCGGCAGGGCGTGGACGCCGAGCGCGTTGAGGTCGTCGCGGCCGCTGTGCACGGCGACGGTGTCAGGGTGCAGGCTCATGCCTTCACGTTGCCGGAATCCCAATGCGAGTGGGAGAATTCGACAGCATCCGCCGACTATCACGGCAGATCTGCGATTCTCGATGACGATCGACCGAACAGGGGCGACGAACTTGGCGAAAGCACAACTCGACGAGCTCGACCTGCAGATCCTGGCTGCGCTCAGCACGCGCGCGGACCTGACGAACAAAGCTCTCGCCGCCCAGCTGGGGCTCGCGGAGTCCACGTGCGCGCACCGCGTACGGGGCCTGCGCGACCGGGGCGTCATCCGCGACACCCGCATACGACTCGACGCCGCGACCCTCGGCTACCCGCTCGAGGCGATCATCAAAGTGCGTCTGGCCAATCACACCGGCGAGAAGGTCAATGCCCTGTTCGACGCGCTCGTGGCGACTCCCCGGGTGCTCCAGGTGTTCCACGTCGCGGGGGTCGACGACTTCCTCGTGCACGTGGCGGTTCAGGATGCCGCGGCACTGCGCGACATCGTCCTCGAGCGCATCACGGTGCATCCGGTCGTGCGCGGAACCGAGACCCAGTTGGTCTTCGATCTGCGCGACGGCCGCGGCGTACTGGGGTAGGTCTCAGCGGCGGAGCAACTTCTTCCAGCGGCGCTGCACGATCACGGGCACGGGCTGGGTGACCACGGCATCCACGTTCAGGGAGCTGTTGTCGGGGCCGACGATCGCGATCGGCGTCGTCAGCGTCGGCTCGAGCGGATCCACGGGCATCTTCGCCAGTGCGCGGTGCGCGCGCACGTACGCGGGGATGAGGATCACGACCGCGCCGACCCAGGCGAGCGGGTTGCTCATCGCAACGCCGGCGAATCCGAGAACAGCGCCGAGCACGACGGCAGCGGCCACGCGGGCGAACAGCTCGACGACACCCGTGATGGTCGGGATCATCGCCTGACCGAGCCCCTGCAGCGCACCGCGCAGCACGAACAGCACGCCGAGCAGGGCGTAGGTGGACCCGTTGATGATGAGCATGAGGTGCGCGAGCTCGACGACCTCGTCGGCTCCGTCGCCGACGAACAACCGCACCAGGTGCGTGCCGAAGGCGATGAGCACGATGCCGAGCACGAGTGAGGCGACGATCGCCATCCACGTCGCCTGCACGACGCCGGAGCGGATGCGGTCGGGCCGCCGGCCGCCGAAGTTCTGCGCCACGTACATCGACACCGCGAGGCCCAGGGATGCCAGCAGCGCCGTCGCGAGGCTGTCGACCCTGGATGCCGCGGTGTACGCGGCGATCGCCTCGGCGCCGAGGACGTTCAGGGCGACCTGCACGACGAGCGTGCCGATCGCGATGATCGAGGCCTGGAATCCCATCGGGAGGCCCAGCCGCAGGTGATCGGCGATGTCGCCGCGGGTGACGCGCCAGTCCTCGCGCCGAACGTGAAGCATCGGCATCCGACGCCGGACGAACTCCAGGCACAGCAGCACCGAGACGGCCTGCGCGACGACGGTCGCGAGCGCCGCGCCGGCGACTCCCCACCCGACCGGGCCGACGAGCAGGATCACGAGCACGACGTTCAGCGCGCAGGCGATCGTGAGGAAGACGAGCGGTGTCCGCGAGTCGCCGATCGCACGGATGATCGCCGAGAGGTAGTTGAAGAACATCGTCGCCCCGCCGCCGAGGAAGCTCACCTGCGTGAACAGCGTCGCCTCGGCGAGCAGCTCGGGCGGGGTCTGCATGAGCACGAGCACGGGCTCGGCCAGCAGCGGACCGCCGATCGTGATGACGATGCTGGCGGCGGCCGAGAGCAGCGTGCCCGTGGCGACGGATCGCCGCACGCCGGCGGCATCCTTCGCCCCGAACGCCTGCGCGGTCGGGATCGCGAAACCGCTCGTCATGCCCCAGGCGAATCCGAGGAGCAGGAACAGGAGGCTCCCGGTCGCGCCGACGGCGGCGAGCGAGTTCACGCCGAGCTCGCGCCCCACCACGACCGTGTCGACGACCTGATAGAGCTGCTGGACGATGTTGCCGATCAGCAGAGGGACGGCGAAGGTCAGGATGACGCGCCACGGGCGGCCAGTGGTGAGGGAGGTTGCCATGCGGGGAAGCGGCTTCCGGAGACGAGGATCGGGGCAGACGGCTCGCCGGAGTACGGCGAGCGCCCAGTCTATCGAATCGATTCGGACGATCGAGCGCCTGCGCAGCGTCGAACTGAGAGAACCGGCTCCAGGCCTCAGCGGCCCGTCGATCTCAGAGGTCGCGGTGCACGCCGACGATGCGCGGTGCGGCCAGCACGGGTGCGGGCGCAGACGCCGGTGCGGCTGCGGACGAGACCACCGGCTCCGACTTCGGTCGCCGCTCGAAGGCCTGCACGATGGACCGTGCGACGGCGCCGAGCACGAGCGCGACGACGAGGCCGCCCGCGGCCACGATCGCGGGAACCCACTGCCCGGAGAAACCGGATGCGAGGCTCAGCAGCGCGCCGCCGATCCACGCCGCGGATGCTCCGCCGGCCACGCCGGCGGCACCCATCGCGAGTGCGATCAGGGCGACGATCGCGCAGATCAGGGCGATGCCCGCCCCCGCGATGCCGACCCACAGGAAAAGCTCTGAAAGATCCCTCACCAGCCCGATCGATGACATTGTGACCCCCCGGTCGCCTTCGTGATCCCCACGGTACGCAGGCCCGCCGGCATCCGCATCCATCGGAAGGATGATGTTACGCAAACGCCACCCGGACGTATGTCGAGGGCCATGATGGAGGGGTGGCCGTTCCTCTCTCCGAACTGACGCGGATGCCGGATCCGCAACTCGTCTACGCCGCCGACGGAACCCGCCTGGCGACCTACACCTGGGGCGAGCTCGATGCCCCGGTCGTGGTGATCATCCACGGGTTCGCCTCGAACGTGCGCGACAACTGGGTGCTCACCGGCTGGGTCCGGGAGCTCACCAGGGCCGGCTACCGCGTGCTCGCGCTCGACCAGCGCGGGCACGGCAACAGCGACAAGCCGCATGAGCCGGACGCCTATGCCATCCGTACCCTCGTGTCGGACGTCGAGACGGTCATGGACACCTATCTCGTCGAGGACGCGTTCTACGTCGGCTACTCCCTCGGCGCACGCGTCGGCTGGGAGGTCGTGCGCGACCTGCCGCAGCGCATCGAGCGGGCTGTTCTGGGCGGCGTGCCCGACGGCATCCCGCTGGAGCGGCTCGATCTCGACCAGGTGCGCGCCTACGTGGCCGATGGCGCCGAGGTGACCGACCGCACGACCCAGAACTACATCGCACTCACCGAACGCGTACCCGGCAACGACCTGCGCTCGCTCGTCGCCCTCGCCGAGGGGATGCGGCGCACCCGCACGGTCGACCCCGACCCGGCCAATGCCCCGACCCGGCCCATCCTTTTCGCGACGGGCACGGAGGACGCCATCATCGAGGGCTCCCGCGCGCTGGCCGAGGCCGCGCCGAACGGGACGTTCTTCGAGATCCCCGGGCGCCACCACTTCAACGCGCCCGGCTCGCGGGCGTTCAAGGATGCCGCGCTGGAGTTCCTCGCGGGTTCCTGAGCGGCGACGCCGAAGCGCCGGGGCTCAGGCCTCGCGCTTCGGCAGCACCCAGCCCGCGCGCGGGAAGTGACAGGTGTAGCCGTTCGGGATGCGCAGCAGGTAGTCCTGGTGCTCGGGCTCGGCCTCCCAGAACGGACCCTCGGGCTCGATGGTCGTGACGGCCTTGCCCGGCCAGAGGCCCGACGCATCCACGTCGGCGATCGTGTCGCGGGCGACACGCTCCTGTTCGGGGGTCAGCGGGAAGATCGCCGAGCGGTAGCTCGTGCCGATGTCGTTGCCCTGCCGATTCATGGTCGACGGGTCATGGATCTGGAAGAAGAACGCGAGGATGTCGCGGTACGACGTCTCGGTCGGGTCGAACACGATCTCGACGGCCTCGGCATGGCCGGGGTGATTGCGGTAGGTCGCGTTCGCGTTCGTGCCGCCGGTGTAGCCCACGCGGGTGTCCAGGACTCCTGGCTGACGGCGGATGAGGTCTTCCATGCCCCAGAAGCAGCCGCCCGCGAGGACAGCGGTCTCGGTGCCGGGTGTGCGGGTGATGGTGCCGGTGTCGGTCATGTGCACTCCTTTTCGCCCTTCCAGTCTGACGCAGGATCGCTAGGCGGGAGCCGTTCTGGACGAACACTCAGGAACCGCGTGCTGTATGCGTTTCGTCGGTTTCGAGGCGCTCAGAACCGACCGAAAGCATCCCGTCTGTGCCGTGAGCACAAGAAACACGAGGGCGGATGCCGGGGACGCATAGCTTCGTCAGCATGACTGAGAACCCGATCACCGACGCTCTCGTCCTCATCACCGGCGGCGCCCGCGGCATGGGCGAGCTGTACGCGCGCCGCGCGGTCGCCGCGCACGCGCGCGCCGTCGCGCTGTGGGACATCGATGAGGATGCCGTCGCGGCCCTCGCCGCAGACCTCTCCCGATCTGGAGTCGAGGTGCGCGGCTACCGCGTCGACGTGTCGCAGCGCGAGGAGATCGCCGCCGGCATCGAGAAGCTGCGAGCGGAGCTCGGCTCCCCCGATGTCGTGATCAACAACGCCGGCATCGTCCGCGGCGCGCCGTTCTGGGAGCACGACCCGGTCGCGCACATCGAGGCGACCATGCGCATCAACACTCTGGCGGCGATGTGGCTGACCCGTGAGGTGCTGCCCGAGATGATCGCGGATGCTTCGCGCCCCAAGCGCATCCTGAACATCGCCTCCGCAGCCGGGACTCTGGCGAACCCGAACATGAGCGTGTACGCGGCATCCAAGTGGGCGATGATCGGCTGGAGCGAGTCGGTCCGTCTGGAGCTCGCCTCGTACGGGCATCGGCACATCGCGGTCACGACGTTCTGCCCGAGCTACGTCTCGACCGGCATGTTCGAGGGTGCGCGCGGCCCGCTGCTGACCCCGATCCTCACGCCCGAGACGGCCACGTCGGCTGCGTGGAACGGGATGCTGCACGGAACGCCGCTCGTGCTGCGGCCATGGACCGTGAAGCTGTCGATGGCGCTCCGCGGCATCCTGCCGACCGGCGCGTGGGACTTCCTGGCCCGACACGTGTTCAAGGTGTACTCGTCGATGGACCACTTCACCGGACGAGGGTGACATCGCAGCCGCGTGTCCCGGCAGTAGAGTTGCTTGCCTAGACCTCGAGGGGGACACATGTCGGTTGGTCTGCTCGCCGTCGTCGACGACATCCTGAGCGCGGCGATGAAGGCGTCTGCGAAGGCTGCGGGCGTCGTGATCGACGACGCCGCCGTCACCCCGCAGTACGTGCAGGGGATCACTCCGGCGCGCGAGCTGCCCGTCGTCGCGAAGATCACACTCGGGTCACTGGCGAACAAGTTCGTCATCATCATCCCGATCGCCCTGCTGCTGACCGCGTTCGCGCCGTGGGTGCTGCCGTTCCTGCTCATCCTCGGCGGAACGTACCTGTGCTTCGAGGGCGCCGAGAAGGTGCTGGAGTGGTTCGGTTTCCACCACGGACACGATGACGAGGGCGCCCGCAACGAGAACAAGCTCGTGTGGGGTGCGATCCGCACCGACCTGATCCTGTCGACCGAGATCATGCTCATCTCGCTGTCGAACCTCGAGGCCGGCCTGAGCATCTGGATGACGCTCGGGATCCTCGCGGTCATCGCCCTGGTGATGACCCTCGTCGTCTACGGCGCCGTCGCGCTGCTGGTGAAGATCGACGACATCGGGCTGAAGATGGCGAAGAGCGACTCGCAGCGGGTGCGGCACACCGGAACCCGGCTGGTGCGGTCGATGCCCGCGGTGTTCCGCGTGATCAGCGTGATCGGAACCGTCGCGATGCTGTGGGTCGGCGGGCACCTGCTGCTCGCGAACCTCGGCGAGATCGGACTGCACTTCTTCAGCGACATGCTGCACGGCATCCACGACTTCCTCGCGCCCGCCGGTGCCGTGATCGCGTGGATCGGCGAGACCTTCGTCTCGGCCGTTGCAGGTCTTGCGGCGGGCCTCATCGTCGTCGGCGTGGTGCTGCTGATCGGGCGGATGCTGGGCAAGCGCCCGTCGTTCTCCGAGGGCGGCGAGTCCCCGGCGAACGTCGCCCACTGAACGCGCCGATGGACGTCCTGCGGTGGATCGCCGACGCCTTCAACGCGCAGTGGATGCTGCCCGGCGGGCAGACACTCCTCATCCGCGAGGTCGTCGGCAACCTGTTCGGGCTGGCGAGCGCGCTGGGCGGCATGCGGCGCAGGGTGTGGGCGTGGCCGGTCGGCATCGTCGGGAACCTGCTGCTGCTGACAGTGTTCCTCGGCAGCATCCTCAGCCCTGAGCACGACCTCCCCCACCTGCTCGGCCAGGCCGGGCGGCAGGTCATGTTCATCGCGGTCGCGATCTACGGATGGGTCCGCTGGCGGCAGGCGGCATCCGGAACCGGCCAGGTGACTCCGCGCTGGGCGCCGAACAGCGCGCGCATCGGCCTCATCCTCGCGCTCGTGATCGGCACCGTCGCGCTGACCCCGCTGTTCCGCGTGCTCGGCTCGTACGAACCGGTGTGGGCGGATGCCTGGACCTTCGTCGGATCGCTGCTGGCGACCTACGGCATGGCGAAGGGCTGGACCGAGTTCTGGCTCATCTGGATCGCCGTGGACGTCGTCGGCGTGCCGCTCCTCTTCAGCGCCGGCTACTACGCGACCGGTCTCATGTACGTCTTCTACGGCGCGTTCACCGCCATCGGCTTCGTCGTGTGGTGGCGGGCGCAGACGAATGCCAAGCCGCACATCGAGACGATCATGCCCGACCCGCGCATAGGCGGCGCAGACGAGAATAGGGACTGATGTTCGACAGCCCGCTCTCCGCCTCCGCCTATGAGGTGCTCGGTGTCGACCCCACCGCTTCGGCCGACGAGATCAAGAAGGCGTTCCGCCTGCGCCTGCGCCAGACCCATCCGGATGCTGGCGGCGACGCCGCGGCGTTCATCCAGGTGCAGCGGGCGTGGGAGCTCGTCGGCACTCCCGAGGCACGCACCGTGTACGACCGCGGGCACGGATTCGGCGCGGCATCCGGAACCTCCGCACCCGAGCAGGACTGGAGCGGCTGGCGAGCACCGGCCCCGCGCGCAGACACGCGCCCCAAGGCCCGCGCGTACGGGCACCCGGGTGGCTGGCGCCGCGAGCGCTACCTGTCGCTCATCCGCGAATGGGCCGGCCGCGGCGTCGACCTCGACGACCCCTACGACCCGGCCCTGGTGCGCTCGGCGCCGCTCGAGATCCGGCGGCTGCTGGCGGATGCCCTCGCCGAGGAGGCCACGGCGGGCACGGTGTCCGACCTCGGCATGGGGTTCACGGTCTGGCACGACGTCGCCACGAGCACCGACCCGCGCGAGAAGCTCGACCACGTCGTGCTCAGTCCGTCGGGCCTGTACGGGGTGATGTCGGAGGACTTCGCTGAGACCGCCCGGTTCCGACGCGGCGAGATCATCGGCCAGAACGTCGACGGTCGAGCCCCGGTCGCCAGCCTCCTCGCCCGCATGCGCGTGATCGCCCGGGCCGCGAAGGTGCGCTTCGGCGGGGCGATCATCGTGCTGCCCGACGACGACCTCGAGCAGGCCGTCACCGCGCTCGGCAAGGTGCGCGGCATCCCCGTCGTCGTCGTGCGTCGCAGCACGCTCGGCATGGTCCTGCGGCAGGGCGTTCCCGGTGCGCGCGACATCGGCGGCAACGAGCTGTTCGACGTGCGCACTCGCCTGCAGCAGACGGTGCGCTTCGTCTGAGGTCCCAGGCCCGGGCTCACTCCGCGTCGGAGCGGAACAGCCCTCGCAGCACGAGGTAGACGATCACCGCGACGACGGCGACGATCGCGAGCTTCGCGATGAACCACAGCACGGAGAACAGCACCCCGACCAGCCACCAGGCGACGATGACAGCGACGATCACGCCGACGATGGTCCACAGGGAGTTCTTGTTCACGACTCAAGCCTACGCACCGGCGCCGGTTAGCATTCAGGAATGACTGACGAAGCGACCTCCGACGTATCCATCGGCGGCGAGATGATCCGCCTCGGCCAGTTCCTGAAGTTCTCGGGACTGCTCGACTCCGGCGGCGACGCCAAGGAGGTCATCATCGACGGATACGTCACTGTGAACGGCGACGAGGAGCGCCGCCGCGGACGCCAGCTCCGCGACGGCGACCTCGTCTCATTCGAGGGCCGGACGGTCCGCGTCCGGCCGTGACTCCCGCCCGAGCCGCGAGAATTGCTCTATGCGGCGAGACGGATGCTGGCCCGGCGCAGACGGCCGGGCCGACGTTCGCGGGCGAGCCTGCGCCGCACCGGCTCGGCGCGGTACCCCGTCATGCCCGGCGGCGAGTACGCTCGCCGTGTGGATGCCGCCGACCCGCTGCCCGATCGCCCTGCCCCCGACAACCCGCAAGGAAAGCTCGTGCTGCTCCGGCACGGCGAGACCGAGTGGTCGCGCGCTGGGCGGCACACCGGCCGCACCGATGTTCCGCTTACCGAGCACGGCGAGGAACTCGCACGTGCGGCCGGCGAGCTCGTGCGCGGCTACGACTTCCGGCTCGTGCTCTCCTCACCCCTGCAGCGCGCGCGCCGCACAGCGAAACTCGCGGGCCTCGACGCCGAGATCGATCCGCAGCTGATCGAATGGGACTACGGCGGGTACGAGGGCCGCACGACCCAGGACATCCGCGCCGAGCTCGGCTACAACTGGTCGGCGTTCACGCACGGCGTGATCCGCGGCGAGACCCCCGGCGAGACCGTGGAGGAGGTCGCCGCCCGGGCATCGCGCGTGCTGACCCGTGTGCTCCCGGCGATGGTCGAGGGAGACGTCGCCCTCGTCGCGCACGGGCACTATCTGCGCATCCTTGCCGCGGTGTTCCTGCGGCAGGCGCCGCGGTTCGGTGCGTCCATCACCTTCGGCGCGGGTTCCGTCTCGGTGCTCGGGTACGACCGCGAGCAGCCGGCGATCCTCGCGTGGAACCACGGTCCGCAGCTGCCGCTCGAGCCGCCGCGATCATGACGCGCCGCGGCGTCCGCACTCGCAGAGTTCTGGGGCTGACGGCGTCGGTGGTCTCGGGCACGATGGAGGCATGACCGACGGGTACGACTCCGAGTTCCTGGCCACCTCCGTCCCGCTCCCCCGACCGCGCGGCGTCGTGCGCGACCTCGCCTACCCGCGGTTCTCGGTGCTGCTCGACCCCGCGCGCCGGTTCGCCGCCGTCACCGCGGTGAACATCGACGGAGCGCAGTTGCGCGAGGTGCCGCGCTCGGGCGACTGGCGTCTGGATTCACGGGTGGATGCCGATGAGCAGGCCGGCCCCGACGTGTACTCCCACAACGATCTCGACCGCGGCCACCTCGTGCGCCGCCGCGACCCCGGGTGGGGCACGGCCGACGAGGCGCGGGATGCCACCGAGGCGACGTTCTTCTACACGAACGCCGCACCGCAGGCCGCCGGGTTCAACCAGTCGAAGGAGCTGTGGCTCGGACTCGAGGACCATGTCCTCGCCTATGCCGAGGCGACCGATCAGCGCGTCTCGGTTTTCACGGCGCCGGTGCTCGCGGACGACGATCCGCCGTATCGCGGCATCCGGGTGCCGTTGCGTTTCTGGAAGGTGGCGGCCTGGGAAGGACCGTCCGGGTTGGCGGCGGCCGGATTCGTGCTCGATCAGACCGAGCTCGTCGACACCTCTCAGGGGGTTCTCGCCGTGCCGCCGCTGGGAGCGTTCCGGACGTTCCAGGTTCCGATCGGCGACATCGCCGAGATCACCGGGGTCGACTTCGGTGCCCTCGCCGAGGCGGATTCGCTGCGCGTGCGCGGCGTGCGCCCGGGTGATTGGCGGGTGATGGACGCAGCCGCCGACATCGTGCTCTGAGGCGGCAGTCAGATGGCCATCGCGTACTCGCCGAACCCCATCGCGATCAGCAGCGACAGCACGGCGAGGACGAGGACGACCGGGGTCATCGTGTACCGCTCCGGCTTGCTGCGCGAGATCGCGTTCATGACGATGCCGATCGCGAAGTACGCGAAGACGATCCACATGGCGACCTGCGCGACGACATCCGGCAGCAGCGACGTGATGCCGGCCCGCTCCCACGCGATGAACGCGATCAGGGCGTAGATGACGATCGAGACGGCGCTGCCGATGCGCAGATTGCGCGGCAGCACGCGGTGCTGACCTCCCCAGGCGAAGTGTCCCCAGGGCGCTCCCGCGGCGAGCGCGATCTGGAACACCGCGAGCAGGGCGAGGATCATCGTCAGTGCGAGCGCGAAGGGCACGGCTACACGGTAGCGGTCCTGGGTCGGCGGGAGGAAGCCGCTACTCGCGCGGCCGCAGCCGGACCCCCGGCAGCGCGGGCGCCGGCAGCGGCTTCGGCTGATCGGGCGGGAACTCTCCGAAGAGGGCTCGCTTGCCGACATCCTGCGGGTCGGCGGGCTCGAAGCCGAGCTCGGCCTGGTACCGGCGGCGGAACTCGACGATCTCGTCGTGATCGCGCCCGACGAAGTTCCACCACATGACGATCTGCTCGCCGAGCGGGACGCCGCCGAGCAGGATGATGCGGGCACCGGCATCCCCCGCGGCGATCTCGATCGTGTCGGACCCGGGCGGCACGTAGGCGAGTGAGCGGTGGGCGACGGCCGCGCCGTTCACCGTGACGTCGTCGCTCTCGGCGAGCACGGCGAGCTCGAAGTCGGCGCGCACCGGCAACCGCACGACGACGCCGGCGTCGAGCATGAGCTCGGCACCCAGCAGATCGGGTGTCCGGGTGTCGACGGGAGAGGCAGAATCCAGGAGCGAGCCGATGAAGACCCGCACGGTCGCACCGGGAATCTGCACCGGCTCCGGCTCGTAGTGGGCGAACGCGTTCTCGCCGAACCGGGTCGCATCCGGCATCGCATACCAGAGCTGCACGCCGTGCAGGGTGGTGGTCGCGGGGTCGCTGAGCTCCTGGTGCGTGATGCCGCGGCCGGCGATCATGAGGTTCAACTCGCCGGGGACGACCGCGGCAGCGTTACCCCCGGAGTCGAGGTGGTCGATCCGTCCGCTGAACAGCCACGAGACCGTGGCGAGACCGGTGTGCGGATGCCGCGGCACCTGCATCCCGCCCGTGTCCGACACGTCGTCGGGCCCGTAGTGATCGAGGAAGCACCAGGCGCCGACGAGTGAGCGCTGCTTCTGCGGCAAGGTGCGGTAGACGGTCATGGCGCGCGGCCCGCCGAGCGGCACCAGGCGCGGCTCGAGCACCTCGGTCGCCGTGCACAGCTCGCCGGCGTCCAGGACCTCGACGTCGGGCGACCGCTCGAGGTTCGTCATCGCACGAGTTTCCCGTCGGCATCACGAGGACGCACCGGATGCTCGCTGAGGATGGAGATCCGGTTGAAGGCGTTGATCGTCACGGCCACCCACTCGGCGGCGACGAAGGTCTCATCGCCGAGCACGGACCGGGCGCCTTCGAGGTCGGCTCTGGATTCCTCGCTGAGCGGCAGCACGGTGGCCGCCTCGGCGATCGCGAGCACGGCCTTCTCGCGCTCATCGAACAGGTCGGTCTCGCGCCAGCCGGGCAGCAGATCGAGCTTCTGCTGCGGGATGCCGGCATCGCGGGCCTCGCGCGCGTGCAGGTCCATGCAGAAGGCGCACTGGTTGATCTGGGAGGCGCGCACCTTGATGAGCTCGGACTCCTGAATGCTCAGTCCGCCCTTCTCCGCCGCCTCGCGGACCGCCGTCGAGAAGGTCGACGCAGCCTTCCAGGCGTCGGGCATGGTCTTGTCGAGGAACGGTCGCATGGATTCTCCGATCATCGGAAGGGTCGTCAGGACGGATGCTCTGGCTCGATCGTATCGAGCCGGTCGTGGTCGTGCGCCGGGTCGTTCGCCCGGTCAGCCGCCCGGCGTCAGCGACGGGATGCCGACGAGCGCGCGGAGCCGGTCGGCGTCGACGTTCGCACCGAACGCCGGGTTTCCGGGCTCGAGCCGGATCCCCTCCGCGAGGTCGCCGACGACCACGGGGTCGAACCCGAGCGCGTCGACGATCTCCGCCGCCGTCTCGAGGTCGTCGGGCCCGTCACCGGCGATCGCGATCGCCTTGCGACCGGGCTGCCGGGCTGGTCTCGCCTCGCCTTCGAGGTCGTGGTAGCCCATGTGGTTCAGCGCCTTGACGACCCGTGACTGGGGCACGAGCTGCTGGACGAAGACGCTCGACGACAGACCGCCGGGCAGGATCTGTTCGCGGGGACCGTCGACCTCCCACCAGTGGTTCATCGTGTCGATCACGAGCTTGCCGCGGAGGTGCTCCACGGGGAGCGTGCGGTGCTTGCCGAGCGGGAGGGCGAGGATCACGACGTCGGCCTCCTCGGCCACCTGCGCGGGCCACCCGGGCGTCGTGCCGGGCGTGAGGACCTCTGCCGTCAGCGCGATGCGCGCAGGGTCGCCGGATCCGGAGAGGAGGACGCGGTATCCGGCTGCGACGGCGAGGCGAGCCAGCACCGTGCCGACCTTGCCCGCGCCGAGGATGCCGATAGTCAGCGTCATCACGCGGCCGGCTTCTCGGCGAGCAGTTCGCGCACGCGCGGGATGACCTGCGTCCCGTACAGCTCGACCGAGCGCAGGCGGGCGGATGCCGAGACGGAACCGGCCGCGGAGTAGATCATGTCGAAGCGCCCGACGTCGAGGGCGCGGATCGCGTCGGCCATGCGCCGCGCGACCGTTTCGACCGAGCCGACGTAGAGCGAGCCGTGCTCGACGTCGTTCGCGAACTCGCCGGGCTGCAGCGGCGGCCAGCCGCGCAGCGCGCCGATCCGGTCGCGGATCTCCTTGTAGCCGGGGTAGAACAGCTCCCTGGCCTCGTCGTCGGTGGCGGCGATGAATCCGGGCGAGTGCATGCCGACCGGCCGGGGCTGCGTGCCGAGCTGCTCGTGCGCGCGCCGGTACAGGTCGACGTAGGGCGCGAAGCGCGCGGGCGCGCCGCCGATGATGGCCAGCATGAGCCCGAACCCGTACTGCGCCGTGCGCAGCACGGACTGCGGCGAGCCGCCGACTCCGACCCACGTGTCCAGGCGCCCGGAGTCGGTCTTCGGGTAGACGTCGGCGTCGTGGAGGGCCGCGCGCGTGGTGCCCTCCCAGGTGACCGGCTTCTCCTCGAGGAGCTTGTGGAAGAGGTCGATCTTCTCCTCGAACAGCACCTCGTAGTCGGTGAGGTCGTAGCCGAACAGCGGAAACGACTCGGTGAAGGAGCCGCGCCCGAGGATGATCTCGGCACGGCCGTCGGAGAGCGCGTCGACCGTGGCGAAGCGCTGGAAGACGCGTACCGGGTCGTCGGAGGAGAGGACGGTGACGCCGGAGGAGAGCCGGATGCGCTTCGTCGCCGTCGCGATGCCGGCGAGCACGGTCTCGGGGCTCGAGATCGCGTAGTCGGGCCGGTGGTGCTCGCCGAGCGCGACGACGTCGATGCCGACCTGGTCGGCGAGGACGGCCTCGGCCACGGTCGCACGGATGGCCTCGGCGTGCGAGACCACTTCTCCCCGGTCGTCGCGGGGCAGGTCGCCGAAACTGTCGATGCCGAACTCGATCTGCGAAGCATCCATCCGCTCGCCCTCTCTCAAATCTGATTGACGTGTGAATCACTTACGAATATGATACACATGTCAACTACTTGGAGGGCCGATGGGTACCCGAACGCATCGTGAGCTGCCGACCAGCGATGAGCTGGCCGTGTGGCGTGCGCATCTCGAGGCTTTCGACATCGCCCGCTCCCGCATCGAGGCACGGCTGCATCACGACTCGCAGCTGTCCACCGGTGACTACAAGGTGCTGCTCGCGCTCAGCGAAGCCGACGGCAAGACGATGCGGTCATCCGAACTCGCCGCTGAGATCTCGTGGGAGCGCAGCCGCCTGTCCGGCCAGCTCGGACGCATGGAGAAGCGCGGCCTCATCCGCCGCGAACCGTGCGTGGAGGATGCCCGCGGGTCGCATGTGATCCTCACGGATGCCGGTGCCGCGGCGTTCAAGGCCAGCACGATCCCGCACCTGCGCGCCATCAAGGAGATCTTCGTCGACGCGTTCAGCGCTGATCAGATCGAACTAATGGGGGAAGCGGCGGCGAAGCTGCGGGAGCACCTGACCGCCGCGACCTGAGTCGGCCAGACGCCGCTCAGGCAGACGCCGACTCCGATCAGTTGAAGTCGCCGCCACCTGTAGGAACCGCTTGGAGATGTCCTCGGCGACGGCGCCAATCCGCCGAGGTCTTCAGGCAGTTGTCCACCTCGAGGGCCGGGTGTCCCACGCCGATCTGTCCGTTTCACCCGAACATGTTGGTTCCGGGCCTGTTCAATCCCTGTCGCGCAGATAGTTGTAGAAGTCGAGGCCCTGATACGTAAGGCGGACCGACCTTCCTTCCTCTGCAGGACCCGTGCGCGGCTTGCCGGCAATCAACAATCCCTCAGCAGCGAGCTCATCGCATAAGTGGCTCACGTGTGCCTCGCTGCGCTTCCTGTGCATGATGGCCAGCTGGTCCCGCACAGCGACGGTACCTCCCTGTACTGTTCGCGCATTGTGGCCGGCGAGCTCCACGATCGCCTCGAGTACAGAAATGTGCATCGCTGTCATCCGGATCGCTCGATGCAACAGCGGCTCGGACTTTGACCGCCATCTCTTCTTGACTCCCGCAACGAGAGCGTTGCGTAAATACTGGATCCGCTCTTGGTCAGCCGTCTCCTGCATTGCGCGAACAGCGACAGTTATGTTTGCGATGAACTGGTCTGACTTGACCACCTTCTCGACGCCGGGCTCATCCTCCAACTTAAGTGCAAGCCGTTCCAGGTCTGCCACGATGTCATCAAGCAGGCGTTGAGTTCTTGCCTGCTGAGCGTGAGAGATCGCGTAGCCGAACGCCGTGGAGATAGGACCTCCAACGATTGGCAGTGCAGAGAATGCCGCCTGCGCAAGAAGAGCTGCGCTCGTCTCGACCTTGTCCTTGGTCTTCTCATCCATTCTCAGACCGTAGCGCGCCAGAGTGGACACACTCCGCATTACCACTCGCGGCCGTCGAGATGTCACTCGCCCGCAAGGATCCCAGCTCAGCTCCGTCCAAACTCTCGCATCAAGCGCCCTCCGGCATGGTCGAGATTCCGAGGCGCTTCGGCGCGACGAGTGGCCCCTGCGTGAGTCTCGCCGAAGTCCGGCAGGCGGGCTAACCGGCGGTGGGTGGCGCCATCCTGACGGACGTTATGAAGCCCACGCCCATATGGTTCTCAATGATCTTGAAGGCTGGCGTTTCGGCGAGTGTCTGGATACACGCGTGATGAACGCTTAGCACTGCCTCCTGCAGTTCATCATCCGCCTCAAGCATCTCGACGATGATGCCGATCTCTTTCGCCTTCTCTGCCGGAATGTGCCGGTCGTGAGACAAGGTGAGCTCGTGGCTGGCTAGTTCGCTGACCACTGCGGCGGCCCGCGACTCCGCATCCGGCTCGCCCAAGTACATCCCTGTAGCGAGCCATTCGCGAACCATCTGCTCTGCCCAAACGATGGCCTTCTGCGATTCGCCGATCAACGTCGGGGGGTATTTCGCGAGGATCGGTTGCCACACGGGAATTGCGGCAGGATCCTTTCGAATCTCGTCGGCTGCCGTCGTAAACTCAGCGACCAGCGCATGGGCCGGCATCCCCATGATCTGAGGATCGATCGGCCCCAGGCTCGAGTGCTTACCCATCAGGACAGCCTTCGCCGACAACGCGATCATCGTCCCTGCGGACATCGCAAGTTGCGGAACGATGACGCGAATATCGGTTCCGAACATCGCTCGCAGATAGTGCACGAGCGACTCGGTCGCGGCGACGTTTCCGCCAGGGGTGTGAAGTAGTAGGTCCAGGCCCCTTGACCGGTCCAGCTCATGGATAGTGGCCATGAACCCGTTCTTGTCCGAGTCGTTGACCTCTGCACCAGTTAGACCCTGGCTTACAAGAAACTGCTTTTCGTTCCACCCTGAGTAGTAAACGATCGTGTTTCTGCCTGTGACCTCGGCGAGCTTGGCCAAGTGCTGCCGTCGTACAACGTCATGTACGGATCCAGCAGCCTTGATCTCCCCCTGGACTTTGTCCCAACTCGGCATCAGACGAACGGCTGCGAAGACGTGGAGATCACCACATCAAACGAGATCTTCGGCTGGGCGCCAGAGCCGACCAGGAACTGGGCACGGTCCTGCGCCGTCGCCAAGCCCATCCGCGCATACATGGACTCGATGAGCTCCAACGACGTCTTGTCATCAGTCAGCTGTTCGTTGTCAGGCTCCGCCGTTGGGGTGGTCATCCGCTCTCCAGATCAGACAGGTGTGGCCGTTCGTCGAGTATTGCACAGAGCGTTGGGCGGTGATTGTAGCGCGTGCGCCTGACATTCTTCGGCGCGCGCTCAACTAGCTCGTACCGACGCTGCCGTCGGCGCCAGCGCTTGATTTCCTCAACACGCTGTAGGCATTTCGACAAGAGTCGCTCACCCTACGGTGACGAGTCGGCTTGATCCTCGTTCGACGACCGCTCTTCATCCCGAATCGCGTAGTAGTACGGCGTGAAGGCCAGCAGGAATGCCATCCACCATGCGTACAGCGCCACGTCACCGCGTGACTCCGCCTCATCTAGGAGACCGTGCGCAACTCGATTGCGCAGGTTCGGGCCGGTCGGCCCGCAGAAGAGGGCTCGAATGTTCCACGCGAGGTCCTCACCGAGAACCTCATTCGCTTCCGGAAGCTCCATGAGCGCGCTCAGCCCTGGCTCCATCTCCGTGTCATTGGTTTTCAGGTTGCGCGTCTCAACTCCGCTCGCCTGCAGTGCGCCCCGCACGCAGGCTTCGATCGTGGGAGCAAGTATGAACAGTGACTCCGTCACTCGCCCGTAGTAGCCGTGATGGAGCCCGCGGGCATAAAGGCTCTTGCGGTCCGCCGGCACGAACCCTGAGGCGGAGACGATCACCTCGAAGTCCCGGATGTCGAGTCGGTAGTTCGTCGAGAATTGCATCACCGCTGGCCGGATGTGCGCGGTCGAGATCGCCGCAACGTGCAGCGAGTGGTTCTTCACCATCTGCGCCCATCGACTCGGATCGACGCCGGAGCGAAGCCTGTCTTCGTCTGTGCTGTGGACTTTCCGCGCATCGTCCGAGATTGTCGAGCTCGGCACGATGTTCAAGAGCCCCGTCTGATTGGAGGACTGGAGCGCGTCTTCGAAGGTCTGGAGCGGGGCCGCAGAAAACCACCTAGCGAGACCTCGAATGAGGTCGGTGTCGTTTGCGATTGCTTCCGCCTGCTCGACGATCGGAGACAGGTCGATCGGACCGCTGCGGACCTTCTGCATCTCGCCAATCGCGCGCTCGCCAGCCACCCGAATCAACCTCGGGAGCTTCTTGACCCGCTTTCGTGTGCGCTCACTTCGGAGGTGCCGCGGAACCTCACGGTAGGAACTGTAGGCATTGCCTAGGAAGTTTCGCGCGACGAGACTCGAGTCGCTCCGTCGCTTTGCTTCTTGCCACCACGTATCGCCGATCGCCTCTCGACTCGGTGCCGCTAACGCGTCGGCGTCGTTGTCCCGTCGCCACCGGATCGACTCTTCGAGGAGCTGAACCTTCGCATGGGCTGGGAGCTCGGCGCTGGCCAGCGCGTCGAGCCTGTCGGCGATCTCTGCGGAGTGGCCGTTGAAGTAGCGGGCTCGTCGCATCGCCTGCGCAACGTGCCACGCGACGATGGGCTTCCCGCCTCGAAAGGCTTCGAGCGCCCGGGCTGTAAGCGCCTGAACGCCGTCATTGAGGCGATAGCGACCCGCGATCTCAGCTGCGCGGATCCACATCTGCATGAATTGGTCGTCGGGGTCGGGTAGCAGTGAAAGTGCCGCAACAATCTCGGTGTGCTGCTTGGCGAGTGAGAATCGCCGACCCCGATCGCTCTCTCGAACCAACAAGATGTCGCACATGCGCGCCGCGAGCACGGATGGAGGAACCTCTTCAAGAAGTAGGCCAAAGAACTCGAGCGCTTCGTTGTCCAGGTCGTCGGGCAACGCCGTGCGCTTGCCTCCGAGTGACATCAGCGGTGTATACGGGCTATCCCAGTCAGCCCCGTCGAGCATCATCCCGGCAACTGCCGAGAGGCTCCGATACGCGTGCGATCCCGCCGACTCGCTGTCGAGGTCATCCGCGAGCGACTGGAAACGACTGTGCGCGTCGATTAGCGTGTCGTCGCCGACGATTGCACCCACATCGATCGCAGCGAACATCTCCCGTGCCGTCTTCGTCACCGGCCGAGCGTATCGAGTCTGACCGACAATGCTGGCGACGTGCGCGATGAGCCGGTCGCGCCGTCATGGTTCCAACTCTCCATCAAGCGCGGAATACCATACCAATTAGGCCATACCGAAGCCGCTTGGCAGGAACGCTGGATCGGTGGCGAAACGCACCGGACCCGAGGACGAGGCCTGGAGCGACTATGCCGGCCAGCTGGCGACCAATCTCCGGCGGCTGCGCGCTGAGGCCGGCCTCAGCCAGGAGGATGTCGCCTACCGTTCGGGGCTGACGCGCTACACGTACCAGAAGTACGAGAAGGGCGAGTCGAAGCCGGGCACACCTGCGAACCCGACGATCCGCACCCTTCTGGCGATGTCGCAGACGCTCGGCGTGAATCTCACGGATATCCTCCCTCCGCCATGATCGCGAGAATGGCCCTATCGGTCACCAGTTCCACGTCGGGGTTGATGCGTTCGGATTTGCTCCGATCCCGATGACTCTGGTCGACGCCTGGCTTGAGGACCTACGACGCGAGGAAGACGAGATTGCTGCCATCGTTCGCGACCGTACGTCGATGGGGCCAAGCACTCCGCTGTCCGAAGTCGCTGAGCGGCTCGGTATCGCGCTAGACGAGTAGCACGAACGCGGCACGCATCGCCTGTGAACATCAACCACCGAAATCTGAGTGTGAATCAGATTCACTTGACACGGCTTTTTTTGCGCCCTACAGTTAGTCTCACCCCGACCAGAAAGTGGGGATCCGATTCACAACCCGATTGGCTGATAGCATGTACACATTCGAAGCGGCCCTCAATCGCCGCCTCATCCTCGTCGACATCGAGAACATCGTGGGAGGTGGAGTTTCAATGGCAAGCCAGGTTCGCGCAGCGCAGGCCGCGATCGAGGCTGCGGTTGGCTCTCGACCGAGCGACCATGTTGTTGTCGCATGCGGGCGGTTCAGCGTTGACACGGTCGGCTTCGAATGGGCGGGCGCCCACCGCCTCAAGTTTCGCAGCGGCATCGACGGCGCCGACCTGGAGCTCCTCGAAGTTCTCGAGACCGAACGCGTCGGAGCGCGGTTCCCCGAGGTTGTCTTGGTGTCGGGCGATGGGATCTTTGCCGATGCTATCTCCAGCTTGGCTCTCATAAGTGGGACCAGCACCACTGTGGTGACGCGGGCGGATGCGTGCTCGCGCCGCCTTCGGATGGCAGCTAAGAACGTTCTTCACCTCGACTTCGACCCGAACGCATTCATGGAGGCAGCATGACCACGCCAACTCATGAGGGACTCCTCTCTCCGAGTGACATTGCCGACCTTGCCGGCGTTTCGCGCGCTGCGGTCAGCAACTGGCGTAAGCGCATGAGTGACTTCCCGCAGCCGACGGGCGGTAGCGCAAGCAAGCCGCTCTTCGCAGCATCCGAAATCGCCGAGTGGCTCGCGACTCACCCCGAGAAACGGAAGCCTGAGTCCCCAACAGACTCGCCGGCGAAGGTGTGGGAATCACGCCTCTGGGGCGTCGCGAATCTCTTCCGAGGCCACGTCGACGTGCATGACTTCGGCGAGCTCTTCCTCCGTACCGCGGTCGAGTTGATCAACGGGCGGCCTTCCTTCGCGTCGCGCAACGTCAGTCAACGATCACTGGATGAGCTGCGCAATGCGCTCGAGAGCATCCCGCGAGCAGATCTCCCCGCAGCGATCGACGGACTCCTCGAACGCACGTCCCGCGCTCTTGGCAAGGCCGGTGGCGAGACAGGATTCGTGGGATCACGCACAAGCACTCTTCTCGCTTCCCTCGCGGCAACTATCGACGGCGGAACCCTGTACGACCCCGCGTGCGGAGTTGGCGTCGCGCTGCTGCAAGCGCGCGACATGGGAGCAAGTCCGGATCGCATCGTCGGCCACGAGATCAACGAAACGGCCGCGGAGATCGCCCTCGGTCGCGCCGCACTGCGCGGCGTCGATATCGAGGTCCGCATCGCCGATGTGCTCCGCAACGACCCCGATCCCGACCTTCGCGCTGACATGGTCATCGCCGAACCGCCATACGGTCTGCGTGTGGACCCCGAGACCACCCTGCTCGACCCGCGCCTGCGTTTCGGGATCCCGCCGCGTTCCAGTGGCGACTCGTACTGGCTGCAGCATGTGGTGGCGCACCTGGCGCCGGGCGGTGTCGGCTACGTGCTCACGGCGCCCGGAACACTGTTCCGAGGCGGCGCAGAGGCGAAGATCCGGAGGAACCTTCTGCTCGGCGGATGGGTACGAGCTGTCGTGGCCCTCACCGGCAAAATGCTGCCGCAGACGTCGATCGCACCGGTGCTCTGGGTTCTTAGCGAGTCCGAACCATCTGCTCGCGGGAGCGTGCTCCTCGTCGATGCGTCGAAGGTCGAAGCACCCGAGACAGACGTCGCCAGGTGGCTCGCAGACGAAGCTTCGCTCATTGACGTGCCGCACGCGCGCGTGCCCGTTGACGAACTGGCAGCCGGAAACGCCGATCTCAGTCCCGCGCGATGGATGCTGGCAGAAGAGGTAGACAGCGCGCGACTGGTCGAGGACTTCGATCGGGCGTCCGACCTGCTACTCCAGGCGTCCACCGATCTGCCCGCCACAGTGCGGCACTTGGAGCCGCCGCACATCCCCGGCGAACCTCCGGTGCTGACTGTCGCCGCGCTCGTCGAAGCGGGCGCGATCGAGATCGCCCCAGCACGGCCGCCGCGGCAAGGAGATCCCGAGTTCGAGGATCGACGCGTCGACGCAACCGCGGTACGGACCCGCAACTTGGTGCCCGTCACACCCATAGCGACTGGCGAGCACGGGGCACTCACCCAGGCCGGGGACGTGCTGCTGACAACCGTAGATAAGGTTCGAGCGATCGTCGATGACGATGGCGGCCACCTTCCTGTCGGGAGCATCTCCCGCATTCGGATCGTCGATCACACGAAGCTGGATCCCAACTATCTTGCCGACGTTCTCGCTGGTGACTGGAACTCGCGGTTCGCCGCGGGCACCGCCATCCAGCGCATCCCCGTGCGAGAGATCGAGATTCCCATCCCCCCACTGGCGGAGCAGCGAGCCATCCACGCCATCATCAACAAAGCACGTGAAGCGAAGCGACTTGCGAAGCAAGCCTCCGAGGCCGCCGATAGCCTGGCGACAGCGATTCTCAATGCTGTCCGTCATGGTGCTTCCCTGACCAGCAACACCACCGAAGGAACCACCCGATGACGGAACAGCTCACGCTTCCCGAGCTGGAGCAGTACCTCGCGCGCGCCGCCGACCTCCTCCGCGGCAGCATCGACCAGGCTGACTTCAAGGCCTACATCTTCCCGTTGATGTTCTTCAAGCGGATCAGCGACGTCTACCTCGAAGAGTTCGAGCGGGCACTCGAGGAGTCGGGCGGCGACCACGAGTTCGCCGCTTTCGCCGAGAACCACCGGTTCGCGATCCCTGATGGCAATCTTTGGTCGGACGTGCGCGAGAAGACCGAGAACATCGGCACCGCCCTGCAGACCGCATTCCGCGAGATCGAGAAGGCGAACCCCGAGACGCTCTACGGCATCTTCGGCAACGCGAACTGGACCAACAAGGACAAGCTGCCCGACCGCAAGCTCGCCGATCTCATCGAGCACTTCTCCACGAAGATTCTGAGCAATGCGAATGTCGCGCCGGATGTGTTCGGCAACGCGTACGAGTACCTCATCAAGCGGTTCGCAGACCAGTCGAACAAAAAGGCCGGCGAGTACTACACCCCACGCTCAGTCGTCGGCCTGCTGGTGAACATCCTCGATCCCCAAGAGGGCGAGAGCGTCTACGATCCCGCATGCGGGACCGGTGGCATGCTCATCGAGGTCATCGAGCATGTGAAGGATGCTGGCGGCAGCCCCAAGACGCTGTGGGGCAAGCTCTACGGTCAGGAGAAGGTGCTCGCGACGTCGGCGATCGCGCGCATGAACCTGCTGCTCCACGGCGTCGAGGACTTCAAGGTCGTCCGAGAGGACACGCTGCGCAATCCCGCGTTCTACACCGGCAACCGGCTTGCGCGATTCGACAATGTCGTAGCGAACCCGCCGTTCTCCCTCAAAGCTTGGGGCGAGCTCGAGTGGGCATCCGACCGGTGGGGACGGAACCAACTCGGTGGAGTCCCGCCGAAGGGATACGCCGACTGGGCATGGGTGCAGCACATGCTCACCTCGGCCGACCCAAACACGGGCCGAGTCGCGGTCGTGCTGCCCCAGGGTGCGCTGTTCCGCCAAGGGGCCGAGGCGCGCATCCGCACCCACATCCTGAAGGCGAAGAAGGTCGAAGCCGTCATCGGTCTCGCACCGAACCTCTTCTACGGCACGGGCCTCGCAGCCTGTGTGCTGATCCTGCGTCATCAGCGACCCGTCGACCAGCAGGACAAGGTGCTGTTCATCAACGGCGAAGACCTGATGAAGAAGGGCCGGAACCAGAACACCCTCGAGCCCAGGCACGCGAAAGCACTGCTCGACGCGTACCGCGGCTTCGCCGACATCGAGGGACGTGCACACGTTGCCGAACTAGCCGAGATCGAGGGCAACGACTTCAACCTGAACATCCCGCTATACGTCGCACCGGCCGACACGGGCGAGGAGATCACGCTGGCTGATGCGCTGGCGAACCTAGAAGGCGCGCACGAACGCGCGAAAGAGACGAGGGCAGCGCTCGAAGCGGAGCTCGCGAAGTGGGGGCTCAGCGCATGATTGGGCAGATCAGCCAGCGCGAGCTGGAGAACTACCTGTGGGGCGCCGCCGTCATTCTGCGCGGACTCATCGACGCCGGAGACTACAAGCAGTACATCTTCCCTCTGGTGTTCCTCAAACGCCTCTCGGACGTGTACGACGAAGAGCACGCCGCGGCGCTCGACACCTATGGCGATGAAGAACTCGCCGACCTGCCCGAGAACCACCGCTTCGCGATTCCGAACGGATGCCATTGGCGCGACGTTCGCGCGGTGACCGAGAACATCGGCACGACCGTGCTGCGGGCCATGCGGGCCATCGAGTCCGCCAACCCCGACACCCTGCCCGGGGTGTTCGGCGATGGGGAGTGGGGCAACAAGAACCTGCTGCCGGACTCCACTCTCGCCGACCTGATCGAGCACTTCTCGACGCAAACTCTGTCGATCGCGAACCTCCCCGAGGACGAGCTCGGCAACGGATACGAATACCTCATCAAGAAGTTCGCCGACGACTCGGGCCACACCGCGCAGGAGTTCTACACGAACCGCACTCTCGTGCACCTGATGACCCTCATGCTCGAACCGCAGCCCGGGGAGTCGGTGTACGACCCGACGTGCGGCACGGGCGGAATGCTCATCTCGACCGCGGCTGAGGTGAAGCGCCAGGGCCAGGAGTGGCGCAACCTCAAGCTCTACGGCCAAGAGCTCAACTACGGAACGTCGGCCATCGCCCGCATGAACCTCTTCCTGCACGGCATCGCCGACGGCCAGATCGCCCATGGTGACACCCTTGCGAGGCCCGCGTTTCTCAACAGCAAGGGCGGCTTGCGCACGTTCGACGTCGTGCTGGCGAACCCGCCGTACTCGATCAAGGCCTGGAATCGGGATGCTTTCACGAAAGACCCGTACGGACGCAACCTGTGGGGCGTGCCGCCGCAGGGCCGCGCCGACTACGCGTTCTTCCAACACATCGCCAAGAGCCTCGACCCGAGGACCGGGCGTGCCGCGATCCTCTTCCCGCACGGTGTGTTGTTCCGTCGAGAAGAGGCAGCGCTCCGTGAAGCGCTCGTGAAGTCCGACCTTGTCGAATGCGTGCTCGGACTCGGTGAGGGTCTGTTCTACAACTCGCCAATGCCTGCCGCGGTGGTGATCCTCCGCCGCGTGAAACCGAAGGCGAGACGAGGCAAGGTGCTGCTGATCAATGCAGTTGACGAGGTGGCGCGCGAGCAGGCTCAGTCCTTTCTGCGCAAATCTCACCAAACGAAGATCCTCGACGCTTACCGGAGCTTCGCCGACGTCGAACGCTTCGCGGCGGTCGTCACACTCGAGCAGATCGCCGACAAGGAGTTCAGCCTTGCCATTCCGCTGTACGTCAACGGCACCAGCGCGGCAAACGCTGACGAGCAGGTAGACCTTGCCGAAACCCTCACGAGCTGGCATCAGGCGGCGGGCACCTCGGATAGTGCGATCACGGACGTGCTTGCGCTGCTCCGCACGGAGGTGCGCGCGTGAGTCTCAACCTCGACAAGTCCTCGTGGAGGAGGGTTCGCCTCGGGGACGTCGCCGCGGCATCGAAGGAGAAGGTCGATCCGGGCGACGGCTCAGTTGATCGATACATTGCTGGCGAACACATGGACACCGATGACCTGAAGCTCCACCGTTGGGGCGACCCCGACGAGGTCGACCTCGGTCCGGCGTTCCACCGTCGCTTTCGGCCGGGACAGGTGCTGTACGGATCAAGGCGCACCTACCTTCGGAAAGTCGCAGTTGCCGAATTCGACGGTGTGTGTGCGAACACCACGTTCGTCGTCGAGACGAGCGCGGCAGATGTCCTCGCGCAGGAGTTCCTTCCCTTCATCATGACGTCTGAACCGTTCCATGCGTTCGCGATCGCGGAGTCCAAAGGGTCGGTCAACCCGTACGTGAACTGGTCAGACATCGCCCGTTACGAGTTCGACCTCCCACCTCTCGACGCGCAGAAGCGCATCACCGACGTTCTCTGGACGGTCGAGCTGGCCTCAAGGGCGCAGCAGGAACGTCGCCTCGCTCTATCTGTCGCACGGCAAGTATGGCTAGACGGTCTCATTGCTGACTTCGTTGCTGCCAAGCACATCAGCTTCTCTGAGACCTGGACGCGGTCGCCCGAGAGCGGTCATTCTGCCGCGCCAGTCGATGAGACGACAGGTCGCTATGTACTCTCACTCGCTGCACTCGGGCCCGAGGGCTACCGTCCCGGGAATCTCAAGAACGTCCGTGACACACCACAAATTCGATCCGCGGTACTGCGCAGAGGCGACCTACTTGTCTCCCGCGCGAACACAGTTGACGCCGTCGGCAGGGTCGGCATCTTCTCGGAGGACCGCGACGACATCTCCTTCCCGGACACAATGATGCGGCTTAGTATCCGCGACGACATCATCCCCGCGTTCGCAGCCACGGTGATCGGCAGCGCACATGGGCGAGCCCACATGCGACGCTCTGCGGCGGGAAGCGCCACAAGCATGGTGAAGATCAATCGCACATCCCTTGGACGTCTGCCGTTTCCTGTGACTGCGCGGAAGAATCAAGAATCGTTGCTGGCGGATCTGTCGCGACTGGACGAGGCCGTGGCGGCCAGCACCTGCGAAGCGGACCAGCTCTCCGCTCTACGTTCAGCACTCACCGCAGAAGCATTCGGAGGCAACTGATGGCGCAGTTCAACGAGGCGAACTCGGTCCGCGACTTCGTCCGTGATCTGATCACGTCCCCGGACGTGCAATTCCTGCCGGGTAGCCAGCTTCCGCGGCGCGCGGATGACGTGCTGCTCGAGGGACTTGTCACGGCGGCGCTGATCCGGCTGAACCCCGAGATCGCCGCTGATCCGCGCAAAGCGGATGAGGTCATCCACGTGCTGCGGGCTATCCTGCTCTCGGCGCGCAACAGTGCACATCCGGTGGTCGCGAACGAAGAGTTTATGCTGTGGCTGACGGGCCAGAAGTCGATGCCGTTCGGCCCGCAGGGCGAGCACACCACGGTGCGTCTCATCGACTTCGACCACCCGGAGGACGACTCGAACCAGTGGATCGTGACGACCGAGGTGACGTTCCAGCTCGGGCGCCTAGGCAAGCGATTCGATCTGGTTCTGTGGTGCAACGGCTTCCCGCTGGTCGTGGGCGAGGCGAAGACGCCGATCCGTGCCGCGTACTCGTGGATCGACGCGGCCGCGCAGATCCACGACGACTACGAGGCAAGCGTTCCGCAGTTCTTCGTGCCGAACGTGCTGTCGTTTGCAACCGAGGGCAAGGACTTCCGCTTCGGATCCATTGGGATGCCAGTGGAGTTGTGGGGTCCGTGGCGTGAGGAGGCAACCGATCCAGCCGCGCCGGCGAAGGTTGGACTCGAGGCGGTCAAGGACGCGGTGAACGGCGTGCTGGCACCGGCATCCGTTCTCGATTTCCTGCGGTTCTTCACCGTATTCGCGACCGATGCGAAGCATCGCAAGATCAAGGTGATTGCGCGTTACCAGCAGTTCCAGGCGACGAACCTCATTGTGGAGCGCGTTCTGCACGGACGGATCAAGCAGGGTCTCATCTGGCACTTCCAGGGGTCGGGCAAGTCGCTGCTGATGGTGTTCTCGGCGCTGAAGCTGCGCGCGATGGCCGAGCTGACGAACCCGACGATTCTGATCGTGGTCGATCGGATCGATCTCGACACGCAGATCACCGGCACATTCAATGCCTCGGACGTCCCGGGACTGGTCTCGACCGACTCGCGCAAGGAGCTGCAGACGCTGCTGAGTCAAGGGGCGCGAAAGATCATCATCACGACGATCCACAAGTTCGGCGAGATCGACGGTGTGCTCGATGACCGGCACAACATCATCGCGATGGTCGACGAGGCCCACCGTTCGCAGGAGGGCGACTACGGGCAGAGGATGCGCGAGGCGCTCCCGAACGCGTTCCTGTTCGGTCTCACGGGCACGCCGATCAACAAGCGCGACCACAACACTTTCATGTGGTTCGGGTCGCCCGAGGACGAGGGCGGGTACCTGTCGCGGTACTCGTTCCAAGATTCGATCCGCGACGGCGCGACCCTGCCGCTGCACTTCGAACCGCGGCTGTCAGAGATCCACCTCGACCAGGAGAAGATCGACGCCGCATTCGAGGAACTTGCGGTGGAGCGCAACCTGACCGAGGCCGAGAAGATCACGCTGTCGAAGAAAGCAGCATCCATCGAGGTCCTCATCAAGGCACCCGAGCGCATTCGCCAGATCGCGGATGACATCGTCACGCACTTCACGGAGAAGGTCGAGCCGGAGGGCTTCAAAGCGCAGCTGGTCGCCTACGACAAGGCGTCCTGCGTCGCGTACAAGGAGGCGCTCGACACGATGCTGCCGCCCGAGGCATCCACAATCGTCATGTCAAAGGCGCGCACCGATCCGGCGTCTTGGGCGCAGTGGACACCGGGTGCCGACGAGCTAGAGCAGGTCGTCGCGCGCTTCAACGACCCGGCGGATCCGCTGAAGATCATCATCGTCACGGCAAAGCTGCTCACCGGGTTTGATGCCCCGATCCTCCAGACGCAGTACCTCGACAAGCCACTCAAGGAGCACACGCTCCTCCAGGCGATCACTCGCACCAACCGGGTGTACCCGCCGAGCAAGACGCACGGCCTGATCGTCGACTACCTCGGCATCTTTGACGACGTCGCGAAGTCGCTTGCGTTCGACGAGGCCTCGGTCCAGCGGGTGATCTCGAACATCGAGGAGCTGAAGGCTGACCTTGCGCCTGCGATGGCTGCGGCGCTCTCGTTCTTCCCCAGGGTGGATCGGTCGATCGGCGGTTACGAGGGGCTCATTCAGGCGCAGGCCGCGATCGCGGACGACGGGTCCAAGGATGCGTTCGGGCTCGCATACAGCGTCGTCTCGCAGTTGTGGGAGGCACTCAGCCCGGACCCGATGCTCAAGGACTTTCGCGACGACTACAAGTGGCTGACGGATGTCTACGAGTCCGTGCGGCCGGCCGACATCACCGGCCGCCTCGTGTGGCACGCGCTTGGCGCGAAGACCATCGAGCTGATCAACGAGAGCGTCCACGTCGAGATCCCGCAGGGCGACGAGACAATCGTCCTCGACGCACAGACGATCGAAGACCTGATGACCGGCAAACGCAAGGATGTCTCGACGGAGGAGATCGAGAAGCAGATCACGGCGCGTATCGCCCGGCACCTCGACAACCCGGTCTTCATCGAACTCGGTCAGCGCCTGAACGCGCTGCGTGAGAAGTACGCGGACATCCAGCAATCGAGCCTCGATTTCCTCCGCGATCTCCTCGAGCTGGCCAAGGATACGGTCGCTGCCGAGAAGGCCGAGATGGAGATCCCGCGCGAGGAGCGAGGGAAAGCTGCGCTCACCGAGTTGTTCGAGGCGCTGAAGGGCGACGAGACGCCGATCATCGTCTCCAACGTCGTCGATCGTGTGGACGAGGTCGTGCGCGCGGTCCGCTTCGACGGCTGGCAGTCGACCCTCGAAGGCGATCGCGAGGTGCGCAAGGCCCTACGCCAGACGCTCTACGTTCAGTTCAAGATCCGCGACAACGACGTCTTCGAGAAGGCCCTGGGGTACGTGCAGGAGTACTACTGATGAGTGGACTCGAACCACTCATCGCTTCCGGACTCGCAGTCGGCAAGGCTGCGCCCGCGGCCGTTGGACGCCTCGCCGCCGCAATCGGGTTGAAGCTGGCAAAGTCGTGGACGTGGCGATGGCGAGTTGCCTGGCGAGTGAAGCAACAGACTGGAGTCGCATTTCCCTCTAGACCCTACCGAGCATGGCTAAAGGAGATCGCAGCGGAGGAACTGCGAAAGCCTGTCGGAGAAGTTGGCGCGGCGCTCGCAGTCAGACTCGATGTGGCGCTGTCGGCTAATCAAACCTGGTCGCTGCGAGACGACCGCCACTCAGCAGCGCTGGAGCTCGTCCAGGCGACCTATCTTGCCGCTGTCGCCCTCTCGGATCCCGGCGACGCGGCGCTGCTCGAAGAGACGTGGGCGCGATCCCGTCATGACGAGCTGCTCGGACGTCTTGCTCAGGTGACTTCAGGAAGACCGCTACTCAGCCGCGCAGATCATGGGGAACTACTGCTAGCTCAGTCCTCGGCGCGACGTCGGCGCAGGTTAACCGCGCTCGGAGTGTCAGAAGACCGCGTTGCCAGCACACTCGGCGTCCTCGAAGCTAACTCGCCATTGGTCGAGCCCGGGACCCTCGTGATCATCGTGGGCTCGTTCGGTGCGGGTAAGTCAGAACTGGCTGAAACCTGGATCCGCCAACGCATCGCAGAATACGTGGACGGCGCCTCGCCGGCGGTTCCCGTTTGGCTCCACGCGAGCGAGCTGGGCCACCAAGCTCTTGAGGAGAGTCTGGCTCGGCACGTAAGACACGACGAGCCGTGCGCGATCGTGGTTGATGGCCTTGACGAAGTCGACGGCCAAGTCGCGGCACGGATCGTCGATCGTGTGGGCGTCTTCGTCGAGACGAGAGATCGGTCTGTTGCTCTCCTTACATCCCGTCATGGCGTGCTTCCCGAGTCCAATGAACAGCAACCATGGGACGGCGTATCGGCCGACCAGGCTCGTCTCCTCATCGAGTCGGTCTCCGGAACGAGCCATGCGACCTGGGGCTGGAATCCAATGCTGGTGGAATCCGTGCGGCGGCCCTTTTTCGCAATCGGTGCCGGAATTCTACTCGCTGAAGGCGCAAAGGCCTCCAGTCAGGCAGATCTTGTTCGACGGCTAGTCGAGCGGGCGCTTGCAACGCCTTCATCGTCCGAGGCGTCAGTCCGAGATTCCGAGCTGTATCGCCTCCTGGTGCGCGCCTCTGTCGCGCTCGTCACGAGCGGTGGCAACTCCGACGGCCTTACGTTCCAGGAGCGACAGCACATCAGAGCGACACGCCTCATCACAGGCTCCGAGAGCACCGTTGAGTTCACTCTTCCCATCTTCCAGCAATGGTTTGCGGCCCAGGCCCTGCTCACGCAAGACGGGTTGTTGATCAAGGCCATGTCCGATCCGCGGTCATTCGATCGATGGCGCTGGTCGATGTCGATTGCTGGGCTGTCAGTGCGCACCGGCGCGGAATTTGATCAGTTCGCTCAGATCCTCCTGCAAGCTAATCCGGGCGGCGCTGCCTGGGTTCTAGACCAGATCTCCTCAGCGCGCGGATGGCCAAGTAGGGACGCGAACGAATTCGTCGACCGGACCACAGCCGGTGCCCGAATCTTGCTCGCCACGCGCACGTGGATCAATGCAACCGGTGTCCTTGCTCCAGCGTTGTTCCCGATCAAGAGCACGGATCAGCCCATTTCTCTCCGGGTCTCGGTCCGCGGCGGCGTCGTCGGCACGGCATGGGATCGCGTCGTGCCAAGATCTGACACAGTCGTCGACCTCGGCCCGGGCTTCGACGTTCATAGCGACGACTCGTGGCTCGTGTACACCGAGGGTGGTGCGATCCAGGGCTACGAATGGCCGTGGGCGCGTCAACAGGATCGTGTTGCGAAGGGAATGTCGAAGGCACTCGAAAACGCCTACAGGCTTGGCCCAATCGGCGGCGTCTGGCACGTCGAATCGCGATATCGACTTGCGAGGATCGTGGCGAACGACCGAACGATGTTCTTCAAGCCGCTGGATCGACTGTCGATAGCCAAGCGCGTGGGCGAGCTCCTCGGCATCGTCGAGGACCCCGAGCACACACGTTTCGTCCTCGATGGTGGCGAAGTGGAAGGGCGGGATTTGATCGATCTGGCCGAGTGGATCGAGTCCATCGAGGACGCGGCGATTCAAAGGCCTTTACCGGCGCCTGATCAAGATCTCCAAACTGGTTGGGTATGGAGTGCCTACTCGGACGAAGGCCTGCTGAAGTTCGTCGCGGAGGCCTACGGCCAAGCATGCCTCGCATACGATGAGGCTCGATCCGCTGCGTTCTCTGACTTCGCTTGGTCGATGGGGACTGCCAGACCCGCCGAGTTTGGAGTAGTCGCGGTTGTGGAGCCTCCCGATCTCGGAGACGGATGGACCGGTGCGCCCGGCCTTACGATGGCGGTCGTCCCGCTTCACATCGTTGTGGCGGAAACTCGACGCTTCGGATCCGCGTCCAGATTGTCGAGCAACGGCAGAGCACTCACCGTCGCGCGGACCGAAACCGGATTGCCCGACGGACGTGAGGCCGAGCATGACTACTTTGTCGATCTGATTCACAAGATCCCCCTTGACGAACTTGGCCCCTTCGGGAGCCGATCAATCGTCACCGAAAGGATCGACTTCACGTCACACTCGCGCCCCGCAACAGAGATCGCACTGCGATGGATTTGGAGCGACCTGGAGTCCGTGAAACTCGCGCATGGCACACGCCCAAGAATCAATTGACGCCGCTTAGAAGCAGTTCGTACCGGTTCGGCGCAACAGCGGCACACCTAGCCGCTGCGAAATGTCCATGTGGACACACCGTGGACATTTCATCTGCGAAAGGGACATCTCTAACTAATCCCTACAAGTCGCCGCCTCCGCCGCCGAAGTCGCCGGGCGCCATGTCGGCGAAGCGCGAGTAGTGGCCCTGGAACGCGACCTGAAGCGTCGCCGTCGGACCGTTGCGATGCTTGGCGACGATGAGGTCGGCCTCGCCAGGACGCACGTCCTTGTCGTAGACCGAGTCGCGGTGCAGCAGGATCACCATGTCGGCATCCTGCTCGATCGATCCCGACTCGCGCAGGTCGCTGATCTGCGGCTTCTTGTCCTGACGGGCCTCCGAGCCGCGGTTCAGCTGCGAGAGGGCGATGACCGGAACCTGCAGTTCCTTCGCCAGCAGCTTCAGCGCACGCGAGAACTCCGAGACCTCCTGCTGACGCGACTCGACGCGCTTGCCGCTCGTCATCAGCTGCAGATAGTCGATGACGACCATCCTGAGCCCCGCGCGCTGCTTGAGCCGGCGGCACTTCGCGCGGATCTCGACGAGCGTCATGTTCGGCGAATCGTCGATGTACAGCGGAGCGTCGTTGATGCGACCGCGGGTCGCCGCGACCGTCGTCCAGTCGCGCGGGTCGAGCGTGCCCTTGCGCATGTGCTGCAGCGGGATCGCGCCCTCGGCGCTGAGCAGGCGCATCGCGATCTCGCTCTTGCCCATCTCGAGCGAGAAGAAGATGGCCGGCTGGTTGTGGCCGATCGCCGCAGCGCGCGCAAAATCCAGAGCCAGCGTCGAGTTGTGGGTCGGGATCATCGACTCGCCGGCGAGATACAGGTGGTCGGCGTTGTCGACCTGGACGCAGCGCACCGGGACGCTCTCGACGCGTCTGACCGCCTTCACGTACCGACGGCCGATGCGCACCAGGCTGACCGGGCGCTCCTCCTCGTGCAGACGACGCTTGCGCTCGAGGCGGAACACATCGTCCACCGTCGAGAAGTTGAGGATGTAGCACGTCGACGACTCTTCCGACCGGCCCGGCACGCGCTTGGTCGTGCGTCCGCACTTGTATCCGAGGCTGACGATGAGCTCGTACACGGTGTCGGCAAGGCGCTTGTTCGTCACGGCGAACTGGCACGAGCCGACGCCCTTGACGACCGTGCCATCGGTGTCCATGAGACCCGCGAGCAGTTCGCGGCGCTGACGCGTGGATGCGCGCAGATACTGCTGGGGCACGTGCTTGTCGCCGAGCACGCCGAGACCGCGCAGCAGCGCCGTGAACGACCCGTGGTCGCGGTAGCAGCTCGCGCAGACCTGCGCCTCACCGGAGAACGGCTCACCGCAGTCTGGGCACGACAGACGTTCGGGGTGCGCGCCCTTGTTCTTCGGACCGCACGTGCGACCGCAGGTGCGCACGTGCGGGTGCCGTGCTGTGAACTCGGCACCGCACACCTCGCACTCGCGCACGAGCACAGGGCGCTCGGCGAGCTTGAGCGAGTAGAGCATCCCCCCGCGCGCCTCGACGCGGACGCCGGCATCCCGAACGAATCCGGGGATCTCGTCGGACTCGCTCGTCAGCCGTGCGCCGGCGCTGTGCCCGTCGCCCAGCCACGCGCCGAGCGCGTACGGCGGGATGGGAAGCTCTGCCTCGGCTGCGCGAAGCGGTGCCGCGTTGGGGATCGAATGGTTCGCCCGCTCGTCGGCGCCGACCGTAAGCGTCTCGAGGATCTGCTCGGTCGTGATGACCGCGGATCCGCCTGCGGGCGAGCGACGCGTCGCCCTGGTCTCGGTCAGCCACTGGTGCTCGGCATCCGCGATGATCGTCGAGCCGTCGGAGAACTCGACCTCGTAGCACGTGCGATCGAGCATGACCTCTGTCGCCGCGACGACGCGCGTCGGGCGTCCGTCGGCGTCGAACAGCTCGTCGCCGACCTGCACCTCGCCCATCGTCGTCCACCCGGTAGGAGTGGGCAGAGGCGTGTCGAGGGCGAGCGCCTTGCCCATAGCGGGACGCGCCGCGACGACGATCATCTGACCGCCGTGCAGGCCGTTGGTGAGCTCGTCGAGCTCCTTGAATCCGGTGGGGACGCCGGTCATCGAGCCGTCGCGGCCGCTGGCCGCCTCGATCTCCTCGACCGCGGCATCCACCGCAACCGTCAGCGGGACGTAGTCCTCGGCCTCCTGCGTGCCGGTGACCGAGTAGATCTCGGCCTGCGCGTTGTTGACGATGTCGGTCGCGTCGCCCTGGCCGTCGTAGCCGAGCTGCACGATGCGGGTGCCGGCATCCACCAGGCGGCGCAGGATCGCGCGCTCCGACACGATGCCCGCGTAGTAGCCGGCATTCGCGGCCGTCGGCACGATCGAGGTCAGCGTGTGCAGATAGTCGGCACCGCCCGCGCGACCGAGCTCGCCGGTCTTGATGAGCTCGTCCGTGACGGCCACGACGTCGGTCGGCTCGCCGTGCGAGTACAGCGAGAGGATCGCCTCGAAGATGAGCTCGTGCTTGGGGATGTAGAAGTCGGCGCCCTTGAGCGTCTCGATCACGTCGGCGACGGCGTCCTTCGACAGCAGCATGCCGCCCAGCGCGCTCTGTTCGGCGAGGAGATCGTGCGGCGGGGTGCGTTCCGGCTGACGCTGCCCACCCATGCGCTCCTCAGAGATGTCGGCGATCGACACGGGGCTCCCTTCGGTGCGGTTGGCAGTGAGGTCGAGGATGCTCCCGACCCGGCGACAGCGGATGCGTTCCGCGGCCGCTTCGAGCGAACCACGCACCACCGACATCTCGTCGCCCGTCCACGCTAGGAGTCGCGTTTTCCCCATGCAAGACAGCCTGTGGATAACTATGTGGAGAGGATGCGAACAACTTCGGAGTGTCTGTGCAGAACCGATGTGGATAACCCTGTGCTGACCGAAGATGCGAAGTTGTTTTATGCCACTGGAACTGGGCTTTTCGGTTTCCTCAGGCTGTGGATGAAAACCTGCTTCAACGAGTCCTTGAAGGTTTCCCCCACCAGTGCGCCATGTGTACAACTTGGGGAAAGTCAAGCCTTGACTTTCCCCGGGCGCGTCCCGGGTTCCCGGCTGCGATTCCGCCCCACCGCGACTCGGTGATGAGTGCAAGTACCCCTGGACACACCCCTGCTCCGCGAGTATGGTCGGCCGCGACAAGGTTTCGTCGATGACGTTTCCCTCGGAGGGGGAGGTGAACGTGAAGACCATCGCATCTCGCCGCGTCAGGGGCGGTTTCGCATGGGGGGCTTTCGCCGTGCTCGGCTGGGCCGCGTTCACCCTGCTCTCGTCCACGGGCACCGCGCACGCCGAAGAGAATCCCGACGGACCCCTCGACGGCATCACCTCGGTCGTCGGGTCGACGGTCGGTGCCGGCGCCGAGATCGTGGGCGCCGTCGTCGATGACGTCGTGCTCCCCGCAGTCGATCATGTCGCCCCTGTCGTCACCGAGACCCTCCCGGCAGCGGCCGCGCCGGTCGCCGACGCCGTGTCCACCACGGTTCAGGCCGTTCCCGTCGTCCGCGATGTCGTCTCCACTGCCGTCGCACCGGTTTCGGATGCCGTCGTCGAGGCCGCCCCGACCGTCACAGCCCCGGTGACCGATCTTCTGCAGGACTCTCCGGTCTCGCGGCTCACGGATCCTGTCGTCGAGACCGCGCGCTCCGTTCCGGTCGTCGGCGACCTGCTCGATGAGCTCTCCGTACCGGATGCCGTCGCCGAGACCAGCGCAGCGCTCGACGCGACGACAGCCTCGCTCGGTCGCACGGCCCAGGCCGTCGTCCCCGCCGCGGTCGGCATCGTGGATCGCGCCGTCCCGTCGGCACCTGCCGATCCGGATCCGGTCGCGCCGCCTCCGGTCGCGCCGGCTCCGTCCGTCGACCCGACCGGTCCCGCCGTGACGAACCCGGAAACGGCGGCACTGCCGGATGCCGCACCCGCCGCCCGTTCGTCGGTGCTCAGTGCATCCGTCGGCAGCCCGTCGCTGTCGGCCTCGATCACCGCCCAGCTCTTCCTCGACGCCCAGCGCGTCGAGGCGTCCGTGGATGCCCTCGTCGCGAACGCGACCGGCGTCCCCTCCGCACCCCTGCCCGCCGCTCACGCACCGCCCGCTGCGCCGGCTTCGGCTGCACCGGTCGGCGGCGGCGGTGGGGTCGTCACGGATGCCGCTGACACGTTCGCGGCATCCTCCACCACTCGAGCGCTACCCGGCGGGCGCGGCCCGACAGACGACGACCTGCCATCCGCTCCGGTCTTCGAGACCGACGCCTCACCCGACTGATCAGGATCGGGTCACCTCTCGGGGTGACATGCACACGCGTGCCGTCGATCGCGCACGCGCCATCCGAAACGATCAGTCAGGAGCTGAAACATCATGCGCACATTCGTCAAGCGCGCCCTCTGGGGCGTCGCCATCGCCGGCGGGATCACCCTGCTCGGCGCCACCGCCGCGAACGCGGCGGAGACCGACGGAGAGGACGGCATCCTCTCCGGAACGCAGGCGCTCGTGCCCGTCGACATCCCTGTCGATGTGACGGGGAACGCCATCTCGCTGCTCGGGACGTCTTCAGCGGATGCCGCACCGGCCGCGGCCCCCGAGTCATCCGCGCCCGCCCCGTCCACCACGACCAGCGGCTCGGACGGCACGGCATCCGGTACACAGGCGGTGGTCACCGTCGATGTGCCGGTCGTCGTCGAGGGGAACGCCGTGAGCGTCCTCGGCACGTCCGACGTCGCGGAGTCGTCGCCCGCACAGGCGCCACCTGCCGAACCGGCGCCGAGTTCGCCGTCCGTCACCACGTCGGGCGTCGACGGGGTGCTCAGCGGCACGCAGGCACTGGTCGACGTGAACGTGCCCGTGAGGGTCACGGACAACGCCATCGGAGTACTCGGCGACAGCACCGTCACACAGACGTCGACACCCGCGGCCACGGCCCCGACCGAGAGCGCCGCTCCCGCGGCATCCACCGGCGGAACCGACGGCATCGCCGGCGGCACCCAGGTCGTCGCACCGATCACGGCACCCGTGACGGTCGGCGGCAACGCCATCGGAGTGCTCGGCGACAGCGACGTCACACAGACGTCGACACCCGCGGCCACGGCCCCGACCGAGAGCGCCGCTCCCGCGGCATCCACCGACGGAACCGACGGCGTCACGAGCGGCGCCCAGTTCGTCGCACCGATCTCCGCACCCGTGACGGCGACCGGCAACGCGATCAGCGTCGCCGGCACCAGTGCGGTGACCGGCGACGGCGGTCAGGCGGCCCCGGCACCGGTCGCGGGCACCGATCCGGTCACGAGCGGACTCGACTCGCTCCTCGGCGGCACGCAGATCGTCGCCCCGATCTCGGTCCCGTTGACCGTCGGCGGCAACGCCATCGGCATCATCGGAGACTCGACGGTCACCGATCCGGTCACGGACCCCGGAACAGACCCGGGAACGGACCCCGGCACCGACCCGGGAACGGACCCCGGCACCGACCCGGGAACGGACCCCGGCACTGACCCGGGCACCAAGCCCGGCACCGACCCGGGCACCGACCCCGGAACAGCTCCCGGCACGATGCCGGGCGAAGACCCCGGCTCCGCACCCATCCCCAGCGGGCAGGGCGGCGCCATCGCGACAGCTGACGGCGGCATGCTCGCCACGACCGGAGTGGACATCCCTGTCGCACCGGCTCTGCTCGCCGCGGTGCTGCTCCTGATCGGAGCCGGGTTGCTGCGACGCAAGGTCACCGGATGATCCCCATCATCGGGTGACCGGCATCCGTCCCCAGCGGATGCATGTCGCACGCAAACGACGGATGCCCCGGAGTCCGAAGACTCCGGGGCATCCGTCCAGCCTTGCCGCTTACTTGGCGGCGACGACCTGAAGGGCGATGACGGCGACGACGTCCTCGTGCAGACGCACGGTGGCCTCGTGGTCACCCGTCGACTTGATCGGCGAGGTGATGGTCACCTTGCGCTTGTCGATGCTGCCGAGGCCTGCGGCCTCGACGGCGTCGGCGACGTGCTCGGTCTTGACCGAGCCGAACAGACGACCGCCGTTGCCGGCCTTGACCGTCAGGCGGACCTTCGCGGCCTCGATCTTGTCCTTGAGCGCCACGGCCTCTTCGCGGTCGTGGATCGCGCGGGCCTTGCGGGCGGCCTGGATGGACTCGACCTGCTTGGCACCACCACGGGTCCACGCGGTCGCGTAGCCCTGGGGGATGAGGTAGTTGCGGGCGTACCCGTTCTTGACCTCGACAACGTCACCGGCGCTTCCGAGCCCGGCGACCTCGTTCGTGAGAATCAGCTTTGCCATTTGTCCGGTACCCCTTAGCGGCCAGCGCCGGCGTAGGGCAGGAGAGCCATCTCGCGTGCGTTCTTGATCGCCTTGGCGATCAGACGCTGCTCCTGCACCGAGACTCCGGTGATACGACGGGCGCGGATCTTTCCACGCTCCGAGATGAACTTGCGAAGGGTCGCGACGTCCTTGTAGTCAATGACGCCGACCCGGATCGACTTCGCGGGAGCGGTGGGCTTGCCACCCTTCCGCGGCTTGCGGCGGTCGCCGCTCGACTTTCCAGCCATGGTTTTTCCTTTGGGATGAACGGATGCCGAGGCATCCAGAAGTTGTTAGAACGGGGTGTCGTCGCCGAAGCTGCCCGGAGTGCTCCAGGCATCGGCGCTCGTCGAGGAACCGGGCGTGGACCACGGCTCCTCCGACACCTGCTGCTGCTGCGGGCGGGACTGCCCGCCGCCGGCTCCACCGGATGCCGCGCGGGTGACCTGAGCGGTCGCGTAGCGCAGCGACGGACCGATCTCGTCGACCTCGAGCTCGATGGCCGTGCGGTTGTTGCCCTCACGGTCCTGGTAGGAGCGCTGACGCAGGCGACCCTGCGCGATGACGCGCATGCCCTTGGTCAGTGACCCTGCCACGTGCTCGGCGAACTCGCGCCATACGGACGCACGGAGGAACAGCGCTTCGCCGTCCTTCCACTCGTTCGCCTGACGGTCGAAGGTCCGCGGGGTCGATGCGATGGTGAAGTTCGCCACCGGCAGCCCGTTCTGCGTGTAGCGCAGTTCGGGGTCGGCCGTGAGGTTGCCCACCACGGTGATGACGGTTTCGCCGGCCATGAGCCTTAAGCCTTCGCAGCCTTGGCCGCCTTGCGGGCAGCCTTCTCTTCGGAGCGCTTGGCCTCAGAAGCGATCATCGCCTGAGCCTCTTCAGCGCGGAGGACCTTGGTGCGCATGATCTGCTCGTTCAGCTTGAGCTGACGGTCGAGCTCCTGCGTGGCCTCGCTGGTAGCGGTGAAGTTGACGACGGCGTAGATGCCCTCGTTCTTCTTCTGGATCTCGTACGCGAGCCGGCGCTTGCCCCAGACGTCGACGTTGTCCACAGAACCGCCATCGTTGGTGATGACCTTCAGGAACTTGTCGAGCGTGGGTGCGACCTGGCGCTCGTCGATCTCAGGGTTCAGAATGACCATGAGTTCGTACTGGTGCGTCACTTACCCACCTCCTTCGGACTTGAACGGCTTCCGAGACTTTCCCGGAAGCAGGAGGGTGTGTTGCACGTGCCGGCCCTTCTCGCCGCAGAGTGCGGTCCGGAGGGCAGACAACCACAGCAGTCTACTTCAGTTGCGGGCGTGTCGCGAACCGGGTCAGTCCGCGGATCCGCGCGGAACGATCCAGTGGTGGGAGAAGGTGGGCTCCACTGCGGCGACGTGCTCGAAGTCGGCGTCGTAGTGTACGACGGTTACTCGCTGATCCTCAACGGACGACCGCAGTGCCGTGGCCGCGATCTGCAGGTCGCTCACGCCCACCGATCGCCCTCGTCCCGTTGCGAACAACCGTCTCTGCAGGTCGACGGCCAATCGCACCACGTTGGCATCCGGCGGAAGGAAGACCTTCGCCCTCGCGGTCGCATCGATCAGTGCACTGTGTTCGTCGGCACTCCGCGCCGAGTACCCTTCCTCGAGCAGCTGCGGCAGACAACTCGCCAGTTCTCCGGACTCCAGCAGATCGATCAGCGCTTCGGCCACGGCATCCGAGCGATGGATCCGTTGCAGAACCGAGTTGTCGACCAGGTAGAGCTGCCTCATCGCTGGGCGTCGGCGATCACATCCGGGTCGTCGAGGTCGACCACCACGCCCGTGCGCAGCATATCGACGTACCCGAGAGCCGCGCTTCGCCTGACGGTCTGGGCGAGGGCCTCGTTGACGGCCGCCTTCTTCGTCGTCGCGCCGGTGACGCGCATCGCCTGCTCGAGCAGTTCGTCATCGATATCGATGAGTGTCTTCGTCATCGCACCTCCTGGATATCCTTCAGGCGCTATGAGTATATCTCTTGGGTGCCGAACTCCAGAGACGGTTCGTCGTCGACGGACAACGACAGCACGGCGGTCTCGACCACCTCGTGCGCCTCGATCTGCCGCTCGACCATGCGCAGCCGGCGGGCGACGTCGTGCTCGCGCTCGTCACCGGAGAGGTCGATCTCGGCGACGATGAACAGCCGATTCGGGCCCACGTACTCGATGTGCAGGTAGGTGACCCGTTCGATCGCCGGAGCTTCCAGCAGCGCCCGCCCGACGCGCGAGCGCAGCTCGGGCGACGCACTGGTCCCGACGATGAAGGCGAGGTTGCGCCCGATGAGGAGCACCGCGACGACCGCCAGCAGGATGCCGACGAGGATCGAGCCGACGGCATCCCACACCGCCTCGCCCGTGGCCTCATGGATCGCGATGGAACCGCCGGCGATCACCAGGCCGATCAGCGCAGCAGCATCCTCGAAGAACACCGCCCGCAGAGTCGTGTCGCTCGTCTCGATCACGAAGTCCCACGTCGACGCGCCCCGCTCGCGCGCCAGACGCCGCGAGCGGATGAGCGCCTGCGTGAACGACGCGCCCTCGAGCACGAACGCGATGCCGAGCACGATGTACGCGATCACCGGGCTCTCGACGGGCTCGTCGGAGCCGAGCTCCTGGATGCCGTGCATGATCGATACGATCGCCCCGGCGGTGAAGATGCCGAACGCCGCGATCAGCGACCAGACGAACGCGCTGCGGCCGTAGCCCAGCGGATGCCGCTCATCCTTCTTGCGCGCTCCCTGACGGTCGGCGATGAGCAGGAAGATCTCGTTGCCGGCATCCGCCCACGAGTGCGCGGCCTCGGCGACCATGGACGCCGAGGACGTGATGATCGCCGCGACCGTCTTGGCGATCGCGACGAGGACGTTGGCGAGGAATGCGATGAGCACCGTCACGCGCCCAGGGTACGCCTGCGCTGCACGGGGATGCCGAACCGCTGCCCGCGAAACAGGTCCTGCCCGGCGAGACAGGCGGTGCGACGCCCTGTCTCGAGCGGCAAGGCCTGTTTCGCGGATGGGACGGGTGCGGCTCAGCGACGGACGGGGTCGCGCTGCGGGCGGGGTTCGAGCGTGTAGTCCGTCGCGGGATCAGACCAGGTGTCCTCGCCGGCGCGGCCGCGCGCACGGCGCATCCCGAGGATGCCGTCGACCAGCGGTGCCCCGACGCCGAGCGCCACGGCTCCCGCGAGCGAGCGGTCTTCCGAACCCAGCACGCTCCTGCGGTGCCAGGCCGCGCGCAGCGCTCCCCCGCGACCGGTCGGCACGGTCTTCGCCGGCAGCGCTCCTCCGCGGCGGAGCATCACGAGCTCCTCGACGCGCATCCACCACTCCGACTGCTCGGGGGCGTGGAAGTAGTTGTCCTGCATCCACGCGGGGTCGGGATGCCGGAACCGCCGCGCGACCACGTCATCCGCCCCGGCGAGCAGGCCACTGCCCGTGAACACGGTGTTCAGGAGCTGCTTCTCGACGCCGAACGTGTCGAGTGCGATGACCGGGACGCGGCGGGCGATCGCCTCGACCGCCGCCGTCGAACTGACCGTGACCAGTCCTTCGGCGCGCGCCAGCGCGAGAGCCATCGGCTCGTACGAGAGCACGAGGTTCGCGGGCCGGTTCGCGAGCAGCTCGGCATACGTGTCGCGCTCGAGGTGCGTCTCGGCCTCCCCTGGCCGCGAGCGCAGCTTCACGACGACGCGGCGGTTCGGCCGCGCCTCAGCCGCGCGCCGCAGGATGCCGACGAGCTCCTCCCGCTCGTGGCGCTGGGCCGGAACGAGCGCCTGTGCGGCGAAGACGAGGTCCGTGCCGTGGCGCTCCCGATCGGCCACGAGCACGCTTCCCGACTGCGGGCGGGCTGTGCCGACGGCATCCGAACCTTCCGCCCTGCCCCGCGACGCCCGCGCGAGCGCACCCTGCGCCGAAGCCGGCCGCGCATAGGGGAGGGTGGCGAGGGCCATCGGCACGACGAGGCCGAGCCGGTCGGCGAGCGCCTCGAACGCCCGGATCTCACGGTGCGAGTGCAGCACGAGGAGGTCGGATTCGCGGCGGTACTCGAGTGCTCCGCGCAGCGCCGGGATCGACATCCCCGGCAGGCCGCTGACGACGACCGGCCGCTGCTTCAGGCGGTCGATGACCCGGGCGACGAGTCGCACGAGCGGTCCCCTCCCGGCGAGGACGACGACGTCGGGCAGGTGTCCGTTCAGCCATCCGGTGAGCCCGTCGAACCCCAGACGGGTGACGGACCCCTCGCCGAAACCCGTTCCGGCGAGCGCCATGTGCTCCTGCTCGCGGCTGACGGTCAGCGGCGTCCGCACGAGCAGCATGTGCCGGCTGATGCCGGGCACCGCATCCAGCAGCGCCGCCGACCACTTCACGAAGGAGTCGGCATCCGCGATCGCGACGACGCGAAGCTCCGCGTTCATGGACTCAGACGCCCACCCGGCGCAGCTTCGCCATCGGAGCCTCTTCGCCAGGGAAGACGCGCTTGACGCCGTCGCCCATGGCCGTCTCGATGATGCGGATGTCGCGCACGAGGTGCTCGAGACCGCCCGGCTCGAGGGATGCCGCGTGGTCCGATCCCCACATCGTGCGATCGAGCGTGATGTGCCGCTCGACGGCGACCGCGCCCAGCGCGACGGCCGCGAGCGAGATCTGCAGTCCGCGCTCGTGGCCGGAGTAGCCGACCGGAACGCCGGGGTACCGGTCGCGGAGCGTCGTGATGACGCGGAGGTTGGCCTCCTCGGGCTCCATCGGGTACGTCGAGGTGGCGTGCATGAGGATGACCCGATCGGTGTCGAGCGTCTGCATCGCCCGGTCGATCTGCTCGGGCGTCGACATGCCCGTGGAGAGGATGATCGGCTTGCCCGTGGCCCGCAGCGCCTCGAGCAGCTCGATGTCGGTGAGGCTGGCAGACGCGACCTTGTGGGCGACGACGTTCAGCTCCTCGAGGAACTCGACGCTCGGAACATCCCACGGCGACGCGAACCAGTCGAGCCCGCGCATCGTGGCGTAGTCGCCGACCTCGATGTACTCGTCGCGGCCGAACTCCACACGGCGGCGGTAGTCGAGATAGCTCATGGTGCCCCACGGCGTCTCGCGCGGGACGTCGCGCATGTGCTCCGGAGTCGCGATCTCGGGCGTGCGCTTCTGGAACTTCACGGCGTTCGCGCCGGCGTTCGCGGCGACGTCGATGAGCCGCTTCGCGACCTCCACGTCGCCGTTGTGGTTCAGGCCGATCTCCGCGATGACGTAGGCCGGGTGGCCCCCGCCGATCACGCGCGATCCGATGCTGACGGTCATGTCGCCTCCTGTCGTCGAGCCCCCATCCCTCCTGGGTACGCTCCGACTCTGAACGGCGCGCGACGGGCAGGTTACGTGCGGCCGTCCGCCTCGAAACAGGTCCGCCCCGCCGACACAGGCCGTGCCACGACCCGTCTCAGACGGCAGGGCCTGTTTCGGCGGCAGGGGGCGCGGCGACGAGAACCCGCTCGATGAGCTCGCGCACGGCGCCGTCGCCGCCGCGGCGGGTCAGGACGACGCGGGCTGCCGCACGCACTTCCGGGCGCGCATCCGCCACGGCGACCGGCCACCCGACGAGCCCCATGGCGCCGAGATCGTTGACGTCGTTGCCCAGGTAGGCGATATCGGCCAGGTCGATGCCCTCGTCCGCCGCCCACGCGGCGAGCGCGCTCGCCTTGTCGTCGATCGCCTGCGCCACCGGTACGCCGAGCTTGCGCCCCCGCGCACCGACGACCGTGTTCGTCTCGGTCGAGAGGATGAGCATCGGGATGCCGGCACGGCGCAGCCGCGAGACCCCCATGCCGTCCGACCGGCTCACCCGCACGAACTCGTGGCCGTCGGCGTCGACGAAGGCGGTGTCGTCGGTGTGGACTCCGTCGAAGTCCGTGACGATCGCCGCTGCCGGGATCGGCTCGTCGCCCTGCTCGACGACGTCGGCGAGCGCGGATGCCACGGCGAGCTGCTGCTCGTCGTCGATCTCGATCGCGGTCCGCTCCGGAACCTCGACGATGCCGATCCGTCCGAAGAACCGATGGCCTGCCGCGCGGAACCCCGACGCCGTGAAGGCGTAGAACGCGCCGGTCTCGAGGTAGTGCGGTTCGCGATCCTGCCTGCGCGGGCGATGAGCGGCGTCATGGTTGATCGCGGCGGCGTGCTCGTCGGCGGCGCGCCGCCACAGGAACCCGTATGTCTCGTGCGCCGAGAAGACGCTGTCGAAACGGTCTGCGCGGATGTGATCGATCGCCTCGTCGATCCCGCCTGACGGGATGAACGGCGACGTCGCCTGGATGAACACCACGGTGCCGACCGTCGGGCCGTCGGCCTCGAGCTCGTCCAGGGCGTGCAACACGGCGCTCTCGGACGACGCGGTGTCGCCGGCCAGCTCGGCCGGGCGCCGCACGATGCACGCACCGGCTGCGGCGGCGGCATCCGCGATCTCTGCATCGTCGGTGGTCACGACGACGAGATCGACGGCGAATGCCGCAGCGGCCGCCCGCACGGCTCGGACGACGAGCGGCACGCCCCCGACCGTCCGAAGATTCTTGCGCGGAACGCCCTTCGACCCGCCGCGGGCCGGGATGATCGCGACCGTTCGGGGCTGCTCGTTCGTCATGTCATCCTCCTCAGGGGTCGCGTTCGGTGGGTGAAGTCGCCAGGACACAGCCTTATGCGACCCCTGTCGAGAGTGTCGCGCTGGTTCCGCGGCCGGAGGGGTCGCGAATGGTCGCCGACCCCGCGATCAGGCAACCACCTGCGACCCCTCCGACGCCCACCGCACCCGCTCACAGGCCCCGCACCGCCTTCCATGCGCGTGCCAGCCGGCGGCGCGCGGCGTGGACCGTCAGCCGCAGCTCCTCCACGCGCCCCACTCCCCCTGCCGATCGCAGCAGACGCCGCGGCAGGCTCTCGGCGGGAGCACCCGGCAGTCGCAGCCGAACAAGGCGAGCGGGGTCGAAGTATCGGTCGCGCTCGGTCTGCGGCATCCCCCGCAGCAGCTCCTCGGCGCGCGAACGCAGGGATGCCGCGAGCTTCGGCTGCATCGCGTATCCGACGCCGTCGATGAGCAGTTGCAGCCGTGCGGGCTCGGCGTATGGCGAATCCGGGCGCGTCAGGGCGTCCACGATCGTCGTCGGCACGCGGTTGCTGTTCTCGAAGGGCTTCAGTCGGCGCAGCATCCCGGGCGTTCCGACCGACGCGATGGGCCGCCCGTGGAGCGTGCGGATCGTGGGCAGCGCGGTCGAGAACCCCGCGACGACGCCGACGACGCCCAGCCGTTCGGCGACGATCTCGGCGGGCACCGGGCCGCGGTAGACGACGAACGCGAGCCCGTGCTCCTCGGCGCGCTCGCGCACCGCGTCGGTGAGCGCGGGAGGCGCGGACGGATGCGGCTTGAACACGATGCGAGCGGGCTTCCATGGCAGCGCGCGATCGATCATGTCCTGCTGCATCCCGATCTCCTCCTCGGGCGCGACGAGACCGAGCGCCGCGAGGTACTGGCCGAGCACGAGCGCGGTCGGGGTGCCGTCGGCGAGGGCGTCGAGTTCGGCATCCTCTCCCCCGGTCTCGGCGAGTGCGGCGGCGAACGCCGCGGCGGGAACCGGCATCCGCGCAGCGCCCGTCTCGCGGAACGCGAGCGGCTCGACACCCGGGACGACGTCGGCGTAGACGACGCGGCCGACGCGCGAGACGATCGATCGGGGCAGCTCGACGCGGATCGGCGAATAGGTCATCAGTCCGTCGCCGATGATCGTCAGCCGGGCGCCCGGGAACAGCGCCATGAGCGTGCGGGCGGGCGCCACCTGCGGGCTCTGCACGCACAGCTCGAGGTCGCCGTCGATGCTCCACGCCCGCTCGAGCAGCCGCCGCAGGACGGGGAGCTCATCGTCCTCCGGCTCCCACGCGCTCGGATGCCGCGGCTGCAGCAGCGCGTCGAGCGACTCGACGCGGTCGAAGCGCGCGCGCAAGCTCGCCAGCTGCGGATGTTCGTCGACGCCGACCGTCGTCTCGGGCACGCGCGCCGAGTTGAACGGCACGAGCACCCTCTCACCGCCGCCCTCGAAGAACCCCTCATCGATCGCGGCTGCGGCGGTCGTCAGACCGTACGCGCTGTGCAGCGCGAACAGGACCGTCATGCGGCGCGCCCCGCCTGGCGCAGCGATCGCGCCAGCACTCGCCTGCGCGAGCCGTCCAGCCGCGCGAGCGCCCGCGCGGCATCCGACTCGGGAAGGCTGGCGAGAAGACCGCGGATGCTCCGGCGCATGTCACGGCGCAGCCCCGCGTCCATGCGGCGAGAGCGGACGATGTGGTGCGAGCTGAGCGCCAGAATGGTCTGCACCGCCTTGGGCAGGAAGCGCTCGGCCTCGTGATCCTGCCGCACGATCTCGAGCACCTGCGCCATCGCGCGCGCGAAGTCGAGCTGGCGGCGATCGTGCACCTGCGTGAGCGAGGTCGTGACCCCGCGGCGGTAGAGGATCGCGGGCGCGTCGACGACCGCGAACCGGCGCGCCTGCAGGTGCAGGCGCCAGATCCAGGGGCGGTCCTCGGCGGTGAACAGCCCGTCGGGGAACGCCGCGAGTCCCTCGTCGATCATTCGGCGGTGGAAGATGCCCGCCCACGCGAACGGGTAGTCGACCATGGCCTTGTCGTCGGCGGGGAGGATCGCGTCGCGCGGCGAGGCGGCGATGCCGCGCCACGGATGCGGTGCCCGCACGAGCCGGCGATCCTGCCCGGTCACGCGCACGTGGTCGGTGCGCAGGAAGTCGCAGTCCAGGGCGTGCAGCTGTTCGGCGAGCACCTGCAGGCGGCGCGGCTGCATCCAGTCGTCGCCGTCGATGAAGCAGAACGCATCGCCCTCGACGTGGCCCAGGCCCTGGTTGCGGGCGGTGGCGAGTCCGCTCGGCCGGGCGTTGACGAGCACCTCGGCGTGCGCGAACCGTTCGGCGTAGGCGCGCATGATGTCGCCGGTGCCGTCGCTCGAGCCGTCGTCGATCGCGACGAGCTTGAGCGCGGAGGTGTCGTCGAACTGTCGCAGCAGCGTCTCGAGCGTCGTGCCGATGTAGGGCTCTGCATCCTTCGCGGGGAGGATCGCGGTGACCTGTGCGCTGCGCATGGGTTCGGATGCTGGCACCCGCACCTTAACGCGAGGTGACGTCGCGGCGGCTACCGTGGAGGCGTGACGACGCCTGCACCCCAGCCCATCGCATTCGACGCGCGACCGCTCACCGAGCCCGTCGATCCGAAGGCGGTCTCGGCGTTCGTCCGCGACATGCGGGCCCGCTCGTCCGGCCGGGGAATCGCGGCCGGAACGGTGATCGCGATCGTCGTCGTGGTGATCATGGCGGCCATCGCCGTGCCGATGCTCGTGCTCGGGGTGACGGCGGCGATCCGCAGCGGCGCGAGCGTGATCGGCCTTCCGTTCGTGCTGTTCCTCGTGGCTTTCGTCGGCATCGGCATCGCCGCATTCGTCACCTCGCGGCGCAAGCGCGTCGCCCGCTACCGGATCAGCCGGTTCGCGGCGGCCAACGGCATGACGTACGAGGATCAGGTGCTCGACCCTCCTCTGCCGGGCATGATCTTCGGCATCGGCAGCTCACGGGTCTCGGAGCAGCTCGTGCGGGGCAGCACGCCGCGGTTCGTCGAATTCGGCAACTACCGGTACACGGTGAAGTCCGGCAAGAACTCCACGACGTACCGCTGGGGGTACGTCGCCGTGAAGCTCGACGTTCCCCTGCCGAACATCGTGCTCGACGCCCTCGGCAACAACGGGTTCGGGTCGAACCTGCCGGCGTCCTTCGGCAAGGACCAGCGTCTGTCGCTCGAGGGCGACTTCGACCAGTACTTCACGCTGTACTGCCCGCAGGGGTACGAGCGCGACGCCCTGTACCTGTTCACGCCCGACATCATGGCGCGCTTCATCGACAGCGCCGCCCAGCTCGACGTCGAGATCGTCGACGACTGGCTGTTCCTCTACACCAAGCGCGAGGCGTCGACGCTGGATGCCGCGACCTGGGCCTGGCTGTTCGGCGCCGTCGGGGCGCTGATGACCAAGCTCGACCAGTGGGCGCGGTGGCGCGACGACCGCCTGCTCGAGGAGCAGGGGCGCACCTACTCGCAGGCCGTCGGTGCCGCGTCATCCTCGGCGCCGACCGCCGGATCGCACGCGCTGCCGTTCGCCGCACCGGCGGGGATGCTGACACCGCCGCCCGGTGTCGCCCAGCAGGGCCGCCGACTCAAGCGCAGCGGCCGCTGGGTGTTCATCGCCCTGGCGATCCTCTTCGCCGTGGTGTGGGTGTTCGGCCGCGTCGTCGACTTCACGCTCGGCTGACGCGCCCGGCGAGGCGCATGGCTCGGGATGCCGTGGCATCCGAACTCGCCTGCGAAACAGGCCCTGCCGCCTGAGACAGGCTGTGGCAGAGTCTGTTTCGGCGGGCAAGACCTGCTTCGCGGGGTCGGGCGCGGGCGCCGCGCCGCGCGTCAGGCGCGGGCGGCGGCGCGGCGGGCGGCCTGCTCCTCGGGGTCGGGGACGGGGAGGCTGGCGATGAGCCGGCGGGTGTAGTCGTCCTTCGGGTTGCCGAGCACCTCGGCGGTGGGGCCCGCCTCGGCGATCTCGCCGTGATGCAGCACGACCACCTTGTGCGCGAGCATGTCGACGACGGCGAGGTCATGCGTGATGAACAGCGTCGCGAACCCGAACCGCTCCTGCAGTTCGCCGAACAGCTCGAGCACCTTCGCCTGCACCGACACGTCCAGCGCACTGGTCGGCTCATCGGCGATGAGCAGCTTCGGGTCCAGCGCCAGGGCTCGGGCGAGCGAGGCGCGCTGACGCTGACCGCCCGACAACTCGTGCGGGAAGCGGTCGCCGTACGCCCCCGACAGCTGCACGGCGTCGAGCAGCTCGTCCACCTTGCCCCTGGCATCCGCCGGGTTCTTCGCCAGCCCGTGCACGATCAGCGGCTCTGCGACGTTCTGCGCGATCGTCAGCAACGGGTTGAAGCTCGTCGCCGGGTCCTGGAAGACGAAACCCAGGTCCTTGCGGTGCGGGCGGAACTGCCGCTCCTTCACGCCGTTCATCTCCACGCCGAGCACCTCGAGCGATCCTCCGGCGACCGGGGTGAGGCCGGCGATCGCGCGTCCGATCGTGGTCTTGCCCGATCCGCTCTCACCGACCAGCCCCACGACCTCACCCGGCGAGAGCGTGAAGTCGATCCCCTTCACGGCCCGGAAGGCACTGCGACCGAAGCGTCCCGGATACTCGATCACAAGCCCCTCGGCCTTGACCAGAGGACCCGTCGCGGACACCGGCGCTTCGCGCTCGCTGATCTGCAGCCGCGGCACAGCGGCCAGCAGCCGCTTCGTGTACTCGTGCTGCGGGTCGGCGAACAGCTCCCCCGCTGGAGCGGTCTCGACGAGTTCACCCTCGAGCATGACGGCGACGCGATCGGCGAGGTCGGCGACGACGCCCATGTTGTGCGTGATGAGCACGATCGCCGTGCCCTCCTCGTCGCGGAGCGTGCGCAGCAGCTCGAGGATCTCGGCCTGCACCGTGACGTCCAGGGCTGTCGTGGGCTCATCCGCGATGATCACGGCGGGGTCGAGCGCGAGCGCCATCGCGATGACGACGCGCTGCTTCTGACCGCCCGAGAACTGATGCGGGTAGTCGTTGACACGGCGCTCCGGTTCGGGGATGCCGACGCGGCGCAGCATGTCGACGGCTCGGCGACGGGCCTCCTGCTTGGAGACGTTGCCGTGCGCCCGGAGTCCCTCGGCGATCTGCCACCCGACGGGGAAAACCGGGTTCAGCGCTGTGGACGGCTCCTGGAAGACCATCGCGGCCTTCTCGCCGCGCAGCGACCGCAGTCCAGCAGCATCCAGAGCCGTCACGTCGGTGCCGTCGACCACGACGGCACCGCGGATCGTCGACGTCTCGGGGAGGAGCCCGAGAATCGAGCGAGCCGTCACGGTCTTGCCCGATCCGCTCTCACCCACGATGGCGAGCACCTCGCCGGCACGCACGTCCAGGCTCACGCCGCGCACCGCGTGCACATCACCGGAGTCGGTGACGAACGTGACGTCGAGATCGCGAATTTCCACAGCGGATGCCATCACTCCACCTCTCCCATGAACTCCCGCGCGACCGGCTGAGACGCGGCGACGGCGTCGGCCGGAGTCTTGCCGGTGCGGCGCCGTGCCCGCAGGCGCGGGTCGGCGAGGTCGTTCAGGCTCTCACCGATGAGCGTGATGCCGAGCACCACCAGCACGATGGCGAGCCCTGGCGGGATGGCCGTCCACCAGATCCCCGCCGAGACGTCGCTGATCGACTTGTTCAGGTCGTAGCCCCACTCGGCGGCCGCAGTCGGCTCGATGCCGAATCCGAGGAAGCCGAGGGCGGCCATCGTGGAGATCGCCTCGGAGGCGTTGAGCGTGACGATCAGCGGCAGCGTCCTCGTGGAGTTGCGCAGCACGTGGCGGAACATGATCCGTCCGTTCGACGCGCCGATCACCCTGGCCGACTCGACGAACGCCTCGGCCTTCACGCGCACGACCTCTGCGCGTACGACGCGCAGGTACTGCGGAATGAAGACCACGGTGATCGAGACGGCGGCGGCCATCACGCCGGGCCAGAGGCCGGATTGCCCGCCCGAGATCGCGATCGCGACGACGATGGCCAGCAGCAGGGTCGGGAACGCGTAGATGGCGTCGGCGATGACCACGACCACGCGATCGATCCAGCCGCCGAGATAACCGGAGAGGAGACCGAGCAGCACGCCGGCCACGACCGAGAGCGCGACGGCGACGATGATGACGAAGAGCGCGGTCTGCGCGCCCCAGATCACTCGCGACAGGACGTCGTAGCCGCCCACCGTGGTGCCGAGCAGGTGTGCGGAGCTCGGCGGCTGCTGCGCGCCGAAGCCGCCGTCGGGGCCCTTGAGCTGATTGAACGAGTACGGGGCGATCCACGGCGCGAAGATCGCGCAGATGAGGAACACCGCTGTCAGCACGAGGCCGGCGACGAGCATCCCGCGCTGCAGTCCCACGCTCTGACGCAGCTGACGGATCACGGGGACCCGGGCGAAGAAGCCGGTGCGAGCCATGTCAGTACCTCACCCTCGGGTCGATGAAGGCCGCGATGATGTCGACGAGGAAGTTCGTCACGGCGACGATCACGGCGATCATCGCGACGATGCCCTGCACGGCGACGAAGTCGCGGGATCCGAGATACCCGGCGAGCTGGAAACCGAGACCGTTCCATTCGAACGTCGTCTCGGTGAGCACGGCGCCACCGAGCATGAGGGCGATCTGCAGTCCGATCACGGTGATGATCGGGATCAGCGCCGGCCGGTACGCGTGCTTGCGCACCAGACGCCCCTCGCCGACGCCACGCGAGCGTGCGGCATCGATGTACGGCATGTTGAACGTGCCGATGACGTTCGTGCGCACGAGGCGCAGGAAGATCCCGGCCGTCAGGAGCCCGAGCGTGATCGCGGGGAGGATCGCGTGCAGCAGCACGTCCTGGATGTAGGCCGGGTTGCCCGACGCGATCGCGTCGATCAGGTAGATCCCGGTGCCACCGCTGCGGTTGAGCGCCACCTCGGTGCGCACGTCCGCTCGCCCGGAGACGGGCAGCCAGCCGAGCCACACCGAGAAGATGAGCTTGGCGACCAGGCCGGAGAAGAAGACCGGTGTGGCGTAGAACAGGATCGCGGAGACGCGAAGCGTCGCGTCCTGCCAGCGGTCGCGCTTGGCCGCGGCGATCATGCCGAACGGGATGCCGATGAGGAAGGCGATCACGAGGGCGTAGCAGACCAGTTCGAGCGTGGCGCCGCCGTAGTTGATGAGCACGTCGGTCACCGGCTGGTTGTCGGTGATCGTGTTGCCGAAATTGAAGGTGAGGATCTGCCCGAGGTACTCGAAGTACTGCACGAGGACCGGACGATCGTAACCGGCCTCATGGATGCGGTCGGCGAGCTGGTCGGCGGGAAGCCGGCCGCCGAGGGCGGCCGTGATCGGATCGCCGGTGAGGCGGATGAGGAAGAAGACCAGGGTGACGAGGATCAGCACCGTGGGGATCATCAGGAGAAACCGCACGAGGATGTAGCGCCCGAGCGAGTTGCCGCCGCTGCGGCGACGGCGTGCGGCGGGAGAGCCGGGAGCGTCGGGTGCGCCCGCGGAGGGGACGGAGATATCTGTCGTCATGACGAAGTACAGGCATCGGCCGTCGGGTGTGCGTTTGCCACGCACACCCGACGGCCAGACACGCTAGTTGTTGGTGATCGGAGCGAACCGGAGCTTGAACGATGCGTCGAGGGTGACGCCGTCCACACTCGTTCCGGCCACAGCCACCTGGGCGCCCTGCAGGTACGGCACCGTCGACAGGTCCTGGGCGACGAGGTCCTGGATCTTCTCGATGTCCGCGGTGCGGGTGTCGGCATCCGGCTCGACGGCCTGCTTCAGGATCAGGTCGTTGACCTCGGCGTTGTCGTAGTGGTTGCCGAGGAAGTTCTCCTTGAGGAAGAACGGCGTCAGGTAGTTGTCGGCGTCGGAGTAGTCCGGGAACCAGCCCAGCTGGTAGGCCGGGTAGACGTCGGCGGTGCGGTCCTTGGAGTACTGCACCCACTCGGTCGACTTGAGGTCGACGGTGAACAGGCCGCTGTCCTCGAGCTGGGACTTGATCAGCGCGTACTCGTCGCCGGACGACGGGCCGTAGTGGTCGGGGCTGTACTGCAGGCTCAGCGATACCGGAGTGGTGACGCCGGCTGCCTCGAGCGTGGCCTTGGCCTTGTCGGCATCCGGTGCTCCGTTGCCGTCGCCGTACAGACCCTTCAGCGACTCGGTGGCACCGGCGAAGCCCTCGGGGACGTAGGAGTACAGCGGGGTGTAGGTGCCCTTGTAGACCTGGTCGGAGATGGCGTCGCGGTCGATGAGGTCGGCGACGGCCTGGCGGACGGCGAGTGCCTTGGCCGGGTCGGCGTCGGCGGTCGTCGCGCCGTACGGCTGCGTGTTGAAGTTGAACACGATGTAGCGGATCTCGCCGCCGGGGCCGTCGATGACCTGGACCTTGTCGTTCTTGCCGAGGTCCTCGACGTCGGTGGCCGACAGGCTGCGGTATGCGACGTCGACGTCGCCCTGCTGAACGGCGAGCTTCAGGTTCGAGGACTCGGCGTAGTAGCTGAGGATGACGCCGTCGTTGGCGGCGGCATCCAGCAGACCCTGGTAGCTCTCGTTCGGTGCGAACTCGACGGTCTTGTTGAAGTCCCACGAGGTGATCGTGTACGGGCCGCCGAAGGCGTTCGCGTCGACGATGTCCTGGTCGGGGGTGAGCGCATCGGCCGAGAACACCTCGTCGTCGACGATCGCGCCGGGGAAGCTGGTGAGGATGTACGGGAACACCTGGTCGTTCTCGGTCTTCAGGTGGAAGACCACGGTGGTGTCGTCGGGGGTGTCGATGCTGTCGAGGTTGTACAGCAGGCTCGACGCGCCGTTCGGGTCGGCGATCTTCAGGTTGCGGTCGAACGAGAACTTGACGTCCGCCGAGGTCAGGTCGTTGCCGTTGGCCCACTTCAGGCCGGCGGGCAGGGTGACCGTGTACTCGGTCGGCGAGGTGAACTCGGCCGACTCGGCGAGGTCAGGAACGACCTCGGTGCTGTTGTAGTCAGTGTTGACCAGGTACGGGAAGACCTGGGTCTGGACGGCGAGGGAGCCGTTGTCGTAGGAGCCCGCGGGGTCGAGGGTGGTGACCTTGTCGGTCGTGCCGACGATGACCGTTCCGCCGCCTCCGCCGCCGTCACCGTCGCCCGTTCCTCCGCCGCCGGCTGCGCAGCCGGCCAGGATCAGACTCGTGGCGCCGATCGCGCCGATCGCCAGGCTCACTCGGCCCCGGCTGTGGATGTGCAGAGACATGGATCTCCCTCGTCTGTGAAGGTGGGTGCCGCATCGGGTGGACGCGGCGATCCATCAATAATGCGCGCGGGGGCGACGCAACACGAATCCGGCGCGCGATTCGTAACGAGACCGCAACGTGCCCCGGCGACGTTCTCGTCGATGCCGGGATGTCGGGAGTGGGCGCCGGTCTGGGGATGTCAGCGCCCACTCCTTCCCTCCGGTGGGAACGGAGGAGACGTCTCCCCTCCGCATGAGCGACGATGCGCTCGGCGCCTGCTGGCGGCTGGGGACCGACCGTGCGCGGCGCGGATCAAAATGCTAAGCGCGCAGACGTTGCAGCGGCTTGCATCCTTCCCGCGATCTCGGCGTCATCCGCTCACGAGTCCGAAGTACGCCAGTTCCGCGTCGTTCAGCATCCGTGACCGGATGAGGAACCTCTTCCCCGTCGGGCCTTCGACGCTGAAGCCGGCGCCGCGCCCCTCCACGACGTCGATCGTGAGGTGGGTGTACTTCCAGTACTCGAACTGCGACTCCGACATGTAGACCTCGATCGGGGACCCTTCGACCCCTGAGCCGGTCGAAGGGTCAGGGGCCCGCAGGGAGATGTCGACCGTCCCGAGGAGCACATCGCTCGGGCCGGTGATGAACATCCCGACCGGGTAGCACATGGGCGATGAGCCGTCGCAGCATCCGCCGGACTGATGGAACATCAGCGGGCCGTGCTGCTGCGTGAGTTCGCGCAGCAGCACGGCGGCGGCATCCGTCACGTCCACCCGCTGGTAGGTGCCGATGCTGACCATGAGCTCAGAAGAAGCCCATCGGGCCCTCGGCGTACGACACCAGCAGGTTCTTGGTCTGCTGGTAGTGGTCGAGCATCTTCAGGTGGTTCTCGCGGCCGATGCCCGACTGCTTGTATCCGCCGAACGCGGCGTGCGCCGGGTACTGGTGGTAGGTGTTCGTCCAGACCCGCCCGGCCTCGATCGCCCGGCCGGCGCGATAGGCGGTGTCGCCGCTGCGGCTCCAGACTCCGGCGCCCAGGCCGTAGAGGGTGTCGTTGGCGATCGAGATGGCGTCGTCGAAGTTCTCGAAGCTCGTCACCGAGAGGACCGGCCCGAAGATCTCCTCCTGGAAGATGCGCATGTCGTTGGTGCCCTCGAACACGGTCGGGGCGACGTAGAAGCCCTCGGACAGGTCGCCGCCGAGATCGACCCGCTCACCGCCCGTCAGCAGCCGGGCCCCGCCCTGCTTGCCGATGTCGATGTAGCTGAGGATCTTCTCCAGCTGATCGTTCGAGGCCTGCGCGCCGATCATCGTGTCGGGGTTCAGCGGATTGCCCTGCACGATCTTGCCGACCCGATCCAGGCCGTCCGCGAGGAAGCCGTCGTAGATGGAGCGCTGGATGAGCGACCGCGACGGGCACGTGCACACCTCGCCCTGGTTGAGCGCGAACATGGTGAAGCCCTCGAGCGCCTTGTCGTAGAACGGGTCGTCCTCGCGGGCGACGTCCTCGAAGAACACGTTCGGGGACTTGCCTCCGAGCTCGAGGGTGACGGGGATGAGGTTCTGCGAGGCGTACTGCATGATCAGGCGCCCGGTCGTCGTCTCGCCCGTGAACGCGATCTTGCGGATGCGCTTGTGCTGCGCGAGCGGAGCGCCGGCCTCGATGCCGAAGCCGTTCACGATGTTCACGACGCCGGCCGGCAGCAGGTCGCCGATGATCTCGAACAGATACAGGATGGATGCCGGTGTCTGCTCGGCGGGCTTGAGGACGACGCAGTTGCCCGCGGCGAGCGCGGGGGCGAGCTTCCACGTCGCCATGAGGATCGGGAAGTTCCACGGGATGATCTGGCCGACCACGCCCAGCGGCTCGTGGAAGTGGTATGCCACGGTGTTCTCGTCGAGCTGGCTGAGCGAACCCTCCTGTCCGCGCAGGACGCCGGCGAAGTAGCGGAAGTGGTCGACGGCGAGCGGGATGTCGGCGGCGAGCGTCTCGCGCACCGGCTTGCCGTTCTCCCACGTCTCGGCGACGGCGATCTCCTCGAGGTGCTCCTCGATGCGGTCGGCGATCCTGTTCAGGATGACGCTGCGCTCGGCGGGGGTCGTGCGCTTCCACCCCTGGAACGCCTTCCATGCGGTGTCGACGGCGCGGTCGATGTCTTCGGCGGTGCCCCGGCCGACCTCGGTGAAAGGCTTGCCGTTGACGGGGCTGACGTTCTCGAAGTACTGACCCTTGACGGGTTCGACGAACTCGCCGCCGATGTAATGGCCGTAGCGCGGGCGATAGTTCGCCACGGCTCCTGGCTGACCGGGAGCGGCGTAGGCCGTGGACGTGGTCTCTTCGACGATGGTCATGCTGTCTCCTTCGACGGTCGCGCAGCCTCGATGCCGCGCCGTTGCGTCGACGGTAGGCCGCAGGACGTTGCACGCGGATGCGCAACGTTGCATCCGGTTGCAGGGTGCGGTCAGTCGCGCTCGAGGCGTTCGATGCGGCTGACGAGCCCGGCGCGCCGCGGCGAGCGCGCCGGCAGCATCTCCAGGCAGAGCCGCAGGGCCTCTACATCGCCGGCGCCCTCGGGGATCTCCGCGTACGCGAGCAGCACGTCGACGCTGGCCTCGGTCAGCATCGCCTCGCGCAGTGCGCCGCGTACCTCGTCGCGGAACTCCTCGACGCCGGGGGATGCCGAATCCGGCAGCACCGGCCCGCGGTACGAGGTGAGGGCGACGCGATGCGCGCCGCGCGCCAGCAGGGAGAGCACGTTCTGCGCATCCGTCTCGAGCGGCACGGTCAGCCGGTACGGACGCGACTCCGGGGCGAGGTCGGGCGAGAGGCGCTCGAGCACCTTGCGCAGCCGGACGACCTCGGGCCGGAGCGTGTCGGGGGAGGCGTCCTCGCCGTACACGAGCTGGGTGAGACGGTCGGCGGAGAGCCCCTGGCGGTGCACGGCCAGCATGAGCAGGATCTCTGCGTGCCGGGCGCTGAGCGCGATGACCGATTCGGATTCGGGACCGGAGACCTCGAGCTGCGCCTTGTCGCGACCCAGCACCCGGAGCATCGCGCGGGTGACCGCGGGGCGACGCGGCATCCGGACGGGCGGCGTCTCGGCGCTGCGCGCCTTCAGTCTCGAGACGAGCAGTTCGGATTCGACGGCCCTGGCGGTGGCATCCACGAGCATGCGCGCCTGGGGCGTCGCCGCCTCGGCTCCGCCGGTGACGTCGATGACTCCGAGAAGGCGTCGGGTCTCGGGGTCGAACACGGGCGCTGCCGTGCACGACCAGGGGCGCACGAGCCGGTTGTAGTGCTCGGCCTCGTGCACCTGCACCGACTGGCCGAGCGCGATGGCGAGTCCGGGGGCGGCGGTGCCGACCGACTCCTCCGACCAGTTCGCGCCCTCGATGAAGCCCATCTCGCCGGTGAGGACGCGCTGATGCAGGTCGCCCTCCACCCACAGCAGCCGCCCGACGTGATCGCCCACGGCGACCATGACCCCGGAGTCGGTCGGGTCGCCGGGGAGCAGCAGCCCGCGGATCATGTCCATGACGCCGGCGAGCGGATGCCCGCTTCGATAGGTCTCGAGCTCGTCGCCGCCGAGGTCGACCGTCGGGAGTCCTTCGGCCCGCACGCGCAGCTGCCACGCGCGCTCCCACGACTCGCGCACGAGCGGGCGCACCTGCGCCAGTCGGTGGTCGTCGACATTGCCCGCGACGAGTTCCTCGTGCGCGCGTTCGATGATCAGACGCGAAGCGGGACTGCCGGCATCGCGTGACGATGCCCACGGTGACGGCACGGGGCCTCCGATCGTCGGTGACGGAGCTACGGCCAGTGTACGAGGGCGGATACCGTGGGGACAGGGGCTCCGACGGATCTTCGCGGCTGCAGCCCGGTGCGCGTCCTGCCTACCCGATCGCCCGGCGCACCTCGGGCAGCACCTCGGTGGCGAGCAGTTCGATCGACCGGAGCGTCTCGCGCTGGCCGATCCCACCCAGCCCCACCTGTGCGAGGAAGCGCGTATGCCCGAGCAGCTCGTGCTCCCACAGGATCTTGTCGACGATCTCGGCGGGGCTGCCGGCGAACAGGGCGCCGCCGGGGTTCGCCCAGGCGTCGAAGGTGTCGCGGTCGAGACGTCCGCCGCGGGGCATGTTCTCAGCGAAGTACGCCGCGTAGTGGGGGAAGAACGCGTCGCGGGCGGCCTGCGTCGTCTCGGCCACGTGGAAGTGCGAGGTGACGCCGAGCCTCGGGGCCGAATGCCCGGCCGCGCTCGCCGCCTTCCGGTGCAGGTCGGCGAGGGCCGTGAACCGCGCCGGTGCCCCGAGGATCGCGAGATACATCGGCAGCCCGAGGGTGCCGGCGCGCGCAGCGGATGCCGGTGTGCCGCCGACCGCGATCCACACGGGCAGCTTCTCCTGCAGCGGACGCGGGTGGACGCCGGCATCCCGAAGCGGAGCACGCGTCGTGCCCGACCACGTGACCTCGGCGTTCTCGCGGGCGGCGAGCAGCAGGTCGAGGCGGTCGTCGAAGTATTCGTCGTACCGGGCGAGGTCCTGGCCGAACAGCGGGAACGACTCGACGTAGGCTCCGCGACCGGCGGTGATCTCAGCGCGGCCGGCGCTCAACAGATCGAGGGTCGCGAACTCCTCGTGCAGTCGCACCGGGTCGGCGCTGGAGAGCACGGTGACGGTGCTCGTCAGACGGATCCGCTCGGTCTCGCGCGCCGCGGCGGCGAGCACCATCTGCGGGGAGGAGACCGCGAAGTCGGGGCGGTGATGCTCGCCGACGCCGAACACGTCGAGTCCTGCCTGGTCGGCGACGCGCGCCCACTCCAGGAGCTGCTCGAGGCGCGCGGCCGGAGGCGTGAGGGCGCCGCCCGCGGTGCGGCTGAGCTCGCCGAATGTGAAGATGCCGATCTCGAAGGGGGAGGTCATCGCGTGTCGTCTCTCCTGCTCGCCGTCGCGAGACGTAGTTTGCTGCATGAAACGGGGGTTGCTGACACGGGTCTCATGCTGGAGACCCCGTCTCGGTCTCGCGGGCGAGGAACGCCTGCACGTCCGCGAGTTCGCGGGCGTCGATTCCGTGGCCGAGTCCGGGGTATCGGCGATCCTCGAGCTCGGTGTGCTCGGGCGCCCACGCGTCGGTCCGGCGCACCGCATCGGGCGCGATGACCCGGTCGTCCTCGCCCCGGCCGAGGAACATCGCGGGACGTGTCGCGCGCAGCACGGCATCCGCCTTCTGCTCCCCCGCGGCCACGAATCCGCCGAGGACGACCGGGGCGAGCACGCGCTCCGGCGCCGTGCGCAGCAGCTGGGTCGCCATGAGGCCGCCTTGCGAGAATCCGATCGGCACGATTCGCGTCGAGGTCGGGAGTGCGGCATCCGCCCATGACCAGATCGCGGCGGTCGCGGCATCCATGGCCTCCTGATCGGGATGCCCCGGTGTGACGATCCGGAACCACGCGTTGCCGCCGGGGGTGAGCTCGATCGGGGCCCGCAGAGACGCCCACGGCATCCCTTCGGGAAGGGCGGATGCCAGGGCGACGAGGTCGCGCTCGTTCGATCCGTAGCCGTGCAGGAACAGCGCTGCGGCGGGGGCCGGCTGCTCCCAGTCGTCCGAGACGATGGCGGTCATGGATGCTCCTCTGCGATGTGTTACTTGCAGATGCAACCAATCTCGGTCGGAACTATTCCGAGCGGGAGGTCATGCGGTCCTCGCCCACGACTCCGTGACGGCATCCAGAACGCCGGTGAGAGCGCCTTCGGCGTCGGACGCGCGCATGGCCGCGCCGATCCGGCCCGCGGCCGCGCGGTACGCGGGGTCGCTCAGGATCGCCTCGACCGCAGAGCGCACACGGTCGGGGGCGACGGTCGTCGCACGCAGGTTCACGCCCGCGCCCGACCAGCCGACGCGCGCCGAGACCTCGACCTTGTCCTCGGTCTGTCCGGCGACGACGACGGGAATCCCGTGGGCGAGGGCCTGCTGGACGCCGCCGTAGCCGCCGTTGGTGACGAGCACATCGACGCGCGGCAGCAGCCGGTCATACGGCAGGTATTCGGCGACGCGCACGTTGGCGGGGAGATCCGCAGGCAGCGCATCGACCGGCCGACCCCCGGTCGAGACGACGACGAGCACGTCGGATGCTGCGAGCGCCGTGATCGTCGGCAGGACGAGCTGAGTGAAGTCGGTGTTGGCGATCGTGCCCTGCGTGACGTGGACGATCGGCCGCGAGCCGTCGAGGTCGCTCCACCAGTCCGGGAGGTCGACAGCGGCGGGCTCAGGCACGAGGGGACCAGCGAAGTGCACCGATTCCGGCAGGTCGGGGCGCGGATACTCGAACTCGGGAACCGTGAACTGCACGTAGGCATCCGCTCTGCCGGGCCAGTCGAGCACGAACCCGCCGAGTCGGCGCCCGGTCTCGCGCTCAGCCATCGCGTCGGCCTCCTTCTGCACCGCTCCGAAGATCACGCGTTCGGCGACGAGGCGGAGGGCGGCGTTGCGCAGGCGTCCGATCGGGCCCGGCAACGGCGTCACGCCCAGTCCGAACGGCGCGGTGTCGCGGCTGCGGGCGCCGAGAGGGAAGATGCCGAGGACGATCACGGGCGGCCGCTCGTCGCGCGGCAGCAGCTGCAGCAGAGCGCAGCCGACGAACAGAGGCTCGGAGAGGACGGCGTCGACGGTTCCGGACGCGATCTCGGCCCTGACCGCTGCGAGCTGAGCGGCGCCGGGCCGGATGAACAGGTTGGACATGTCGAAGCGGAGGGCAGCGGGACCGGTCAATCCCTGCCGCTCGGGGAAGGCGGCATCCGCATCGTCGAGATCGACGTCGGCCTCGGGAGGGAGGGGTACGAAGGTCGCCCCGGCCGCGGCGACGCGATCCGCGTAGCGGATGCTGGTCAGGAAGCGCACGTCGTCGCCGCGATCGACGAGCAGGCGGGCGATCTGCAGCAGCGGCAGGACGTGGCCGTGCGCAGGCGTGCACGTGATGAGATAGCTGGACATGAGGCGTTCTTTCCGTAGGATTGAATGTACTGAAGCAGTATTCATCACCCTTTGAGGAAAGTCAATGGTTCACGAGCATCCCCGCGCCTATCGATCCGAGTTGCGCGCCCAGCAGGCGCTCGCAACGAGGCAGCGGATCGTCGAGGCATCCGCCCGCTTGTTCGCCACGAACGGCTATCAGGCGACGACGATCGCCGCGATCGCGCGGGAGGCTGGGGTGTCGGCCGAGACCGTCAAGGCGGCGGCATCGAAGGCTGCGCTGCTCATCGCCGCGTTCGAGGTGACGTTCTCGGGATCAGAGGGCAAGACGTCGCTCTCGGACACCGAGGTCGCCGCCGGCGTGCTCGATCTGCCCGACGACGTCTTCTTCGACACCGTGCTCGCCCGGATCGCCGAGGCCAATGCCCGGGCGCATGCGCTGTGGACGGTCCTGCTCGGCGCCGCGCTCTCGGATCCCGTCGTCGATGAGGCGCTGCAGGGGATTCTCACGCATCGGGCGGCGGACAACGTGCAGTTCGTGACTGAGCTCGTCCGGCGCGGCATCGCCCCGGCGCTGCCCGACGTGGATGCCGCGGCGGCTGCGGTGTCGTTCCTGCTCTCTCCCGAGGCGTACCAGCAGCTCGTGGTCCAGTCCGGCTGGACCCAGGGTGCGTACCTCGCGTGGCTGCACCGAGCCGTCGAGTCCGAGTTGCGGCGCGACGTGTCTCCGGCTCGCTGACGAGGCTGCGCTCGGCGCCGAAAGAAGCATTTCCGGGCTGAACCGGTGCGTGGGGACCGGAAAGGCTTCTTCCGGGAAGCCTGAAACGAGCTAACCGCGCGCCGCCCACCAGTCGCGGAGGCGCTGCTCGGCGGCATCCGGCCCGATGATCCCCTCATCGAGGCGGATGTCGAGCAGGAACCGGTAGGCCTCGCCGACCTCCCGGCCGGGGCCAATCCCGAGGATCTCCTGGATCTGGTTGCCATCGAGCTCCGGCCGCATGGCGTCGAGCTCCTCCTGCTCGGCGAGGGCCGAGATGCGCGTCTCGATGTCGTCGTAAGCGGACGCGAGCCGGGCGGCCTTGCGTCGATTCCGCGTGGTGACGTCGGCCCGGGTCAGGATGTGCAGACGCTCGAGCAGATCGCCCGCGTCGCGCACGTAGCGGCGGACGGCGGCATCCGTCCACGCCCCCTCCGCGTACCCGAAGAACCGCAGGTGCAACTCGATGAGCTTCGCGACGGCATCCGTCGTCTCGCCGTCGAAGCGCAGCGCCTGCAGGCGCTTGCGCGCCATGCGCGATCCGACGACGTCGTGGTGGTGGAAGGTCACCGCTCCCCCGGGCTCGAGCTTGCGGGTGCGCGGCTTGCCGATGTCGTGCAGGAGCGCCGCGATGCGCAGCGCGACGTCCGGCGCCTCGCCGGGATGCCGGGAGTGCTCAAGCTCGATCGCCTGCTGCAGCACGGTGAGCGAGTGCTCGTAGACGTCCTTGTGGTGGTGGTGCTCGTCGACCTCGAGCCGCAGGGCGCTGATCTCGGGCAGGAACTCGTCGACGAGTCCGGTCTCGACGAGGACGCGGATGCCGCGCACCGGATCATCCGTCTGCATGAGCCGCACGAGCTCGCCCTGCACCCGCTCGGGGCTGACGATCTTCAGCGTCTCGCGCAGCTGCGCGACCGCGTCGTGCGTCGCAGGATCGATGTCGAAACCGAGCTGCGCGCTGAACCGGGCGGCCCGCAGCATCCGGAGCGGGTCGTCGCCGAAGCTCACGGTCGGGTCCGTCGGGGTGCGCAGGATGCCGGCGACGAGATCCTCGACGCCGCCGGTCGGGTCGATGAGCTTGATCTCGCGCCCGGACTCCGGGGACGCGACTTGCAGGGCCATGGCATTGACGCGGAAGTCGCGGCGCGCGAGGTCGCCGTCGATCGTGTCGCCGAACTCGACTGTGGGCTTGCGCGTCACGCCGTCGTAGCTGTCGGCGCGGTAGGTCGTGATCTCGACCTGCTCGCCCTTGACTCGGGCTCCGATCGTCCCGAACGCGCGGCCGATGTCCCACTGCGCGGTGGAGATCGGCGTGACGATGCGCAGGATCTCGTCGGGCGAGGCGTTCGTGGTGAAGTCGAGGTCGTTCGTCTCGCGGCCGAGCAACGCGTCGCGCACCGGTCCTCCGACGACGGCGAGCTCGAAATCGGCCGCCTGGAACGCGGCGGCGACCTCGGACACGACCGGTGCCTCGGCGAGCGCGCGCAGACGTGCAAGCCCCTCGGCCATGTTCAGCATGGGTTCCAGATTACCGGGCGCGCACACCGCGCCTCGCGTGCCGGATCCCAGACGACACGCGCCCGGTGCGGCGTGTCGACCTCGCGGCGCGCCGCTCGGGCCGCAGATCATCTGGGATTCGGGCCGACGGCGGCGCCCGGGACATCACACGGCCAGCAGCCGCCGCAACACCAGGCCGGGAGCGGATGCCGCCACCGCAGCCCGCTCGGCCGTGATGGACCCACCGGCGAGAGCCCACTCGTCCATTGCACGCAGCACGGCGAAGACTATGTCGGTCTGCAGGTCGAGCGGGAGCTCATCGCGCACGGCACCCGAGGCCCGCCCCGTTCGCAGCACCTCGGACACCCACGTCCGCACCCTCGTGAGCAGTTCGGCCCGAGCACCGGACGCTTCGGCGCCGCCAGGCAGGTAGAAGATCCGGCCCAGGTGCTGCAGCGCCGGCGTCGCCGACAGCGCGCCGAGCTGCTCCAGCAGCTCATCGACGTGTCGCCAGAACGCTCGCGCGCCGAACTCCGCGAACTCGGCGGGCGCGGGAGGCGTCCACATCGCGGCGACCTCGGCGATCAGCATCCGCACGACCGTGTCGAAGAGCTCGTCCTTGGATCCGACGAAGTGGTAGAACGAGCTCTTGCTCATCCCGGCGGCCCGGATGATCCGGTTCAGCGAGGCGCCCTCGTATCCGGCGCGCGAGAACTCCGCCACCGTCGCCTCGGCGAGCGCACGGTACCGGTCGGGTGCCGGCCGCTCGGAATCATCCATGTCACGATCATACTGGACCACCCAGTCCACGGGACCGTAGACTGTGGACCACCCAGTCCAGAACCCACGGGAGGGCGACATGCTCACCGACATCGCGCTGTCGGAGCAGCTCGACGCGCAGAGGGACGACCGCCTGCGCATCCTCATCGCCGGGGCGGGCGTCGCCGGCATCACCCTCGCGTCGCTCCTGCGCACGCAGGGCCTGCATCCTGTGCTCATCGAGCGGATGCCGCGGATGGAGCATCCGGGCTACATGCTCGCCCTCATGCCGACCGTCGATCCTGCGCTGAAGGACATCGGCGTGCACGACGAGTACCTCGCCCGGAGTTCGCCGCTCTCGCGCTACGCGTTCCGCTCCCACCGCGGAAGGACGCTCCGCACGGACGACCTCGGCGCCCTGCTGGCACTCCACGGCGACTACCAAGGGATCGAACGCGGTGCTCTCCTCGATGTGCTGACGGCGCGCGGGTGTCCCGTCAGCTTCGGCACGACGATCACGGCGGTCGGCGGCGACGTCGTCTTCAGCTCCGGCGAGCGCTCGGCGTTCGATCTGATCGTCGCGGCCGACGGCATCCATTCGCGCACACGCGACCTGCTCGACGTCGGCGAGGTCTCCACGGTCGACACGGGCTGGGCCGGATGGGTGACGTGGTCGGATGCGGTTGGCGACGACCCTGCGCTCGGCGAGGAGCTGTGGGGCGACGGCCTCTTCCTCGGCGTCTATCCCGTCAAGGACCGCGTCGGCATCTTTCTCGGCGGACCGGTCGACGATCTGACAATCGGGCCCTCTGCGTTCGCCGCACGCGTGCGCGAGTCCGCGCCCGGGATCGGTTCGCGACTCGATTCTGCATTGGATGCCGTCACCGCCGACCCCGACCCGTATCTGTGGCCGCTCACCGACGTGCGCGCCGAGCGGTGGGTCGATGCCGGACGATCGGCGGTGCTGCTCGGAGACGCGGCATCCGGATTCCTACCGACCGCCGGCATCGGCGCCGGCATGGCGATGGACTCCGCATGGATGCTGGGGCGCATGCTCGCGCACGCCGACCGTGCGAGCCTCGCGGCGGTGCTCGCCGAATGGGAGCGCGTGGAGAAGCCGCGCGTCGAATCGGCGCAGTCGAACTCGCGGCTGCTGGCGACGCTGATGTTCCGCCGCGGGAAGGTCGTCGCGTGGCTGCGCGAGACCGCGATGCGGGTGATGACGGTGAAGGCCGTGCTGGGGCCGATCATCAGGCTCATCGCCGAGCAGCCCGACCCGGATGCGGCGGCCACGGCCGTGCTCCGTCGTCGAGCGGAGGCTCGGCTCAGTTGATGATCTCGGCGCTGTCGTCGGCGCGGATCGCCTGAAGCCGGTCCCGCCACATCTGCAGAGCCTCGGGGGTCAGCCGCGTCCAGTCGTGCACTTCACGCACCACCCGCAGCGGCGCCGTGCTGCGGTACGAACGCGTCGGGTTGCCGGGGAACTTCTTGTCCGTGACGTTCGGGTCGTTCTCGAAGTCGCCGCTGGGCTCGACCTCGTAGACATGCGGCGTGCCGGAACCCGCGAGCTCGACAGCCACCTCCGCCGCGAGGCCCGCGCCGTCGCGCAGGGCCGTGAAGTAGATGTGGTTCATCACGACCTCGGGCCTGTAGTTCGAGCGGTGACCGGCGGTGAGCAGGTCGCCGACCGCGACGTCGGCCACCGTCCCGTGGAAGAACGGTCCTTCATCGAGCACTTCGGTCATCGCATCCCCTCAGCGTCCTGTGATGTCTCGCATCTCCTGGGCGTGGCGGCGGGTCATCGACATGATGCCGGCGCTCATCACGGTCGCGCCGATCGCAGCGATGGCGAGGAGGACCCAGATGCCGTACTCCGGATCGAGCACATCGAGCACGTACACGACGACGATGGCCGCCGCGATCGCCAGGCCCTCGACGACCGCGAACGTGAGGAAGAACCGGCTCTGACGCTGCTGGTGCTGTCGCTTGAGCGCCTCGACCCGCGGATCCTCGGCGGAACTGCTGTTCAGCGAATAGCTCATGCCCGAAGCGTAGCGGGGCGGCGGCGCCCAGCGGGCGGTGCGCATCTCAGGCCGGGTCGCCCTGCACCGGGCCCTCCGTGTTCGGCTTCCAGCCCAGAGCCGGCGCGACGTGCTCGGCGAACGCCTGCAGCACGTGCAGGTTGTAGTCGACGCCGAGCTGGTTCGGGATCGTCAGCATCACGGTGTCGGCCGCCATGACCGCCTCGTCCTGCCTCAGCTGCGAGATGAGCACGTCGGGTTCCGCGGCGTAGGTCTTGCCGAACGTGGAGCGGAAGCCGTCGATGATCCCGACCTGGTCGCCGTTCTCGGCGCTGCGCAGCCCGAAGTACGCGCGGTCCATGTCGGACACGAGCGGGAAGATGCTCCGGCTCACCGACACCCGCGGCGTCCCGGTGTGACCCGCCGCCTTGTACGCCGCCCGGTACAGGTCGATCTGTTCGCGCTGCAGCTCGTGGAACTGCGCGCCGGTGGCCTCGGTCAGCAGCGTCGAGCTCATGAGGTTCAGGCCCTTGCGGCCGGTCTCCTCGGCCGTGGCGCGCGATCCGGATCCCCACCAGATGTGGTCGCGCAGCGTCTTGGAGCGCGGCTCGATCGCCAGGTACCTGCCCTCGCCGACCTGCTGCGGGTCGCCCTGGACCACGCCGGCACCATCGATCGCCTCGAGGAACAGCTCGAACTTGTCACGGGCGAGGTCGGCGCCGCGCGGATCCTCCGACCCGACGTAGCCGAACGCCTCGTAGCCGCGCAGCGCGGTCTCGGGTGATCCGCGGCTGATGCCCAGCGCGATGCGTCCACGCGCGATGAGATCGAGGGCGGCAGCCTCCTCGGCGAACTGCAGCGGGTTCTCGTACCGCATGTCGATGACGCCGGTACCGACCTCGATGCGCTCGGTCTTCGCGGCCATCGCGGCCAGCAGCGGCATGGGCGATGCGGCCTGACGGGCGAAGTGATGCACGCGGACGTAGGCGCCGTTGACGCCGATCTCATCCGCACCGACGGCGAGGTCGATCGTCTGGTGCAGCATGTCCGCCGCCGTGCGGGTGCCCGAACCGGGCACGGGCGCGTAGTGCCCGAAGGAGAGGAATCCGAAAGCCTTCATGGTCGTATGCAACCGAATGGATGCCGGTGGCATTCCCCTCTCACGGCGCCGTGACGAGGAACCCGTCGAGCACGAGATCGCGGATGCGCGGCTCGAGGTCCGCCCACAGATCCACCAGCGGCACCTCGAACAGGTCGGCGATCGCCGAGACGATCTGCATGACCGACAGCTCGCCGTCGCACGCCCCGACGAAACCGGCGAGCGCCGGATCGGCCTCGACGGTACGGCCGAAACCGCCGCCCTGCCGCAGCTCGATCACGCTCGGATCGTCGTTGCCGGGCAGGTAGTGCCGCGCCTCGGTGACATCGGGCGCCGTCACGAGCGTGTGCGGGATGCCGTCGCGCAGCGCATCGTGCGCCGCGAGGCCGTCCCGCAGCGCCCGACCGAGCGAACCGCCCGGCGCCGCGAGCGGCTGCGACACCTTCTCGAAGCGGCGCAGCGGCTTCGACCCTTCGACAGGCTCAGGGATCGTGGCTGCAGGACGACGCAGCAGCACGTACCCGAATCCGACTGCGGTCACCCCGCGAGCGATGAAGTCGTCGAGCCACGCCTCCAGCATCCGCCCGAACGACGCCTCGCGCGGCGTCGTGCCGCCGTCGCGGACCCACAGCTCGGCGTACGCGAGCGGGGTGAGCTCTTCGCGCTCGATCACCCAGGCGTCGAGGGCGGGATCGATCCAGGACTCCAGGCGGGTGAGGCCGGGGGTCGTCTTCGACCCTTCGACAGGCTCAGGGAGCGAAGACTGCGGCACAGGGAGCGAAGATACCGACTCCCAGTTGCCGAGCAGCTGCGCGATGCCGCCGGGTGTCAGATGGTCCGCGACTGACCGGACGAACGCCTCGACCAGCGCGTCCCCCACCAGGCCCCCGTCGCGGTACTCGTAGGCCGTCACGCCCACCACCCGCGGCGTGATGACGAACGGCGGGTTCGACACGATCAGGTCGAACGCCTCGCCGGCGACCGGCTCGAACATGCTGCCCTGTCGGAACGTGATGTTCGTCACGCCGTTCAGGCGGGCGTTCAGCGCCGCGAAGGCCAGAGCGCGCTCGGAGATGTCGGTCGCGACGACCTCTCCGGCGTGCCGGGCGACGAGCAGCGCCTGGATGCCGCATCCCGTCCCCAGGTCCAGTGCCCGTGAGACCGGCACGGGCACGACGAGCTCCGCGAGCGTCCGCGATGCCCCGCCGACTCCGAGCACATGGTCGGCCGGCAGCGCCGTGCCGAGGGCCAGCTCGTCGAGGTCGCTGGCGATCCACCATTCGCCGACCCCGTCGGCATCCACGAAGGACTGCGGGCGCAGGAGCGCGGTCGGCACCGCATCCGCACCGTCAGTGCGGGCCAGCCCCAGGGCGACGAGGCCGTCCACCCCGACACGAGCGAACGCCGCGTCGACCAACGGCGCCGGCTGCGGCATCCCGAGCACGAAGAATCGGCCGGCGGTCGCCAGCGGGCCGACATCGCGGGCGATCGCCCGCAGGACAGGCTCGCGGACTCCCCGGCCGAGTGCGTCGTCGGCCTCCTCTCCCCACAGGCGCCGGAGCGGTTCGGAGCGGAAGTCGGCGGCATCCAGATCCGCGGCCAGCGCCGAGGCGAGAGCGGGATCCGGGACGGGCGGGAGGGCGTCGGACACGGCCGTCACTCTACGCGCCTTCAGGGTTCCCCGAAGGCGCACACCTAGAATTGCGGGGTCACCACTCACGGGTCGCTCCTGCGCGCCCCGAGGAAGACCAGAGACTTGATCAGGCCCCGAACCGGCAGACGTGCCCGCGCGCACCGCGGCATCCGCGGCGTGCTGGCGTCGACCATCGCCGTCGGGCTGGTCGCATCCGGGCAGCTCCTCGCCCCGGCATCCGCATCCGCCGACACCGAGATCCCCGAGGACACCGGCACCGTCGAGCTCTCGCTGACCGCCGGCATCCACGGCGTCGTCGCCCCTGACGCCCCCGTCACCGCCACCGTCACGATCGACAACGGCAGCGACGCGGCTCTCGCAGCAGGGCGCGTCACGGTCGAGATCAACAGGACGCCGCTGGCGGATGCCGAATCGCTCACCGCCTGGCTGGACGGCGGCGACGCCGACGGGACCTTCACGTCCATCGGCTCCGAGGAGTCCGGAGACGTCGCGGCATCCGAGAGCGCGTCGACCTCGGTCAGCGCCACCTCGGCTGCGCTCGGCGACCTGCCCGAGGGCGTCTACCCCCTGCGCGCATTGATCTCCGGCCCGGAGATCTCGGGCGTCGCCGGTGCCACCAGCGTCCTCGTCGTCACGGACGACACCGACCTGCAGCTGACCGTCGTCGTGCCGATCACCGCCACCCCTGAGGACGGCGGTCTGCTCTCGGCCGACGAGCTCACCGCGCTCACCGCCCCCGACGGGCCCCTCACGGCCCAGCTCGATGGCGCGGCGGGAACCTCCGCGGCCCTCGCGGTGGACCCGCTCATCCCCGCGGCGATCCGTGCTCTCGGAACGGCGGCACCCGCGGATGCCACCGCGTGGCTCGCGCGGCTGGAATCGCTCTCGAACGAGCGGTTCGCCCTGCAGCCCGGCGACGCGGATGCGACTGTCCAGGCTCGTGCCGACCTGCCCGAGCTGCTCTCGACGCTGCCGCTGACGCCCTACCTCGACCCCGCCGACTTCACAGCGCCGCCGGCTGACGGCGAGACCCCCGCCCCCACGCCGACCGCATCCGACCCCGAGCTCCCCAGCGATGCCGAGCTGACCGCCCTGGGCGGCGCCGAGTCCGGCGTGCTGTGGCCCCTCGGCGATGTCCGCACCGCCGACCTCGCCGCCTTCGACGACTACCTCGGAACGGACGTCACCACGATCCTGCCGTCGACGTCGGTCACCTCCGAGTCCGCTGCGCACGTCGAGGTCGACGATCATCGGATCCTCGTCTCGGATGCCGATGCGTCGGCCGTGCTCAGCGAAGCCGCCGCGACCACCGACGAGTCCGACCGCGAGCGGACGATCACCTCCGGCATCGCCCGGCTGAGCCTCGTCCCGCAGGCGTCGCTGCTCGTCGGGCTCGACCGCGATGAGACCCGCACGGCCGACGCGCTGCGCGAGACGATCCTCGCGCTGTCGTCCATCGCCGACCTGACGCCCCTGTCCGAGGCGCGTGCCTCCGACCCGGCATCCGCCACGATCGTCTCGGACGACTCGCGCGACCGCGCGGACGCCCTCGAGCACCTGCTGGCCGACGAGGCCCGCCTGACGTCGTTCGCGACGATCCTCGACGACCCGCTCGTGCTGCTCTCCCCCGAGCGCATCGAGATCCTCCGCCTCATCGGCGTCGGCACCGCGAACCAGTTCGTCCCCGGCACCGGAACCCACCGCACCGAGACGACGGCCACCCTGAACGCCGTCGGGGTGCAGCAGCCGAGCCCCGTGCAGCTGTTCACCGCGGCCGCCCCGCTGCCGGTGTGGGTGCACAACGACCTGCCGTGGCCCGTCAACGTCACGCTGACCTCCCGGCCCTCGGATGCGCGCCTGGACATCGAACCGCGCACCGAGGTCGTCGCCCAGCCCGCCAGCAACACCCGCGTCAAGGTGCCGGTGTCGGCCCGGGTCGGCAGCGGGGTGCTCGACGTGCGCTTCGGACTCACCTCACCCACCGGCGTGCGCATCGGCACCGACCAGACCGCGACCGTCACGGTGCGCGCCGAATGGGAGGGCATCGGCCTCGGCATCCTGGGCGGCGTCATCGGATTGCTGCTCGTGCTGGGCATCATCCGCACCGTCGTCCGCCGGCGCAAGGACAGGGCGGCCGATTCCGACGCATGACGCTGCTCGGGAATGCCGCGCGGTTACCATGGGTTTCAAGCTCTGACGCGTTTTCACGCGAGAAGGAAGAGGACATGCGCAAGGTCATCATCATCGGCTCCGGTCCCGCCGGATTCACCGCCGCCGTCTACGCGGCCCGCGCGAACCTCGAGCCGCTTCTCATCGCGAGCTCGGTCGAGGTCGGCGGCGAGCTGATGAACACCACCGAGGTCGAGAACTACCCGGGCTTCCCCGACGGCATCCAGGGCCCCGACCTGATGGCGAAGTTCCAGGCGCAGGCCGAGAAGTTCGGCACCGAGGTCGTCTACGACGACGTCACCTCGCTGTCGCTGGACGGTCCGGTCAAGAAGGTCGTCCTCGGCAGCGGCGCGGAGCACGAGGCGCACGCCGTCATCTACGCGACCGGCTCCGCCTACCGCAAGCTCGGCATCGAGGGCGAAGAGCGCCTCTCCGGCTACGGCGTCTCGTGGTGCGCCACGTGCGACGGGTTCTTCTTCCGCGAGAAGACGATCGCCGTCGTCGGCGGCGGCGACTCGGCGATGGAAGAGGCCACGTTCCTCACCCGCTTCGCCGACAAGGTCTACGTGATCCATCGCAAGGACACGCTGCGGGCATCCAAGATCATGCAGGAGCGCGCGTTCGCGAACGAGAAGATCGAGTTCATCTGGAACAGCGAGGTGACCTCCATCGAGGGCGGGGATGCCGTCACCGGCGTCACCCTGCGCGACACGGTCGACGGCTCGTCGCGCGAACTGGCCCTGGACGGCCTGTTCATCGCGATCGGCAACGACCCGCGCACCCACCTCGTGCACGACAAGCTCGACCTCACCGCCGAGGGCACGATCTGGGTCGACGGGCGCTCCTCGCGCACCTCGGTTCCCGGCGTCTTCGCCGCCGGCGATGTCATCGACCCGACCTACCGCCAGGCCATCACGGCCGCCGGATCCGGAACGGTCGCGGCGCTGGACGCCGAGCACTTCCTCGCGGACCTCGAGGATGCTTCTGTCGAGGTCCCGGCCGCCGAGGCGGCCGAGGTCATCGCGTAGGGAACAGTTTCGGCACCGCTGCTGTTGCAGCATGTGACCTTCGATCAAGGAGATAAGCAGATGACTGCCAAGGTAACGAGCCAGGCGACGTTCGAGCAGGACGTCCTGCAGGCCGAGGGCCCCGTCCTCGTGGACTTCTGGGCCGAGTGGTGCGGACCGTGTCGAATGGTCGCCCCCGTTCTGGACCAGATCCAGGCGGAGCACCCCGACAAGATCACGATCATGAAGCTGAACGTCGACGAGAACCCCGAGCTCGCCATGAAGTACCAGATCACGTCGATCCCGGCGATGAAGGTCTTCCAGGGCGGCGAGGTCAAGACGACCATCATCGGCGCCAAGCCCAAGCCCGCTCTCGAGCAGGATCTCGCCGCTTTCATCGGCTGATCCCGGACGAACGAAGAAGGCGCGGACCGTGCGGTCCGCGCCTTCTCTGCGTCTGCGGGTCAGTCGTGGTGGTGTCAGGACGCGCCGCGGTGGGCGTCAGGACGCGCTCGGCGTCGGGAGACGTGGGCGCGACCAGCGTCAGGAGGCGTCGGCCACCGTGGCATCCCACCGGCGGTAGCGGGGCCCCTCGCCCAGGAGACCCCACACGGCGGGCGTGAGCTCGGGGTACTCCAGCGCGATCTGGCGCATCACCCGGTAGTTCCGGGCGGCGTTGGGCCGTACGCCGTCGTTCGCGGCGATGTTGTCGGCGCGCAGCAGGTAGACGACGAGTTCGTCGACGCTCGGGAGGTCCTCCATGAAGTCCCACGGATCCTCGCCGCTGAGCAGCCGCTCCTGGATGAGGACGGCCAGTTCGTCCGACGCCTCGGCGCGCAGCACTTCGAGACTCGCGCGGCGGGGAACGGCTTCAGACATGCTTCAAGCCTACGCGCGCTTCCTGCCCCCGCGGCGCGGGAGGTTCACGACATCCGTCATGGTCTCCAGCTCCTTGCCCTTCGTCTCCGGCACCTGGAAGTACACGAAGAAGAACGACACGATCGCGAAGAACGCGTAGAAGCCGTAGGCGAACGTCAGCCCGATCTCGGCGAAGGCCGGGAAGGTCGTCGAGATGAAGAAGTTCGCGATCCACTGGGCTGCCGCCGCGACGGCGAGGGCGCCCGCGCGGATCTTGTTGGGGAACATTTCCCCCAGCAGCACCCAGACCAGCGGGCCCCAGGTCGCGCCGAAGAACACCACGAACCCGTTGGCGCAGATCAGGGCGATCAGCGACCACGGTTCGGGGAGGGTGACGGCGCCGTCCTGCAGCGTCCCGAACGAGAAGGCGACGGCCATCATGCCGAGGGTCACGGCCATGCCGACCGATCCGATCAGCAGCATCGGACGCCTGCCGACCCGGTCCACGAGAAGGATCGCGATGATCGTGACGACGATGTTCGTGATCGATGTGATGACGGAGGTCATCAGAGCACTCGACTCGTCGAAGCCCACCGAGAGCCACAGCGTCGTCGAGTAGTAGAAGATGACGTTGATGCCGACGAACTGCTGGAAGACGCTGAGCAGGATGCCGACCCACACGATCGGCTTCAGCCCGAACCTGTCGCCCCGCAGGTCCTTCAACGACTCGTTCTTCTCATCGCCGAGGCTCTCCTCGATCTCCTGGATCTTGAGGTTCACATCGGTCTCGCCCGTGAAGTCGAACAGCACCTGCGAGGCCTTGTCGACCTTGCCTCTGGCGACGAGGAAACGTGGGGATTCCGGGAGCTTGAGCGCCATCAGACCGTAGACGACGGCAGGAATGGCCTCGACCATGAACATCCAGCGCCACGCATCGATGCCCAGCCACAGCACGTTCGCAGCAGAGCCGGCGACGTTCGCGAGCAGCGCGTTCGACAGGAGGGCGGTGAAGATACCGGTCACGATCGCGAGCTGCTGCAGCGAGCCGAGGCGCCCGCGCACCTTGGCCGGCGAGACCTCGGCGATGTAGGCGGGGGCGATGACGGATGCCGCACCGACGCCGAGGCCGCCGATCACCCGCCACACGATGAGGTCGATGACTCCGAAGGCGAGTCCCGAACCGATCGCCGACACGAGGAACATGATCGCGGCGATCACCATGACCGGGATGCGGCCGAGTCTGTTCGCGAGGCTGCCCGCGAACCAGGCTCCGACGGCGCAGCCGAGCAGCGCCGACGACACGGCGAAGCCCTGCAGCCCCGGCCCGAGGTCGAAGGCCCCGGCCAGCGCATCCACGGCGCCGTTGATGACGGCCGTGTCGAAACCGAACAGGAAGCCGCCGAGCGCGGCTGCGATGCTGATTCCGATCACACGAGCGCTGAAGCGCCCTGATGTGCCCTTGTTCTGAGACATGTACCTCTCCCCCGGTCGCATCCCACTCTACGAGCGCGACGGATGCGGCGGAGGGAGGATCGCGACGCGGTTCAGGATCCGTACTGCTCCTCGCCGAGTTCGGCGAGGATGCGGTTCAGGTCCTGGATCGACGCGAATTCGATCGCGACCTGGCCTTTTCGTGCACCGAGTGTGATCTTCACGCGCGTGTTCAGACGGTCGCCGAGGTTGCCTGCGACCTCATCGAGGTACGCCCGGCGAGCTCCGGCCTGCGGTTTGACCTTCTTCGTTCCGGATGCCGGGAGCGCCTTGGCCGCCTCTTCTGTCGCACGGACGGACAGGTCTTCATTGACGACCTTGTCGGCGAGCCGCTGCATCTGCTCGGGGTCGTCGAGCGAGAGCAAGGCGCGCGCATGACCGGCGGAGAGGACGCCGGCGGCGACGCGCTGCTGAACGGGGACGGGCAGACGGAGCAGGCGGATCGTGTTGCTGATCTGCGGGCGGGAGCGGCCGATGCGCGTGGCGAGCTCCTCCTGCGTGATGCCGAAGTCCTCGAGGAGCTGCTGGTAGGCGGATGCCTCCTCGAGCGGGTTCAACTCGGAGCGGTGCAGGTTCTCGAGCAGAGCGTCTCGGAGGAGATCCTCGTCGGCGGTGTCGCGGACGATCGCCGGGATGGCGTCGAGGCCCGCTTCACGTGCGGCACGGGTGCGCCGCTCCCCCATGATCAGCTCGTAGTCGCCGTCGCCGTTGCGGCGGACGATGACCGGCTGCAGCACCCCGAACTCGCGGACGCTGTGGACGAGCTCGGCCAGGTCCTCCGGGTCGAAGTGCGTACGCGGCTGACGCGGGTTGGGGACGATCTTCATCGGATCGACCTGGATCAGGTGGATGCCGGGGACGGATTCGAGATCCGGCTCGGATACTTCTTGTGCCTGCGATTCGGCCTTCTCCGGTGCGACCTGGATCGGCGCGCCGGGGAAGAACACGTCCACCGGGCGCTGAGTCGTCTGATCCGCGGTGGGGATGAGGGCTCCGATCCCCCGGCCCAGTCCAGTGCGCTTCGCCATCAGTTCTCCTTGCTCTGCGTCGTCTGACTCTTCGACGCGATCTCGACAGCGGCCTCGCGGTACGCGATCGCGCCGGCGGAGTTCCCGTCGTACGCGATGACCGTCTGGCCGAAGCTGGGGGCCTCGGACACACGCACCGAGCGCGGGATGACCGTGCTCAGCACCTGCTCCGGGAAGTGGTTGCGGACTTCGTCGGCCACCTGCTGCGCGAGACGGGTGCGTCCGTCGTACATCGTGAGCAGGATCGTCGAGAGGTGAAGCCCGGGATTGAGGTGCTTCTGGATCATCTGGATGCTGCCGAGCAGCTGGCTCAGCCCTTCGAGCGCGTAGTACTCGCATTGGATGGGGATGAACACCTCGGATGCCGCCGTGAAGGCGTTGATCGTGAGGAGTCCGAGCGACGGCGGGCAGTCGATGATGACGAAATCGACCGGGTTGTCGGCGACGTACTGGTCGAGTGCGCGGCGGAGTCGGTGTTCACGGGCGACCTGTGACACCAGCTCGATCTCGGCGCCCGCGAGGTGGATCGTGCTGGGCGCGCAGAACAGCGTCTCCGACTCCGGGCTCGATTGAACCACGTCGGCAAGCGGAACATCGTCGATGAGGACGTCGTAGATGCTCGCCGTTTCGGCGTTGTGGGGAACCCCGAGGGCCGTGGATGCGTTTCCCTGCGGATCGAGGTCGATCACGAGGACCTTCGCACCGAAGGATGCCAGCGCGGATGCGATGTTGACGGCCGTGGTCGTCTTGCCGACGCCGCCCTTCTGGTTCGACACGGTGAGGACGCGGGTCGAGCCGGTGAAGTGGAGTTCCACGTCCTCCAGATTGCGTCGGCGGGCACTCAGGTCGGCGATTTCGCGTGCCAGGGGCGTATCCACCCCGAAAGCCTCGTTCGGCGTTGTCTTTTCGGACTGTTTCACGTGAAACATCCACTCCTCTCGATGGCCGCGTTCCACTCTACTTGCCGTTCTCTGTCTGCCGAAGTCGCGGGGCGCCGGCGTCGATGTTTCACGTGAAACATCGCTTGCTGGTGTGACTTCGACTCCGGGCTTCGCCCTGCGCTCACCCCGTTTCGTCTATGCGGCCTGCGGCCGCTCCGCTCAACGACCCGCTACTTGCGGGCCCACGGGTGTCTCGCGGCTCGTTGAGCGAGCGCAGCCGAGTCGAAAAGCACCCAACAGCGGAACGTCATGTTTCACGTGAAACATTCACTACCGAGACGGCTTCGACTCCGGGCTTTGCGCCGCGCTCACCCCGTTTCGACTGCGCAGCCTGCGGCCGCTCCGCTCAGCGACCCACAACCAGCGCCCCGACGATCAACGGAACAAGAGGAGAGGTTGTTGCTTATCGGGTCGTTGAGCGAGGCGCAGCCGAATCGAAACCTCGCACGGGCGACGCGCAGATGTTTCACGTGAAACATGGTCGACCGAGACGGCTTCGACTCAGGGCTTCGCCCTCCGCTCACCCCGTTTAGACTGCGCGGCCTGTGGCAGCTCCGCTCAACGACCCGCCTGCGCCTCGTCACGTCGAGCGAGGCGCAGCCGAGTCGAAACAATCCCAACAGAAGGGTGCGATGTTTCACGTGAAACATCGCACCCTCGAGGCTCAGCCCCGAACGGTCCCCCGCACGACGCGGGTCGTCTCGGCGAGCACTCCCTCGCCGAGAACTTCGAGACGTACGTCAGACACCTTGAACTTCTTCAGCGGCTTGGCTGCGGCGTCGATCTCGGCCGCTGCGTTCTGACCCTTGAGCAGTACGAGCTCGCCACCATCTCGCACCAGCGGCGCGGTCCACGGCAGTAAGGTGCGCAGCGCGCTGACGGCACGCGCGGTGACCACATCGAACTGTCCCGCCGGCACGTCCTCCGCGCGAGCCCGTAGCACCGTCGCATTCGACAGCCCGAGCTCCGACACCTGCTCCGACAGCCAGGCGACGCGCCGCTCCATGGGCTCGATCAGCGTCCACGACACATCCGGGCGTGCGATCGCCAGCACGAGGCCGGGCAGTCCGGCGCCGGAACCGATGTCCGCTGCCGACCCGTGGAACAGCGGTGCGGCGATGGCACTGTTCAGAACATGCCGGGTCCACAGCCGCGGGAGCTCCAGCGGACCGATCAGTCCGCGCTCCTCCCCCTGCGCCGCGAGGTTAGCCGTGAATGCTCGCGCCACCTCGATGCGATCACCGAACAGTGACGCAGCGACGTCGGGCTCGACCTCGACAGTCATCTCAGCATCCTTCGCGATGTTTCACGTGAAACATCAGCGCCGGCGGATGACCGTGTGACGGTCGGCGCCCTCGCCGTACGACTCCGAGACGAGATTCCGATCGGCGACGATGTCGTGCACGAGCTTGCGCTCATAGCTCGACATCGAGGGCAGTGACGCCTGCGATGCTCCCTCGTCCAACTTCGCAACCGCGGCATCCACAAGCTTCTCGAGCTGACGACGACGCGCATCCCGCGATCCGCCCACGTCGAGGATGAGACGCGAGAACGCGCCCGTCTTGCTCTGCACTGCGAGGCGGGTGATCTCCTGCAGCGCCTGCACCGTGTCGGGGTCGGCGAGAACCGACAGGCTCGAGTCCTCGGACTCCACCGAGACGTAAGCCCGGCCCTGACGCACATCGAGGTTCAGGTCCCCGTCGATGTCGGCGATGTCGAGCAGTCCCTCGATGAAGTCGGCGGCGACATCACCCTCGTGCTCGAGCTCGTCCAGCGACGGCTCCGAGCGCTCTGCGACGTTCTCCACGGCCATCAGTTCGACCCCTTCTTCTTGGCGCGCTTCTTGCTCATCGGCTGCTCGCGCTTGGGAGCGGCCTGCTTGGCCTTCTCGACCTCGTCCAGCATCCGCTTCTGCTCGGCCTCGTAGACGGCCATCGGCACGACCTTGCCCGAGGAGTCGATCGCCTTGCCCTTGCGGGCGAGGCGCTCTTCGCGGGCCTTGGCCGCCTCGGAACCGGGGGTCGGCATCTCGCGGATCACGAGGAACTGCTGGGCCATCGTCCACAGGTTCGAGATGAACCAGTACACGACGACACCGAGCGGGAAGAAGACGCCCGAGAAGATGAAGCCCAGCGGCAGCACGTAGAGCATGATCTTCTGCATCTGGTACGCCTGGCCGGTCTTGGCCTCGGGCGACAGGTTCTTCGAGATGATCTGCAGCTGGGTGAAGAACTGCGATCCGATCATCAGCACGACGAGAATGACCAGCAGAACGATCGCGACGGTGTTCTGCGTCTCGATCGCGTTGCCCAGCGTTCCGTGCAGCGACACCGATCCGAAGATCGTGGCGTCGTAGAACTCCTTGGTGAGCTCGGGGCTGAGCAGCCCGACGCCGCCGATGCCGGCGATGGCGTGCTTGGACACATCGTTCAGCACGCTGAACAGGGCGAAGAAGATCGGCATCTGGATGAGCAGCGGCAGGCAGCTCGACATCGGAGAGGTGCCGTGCTTCTTGTACAGGCCCATGGTCTCGCGGCTCATCGCCTCGCGCGAGAGCTGATCCTTCTTACCGCGGTACTTCTCCTGGATCTTCTTCATCTCAGGAGCGATTTCCATCATCTTGCGCTGGCTCTTGATTTGCCGCACGAACAGGGGAAATACCGAGGCGCGCACGACGATGACGAGGCCGACGATCGACAGGATCCATGTGATGCCGGATGCCGCCGGCAGACCCACGGTCGTGAACAGCCAGTGCCAGGCCACGAGGATGAGCTCGACGGCCCACTTCAGCGGCCACAGGATCGTGCCGAGGAGGTCGAAGCCGCCACCGGTGTCGCCAGCGGCGGGTGTCGCAGAGGCGAGCAGAAGGTCAAGACCCACTGTTCAGTCCTTTCGGGAGGGTACGACGAAACCTCGTGCGGTCAGGTCGTGTCGGAAATGGTCGTGAGGGCGCACGTCGTCGACGCCGCCTTTGCTCCAGGGGTTGCACCGCAGGATGCGCCAGGCCGAGAGCGCTGCTCCCTTGATCGCACCGTGCTGCTGCACCGCTCCTACAGCGTAAGCCGAGCACGACGGGTAGTACGCGCACACGTCCCCGTAGATCGGCGAGATCACGGCGCGATAGGCCGTGAGGAATCCCAGCACGAGATTGCGGGGAATGAGGGGGATGCTGCGCCCGAGGTCGCGGGCATGCAGATGTCCTGCGCCCATCGCGTAGGACGGCAGCGCGCTCATGGCCTCGCCGCCGGACGACTGAGCCGGGCCAGGCACCGCGTCACGTCGGCCTGGAGCTCGGCGAACGTCGCGGTCGCGGATGCAGGAAGGGCACGGATGACGACATCCGTGCCCTGAGGGACGTCTGCGATCGCGTCCGCGCATACGGCTTTGAGCCGTCGGCGCACGGTGTTGCGGATCACAGCGGTACCCACCTGCTTGCTGATGATGAACCCGAACCGGGGTTCGCGCGCTTCGCCGGTCGTCAGCATCGAGGTGACGACTCGGCCGCCCCCGCACCGGACACCGCGACGGACGACTGACCTGTAGTCAGTGCCTCGCGTCAGTCGGAACGGACGGGCGAGCACAGCGGTTCGGGCCGAGGGCTTACGCCGAGAGCTCGGTGCGGCCCTTCGCGCGGCGTGCCGAAAGGATGCTGCGGCCGGCGCGGGTGCGCATGCGGGCGCGGAAGCCGTGCTTCTTGGCGCGACGACGGTTGTTGGGCTGGAACGTACGCTTGCTCATGGAATCACTCCGGGAATGGCGTCACCGGATGAGTACGACCGGAGACATTGGGGAAACTGCCCAGATCCGGGCATAAGTCAACCGATTAAGGGTACGTCCTGGCGGCGCAGAGAGCAAATTCCCCGCGCTGAGCGCCCGGCACGAACGCCGCGTCGTTCGTCAATTATCCACAAGTGCGAAGCCTGTCGAGGCAAGGACACACCCGGGTTCTCCACAGGCAGGTTGCCCCGTGCGCCCGGGATGACTACCGTGGCAACCGAAGTTATCCACAGGGGGCGCCGGGGCGAGAAACGTCCGACCCTCCTCGACCCACCGCCCGGAGCACCATGTCGACACCCGCCCAGCCTGACGTTCCGATCTGGGCGCAGGTGCTGGACCTGCTCGATCAGGATGATCGCGTCACCCCGCAGCTCCAGGGATTCCTCAGCCTCGCGGTCCCGGCCGGTGTCATGAGCGGAACGCTCTATCTGGATGTGCCGAACGATCTGACCGCCGCCCAGATCAACAAGCGGCTCCGTGTCCCGCTCATGGAGGGGCTCGCCCGCATCGGCGAAGAGGTCACCTCCTTCCGCGTGGTCGTGAACCATGAGCTCGCCGAGCAGCCGACCGCGCCGATCGCGGTCGCCGACTTCGGCCGGCCCGAGGCGCCGCGCACCGATCTGCCCGTCGAGCTGCCGACGCAGATGCGCCACGAGTCGCGCTTGAATCCGAAGTACACGTTCGACAATTTCGTCATCGGCCAGTCCAACCGCTTCGCCCACGCCGCAGCGGTCGCGGTCGCGGAGGCGCCGGCGAAGGCGTACAACCCTCTGTTCATCTACGGCGACTCCGGGCTCGGCAAGACGCACCTCCTGCACGCGATCGGGGACTACGCGCAGTCGCTGTACACCGGGGTCAAGGTCCGGTACGTCTCGAGCGAGGAGTTCACGAACGACTTCATCAACTCGATCGCCAACAACCGGGGCTCCGCATTCCAGGCCCGCTACCGCGACGTCGACATCCTTCTCATCGACGACATCCAGTTCCTGCAGGGCCGTGCCGAGACGCAGGAGACCTTCTTCCACACGTTCAACACGCTCCACGATCACAACAAGCAGATCGTGATCACCAGCGATGTCGCGCCCAAGCACCTCACCGGCTTCGAGGACCGCATGCGCAGCCGCTTCGAATGGGGCCTGATCACCGACGTGCAGGCCCCCGACCTCGAGACCCGCATCGCGATCCTCCGCAAGAAGGCGCAGAGCGAGGCGCTGCACATCCCCGACGAGGTGCTCGAGTACATCGCGACGATCGTCTCGTCGAACATCCGCGAGCTCGAGGGCGCCCTCATCCGGGTGTCGGCCTTCGCGAGCCTGAACCGCTCCCCGCTGGACATCTCCCTCGCCCAGACCGTGCTGCGCGACATCGTCGACACGGCCGAGGACAACATCATCTCGCCGACCGACATCATCACGGCCACCGCTCAGTACTTCAAGCTCACGGTCGACGACCTGTACGGTTCGAGCCGGTCGCAGCAGATCGCGACGGCACGCCAGATCGCCATGTATCTGTGCCGCGAGCGGACCAACCTCTCCCTCCCGAAGATCGGTCAGCTGTTCGGCAACCGCGATCACACGACGGTGATGTACGCGTACAAGAAGATCAGCGACCTCATGAAGGAGCGCCGCTCGATCTACAACCAGGTCACCGAGATCACCACGCAGCTCGGCCGTCGCTGATCCCTGAGCCCGTCGAAGGGTTGACAGCGGGCATCGGCATCCCTTTAAATGCCGCTCTGCACATGTGGATAACTTGTGGATGAATGCGGTTCGCGTTCGGGACGAATGTGTGCGGATCCCGGCATACTGTGGATAACTCGGTCGGAAGCGGATGCTGCGCCACCGCCGTATTCACGCGGATTCCTCACCGATTCCACATGTCACACCAATGTAGTTCCCTACGGAATGCTGATATCCACCGACTTATCCACAGTATCCACAGGTGTTAACACCGTTAAGAAGTTAATCCTCTGGAAGCGGCGTCCGATCACCTCGAAGGTGTGAGCAACGGGCCGTATGGCGCATCAGCGCTCTGGGGCTACGATGGGAACCCCTGAGGTGGGTCACGCCGCTCAGGTCATGTCATTCACGACGAGGGAGAGCCCGTGAGGTTTCAGGTAGGCCGCGATGTCTTCAGCGAAGCAGTGTCGTTCGTGGTCAAGCTGCTCCCGCAGCGCAATCCTCAGCCGATCCTGGCGGGTGTGCTCATCGAAGCCGGTGACGGCGGACTGACCCTCTCGGCGTTCGACTACGAAGCATCCGCCCGGACGACGATCGAGGCGAACGTCGAGACGCCCGGCACGATCCTCGTCCACGGCCGTCTTCTCTCCGACATCGCCAGCCGTCTGCCGAATGCGCCGATCGACATCGCCGTCGAGGATGACGGCGGCATCGCCGTGACGTGCGGATCCGCCCGCTTTACCCTCGCCGCCATGCCCGTCGAGGAGTACCCGTCGATCCCCGAGGTCTCGGGTTCGTCCGGTGTCGTCCCGGCCGACGACTTCGGCACAGCGATCGCGCAGGTCGGGTTCGCGGCATCCCGCGATGACGTCACCCCGGTCCTCACCGGTGTGCAGCTCGAGGTCTCGGGTCAGAGCCTGAGCCTGGTCGCCACCGACCGCTACCGGGTGTCGCTGCGCGACGTCCCGTGGGACGGCGAGGCATCCGAGCAGACCGCGCTGGTCCCCGCCCGCACTCTGACCGAGGTCGGCAAGACGTTCGGGCACGCCGGCACGATCCAGGTCGCGTTCTCCGGTACCGGCGACCGCGAGATCATCGCGTTCACCGCCGGCAACAAGACCGTCACCTCGCTGCTGATCAAGGGCAACTTCCCGCCCGTCCGTCGGCTGTTCCCCGAGCAGACCGAGCATTACGCGGTCGTGAACACCGCGGATCTCATCGAGGCCGTGCGCCGCGTCTCGCTCGTGCTCGACCGTGCCGCTCCGCTGCGGTTCACGTTCACCTCCGACAGCGTGACGATGGATGCCTCGGGCAGCGAGCAGGCCCGCGCATCCGAGTCGGTCGATGCCCACCTGTCCGGCGGCGACGATGTGACGCTCGGCCTGAACCCGCAGTACCTGACCGAGGCGCTCAGCGCGGTCAAGAGCGAGTTCGTCCGCGTCACGTTCACCTCGAGCGACAACGCGAACAAGCTCAGCCCCGTGCTGATCACGAGCCAGACCTCCGTCGACCAGGCGGGTTCGGACTCGTTCAAGTACCTGCTGCAGCCCAACCTCCTCCTCCGCTGACCGTTCTCCCCACCCGGCTGACCAGTCAGTGCGGACGAATCGAGCGAAGCGATGGATGCCGGCGTCAGGCTGGCACCGGGTCTGGCGGGAGCACGGCCGCAGGCCGAGCGAGGGCATGTCCTGACGACGGCATCCATCGCGTAGCGCCAACACCAGTGTCATAACCCCGAAGTAGGCTGAACCCGTGATCGTGGAGCACCTGAATCTGGTCGACTTCCGCAATTACGCGACCGCTGATCTCACTCTTCTCCGCGGGCCCAACGTCCTCGTCGGCCGCAACGGTCAGGGCAAGACGAATCTCGCCGAGGCGGTCGTCTTCCTCGCGACGCTCGGGTCCCACCGGGTGTCGGCGGATGCTCCGATGGTGCGCGACGGCCAGGAGTTCGCCGTCATCCGCGCGCGTCTCTCGGTCGGCGAGCGCCGGGTCCTCACCGAGGTTCAGATCAACCGGCAGGGGTCGAACAAGGCGCGCATCAACGGCTCGCCGTCGAAGACCAGCGAACTCCCCCGCTACGCGCACGTCGTGCTGTTCGCGCCGGAAGACCTGCAGATCGTCCGCGGCGACCCGTCGTCGCGCCGGCGCTTCGCGGATCAGCTGCTCATCCAGCGCACTCCGCGCATGGCGGCGGTCCTCGGCGACTACGACCGGGTGCTCAAGCAGCGCACGGCGCTGCTGAAATCGGCTCGCGCTCGTGGCATCCGCGGCGAAGCACTCACGACGCTCGACGTGTGGGACGACAAGCTCGTCGCGCTCGGCTCCGAGATCATCGAGGCACGGATGCGTCTGGCATCCGACCTGCAGCAGCCGCTGGCGGATGCCTACACGGCGATCGCCGGCGCCGACCACAGTCCCGAGCTCGAATGGGCGCTTTCCGTGCGCGGCGGCGACCCGGAGGAGGGCGAGGTCGAGGCATCCGATTCGCGCGGGGCGCTGGCGGATCAGTTCCGCGCGGCGCTGCACGCGAAGCGCACGCAGGAGCTCGACCGGGGGCTCACCCTCGTCGGGCCCCATCGCGACGATCTGCTGCTGCGGGTCCGCGGTCTTCCCGTGAAGGGATACGCGTCGCACGGCGAGTCGTGGTCGGTCGCGCTGGCGCTGCGTCTGGCATCCGCCGAGCTGCTGCGGGCCGAGTCCCCCGCCGGCGACCCGGTGCTCATCCTCGACGACGTGTTCGCCGAGCTCGACGCGGATCGGCGTCAGCGCCTGGCGAGCCTCACGGCCGGGTACGAGCAGGTCATCGTCACCGCCGCGGTCGAGGAGGACATCCCCGAACCCCTGCACCGGCACGTCGTCCGCATCCATGCGGGTACGATCAGCGACGACCGCGCGAGCGACGAGCGCACGACGGATGACGGGGAGGAGACGCCGTGACGGATGCCGACACCCCCGAGACCGTCGCGACCTACCTCCGGCTGCGCGGTCTCCAGCCCAGCTCGAAGAGCTGGAAGCGCAAGCGCCGCATCCGCGACGACGACGAGAACGCGCCGTTCACCCCCGGTCGTGATCCGGGAGCCCTCGGTTCCGTGCTCGACAAGCTCAGCCGCGAGTCCGGATGGGACATCACGCTGGCCCGTGAGGACCTCGTCCGGCAGTGGGCGGATCTCGCCGGAGCCGACACCGCGAAGCACTCCGAACCGGTGTCGCTTTCGAACGGGATGCTGACCGTGAAGTGCGATTCGACGGCCTGGGCGAAGAACCTGCAGTTCATGCGCGCGACCATCCTCACCGAGATCGGACGACGCTATCCGCAGGCCGGTGTGGAGAACCTCCGCTTCATCGGTCCGGACGTCCCTTCTTGGAAATGGGGGCCCAGAGCCGTCCCAGGGCGGGGTCCGCGCGATACCTACGGGTAGGACACCACAGAAGGGGTCCGGATCGATTTCAGGGCCACACACGGCCGTTCAGCGCGATGAAGCGGGTCTGATGAGGGTAGACTGGGCATTCGAGATATCGATGTGGAGAATGCCCTCTGATGACGCCTGAAAATCCTGCTGACGAGCCTGAATCCACAACCGCAGCCAATGCGGCCACGCCGCCGTCCTCCGACTACGGCGCCGATCAGATCCAGATCCTCGAAGGCCTCGAAGCGGTGCGCAAGCGCCCCGGCATGTACATCGGATCCACCGGTCCCCGTGGCCTCCACCACCTCGTCTACGAGATCGTCGACAACTCCGTCGATGAGGCACTCGCCGGCTACGCCGACACGATCCTCGTCACGCTGCTCGCCGACGGCGGCGTCCGCGTCGTCGACAACGGCCGCGGCATCCCGACCGACCCGCACTCCTCCGACCCGACGAAGTCCACGGTCGAGGTCGTGCTGACGATCCTGCACGCCGGCGGCAAGTTCGGCGGCGGCGCCTACGCCGTCTCCGGCGGTCTGCACGGCGTCGGCTCTTCCGTCGTGAACGCGCTGTCGACCCGCTTCGACGTCACGGTGAGGCAGAAGGGCTTCGCCTGGCATCACAGCTTCGCCGACGGCGGCGTGCCGCAGCAGAAGCTCGAGAAGGGCGAGGCGACGACCGAGACCGGCACGGACATCACGTTCTGGCCGGACCCCGCGATCTTCACCGAGTCCGTCGATTTCGAGTACGACGTGCTGCGCACCCGCTTCCAGCAGATGGCCTTCCTCAACAAGGGTCTGCGCATCGAGCTGCGCGATGAGCGCGAGGGCGCGACCTACGAGATCGAAGAGGACGGCCAGACCGTCACGAAGCAGCGCGAGGACGTCTTCCTCTACGAGCGCGGCCTCGTCGACTACGTCGAGTACCTGAACAAGGTGCGTCACGCCGAGGTCGTCACCGAGGAGATCATCGACTTCGACGCCGAGGACACCGAGCGCAAGATCTCGCTCGAGATCGCGATGCAGTGGACGACCGGCTACTCCGAGAACGTCTACACGTACGCGAACACGATCAACACGCACGAGGGCGGAACCCACGAAGAGGGCTTCCGCGCAGCGCTCACGACGCTCGTCAACCGGTACGCCCGCGCGAACAACCTCCTCAAGGAGAAGGACGACAACCTCTCCGGCGACGACGTCCGCGAGGGGCTGACCGCGGTCATCTCGATCAAGCTCGGCGAGCCGCAGTTCGAGGGTCAGACCAAGACCAAGCTCGGCAACACCGAGGCGAAGGCCTTCGTGCAGAAGGTCGTCGGCGATCAGCTCGGCGACTGGTTCGAGCGCAACCCGGGGCAGGCGAAGAACGTCGTCCGCAAGGCGATCGACGCCGCGACCGCGCGTCTAGCGGCCCGCAAGGCGCGCGAGACCGCGCGCCGCAAGAGCGTGTTCGAGTCGGCCGCGATGCCCGACAAGCTCAAGGACTGCACGAGCAAGGATCCGTCGATCAGCGAGATCTTCCTCGTCGAGGGAGACTCCGCCGGCGGCTCGGCCGTGCAGGGCCGCGATCCGCACACCCAGGCGATCCTGGCGCTGCGCGGCAAGATCCTCAACGTCGAGCGCGCCCGCCTCGACAAGGCCCTCGCCAACAAAGAGGTCCAGGCGATGATCCAGGCCTTCGGCACGGGCATCGGCGAGGACTTCGACATCGAGAAGGCCCGCTATCACAAGATCGTCCTGATGGCGGATGCCGACGTCGACGGCCAGCACATCACGACGCTGCTGCTGACCCTGCTGTTCCGCTACATGCGCGGACTCATCGAGGCCGGCTTCGTATACCTCGCGATGCCCCCGCTGTACCGGCTGAAGTGGTCGAACCAGCCGCACGAGTACGTGTACTCGGATGCCGAGCGCGACGCACTGCTCAAGCACGGGCTCGAGAACGGCAAGCGCATCCCGAAGGACAACGGCGTGCAGCGCTACAAGGGTCTCGGCGAGATGAACGCCAAGGAGCTGTGGGAGACCACGATGGACCACACCACGCGGACCCTCCGCCAGGTGACCATCGAGGACGCCGCCAGCGCCGACGAGATCTTCAGCGTGCTGATGGGTGAGGACGTCGAATCGCGACGCACGTTCATCCAGCGCAACGCCAAGGACGTCCGCTTCCTCGACATCTGACGCCGACGGCGCCGACGGAAAGAAACACATGACTGACGAAGAACGCACCGAGCCGCTGCACGAGCACGGCAAGATCGACCAGGTCGACCTGCAGTCCGAGATGCAGCGCAGCTATCTCGACTACGCTATGGCGGTCATCGTCGGCCGTGCGCTGCCCGATGTGCGCGACGGCCTCAAGCCCGTGCACCGCCGTGTGATCTACGGCATGTACGACGGCGGATACCGTCCCGACAAGTCGTTCTCGAAGTGCGCCCGCGTCGTCGGCGAGGTCATGGGTCAGTACCACCCGCACGGCGACACCGCGATCTACGACACCCTCGTGCGTCTCGTGCAGCCGTGGGCGCTGCGCTATCCGCTGGCCCTCGGCCAGGGCAACTTCGGCTCACCGGGCAACATGGGCGCCGCAGCCCCCCGGTACACCGAGACGAAGATGGCTCCGCTCGCGCTCGAGATGGTGCGCGACATCGAAGAGGAGACCGTCGACTTCTCGCCGAACTACGACGGCCAGACCCAGGAGCCCGACGTCCTGCCGGCGCGGTTCCCGAACCTTCTCGTAAACGGATCCGTCGGCATCGCGGTCGGCATGGCGACGAACATCCCGCCGCACAACCTGCGGGAAGTGGCGGATGCCGCGCTGTGGGCGCTCGACAACCCCGAGCTGCCGCGTGAAGAGCTCCTCGAGGGCCTGATCAAGCGCGTCCCCGGCCCCGACTTCCCGACCGGGGCGCAGATCCTCGGCACGAAGGGCATCCACGAGGCCTATCGAACCGGCCGCGGATCGATCACGATGCGCGCCGTCGTCGACGTCGAGGAGATCCAGGGCCGCACGTGCCTGGTGATCACCGAGCTGCCGTACCAGGTCAACCCCGACAACCTCGCCGTGAAGATCGGCGACCTCGCCCGCGACGGCAAGGTCACCGGCATCGCCGACATCCGCGACGAGACCAGTGACCGCACCGGTCAGCGGATCGTCGTCGTCCTCAAGCGCGACGCCGTCGCCAAGGTCGTGCTGAACAACCTGTACAAGCACACCCAGCTGCAGGACAATTTCGGCGCGAACATGCTCGCGATCGTCGACGGCGTGCCGCGCACCCTGGCGCTGGACGGCTTCATCGCGAACTGGATCACGCACCAGATCGACGTCATCGTGCGGCGCACGATCTTCCGTCTGCGCGAGGCCGAGAAGCGCATGCACATCCTGCGCGCCTACCTCAAGGCACTCGACGCGCTCGACGAGGTCATCGCGCTGATCCGCCGCTCCCCCACGCCGCAGGAGGCGAACGAGGGTCTGCAGAAGCTGCTCGACATCGACGAGGGTCAGGCCGACGCGATCCTGCAGATGCAGCTGCGCCGTCTGGCTGCTCTCGAACGTCAGAAGATCATCGACGAGGCCGATGCGCTTGAGATCAAGATCGCCGACTTCAAGGCGATCCTCGCCGACGAGTCGCGTCAGCGTGCCATCATCCGTGAAGAGCTCACCGAGATCGTCGACCGCTTCGGCGACGAGCGCCGCACGCACATCCTGCACGGCTTCGACGGCGATGTATCGATGGAAGACCTCATCGCCGAGGAGGAGATGGTCGTCACCGTCACCCGAGACGGCTACATCAAGCGCACCCGCAGCGACAACTACCGCTCGCAGCACCGCGGCGGCAAGGGCGTCAAGGGTGCGCAGCTGCGCGCCGACGACATCGTCGAGCACTTCTTCGTCACGACGACCCACCACTGGTTGCTCGTCTTCACCGACAAGGGCCGGGTCTACCGCACCAAGACGTACGAGATCCCCGAGGCCGGCCGCGACGCGAAGGGCACGCACGTCGCGAACCTGCTCGCGCTGCAGCCCGACGAGGGCATCGCGCAGATCCTCGACCTGTCCGGCTACGACGACGCCGACTACCTCGTGCTCGCGACGCGCGACGGCCTGGTGAAGAAGACGCGCCTGAGCGAGTACGACACCAACCGCCAGGGCGGCGTCATCGCGATCCGTCTGCGCGAGGACGACGAACTCGTCAGCGCCATGATCGTGGACGCCACCGACGACATCCTGCTCATCAGCCGCAAGGGCATGTCGGTCCGCTTCCAGGCGACGGATGCCGCGCTGCGCCCGATGGGCCGCGCGACCGCGGGTGTCACCGGCATGAAGTTCAAGGGCGACGACCGGCTGCTGTCGGCATCCGTCGCCGCACCCGAGGGCTTCGTGTTCACCGTGACCGACGGCGGGTACGCCAAGCGCACCGAGGTCGAGCAGTACCGCGTCCAGAACCGTGGCGGATACGGCATCAAGGTGGCCAAGCTCAACGACGATCGGGGGGTCCTGGCGGGCGGTCTGATCGTCAGCGAGGACGACGAGGTCTTGGTGGTTCTGTCCAGCGGCAAGGTGGTACGCTCTGCCGTGGCCGAGGTGCCCGCGAAGGGTCGAGACACCATGGGTGTGCTGTTCGCCCGGACGTCCGAGAAGGACCGCATCCTCGCTATCGCCCGCAACGGAGAGCGGGGCCTCGACGACGACGAGGCGGAGGCGGCGACAGAGAACGACGCCCCCGAGACGGCCACGGCCCCCGAAACGAACCCGAGCCCTGAGGAAACAGACGCATGAGCACAGTAGCCGACAGGCTGGCGAAGAAGTCCACGCGCAAGACCGGTGGAAAGCAGGTCCGCCTGCGCCTGGTCTATGTCGATTTCTGGTCGGCGGTGAAGCTGTCGTTCCTGGCAGCGGTCGCGATGGCCGTCGTCACGATGGTGTCGTTCTTCCTCATCTACCTGGTGCTCCAGACCACGGGTCTGCTCGCCGGTGCGGATGACTTCGTCGGCCAGATCACCGACAACTCGGTGTCGCTGGCGTCGCTGATGGGCCTGCCCCAGGTGATGGCGTTCGCCGCCGTGGTCTCGATCCTCAACCTCATCGTGTTCACGGTGCTCGGCGCCGTCGTCGCCGGCATCTACAACCTGGCGGTGAAGGTGACCGGCGGACTGCTCGTCGGCTTCATGTCGAACTGAGAACCCCTCACGAACGGCGGATGCTCCGGCATCCGCCGTTCGTCGTCTCGGGCGCCGATCACGCCACGCCCGACGTGCCCAGCAGGGTGCCGATCGCCCAGGTGACCGCGAGTGCCAGCGCGCCCCCGACGACCAGGCGGATCGATGCGCGAAGACGGGACGCACCGCCGATCCCTGCCGAGATCGCACCGGTCGCCGCGAGTGCGACGAGCACGGCGACGAACGTCACCGGAATCCGCCACTCCACGGGCGGCAGGAGGATCGCCAGCAGCGGCAGCAGGGCGCCGATCGTGAACGAGATCGCCGACGAGATCGCGGCATGCCAGGGGTTCACGAGGTCGTCCTGATCGATCCCCAGCTCCACCTCGAGGTGGGCGGCGAGAGCGTCGTGCTCGGTGAGCTCGACGGCCACGCGGCGGGCGGTGTCCTCGCTGAGTCCGCGTTGTCGGTAGAGCTCGGTGAGTTCGTCGAGCTCTCCTTCGGGGAGCGTCTCGAGTTCCTCGCGCTCCTTCTCGATGAGCGCGCGTTCGGAGTCGCGCTGGCTGCTCACCGACACGTACTCCCCGAGCGCCATCGAGATCGCGCCGCCGACGAGGCCGGCGATGCCCGCCAGCAGCACGGGCGCATTGTCGGTGGTGGCGCCGGCGACGCCGACCACGAGGGATGCCACGGACACGATGCCGTCGTTCGCTCCGAGAACGCCGGCGCGCAGCCAGTTCAGCCTCTGGCCGAGTCCGGCGCCATGGGGTTCATTCGGATGTGTATCGCTCACGCCACCATGATGGCGCACGGGTAGGGAAAACCCGAACGCAGCTCTCGGGATGACTCGGTGTCGGCGACCCCGGACCCCGGCCTACCTTTGAGGCATGACCACTCAGACCGTCCCTCCCGCGTCGCCGGTTCCGCCCGCGGCGCCTGCCCCGGCGAAGACTCCGCCGCTGCGCATCTTCATGACCGTGCTGCACCTGGCCGGCCTCGGTGTGATCGGCGCATTCGCCCTCACGATGCTCTCGGGCCTGCTGGGCGTGGGACTCGGACTCCTCCTCGTCGTCGGCGTCGGACTGCTGTTCCTCGTCGGCTTCGTCTACCTCTTCTACGCGACCGCATGGTTCGAGGTCGCCCGCGCGAGCAGCCTGTACCGCCTCGACCTGCCTCCCCTGAGGTGGCGCGGGAGCCGGCACACCGGCTTCGGCGGGTGGCTGCACTCGCTGTGGCGGCAGTTGATCGACGGGCGCACGTGGCGCGCGATCGCGAACTTCGTCATCGCGTGCATCATGGGTGCGATCGTCGTGCAGCTGTTCGAGTCGATGATCCGGGCGGGCATCTCGGCCTTCGCACCGCTCACCGGCGCGGATGTCGTCGCGATGCCGCTTCTGTTCTTCAGCACGTCGTCGCTGTCCGTGTGGGCGCCGCTCGTCGGTGCACTCGGCGTGGTGCTGGCCGCTGCGGCGATCGTGGGTCTGGCGCTGCTGCACCGTGTGCTGACCCGGGCGATCGTCGTCCCGAACCGCGAGGCCGAGCTCACCGAGCAGGTGCGCACGACCAGTGCGCAGCGCGAGGGCGCCGTCCGCGCAGCCGATGTCGAGCGCACACGCATCGAGCGCGACCTGCACGACGGCGTCCAGCCCCGGCTGGTCTCGGTCGGCATGACGCTCGGACTCGCCCAGCAGAAGATCGACACCGATCCCGATGCCGCCAAGCAGCTCATCGGCGAGGCCCACACCTCGACGAAGGCGGCCATCACGGAGCTGCGGCAGCTCGCCCGCGGCATCCATGCGTCCGTCCTGGATGATCGCGGACTGGATGCCGCCCTCTCGGCGCTCGCGAGCCGATCGCACATCCCCGTGAGCCTCGACGTGCGCATGAACGGGCGGTGCAGCCGGGATGCCGAGGCGGCCGTGTACTTCTCGATCGCCGAGTCCCTGACCAACGCCGCCAAGCATTCTCGGGCGAGCGAATGCCGGGTCGTGGTGCGGCTGCGCGAGGGCGGAACGCTCTGGGCGCGGGTCGAGGACAACGGCATGGGCGGCGCGCAGGTGCAGCCCGGTGGCGGACTCGACGGCGTATCGAACCGGGTGCTCGCGGCCGGCGGCACCTTCCGGCTGGACAGCCCGCAGGGTGGTCCGACGTCTCTGGAGGTGAGCGTCCCATGCGCATCCTGATCTGTGAGGACTCGGTCCTTCTCCGTGAAGGGCTCGTCCGTCTGCTTGAGGACTCCGGCCACACCGTGGTCGCAGCCCTCGCCGACACCGAGACGCTGAGCGAGACGGTGGCGACGGCGGACCCCGAGCTCTGCATCCTCGACGTGCGGCTCCCCCCGACGTTCACGGACGAGGGCATCCGCGCGGCGCTGGCCTTGCGGGCGTCGCATCCGCAGCTTCCGCTGCTCGTCCTCTCGCAGTACGTCGAGGAGCGGTACGCGAGCGACCTCATCGCCGCCCAGGGCGGACCGCTGGGCTACCTGCTCAAGGATCGGGTGGCGGACGTGGCCGAGTTCGTGGCATCCGTCGAGCGGATCGCGGACGGGGCGACGATCCTCGACCCCGAGGTCGTCGCCCAGCTGCTCACCCGACGCAATCGGGATGACCGGATGCAACAGCTCACCGAACGCGAGCGCACGGTGCTCGCCCTGATCGCCGAGGGCAAGTCGAATCAGGCGATCGCCGGGCTCCTGTTCCTCTCGGAGGCGAGTGTCGAGAAGAACATCACCTCCATCTTCCAGAAGCTGGGCTTCGAACAGGACGAGTCGGGCAACCGGCGCGTGCTCGCAGCGCTGGCGCACATCGAGAATTCGGGCGGAAGCGCGCCCACGCAGACAGGAGCAGAACGATGAACGAGCAGGAGAACACCGGCTTCAAGGCCGTGGCGATCGTCACGGCGGTGATCGGCGGCATCGCGCTCGCCGGTGCGGGGACGACCGCCGCGTTCGGCGCGGTGAACACGGTCGTGAGGACGGACCAGTCCGCCCGGGCCGACGTCACCGGCGTCACGGAGCTCGAGGCCGACGCGTCGGCCGGCGATGTCAGCATCCGATTCGGGGATGTCGACGAGGCGGAGCTCACCGTCACCGGGTCGGATCGGGACTGGTCGCTCGAACGCGACGGCGACACGCTGCGGCTGCAGAGCCCCGACCGCTGGTGGGGGTGGGGCGGCGACTGGTCGTGGTTCGGCGATTGGAACCGCGATGAGACGATCGACCTCGTGCTTCCGGAGGAGCTCGAAGGACTGGATGCTGATCTGTCGCTCAGTGCGGGACGTCTCGATGTCGACGGGGAGTTCGGCGAACTCGATGCCGATGTCTCGGCGGGAGCGCTTCACCTCACCGGAACCGCGCGGTCGTTGGATGTCGGGCTCAGCGCAGGCCGCGCTGACGTCGCACTCTCCGACGTCGCTGAGGCGTCGTTCGGGGTCTCGGCCGGCGACGTCGTCGCCGAACTCGGCGGATCGGCGCCCACCGAGGTGGAGGTCGACGTGAGCGCCGGTTCGCTCGAGCTCACGCTGCCCGATGTGGAGTACGCCGTGACGCAGGAAGTGAGCGCCGGTTCGCTCGACAACGGTCTGCAGACCTACTCGAATGCGCGCAGCAAGGTCTTCGTCGAACTGTCCGCCGGCAGCGTCGAACTGCGCCCGGCAGGCTGATCGGTGCCGATTCGGATTTTCGGTCAAACTCCGGTAAAGTCTTGGAGGTTGACGGGGCTATAGCTCAGGCGGTTAGAGCGCTTCACTGATAATGAAGAGGTCCCAGGTTCAAGTCCTGGTAGCCCCACACATTCCTCCCTGAGGGATCACCCGTCCGGGGCCTTAGCTCAGTTGGTAGAGCGCCTGCTTTGCAAGCAGGATGTCAGGAGTTCGAATCTCCTAGGCTCCACAGATACATCGAAACAGGCCCTGCCGCACGAGACTTGTGCTGGCAGGGCCCGTTTCATGCGACGCGGGTCGTTTCCCGCGCCGGCGGGGCGTCCGACGGAGCCGCCGATGCCGGGCGCAGGGTCCGGGTGGCGTTGGCCGCTCCGAGCCGGCCGACACGTGTTCGGCGCTGGCGGAAGAAGAGTTTCGGGATCTCTCATGACCACTGCAGCACTCATCGCTCTCGCCGAGCACGGCCACCACTGGGGTGGGTTCGGCGCAGGGCCCGGCTTCTTCTGGCCGGTCTTCCCGATCGTCTGGTTCATCCTGATCGTGGGAGGCATCGTCACGGCGATCGTCCTGTCGCGCCGCCGGCACGACCTGGCACCGCGCCGTGAGGCCGAGGCGGCTCTGGCGACGCGCTTCGCCGCCGGCGAGATCGGCGAGGACGAGTACCGTTCGCGCCGAGCCGTTCTGCGCGACAAGTCGTAGCCGCTGGCGAAACGGGGTCTGCCGCACGAAACAGGGCGTGGCAACGCCCGTCTCGTGCGGCAAGCCCCGTCTCGATGCGCCAGCGGCCTCAACCGCGCCGCCGCCGCACGCCCTCCGCGAGGGCCTCGAGGGAGGCGGTGGTGGCATCCCATCCCATGCAGGCGTCCGTCACGCTCTGGCCGTAGACGAGTCGGGTCCGACCCGCCGACACGTCGAGCTTCTGCGCACCGGCGACGAGGTTGCTCTCGAGCATGACGCCGGCGATCGCGGCGCCATCGGCCCCGATCTGCGCGCCGAGCTCGGCGGCCACGACGGACTGTCGCACGTGGTCCTTACCGCTGTTCGCGTGGCTCGCGTCGACGATGACCCGCGGCGTCAGCATCGAAGCCTCCAGCCGCGCCGCCGCCGAAGCGACGTGGGCCGCGTCGTAGTTCGGACCGTCCGCTCCCCCGCGCAGGATGATCGATGTGTCGGGATTCCCGGTCGTCGAGACCAGGCTGGCGCGCCCGTCGGTCCCGATCCCCAGGAACGCCTGCGGGGCGGATGCCGCGGCCGCAGCATCCAGCGCCACCTGGAGCCCGCCGTCGGTGCCGTTCTTGAAACCGATCGGCATGGACAGGCCGGATGCCAGCTGCCGGTGGATCTGGCTCTCGGTGGTCCGCGCACCGATCGCGCCCCAGGTGATGAGGTCGGCTGTGTACTGCGGGCTGATCGGCTCGAGGAACTCGGTGGCGCACGGCATCCCGAGCGCGGTCACATCGCGCAGGAACCCGCGTGCCATCCGCAGCCCCGTCTCGATGTCGTGGCTGCCGTCGAGGTGCGGGTCGTTGATCAGGCCCTTCCACCCCACCGTGGTGCGCGGCTTCTCGAAGTAGGTGCGCATAACGATCAGCAGGTCGTCGCGGTGCTCCTCCGCCGCTCGGACGAGGCGGCCGGCGTACTCGAGTCCCGCCGCCGTGTCGTGGATCGAGCAGGGGCCGGCGACGACGAGCAGCCGATCGTCCTCCCCCGCCATGATCGCCCGCACCTCGTCGCGCGTGCGGGCGACGAGCGCGCGGCGCTCCTGGCCGATCGGCAGCTCATCGGCGATGTCGCCCGGGCTCGGAAGGGTCGTGAACCGCGAGACGTGCAGGTCGGCGGTGGTCTCGGTGGGGGTGATGGTGCTCATGGGTCCTGTCCTGGTGAGAGGGCGGACCCGGATGCAGAGCCCGCCGAAACGGCGAAAGCCAGAGCGAATGCTCTGGCTTGTCGGCTCTGAAGGTGTCGGGATGCGTCAGTTCATCGCCGGCCCCTCCAGAGCCGACTCGAAATACGCATACCAACGGGTTGTCATGCGAACGACCCTACCGCATCCCGACACCTTGTCGCTTTCCGAGAAAAGCGCAGCGGCGAACACTCAGCGCAGCGGCGTGAACTCCCGGTTCGCGATGTGCTCGGGTCGCTGCGCCTTCGCGGCGAACGGCTCGACCAGCGTGTTCTCGACACTGTTGAACACCATGAAGACGTTCGAGCGGGCGTACGGGGTGATGTTGTTGCCCGACCCGTGCATGATGTTCGAGTCGAACCACAGCGCCGAGCCCGCCGCTCCCGTGAACTGATCGATGCCGTACCTGTCGGCGAGCGTCGTGATCGCGGCATGGCTGGGGACTCCCGCCTCCTGCGCCTGCAGCGACTGCTCGTGGTTGTTCTCCGGCGTCTCGCCGACGGCCGGCACGAACGTGCGATGCGACCCGGGCATCACCATCAGCCCGCCGTTGAACGGATAGTTGTCCGTCAGTGCGATCGACAGGCTCACCGAGCGCGGGATCGGCATCCCGTCCTCGGCGTGCCACGTCTCGAAGTCGGAGTGCCAGTAGAACCCGGTGCCGGTGAAGCTCGGCATGTAGTTGATGCGGGTCTGGTGCAGGTACACCTCCGAGCCCACGATCTGCCGCGCGCGGTCGAGCACGTACGGGTTGCGGGCGAGGGCGTCCAGCGCCTCGCTGAGCTTCTCGACCTCGAACACCGAGCGCACTGTACCCGTGGTCCGCTCGGTGATCATCCGCGGGTCGTCCTTCAGCGAGGCATCCGCGGCGAGCCTGTCGAGCTCGCCCGAATACAGCGCGACGTCGTCGGCGCCGATGAAGTCGTCGATGATCGTGAATCCGCGCTGTTCGTGGGCCTCCAGGTCGGATGCCGTGAACGGGCCGTCGTCAGCTGACCCCCACACCGCCGGCTGAGCGCGTTCGATGAAGTCGCCGGGTGTCGCCAGCCGCGTCGGGAACAGGTCCTCTGCGGTCGTCGTGTTCGTCGTCATGCGTCGTTCTCCTGTCTCTTCTGTGGTGGTCTCTGTCCGTCGCCTGCGCTACACGCCTTCGGTCACCAGCGGGTACACGCCGTTCTCGTCGTGCACCTCCCGGCCCGTGACGGGCGGATTGAACACGCACACGACGCGCAGGTCGGTGCGCGGCCGCACCTCGTGCTTGTCGTGGTCGTTGAGCAGGTACAGCGATCCGGGCGCCAGCTGGTGCGTCTCGCCGGTACCGAGATCGGTGATCTCGCCCTCGCCCTCCACGACGAAAACGGCCTCGATGTGGTTCGCGTACCAGAACCGGCTCACCGTGCCCGCGTAGAGGGTGGTCTCGTGCACCGAGAAGCCCACGCCCTCCTTCGCGAGCACGATGCGCTTGCTGCGCCAGTTCTCGGTCTTGATGTCGGCGTCGGTGTCGGTGATCTCGTCGAGCGTGCGGACGATCATGCGCGGCTCCCTTCGGTTGCGTCGGCGAGGACGGGTGCGGGGGCTGATGCTCCGAGCACCATGAGCACGGATTCCTCGATGATGGCGAGCCCCCGCTCGAGTTCGTCGTCCGAGATGGTCAGCGGCGGAAGGATCTTCATGACCTCGCCGTCCGGGCCGGAGGTCTCCATGAGCAGGCCGCGCGTGAACGCGACACGGCACACCGCGGCGGCCGTCTCCCCGTCGGGGAACTGCAGGCCGCGGGCGAGGCCGCGACCCTTGGCGACGAGGTCGAGGTTCGGGTATCGGGCGACGAGGCTGTTGAAGCGGCTCTCCACCTTCGCGCCCTTCGCGATCGTCGAGTCCTTGAGCCGGTCATCGCTCCAGTACCGACGAAGCGCGGCGGCTGCCGTGGCGAAGGCGGGGCTGATGCCCCGGAAGGTGCCGTTGTGCTCGCCGGGCTGCCAGATGTCCAGGTCCGGGCGAACCAGCGTGAGAGCCATCGGGATGCCGTACCCGCTGATGGACTTCGACAGGCAGACGATGTCCGGCACGATCCCGGACTCCTCGAAGCTGAAGAAGTCGCCGGTTCGGCCGCATCCCATCTGGATGTCGTCCACGATGAGGAGGATCTCCCGTTCGCGGCAGATGTCGGCGAGCTGACGCAGCCACTCGGCGCGGGCGGTGTTGATCCCGCCCTCGCCCTGCACGGTCTCGACGATCACTGCGGCCGGGGTGTTCAGGCCGCTGCCTGCGTCATCGAGCAGGCGCTCGAGGTAGAAGAAGTCGGGGTAGTCGCCGTCGAAGTAGTCGTCGTACGGCATCGGTGTCGCGTGCACGAGCGGCACGCCGGCTCCCCCGCGCTTGAGCGAGTTCCCGGTGACCGACAGGGCGCCGAGGGTCATGCCGTGGAAGGCATTGGTGAAGTTCACGACCGACTCGCGCCCGGTGACTTTGCGCGCGAGCTTCAGCGCGGCCTCGACCGCGTTGGCGCCCCCCGGCCCGGGGAAGACGACCTTGTAGTCGAGGTTCCTCGGCTGAAGGATGACCTCGTCCAGAGCCTCGAGGAAGTCCCGGCGGGCAGACGTGTACATGTCCAGCGAGTGGACGACCCGGTCGCCCGCGAGGTAGTCGATGAGGACCTCCTTCAGCTCCGGATTGTTGTGTCCGTAGTTGAGAGCTCCGGCTCCTGCGAAGAAGTCGAGGTAGGCGCCTCCCCGTTCGTCGTACATCGTGCTCCCGACGGCTCGATCGAACACGACCGGCCAGTTGCGGGAGTAGCTTCGGACGTCGGACTCCAGCTTGCTGAAAATGTCCATGATCGGGTGGATTCTCCTCCTTCAGTTATCGTGCGGTGCGCCGCACGCTGCCCAGGGGGCAGGGGTTCATCGGATGCCGGGCGGACCGATCTCATACAGCCGCTCAGGGGCGTGCACGGTCTCCGAGCCGTCGGCGGGGGTGAGGTGGATGCTCTCGAACAGCGGCGTCACCGTCATCGGCGCATCGTCCCAGCGGCGCGCGAAACTGCGGAACAGCTGCTGCGAGGCGGCGTTGTCGTCGGTGATCGTCGTCTGCAGCATCCGCACGGGGGGCGTCACGGCGTCATCGCGGATCAGGTCATCCAGCATCCGCCCCGCAAGTCCCAGGCCACGGGCGCTCTCGTCGACCGCGACCTGCCAGACGAACAGACACGAGGGATCGGACGGGCGGCGGTAGGCGAGCACGTAGCCCGCGGGGCGGTCGTCGACGAGCGCGATGCGGCAGGTCGCGGCGAAGTCGCGGGCGTACAGGACGTACGCGTACGACGAGTTCAGATCGAGCGTCTCGGAGTCCCGGGCGATGCGCCACAGGTCGATTCCCTCGTCCACGCGGGGGCGGCGAATCGAGCTCGTCTCATCCGACCGCGCATCGATATGCGCAGTGTGCGGTGACCTTCTCGGCTCAGGAGAGCCGGCGGAGGTCAGAGTGTTTCACCATCCAGGAGTCGGGTGCGGGGCTGTGGAGGAAGCATCCCCTCCACCGTGTCATGCCTCCCGTTCGACTTCAAATCAGGCGCTCGCCACCCGCACGCGCTCGGCGAGGAAGGCGATGTCGGCATCCGTCAGAGCCGTCACGGCGTAGGCCGTGGGCCACACGTTCCCGTCATCGAGGTGCGCCGCCTGATCGAACTCGAACGTCGAGTAGCGCACCTTGAACTTCGACTTCGGCTTGTAGAAGCACACCACCTTGCCGACGTCGTTCGCCCATGCCGGCATCCCGTAATAGGTCTTCGGCATCAGGTGGGGAGCGTTCTCGGCGACCATCGCCGACAGGGTCTCCCCCAGCATCCGATCGTCGTCGGGCATCTCGGCGATCTTCGCCGCGATCTCGGCGGCGCCCTCGGCGCGCACCTCGTCCGGGCTCTTCTTCGCCCGTGACCGCGACTTCTTGGTCTCGTCGAGCTTCGCCTTCATGGCGTCGCGCTCTTCCGCGGTGAAATTCTTCTCGCTCATCGGCATCTCCTTCGTGTGATCTCACGGTACGTCCGCGGCCGCTGCCTCGGCTTCTCGATTCCTGATGGATGCCGGCACGTGTGGGATGCTGGGGCCATGACTGCCCTTCCGCACGAACTTCCGCACGACGACATCGACCCCGGCGGACTGCTCGAGTACTCGGTGGTGTTCACGGACCGCTCCCTCAATCACATGTCCGAGCGCTTCGTGGCGGCGATGCAGCAGCTGCTCGGCATCCTCGACGAGGCGTACGCCGCGCACACATCCGCGGTCGTCCCCGGCGGTGGGACGTACGCGATGGAGGCCGTCGCCCGTCAGTTGGCGACCGGGCGCCGCACCCTCGTGATCCGAAACGGACTGTTCTCGTTCCGCTGGTCGCAGATTCTGGATGCCGCCGGCATCAGCGACGACGTCACGGTGCTCACCGCGCGGCCGGATGACGACGACGTCCAGGCGGCGTGGTCGCCCGTCCCGATCGACGAGGCGGTGGCCGCCGTCCGCGCTCGCCGCCCGGAGGTCGTCTTCGCACCGCATGTCGAGACCGCGGCCGGGATGATCCTCCCCGACGACTACATCCGCGCGCTCGCCGATGCCGTGCACGAGGTGGGCGGTCTGTTCGTGCTCGACTGCATCGCCTCGGGCGCGATGTGGATCGACATGAAGGACCTCGGCGTCGACGTGCTGCTCAGCGCTCCGCAGAAGGGCTGGAGCGGAACACCTGCTGCCGGCTACGTCATGCTCAGCGAAGCGGGTCGGGATGCCGTCACCACCCGCCCGTCGACGAGCTTCGCGATCGACCTGGCCAAGTGGCTCGCGATCGCCGACGAGTACCGTGCCGGCCGCCCCGCGTATCACGCGACGATGCCGACGGATGCCCTGGTGCGCAATCTCGCCGCCATGGTCGAGACGCGTGACCGGGGCTTTTCCGCCCTGAGAGACGCGCAGGTCGAGCTGGGGTCGCGCGTGCGCGAGCTGCTGGCCGCGCGCGGGTTGCCGTCGGTCGCCGCGGACGGGTTCGCCGCCCCCGGCGTCGTCGTCGTGCACACCGATGACCCGGCCCTGAAGTCGGGCGCGGCATTCAGGGAGCAGGGTCTGCAGATCGCGGCCGGCGTGCCGCTGCACTGCGACGAACCCGAGGGGTTCTCGACGTTCCGCATCGGCCTGTTCGGACTCGACAAGCTCGCCGACGTCGACGGCACGGTCGCCCGCCTGGAGGCTGCGCTCGACGCGATGGGCCGCTGAGGGCAGACCGCTCGGCGCGGAGGGGCCGCGAGGGGTCGCATCCGGTCACCGCAAGCGCGGTGAGATGACGATTCGCGGCACCTCCCGCGGCGAGGAATGCCTGCAGTGCCGAGTATGGTGAACCCATGGATCTGCGCGTCGCTGCGTACGCCGTCATCATGGACGATGACGGCAGGGTGCTGCTGGCGCGCTGGACGGAGGGGCGCCGCGCCGCCTGGACCATGCCGGGCGGCGGGCTCGAACCGGGGGAGGATCCGGAGGACGCCGTGCGCCGCGAGGTCGACGAGGAGACTGGGTACGCGGTGCGCGTCGGCGAGTTGTTCGGCATCCACTCGCGTGTGATCCCGGCCGGACGCCGCACGCATCACGCGGATGCTCCGCTGCACACCCTGCGCATCGTCTACTCAGCGGAGATCACCGGCGGCAGCCTCCGCTTCGAGGAGAACGGCTCGACCGACATGGCGGGATGGTTCACGCTCGACGAGGTCGCGAACCTGCAGCGCGTCAAGCTCGTCGACATCGCGCTGCGGATGGGCGGCGTGCTCTGACCGCCGCCTACTCAGGAACCGAGATGTCGGCGACCGTCGCTCCGTAGGCGGCGATGAGGTCGTCGGCATCCACGAACAGGCTGTACCCGTGGGCGCCCGCTCCCATCGCGATGCGCTGGCCGACGATCGACTCATCGGCGTAGACCGGCCAGTCCGTCGTGCTGCCGACCGGCACGATCGTGCCGCGCTCGTAGCCCGTCGCGGCCAGCGCGAGTTCGGCCTCCGGCAGGCGCAGCTTGTTCACGCCGACGACGGCGCGCAGCTTCGGCCAGGAGATGGCACGGCCGCCGGGGATCAGCGCGAACAGGTAGGTGTCGTCGCTGCGCTTGACCACGAGGGTCTTCACGATTCCGGATGCCGGGATACCGAGCAGTTCCGCCGCCTCGTGGAGGCTTCGGGCGTTGGGCCGCTCGCGGATCTCGATGTCGAGACCGCGGGCGGCTGCGGCATCCCGAACCCGTTCGAGGCCGGAACCCGACCCCTCGGCGGGCTCAGGGGCCGTATCGGTCACGCGTCGGGCGCGGACAGCGGGTCGTCGGCGACCCAGAGCTCGTCGTCAGTGCGCAGCGCCTGCCACGCGGCGTAGAGCACGCCCGCTGCGGCAGCGGCGCCGAGAACGATCGCGATGATCGAACCGAGTCCGGGGCCCTGCTTCTTCTTGACGACGCGGCCGTTCGAGACGGTCAGTCCCTGGCGCTTCGCGTTGGCGACATCCCATGCCGAGAGCGCGCTGCCGACGACACCGCCGACGATCGGCACGACCTTGTCGTCGACGACGTGGCGGCCGATCTTTAGGCCGCGGTCGACGGTCGGGGCGACCCGGCGGTTGTAGGCGTCCTGGACGACGGGCAGAACCTGCTCGCGGCCGACGTTCCCGAGCTGGCGACCGGCTTCACGAGCGATGTCGGCGGCGTGGCCGACGAGCTCCTGCTGGTTCTCCCAGAGGTCGACGGCGTCGTTCTGCAGACGGCGCAGTTCCTTCTTCCGCTTGCGGGTCAGGCTCACGATTGTTCTCCTGTCGATGGGGAGTACGGGTTCACCATCTTGCCAGACGAGTCTGAATACAGGGAGGGAAACGGCCATCTCAGAAGAAGCTCTGAGAGAATATGCACATGCCTCAGCACTCTCACGTCGCAACTCTGCACACCAACCACGGCGACATCGTCATCAACCTGTTCGGCGACCACGCCCCCAAGACGGTCAAGAACTTCGTCGGGCTCTCCGACGGCACGCAGGCCTGGACCGACCCGGCCACCGGCAAGCCCGGCGAGGGCGCGCTGTACACCGACGTCATCTTCCACCGCATCATCCCGAACTTCATGATCCAGGGCGGCGACCCGCTCGGTCAGGGCGTCGGCGGCCCCGGCTACAACTTCAACGACGAGATCCACCCCGAGCTGAACTTCAACGAGCCCTACATCCTCGCCATGGCCAACGCGGGTCTGCGCCGCAACGCCATCACGGGTGAGCTCGAGGGCACCAACGGCTCGCAGTTCTTCATCACCACCGACCCGACGCCGTGGCTGATGGGCAAGCACACGATCTTCGGCGAGGTCGCCGACGACGCCTCGAAGAAGGTCGTCGACGAGATCGGCGCCGTCCGCACCGGCGCCGGCGACCGCCCGGTCGAGCCCGTCGTGCTGCACTCGGTCGACATCGCCGCCGTCTGACGCGACAAGCCTGGCCGATCCGGATGACGTCCTCTGAGTTCGCGAGCAACAGCGACAACTACTGCTATCGCCATCCGGATCGGCAGAGCTTCGTGCTCTGCCAGCGCTGCATGCGCACCATCTGCCCCGAATGCCAGACGCAGGCCGCCGTCGGCGTGATCTGCCCGGAGTGCATGAAGGACGACCGAGCGAACCGCTCCCCCGCACAGAAGAAGGCCGCGCGGCGCTGGGGCGGAGCATCCGCATCGCCGATCGCCGCCGCCCGCAGCGGCAAGCCCGTTGTCACCTACGCGCTGCTGATCATCACGTCCTTCATCAGCCTCGTGCAGCTCATCCCCGGCGTCGGCGACGCCGTGGGCGACGCGCTGCTGTTCGCCGCCGCGTATCTCTACCCCGACCTGTCCGGCGCTCCGTTCCAGCCATGGCGGATGCTGACGACCCTGCTCGTGCACGGCAGCTTCATCCATCTTGCGCTGAACATGCTCGGGCTCTGGATGCTGGGCCAGATCCTCGAGCCGATGCTCGGACGCGCCCGCTACCTGGCCCTGTACCTGATCAGCGGCCTGGGGGGCTCGGTCATGGTCGCCCTCCTCGCTCCGAACGTCGCGACCGTCGGAGCATCCGGCGCGATCTTCGGCCTCATGGCGGCCCTGCTCATCATCGGCCGGCACATCGGTGGGAACGTCACCGGCATCCTCATCGTGCTCGGTGTGAACTTCGCGATCGGGTTCATCTTCGGCGGGATCGCGTGGCAGGCGCACCTCGGCGGTGCGATCGTCGGCGCGCTCGTCGCGCTCGTCTACACGCGCACCCGCCGCAGGGATCAGCGCGTCTGGCAGATCGTCCTGCTCGCGGCCATCGCCGTGCTGCTGCTCGTCATCGTCTTCGTCGTGCCGCCCATCCTCATCACCGCGTAGGCCGCCGAAATCCTGGTCAACCGTTGTTAACAGGGTTCTCCACCCCTGTGAATAACACCAGTGTAATTCTCCCCACCCTGTGCACAAGCCTGTGGATAACTATGGGTTCGCGCCGGCGCAGGAGCACGAAAAAGCCCCCCGGCGAACCGGAGGGCTTTGGTCGGCAGGCGGTCAGCGCCAGCGCGTGGTCATGAGGAAGCCGATGAGCGCGATGCCCAGGCCGATCGCGAGGTTCCACGATCCGATGCCCGGAATCGGCAGGGTCGAGCCCGACAGGTAGAACACGAGGATCCAGGCGAGACCGAGCAGCATGAAGCCGATCATGACGGGCTTGAACCAGACGGCGTTGGGCGCCTGCTCGCCCTCGGTGCGCTCGACGATGGGCTCTTCGCTCTTGCGGTCTCGTGCCATGCCGTCATTCTACCCATGAGCGCTCCGTTCTCCCGGGTCGGGATCGGCGCCGCATCCGCGCCGATAGGATCGGGTACATGACTGCATCCGTCGCGGAGGCGTCGCCGACCTCGCGCAGCCCGCGGCGACGGTCTCGGGCGACGTTCACGAGCGTGCTCGGCGAGCTGCTTCTCACCGCGGGTGTGGTCGTGCTCCTCTTCATCGCGTGGCAGATGTGGATAGGCGACCTCATCATCGGCGCCGAGAGCAACAGCGCAGGGCACGCGGTGTCGCAGGAGTGGGCGGAGCTCCCCGCTCCCGAGCCACCGCCCGCGACGATGCAGGACGACGGCGATACCTGGTACGAACCGCCCGTGCTCGAGCATCCCGCGAACGGTGAGAAGTTCGCCCAGATGCTGATCCCCCGGTTCGGGTCCGACTACAACGTCGCCGTCGCCGGGGGCACGACGCGGCCGGCGACGCTCGACAACGGCTGGATCGGCGTCTACGACCAGTCGGTCATGCCCGGGCAGGTGGGCAACTTCTCCGTCGCAGGGCACCGCACCACGTGGGGCGCGCCGCTGAACCGCATGGACAAGCTGCGCATCGGCGACGCGATTGTGATCGAGACACCGGAGGGCTGGTACACCTACCGGTTCCGAACTCTCGAGTACGTGCAGCCCGACGAGGTTGACGTGCTACGCGATGTGCCCCAGATGCCCGAGGCGCAGACCGGTGAGCGGTACCTGACCCTCACGGCCTGCTCTCCGCTGTATTCGCTCGCCGAGCGGATCGTCGGCTACGCCGTGTTCGACGCCTTCCAGCCGCGTGCCGAAGGCGCGCCCGACTCCCTCGATCCGGTCGACGACGTCGCGTCGCCGTCCTGGTGATCGGAGAAGACCTCATGTATGCAGCGCTGTGGCGGATCCTCCCCGGCCCGTGGTGGGTTCGGGTGCTCATCCTGATCATCGCCGCGGCCGTGATCGTCTACGGCCTCTTCTTCTACGTGTTCCCGTGGATCAGCCCGATCATCGCGCCGGGCGAGGTCGACCTGCAGTGAGCGCGCGCATCCTCGTCGTCGACAACCACGACAGCTTCGTGCACACCCTCGTCGGGTACCTGCGCGACCTCGGCGCCTCGGTCGACCTGGTCGAGGCGGATGCGGCGGACGCGAGCGCGTTCGCCGCGATGATCCCCCGCTACGACGGCGTGATGCTCTCGCCGGGGCCCGGAAGGCCGCGGGATGCCGGAGCATCCGTCGACGTCGTGCACCTGTGCGCCGACATCGGGATGCCGCTGCTCGGCGTGTGCCTCGGGCATCAGGCGATCGGCGCGGCGTTCGGCACCGAGGTCTCCGAGGCGCCGGAGCTCATGCACGGCATGGTGTCGTCCATCGCGCACACGGGGACCGGACTGTTCGACGGCATCCCCTCGCCCTTCGACGTCGGGCGCTACCACTCGCTCGCGCTCGCCGAGGAGGACCTTCCCGCGGAACTGCGGGTGACGGGGCGCAGCGAATCGGGCACGGTCATGGCCGTCGCGCATCGCGAGCTGCCGATCACGGGTGTCCAGTTCCACCCCGAGAGTATCCTCACCGAGCACGGGCACCGCCTGCTCGCGAACTGGCTGCGCTCTCTCGGCTGAGCCCTCACCTCCCGCGAGAATCGCGCTGCGCGCTGAGACGGATCCTGCCGGCACCATTCTCGTGCGGCTGGATCGCTGGTCGCGCTCTACTGACCGGTGCAGTAGCGCAGTTCGACGTCGGAGTGCACGGGGACATCGCCCGGCGCGGCCGACATCGACGCGACGGTCGCGGGATTCGTGGCCGGGCAGTCCGCGGACTCGATCGGGATGGCGTTCAGCCCGAGTTCCTCGAGCTGTGCGGATGCGGCATCCAGCGTCCATCCCGTGACATCAGGGAGAGTCACCCGACCGCTCGCCACGACGAGGTTGATGACGGTGTTCGGGGCGACCTCGTCGCCCTCGTCGGCGCTGGCCTCGAGCACCGTGTCGGTCTGGCTCGCCGGGTCATTGCGCGGTGTGACGCTGCCGAGCTTCAGACCGAGGTCGCCGAGTTCCTTCTTCGCCGCGGTCTGCGACAGGCCGACCAGTTTGGGCACGGTCACGGTCTCGGCACCCGACGAGACGTACAGGGTCACCGTCTCGCCCACCTTCACCGACTGCCCGGCCTCGGGGTCCGTGCGGATGACGTTGTCCTCGCTGACGTCAGGGTTCGCCTCGTAGATGACCTCGGCCTGCAGGTCCATGTCGATGAGATCTTCCTGCGCACGCTCGGCCGAGACGTCGACGAGGTCGGGGATGATCCGTGACGAGGTCGGAATCTCTTCGCCCCTGGGCATCATGATGACCCACAGCAGCACCGAGATGAGCAGCACGGCCAGCAGCGCGACGCCGGCCCAGATCCACGCCACCGGCGGACCGGACTGGGTGCGCGTCATGGTCGTGTCAGAGCTCAGCTGACGCAGCGACCGCGCGGTCTCCTGCGCCTGGCGCGGGCTCGGACCGTACAGCTCGCTGGTGAGCTCCCCGAGCTGCTTCTTCGTCGGCGCCTTTCCGGTCACGGCCGAGTCGAGCGCGACGCGGAAGCTCGCGGCATCCGGATACCGCTGGTACGGGTCCTTCGCGAGAGCCCGCAGCACGATCGGGTCGAGCGTGCGCGGCGCCTCTTCGTTCACCTCGGTCGGCGGAACGGGCGCTTCGCTGACGTGCTGATATGCGACGGCCACGGGCGACTCGCCGCGGAACGGCTGGCGTCCGGTGAGCAGCTCGTACAGCACGACGCCCGTCGAGTAGAGGTCGGCCCTGGCGTCCACCGGCTCGCCCTTGGCCTGCTCCGGAGAGAAATACGCGGCTGTGCCGAGGATCTGGGTCGTCTCGGCGACCGTCGACGACGAGTCCGACACCGCGCGGGCGATGCCGAAGTCCATGACCTTGACCTTGCCGGCGGCGGTGACCATGACGTTGCCCGGCTTGATGTCGCGGTGCACGACGCCGGCGCGGTGCGAGTAGTCGAGGGCCTCGAGGATGCCGTCGATGTACTTCACGGCGTCGTCGACGGGCACGGGCCCGGCGGAGATGATGTCCTTCAGCAGGCGCCCCTGGACGAGCTCCATGATGATGTACGGCTCGCTCGTTGCGGGGGTGGCGCCGTCGGCGGAACCGGGATCGCCGGCGTCGAACACGCGCACGATCGAGGGGTGCGACATGCGCGACGCCGCCTGCGCCTCGAGGCGGAACCTCGTGCGGAAGGCCGTGTCGCGGGCGAGTTCGGGGTCGAGGATCTTGATCGCGACGTCGCGGCCGAGAGTCAGGTCGTAGCCGCGGTACACCTTGGCCATGCCGCCGTGGCCGATGAGCTCGTCCACGCGGTATCGCTCAGCGATGATGCGCGGCTCTGCAGACAATTCATTCCCCCCGGATGTGGCGCGATGCAATGGAACGCACGGCTCGTCAGCCCTGCGGGGCTTCCTCGCCGCCGCCCTCTTCAGCAGGGGCTGCGGTGATCGGCACGGACATCTGCGGAGACGGGTCCGACTCGCGCTGCTCGTCGCCGCCGGAGCACAGCGCGGTGTACGTCGCCGTGGCCTGCAGACCCTCGCCGCCCAGCGTGATCGGCGCGCTGCGCGTCGCCGGGTCGAAGGCGCGTGTCGTGCTGCCGTCGTCGAACGTCGCGTTCGTGATCGTCACGTTGTAGCCGCTGAGGGTTCCCGTGCCGCTCGGGCAGGTGAAGTTCGTCCAGTTCAGCGTGACGACGGTCCCGGTGACCGGGTCGCCCGTGATGGACGGGGCCGACTGCGGTGCGCCGAGCTGCACGCGGTCGCCGTACAGCGTCAGCGTGATCGAGTCGCCCTCTTCGAGGTCGCCGCGCGGGCTGACCGATTCGACCGTGCCGACCTGGTCATCGGATGACGCCGCCGTGCTGCCGGTCTCGCAGACCGGGACGAGCCCGGCGTCGCGCGCCTTCGCGAGCGCGTCGTCGCAACTGAGGCCGATCAGGCCGAGAGCGTCGACGCTGATGCGCGTCTCGGTGGGCGTCGGGGTGTTCGACGGGGTGTTCGACGGCGTCCTCGACGCGGTGGTCGCGGGCGGCGTCGACGGGTCGGCTTCGGGTTCGCCCTGGTTCAGCAGCGCGAACAGCGTGCCTGCCAGCACGATCACCAGCAGGACGATGAGGGCGATCAGCGGCCACGTCCAGGGGCTGCGCTTCTTCTTCTTGCCCTCATCGGCCTCGCCGTGCTGCTCGGTCGGCAGCTGGGCGGTGGTGGGCAGGATGCGAGTCGCACCGTCGCCTGCGGCCGAGGTGAGGATGCGGGTCGCATCGTCACCCGCAGCTGCCCCGGCGATGGCCGGGACGGCGATCGCGGCGGAGTTCAGGTCGCCGCGGCGCAGCGCCTGCGCAGCACGCGCCACGGTCGCCGAGGACGACGGGCGGTCGGCGGGCTTCTTGGCGATCATCGCCATGACGAGGTTCTGCACCGGGATCGGCACGGTCACCGGCAGCGGCGGGGGCTGCTCGTTGATCTGCGCCATCGCGATCGCGACCTGCGACTCGCCGGTGAACGGGCGCTTGCCGGCCAGGCACTCGTACGCGACGATGCCGAGCGAGTACGTGTCGGTGGCCGGGGATGCCGGGTGACCCGAGGCCTGCTCGGGGGATAGGTACTGCACCGTGCCCATGACCTGACCGGTCGCGGTCAGCGGCACCTGGTCGGCGATGCGCGCGATGCCGAAGTCGGTGATCTTGACGCGGCCGTCGGGGGTGATCAGCAGGTTGCCCGGCTTGATGTCTCGGTGCACGAGACCGGCGGCGTGCGCCGCCTGCAGCGCGGATGCCGTCTGGGCGACGATGTCGAGGGTCTTGTCGGCGCTGAGTGATCCCTCGCGCTCGATGATCGTGGAGAGGGCCTCGCCGGGCACGAGCTCCATGACGAGGAAGGCCGAGCCGTTCTCCTCGCCGTAGTCGAAGACGCTCGCGATGCCCTCGTGGTTGACGAGTGCGGCGTGGCGCGCCTCAGCGCGGAACCGCTCGAGGAATCCGGGATCCCCCATGTACTCGTCCTTGAGGATCTTGATGGCGACGGTACGTCCGATGACGTGATCCGTCGCCTCCCAGACCTCGCCCATACCGCCGATCGCGATACGCGACTGAAGCTCGTATCGACCACCGAACGACACACCCTGCGTCGGCCTCATTTGTTCAGCACCGCCTCAATGATCTTCTTCGCGATCGGGGCGGCGAGTGTGTCACCGGATCCCGACTGTCCCATTCCACCGCCGTCTTCCACGACGACGGCCACCGCGATCTGCGGGTCGTCCGCCGGCGCGAAACCGGTGAACCACAGTGTGTACGGATCGTCTGGTTCGTGTTCGGCCGTCCCCGTCTTACCGGCGACCTCGACCCCGTCTATTCTTGCACCCTGGGCCGCGCCATCCGTGACGCTGGCGACCATGGCTGCGGTCACATCGTCGGCCACACCCGCCTCGACGGCGCGGCCGAACTCCTCGTCCGGATACTCGCGCACGGTGGACAGGTCGTTGCCGATCACGGCATCCACCAGTCTCGGCTTCATCACCAGACCGTCGTTGGCGAGTCCGGCCGATATCATCGCGACCTGCAGCGCCGTCGCGGTGACCTGCCCCTGACCGAATCCGGTCAGGGCCGTCTGCGGGTCGTTGAGGACGCGGGGGTAGCTGGACTTGGCGACGGGGAGCGGCGTGGTGAACTCCTGGTTGAACCCGAACTTCTCCGCGATGTCGAAGATCGTCTCGCTGCCCAGTTCGACGGCGAGCTCCGCCATCGGGATGTTACAGCTGAGCTTGACGGCCTCGGCGATCGTCACGGTGGAGCCGGATCCGCACGTTCCGCCCCAGGCGTTGCGCACCTGGTTGTTGGATCCGGGGAGGGTGTAGCGGGCAGGATTGGGGAGCGTCGACTCCGGCGTCCACTCGCCGGTGGCGTAGGCCGCCGCGGCGACGAGCACCTTGAACGTGGATCCGGGAGGGTTGACGTCGGCGGTGGCGTTGTTCACGAGCGGGTTGGGCTTGAGCGCGTCGAGCTCGTTGTACCGCTGCTCGGCCTGCGTCGCGCTGTGCACGGCGAGCTCGTTCGCGTCGTATCCGGGCGTCGAGTACATCGCGAGGATGCGGCCGGTCGACGGCTCGATGGCGACGGCTGCGCCCTGCTTGTCGCCGAATGCCTCGTACGCAGCGCGCTGCGCATCGGCATCCAGGGTCAGCTCAACGCTGAACCCGCGCTGCGGCTGGCCCGAGACGATCCGCTCGATCTCGGCGAGGAAGGCGCTCGCACCGGTGCCCGACAGGTCGCCGTTCAGGGCGTTCTCGATGCCGGTGGACGACTGCAGGGCGGGATTGAAGAACCCGGTGATGTTCGACCACATGGGCGAGTCGACGTACTCGCGCTGGTACTGGTACTCGTCGTCCGAGGGCACGGAGCTCGCGATCGGCATCCCGTCGACGATGATCGACCCGCGCTGGATCTCGTAACTGTCCAGCAGCGACCGGGTGTTGCCGTCGGCCTGGCCGAGATCGTCGGCCGCGACGACCTGGATCCAGCTCGTCGCGACGAACAGCGACAGGAACATGAACAGCATCACGATGCTGAGGCGGCGCATCTCTTTCGTCATCAGCCGATCACCACCCTGGGCTGGCGACGCACGCCGTCGGAGATCCGCAGCAGCAGTGCGACGATGAGCCAGTTCGCGACGAGCGAGGATCCACCGGCCGCGAGGAAGGGCGTGGTGAGACCGGTGAGCGGGATGACGCGGGTCACACCGCCGACCATGATGAACACCTGCAGGCCGATCGTGAACGACAGGCCGGTCGCGAGGAGCTTGCCGAAGTCGTCCTGCCCGGCGATGCCGATGCGGACGCCGCGGCTGACGAACACCATGTACAGGCAGAGGATCGCGAACAGGCCGATCAGGCCCAGCTCTTCGCCGAGGCTCGGGATGATGTAGTCGCTCTCCGCCAGGGGCGTGATCTGCGGGCGGCCCTGACCGAGGCCCGTGCCGATCAGGCCGCCGTGGGCGAGGCCGAAGATGCCCTGGACGAGCTGGAAGCCGGGCCCCTGCGGGTCGACGACCTCGGGGTCGAACGCGTAGAGCCAGTTCGTGAAGCGCCCGTGGACGTACGGGAGGATTTGCGTTGCGGCGGCGACGCCGGCCGCGACCATGCCGAGACCGATGAGCACCCAGCTCGTCTTGCCGGTGGCGACGTACAGCATCGCGATGAACAGGCCGAAGATGAGCATTCCGGTACCGAGGTCGCGCTGGATGACGATGATGCCCAGCGAGATCAGCCACACGACGATCACGGGTCCGAGTTCGCGCATCCGCGGCCAGGTGATGCCGAGGAACCGCTTGCCCACCGAGGCGAGGCTCTCGCGGGTGCGGACGAGGTAGCCCGCGAAGAAGATCGCCAGGCAGATCTTCGCGATCTCACCGGGCTGGAAGGAGAAGATCCCGCCGATCGACACCCACACGTCGGCGTTGGCCTCGGCGACGCCGAGACCGGGGATGAACGGCAGGAGCAGGAGCAGGATGCCGGCGAGGCCGAACAGGTACGTGTACCGGAAGAGGATCCGGTAGTTGCGAAGCAGGATGACGATCGCGATCGCACCGGCGAGCGAGATCGCCGTCCACGCGAGCTGCTTCGTGGAGAACGCCGCCCAGCCGGTGTTGTGCTCGGCGATGTCCAGCCGGTAGATCATCGCGATGCCCAGGCCCGTGAGCAGCGTCGCGATCGGCAGCACGAACGGGTCGGCGTCGGATGCCACGGCGCGCAGGACGAAGTGCAGGGCGAACGCGAGGATCGCCAGTCCACCGCCGATGAACAGGATGAACGGGTCGATGAGGCCGAGTGCGCCCAGCTGCACGAGCGCGAGGGCCGCACCGCTGACCGCGACGGCGAACAGCAGCAGCCAGAACTCGCGGTTGCGCTGGGTCTGCGGCATCCGCATCCGCTTGAGGGCCTTGATGACCGCGGTGTCGGCGGCGACGTCGGCGCTCATCCGATCACCTCACCGTCGTTCGTCATGGTGGGATCCGCCTCGCCCGGGGCGCTGTTCGGCGTCTCGGTGGGCACGGGGGTGGGCGAGGGCGACGGGGTCGCGGTGTCGCCGATGACCGCCTCTTCGCCGGCGCGGAGCCGCTCGACGATCGCCATCGCATCGGAGAGGGACCGCGCGGTGATGGTCCGCTCGACGGTGGCGCGCTGGTAGGCGGGCAGGTTCGCCAGGAGGATGCCGGTGTCCTCGAGCTCAGTCGACAGTGAGATCGGTCCGATGTTCTGCTGCACGCCCTGGAAGATGACGACGCTGTCCTCGTCGGCGCCGACGAAGTAGCGGGTCTGGGTCCAGTTGTACGCGAGGACGCCGGCGCCGGTGAGCGCGAGCACGAACACGACGAGCGCGGCGATCCAGCCGATGCGGCGACGCCGTGCGCGACGGCGATCCTCTTCGATGAGCTCTTCGAGGTAGTCGGCGGCCGGCTCGAAGTGCGACGGCTCGTTGGCCGCCTGGCGCACCGGGTGCAGCCAGCTCGGACGGTTCGGGCGCGCCGCGGGGACGAGGACGCCGGACGGGGTGGATGCCGCGCCGACGATGGTCGGGGTTCCGGAGGAGAGCGGATGCTGTCCTCCGACGTCGACCAGCACGATCGTGACGTTGTCGGGGGCTCCGCCGTCGAGGGCCTGCTTGAGCAGGTTGTCGGCGGTGCGGCCGGGCGGCAGACCGAGGCGCATCGCCTTGAGGATGTGGGCCTCGTCGACGACGCCGGAGAGGCCGTCGGAGCACAGCAGCCAGCGGTCGCCGGGGAGCGTCGGCATGACGAACATGTCGAGCTCGGGGTCGTTGTCCATGTCGCTGAGAACCCGCATGAGGACGGAGCGGCGGGGGTGGTAGCGGGCCTCTTCCGGCGTGATGCGGCCGGAGTCGACCAGGCGCTGGACGAACGTGTGGTCGGCGGTGATCTGCGTCAGCTCGTCGTCGCGGTACAGGTAGATGCGCGAGTCGCCGATGTGCCCGATGACGGCGTGGTCGTCGACCATGATGATCGCACTGACGGTGGTGCCCAGGCCCGCGAGTTCTGGCTGCTCCTTGGCCGCGCGGATGAGGTCGTTCGCGGCGGTCGTCGCGGCCGCCTGGAGTTCGGCCTGCGCGTCGTCGGTGGAGGTGAAGGCCTGGTCGAGCTGCTCGAGCTGGTGGATGGCGATCGTGGATGCCACGTCGCCACCGGCGTGACCCCCCATGCCGTCGGCGACGGCGAACAGGTTCGCTCCGGCGTAACCGGAATCCTGGTTGTTGGACCGGACCTTCCCGGTGTGGGAGATCGCGGAGGCGGATCCTTCGAAGACCATGCCGGGTTCAGGCCCGCAGCTCGAAGGTCGTTGCGCCGACCTTGATCGTGTCGCCGATGCTGATGGGGGTCGGGGTGCCGCCCAGGCGCTTTCCGCCGAGGAAGGTGCCGTTGGTCGAGTCGAGGTCCTGGATCGCCCAGGCGTCGCCGCGCAGCAGCAGGCGGGCGTGGTGGCTGGACGTGTAGTCGTCGCGGATGACGAGGCCCGACTCGCTCGAGCGGCCGATGGTCATCGCCTCGGTGCCCAGGGGCAGCTCGAGCCCCGCCTTCGGACCCGAAGTGATGACGAGCGTCGAGACCGTGGACGTGGTGGCCGGGCTTCCCGGTTTCGCGGCGCGCGGGGCCTTCGGCGCGGGGGCGGGGGCGGCGACGGGTGCGCCGGAGGCGGCCTCGGCGGGGAGCTTGCGCACCTTCACGCCGAACAGGTCGGCGCGCAGCGAGTAGACGACGCCGAACACGAAGAACCACAGCAGCACCAGGAAGCCGATGCGCAGCAGCAGGAGGACGAGTTCACTCATCGGGCCGCCACCCCGCTCCCTGAGCCGCCGCTGCTTCCTGAGCCCGTCGAAGGGTCGGCGGCCGCGACGACGCGGAAGACGAGGTCGGTGCGGCCGATCGTCATCGTCGTGTCGGTCGGCAGCGCCGCCTCACGGACCTTGGCGCCGTTGACCTTGGTGCCGTTGGTGGATCCGAGGTCGCGCATCATGGCGCGCTCGCCGTCCCACAGCACCTCGACGTGCTTGCGGCTGGAACCGGCATCCGAGATCGTGATGTCGGCATCCGAGCCGCGACCGATGACGGTGCGCGCACGGGAGAGCGTGTGGCGGCGGCCGTCGACGTCGATGACGGCCTGCCAGCTGACGCGGCCCTCAATCGTGCCCGAGTTCACGCGCACCGTTCCGGTCGCGACCTTCTCGTCGGACTCGAGCGCGATCGACACGGGTCCGGCGAAGCTGTACCCCTGCGCCTTGGCGTGCTTGGTGAGCAGTGCGTGCAGCTCGTCGGTGAGCGCTCCGCCGAGGGCGTGCATCCGGTCGTGGTCGTCGGCGCTCAGACGCACGACGAAGCTGTTCGGCACGATGATGCGGTCGCGACTGACCACGGCCGCCTTGATGTCGGCCTCGCGGCGCAGGGCCGAAGCGATCTCCACCGGCTGGATACCGCTGCGGAAGGTCTTGGCGAAAGCGCCGTTGACGGCGCGCTCAAGACCCTTCTCAAAGCTGTCAAGTAGTCCCACGGGGCTCCTCTGGCATGGCGGCGGTAGCAACATCGTAGCCAGACCACCTGAATGTGCGCCCGTGCGGCCCTGCTTCGCGGTCGTTGAGCGAGCGCAGCGAGACGAAACGGGCTGAGCGACCGGAGGGAGTCGAAGCCTCCCGTCCCGTTCCTCCACCCCTCGTTTCGTCTGATATCCTCGTGAAGTTGAGTTCTTCGGAACGAGACGCTCGCGCGAGTGGCGGAATGGTAGACGCGCTGGCTTCAGGTGCCAGTGTCCTTATGGACGTGGGGGTTCAAGTCCCCCCTCGCGCACGCGAGTGAGATGGCCCCCGACCTGGGATTCAGGTGCGGGGGCCATTTGCGTCTCCTGGGTCAGGACCGCTCGACTGGCATCCACAGCTCCGTCGTCGCGGTGCTGAAGTCGTCGGACCGCTCGAGTAGGGCGACGATCGACGGGCCGGGGCGCAGGCGCCACGGGTTCGACGGGAACCAGTCGGTCGCCGACGATGCGTACGCCTGCTGCAGTGCATCCCCGGCGGCGCCCGACATCTCCGGTCGGATGCAGTCGGATGCGCGACCGTTAGGCTGGAGGCGACTCGTCAGGGCCGACGACATCCCGCCCCGTCATCCCTGGAGTCTCTCATCCGCCGCACCGCCCTCGCCTCCACCGCATCGCGCGGGGTCGCCGTATCCGTTCTCGCGTCCGTCCTGTTCGGCGCGATCAGCCTGCTCGGCGGCCATCTCGACGGCTTCACGCCCGAGCAGACCACCGCCTGGCGGGTACTGTTCATCGCCGCTGCCCTTGGCGCGCTGCACGCCACGGTCTCCCGTCGCGCGGCGTTCGTGTCGGTGGCGCGGCGCATCATTCGCAGCCCGAAGCTCGTCGTCATCGTCGTGGTCAACACGGCGATCATGTGGGTGCAGCTCTGGGTCTTCATGTGGGGGCCGGCGAACGGGCACACGCAGGACATCGCGTTCGGATACTTCCTGCTGCCGCTGGTCATGGTCGTCGTCGGCCGGGTGTTCTTCCGCGACCGTCTGCAGGTGCTGCAGTGGGCGGCCGTCGCGGCCGCAGCCCTCGGCGTGCTCGCGCAGGCCCTCATCGCCGGGGGCGTCAACTGGCCGGTGCTCATCATCGCCGGCCTCTACCCGGTCTACTTCGCCCTGCGCCGCTGGGCGGGCATCGATTCGATGCAGGTGTTCCTCATCGAGATCGTCCTGCTCGTCATCCCCTCCGCCGTGATCGTCGTCGGGCATCTCGCGTCGCCGGCGGGTGCCGCGGCGTCCTGGCCATCCCTCCTTCTCATGGCGACCCTGAGCGCCGCGGCGATGATCCTCTACATCCTCGCCTCACGCCTGCTGCCGCTGTCGCTGTTCGGGCTGCTGTCGTACCTCGAGCCGGTCCTCGTGCTCGGGGCATCCCTGCTGCTCGGTGAGATCCTCACGGGCGCGGACGCCTTCGTCTACGGACCGATCGTCGCCGCCCTCGTGCTGCTCGGACTCAGCGGCCGCCGCCGACCGCGCGAGCACCTCGAGGAGCCCCCGCTGTAGCGGCACGCAACCGCGAAACAGGTCTTGCCGCACGAGACAGGCCGTGCCACGAGCCGTCTCAGGCGGTAAGTCCCGTCTCGGCGAGGCGGCGCTCAGATCCAGCCGCGCTCCTCGGCCATGAGTACGGCCTGCTGACGCGTGGTGACCTGCAGCTTCGACAGGATCGCCGAGACGTGGTTGCGCACGGTCCCCGGGGCGAGCAGCAACTTCTTCGCGATCTGCCCCGTCGTCTCGCCGCGGCGCCCGGCACGCAGCACGTCGAGCTCGCGATCGGTCAGCGGGCAGCGCTCGTCGCTCAGCGCGTCGGCCGCGACCTCGGGGTCGACGTAGCGGGCGCCTGCCGCCACGCGGCGGATGACCTCGGCCACCTCGCCCGCGCCCCGCGACTTGGGCAGGAACCCGGCCACACCGGATGCCAGCGCCCGCCGCAGCACGCCGGGGCGGGCGTGCCGGGTCACCACGACGCAGCGCGCGGTGATCGTCCGGCTCAACCGCTCGGCCACCTCGACGCCGTCGAGTCCCGGCATCTCGAGGTCGAGCAGGCAGATGTCGGGCTGCAGCTTCTCGGCCATCGCGACGGCCTGGAGCCCGTCGGAGCACTCCGCGACGACGTCGATGTCATCCTCGAGCCGCAACAGCGCCGCGAGCGCCGAGCGGATCATCGCCTCGTCGTCGGCGAGCAGCACCCGGATCATCGCTCGGCCCCCGGCTCGGCCGCTGCCTCCCCGAAGGCGGCATCCTGCAACGGGCCTGCACTCGCGGCATCCGGAACCGTCGCGATCACCCGGAACTCCCCCCGCTCGCGCTCGACCCGCACCTCGCCGCCGGCCTCCGCCACGCGGCGCGCGATGCCGTCGAGTCCCGAACCGCTGCCCGCGGCGCCGTTCGCGGATGCCGCATCGTTGACGATCTCGTACTGCCACATGCCGTCCGCGCGATGCAGCGACAGTCGCGCGCGGTTGCCCCCGCCGTGCCGCAGCACGTTCGTCGTCGTCTCGCGGATCACCGGCCCGAGGACCGACGCCGGTGCGTGCGCGGCATCGTGCGACACCGTGGCATCCGCTGTCGTCCCCGCCGCGCGCAGCAGATCGACGGCGTTGGCGATCTCGTCCGGCAGCGGCACACCGCGGAACCGCATCGCGAGGTCGCGCGTTCCCTGGCGCGCTTCCGCGACGCTCGTCCTGGCCAGTCGAAGCTGTTCGAGCGCGGCATCCGGATCGCGCTGCTTCTCACCGCCCGGAGCCAGCAGCCGCTCGGCGAGCTCGAGCTGCAGTGCGATCACCTGCAGATGATGCCCCTGCAGATCGTGCACGTCGGTCGCGACCCGCAGACGCTCCTGCGTCGCGCCGAGCCGCGCCTCTGCCGCCCGCGCGCGATCGAGCGTGACCAGCACGTCCCACCACCACAGCGACATCACGGTCATGAGCGGCAGTGTCGCCGCGAAGAAGCCGAACAGGAACCAGGCGCTCGTGACCTCTGCATCCGCACCGTCGAACGTCATCCTCAAGTCGATGAACCACAGCGCGGCGATGACGATGACGCACGCGATCACGAATCGCAGCCGCACCCCGCGCGGCCAGTTCAGCAGCGTCAGCGACTGGATGAGAGGGATCGCGCCCACGAGCCACAGGCCGCTGGCAAGGCCCGAGAACACACCGAACGCGATGGCGACGGCGAGCGGGATGAGGATGCCGCGCCACCCGGCGACGGGTCCTGCCGAGTCGTCCCGATGCCGATACTGCAGCAGCAGCGGAACACTCGCCGCGCACCAGATGAGTCCGCCCACTCCGATCAGCGTGAGCGCCACCGGATCGACCCGCATCCCGGCGAAGATGCTCAGCCAGATGAAGAGGATCATCACCTGGAACACGAGCACGCCCGAGATCGTGTACCACCACGTCGCGGTGATGCCGCGGTTCAAGCGGCGGGCGCCGATCGCATCCGTCATGCCCTCAGCCTAGGGGCGTGACAGATGTCACCCATCGGACGTGCACAGTGCCCGCAGAGAGGTGACAGGCAGGCACTTACCGGATGCCGCGGCACACGGTGAACTGTAGGCATGAACCTCATCGAGACCTTCCAGAACCTCGTCGCCCAGGTACCAGAGCTCGTCCAGCCGCTCATCGTGGCGCTCGCCGGGGCCGTGCCCTTCATCGAGGGCGAGGGTGCAGCGACCATCGGCATCCTCGGCGGCATCCCGCCCGTGATCGCCGCGATCGCCGCGATCATCGGGAACTTCGTCTGCGTCGCCCTCCTCGTGCTGCTCAGCGCCAAGGCGCGCGAGGCCGTGGTGAACCGTCAGCGCGCCAAGGCGCTGGTCGACGCCGACGGTCGCGTCGTCGCTGATGCCGCAGCCACCGGCATCCAGATCGAAGCCGGCGACAGCGAGCGCAAGGCTGCCCGCAAGCAGAAGTTCCAGCGGGCCCTGGAGCGCTACGGCGTCCCCGGGGTGAGCCTGCTCGGCCCGCTGCTGCTGCCCACCCATTTCACCGCGACCATGCTCGCCGCGATCGGTATCGGCCGTGCCCGCATCCTCATCTGGCAGGCCGTCGCGATCGTCGGCTGGACGACCGCGCTGTCGCTGCTCGCGACGGGGATCGTGCACTTCGCGGTCTGACCGGTGCGGCCGCGAGCCGCGGCCGCACCACCCGTAGGGATCCGCGAAACGGGGTCTGCTGCACGAGACGGGGCCTGCCAGCACCTGTTTCGTGCGGCAGACCCCGTCTCGGTGACGCGGACTACTTGTCGAACGCGTCCTTGATGTCGTCGCCGATCTTCTTCGCCTCGGCTTTGGCCTGATCGGCCTTGCCCTCGGCCTCGAGCTTCTCGTTGCCGGTCACCTTACCGGCGGCTTCCTTCGCGTGGCCGGCGATGTCCTCAGCGGCGTGCTTGGCCTTGTCTCCGATACCCATCGATGCGTTCCTTTCGTCGGGGATCAGGTGATCCGTTCCCTCCACGCTGTCACGGTCGAACTGCCGCGCCAAGGGGTTGACGTGGGCGTCCTGGCACGTTACGCGGGATTGTCCGCCGCGGGTTTCCGGTACGCGTCGCGCATGTGGTCGCTGGTGAGGAAGTCGGCGATCCCGATCATGATCAGGCTGAAGACGATCTGCTCGGTGACCATCCATGCCGGGTAGAGTCCGGGGATCGCGGCCATCACCAGGGTGATCACCGGGAAGATCTGCGCGAACAGCCGCAGCCGCTGATATCCCCAGCGCCAGCCGAGCTGTGCCCGCCAGGCGAAGTAGAACAGCGTCGCCGTCATGCCGAGGACGACCACCGTCCGCATCCACACCGCGAACGAGACCGGCTCACCGCCCATCGCCAGAACGAGCGCGATCACGACGGCGCCGATGCCGAGGAGCAGCTCGACGAAGAGCAGCCACATGATCCAGGTGAAGGCGCGCTTCGTCTTCGGGTGGGAACGCGCCTCGTCCGGGATCGCGACGCCCGCGGCGCGGCCGCCCGCGATGCGATCGAGTCGCTGCAGCAGGGATTCGAACGACATGCGGTCAGCCTATGCGGCGGCATCCACGCGTGCGATGCGCGGGTCTCCACCTTTCGAGCGATGTCCGCACGCGCGTGCGCTGGTGGGCTGGAGATCATGACAGCAACGCGCACGCGCCTTCCCGACCGGCTCACGTCCCGGCGGGGAGCATGGGTCTCCCTCGGCATCGTCCTCATCGTCTTCGTGGCACTGTTCGGCCTGTTCAGCAGGATCGAGGCGCCGTCCGCGAACGAGACGGCCCCGGCGGATTCGGAGTCGAGCCGGGTGAGCGCGCTGCTCGACGAGTTCCCCGACGCGGAGGAGCAGTCCGTGATCGTCGTCGCCTCACGGGAGGATGCCGGCGAGCTCACGGCATCCGATCTCGATGCCCTGACCGACCTGGTGCCGGTCCTCGACGAGCACACCGGTCTGGAGTCCTCGCCGCCGAGCGTCAGCGACGACCGCGAGGCCGCGGTCATCGTCGCGCCGATCACGGTCGGCGACGACAACGCCGCGACCGCCGAGATCGTGAAGGATCTGCGGCAGGCGATTCCGGGCATCGACGGACTGACCCTGCAGGTCACCGGCGGACCGGCCTTCGGCTCCGACATCACCTCGTCCTTCGACGGCGCGGATTTCACGCTGCTGATCGTGACGATCCTCATCGTCGCGCTGCTGCTCATCGTCACCTATCGCTCCCCGATCCTCTGGCTGCTGCCGCTCGTCGTGGTCGCGTTCGCCGACCAGCTCGCAGCGAAGGCGACCGAAGCGCTCGGGGCCTGGCTCGACCTCCAGTTCGACGCCGGCATCATCAGCGTGCTCGTGTTCGGTGCCGGCACGAACTACGCGCTGCTGCTCATCTCGCGCTACCGCGAGGAGCTGGCAGTGAACGACGATCACCGGGTGGCTCTGAGCACGGCATGGCGCAAGACGGTGCCGGCGATCGTGGCATCCAACGTCACGGTCGTGCTCGCCCTGCTGACGCTCGCACTGGCCGTGATCCCCGGCACGCGGGGTCTGGGCATCTCATCGGCGGCGGGGCTGCTCATTGCGCTCGCCGCGGTGCTGTTCGCGCTGCCGCCGGTGCTCGCGGTGTGCGGGCGGAAGGTGTTCTGGCCGTTCGTGCCGAAGCCGGGAGGCGCTGTGAAAAAAGAGGGCGCGGCGAAGCAGGGCAGCGCGTGGCGCGGCATCGCGACGCGCGTCATGAAGCGACCCGCCGTCAGCCTCGTCGGCGGCATCGCGCTGCTCGCCGTCATGGCCACAGGGCTCCTGGGCACGACGGTCGGTCTCGACCACGTCCAGAAGTTCCGGGTGCAGTCCGAGTCCGCGGCCGGACTCGAGGTGCTCTCAGATCACTTCCCGCCGGGCGAGGCGCAGCCGATCCTCATCGTCGCCGCGTCCGACCAGGCGGACGAGGTCGTGGATGCCGTCGGCGGCGTCGACGGGGTGGTCCGCGCGCATCCGACCGGCGAGACCGACGACGGCGAGCTCACCCGGATCATGGTGACCGGCGAGTTCGCGCCCGGCACCCAGGAGAGCCTCGACCTCGTCAGCGAGCTGCGCGGCGTCGCGCACGCCGTGCCGGATGCCGATGCGCTCGTCGGCGGCGCGATCGCGACCGACCTCGACGCCCGTGCGGGCAATCAGCGGGACCTTCTGCTTATCGCCCCGCTCGTGCTCGCGGTGAGCTTCATCGTGCTGCTCGTGCTGCTGCGCTCGCTCGTCGCCCCGGTCGTCCTCCTGCTCGTGAACCTCGCGAGCGCCGCGGCGGCGATCGGCGCCGGGGCGTGGCTGAGCCGCGTGCTGTTCGATCGGCCGGCGCTGGATCTGCAGGTTCCGCTGCTGGCGTTCCTGTTCCTCGTGGCGCTGGGGATCGATTACACGATCTTCCTCGTGCACCGTGCGCGCTCCGAGGCGCAGGCGCGAGGCACCCGCGGGGGCATGGTCGAGGCAGTATCGCACACGGGTGCCGTCATCACGAGCGCGGGCATCGTCCTGGCCGCGGTGTTCGCCGCGCTCGGCGTGCTGCCGCTGGTCACGCTCGGCCAACTCGGGCTCATCGTCGGCGTGGGCGTCGTGGTCGACACGCTCGTCGTGCGCACCGTCATCGTGCCTGCACTGTTCGGCGTTCTCGGCGATCGGATCTGGTGGCCGAGGAAGGTCGAAGCGCCTCGGTTATGAGGTTTCTGAGTTTGTCCCCCATATGGGGGACAAACACTTGCGTTTGGATATAGGCTGTCTCTGACGCACCCTCCGGTCGTCTTTGGCCCTCACCGCTCCCCCCGCGGTGAGGGCCGCATCCGTTCTCGGGCTGTGCAACATTTGGATCACCATCTGGTCACAGCTGTTCCGCTCGGAGCGCGCGCAGATAATCTGGGCATCGTCGGGGCACCCCGGCGACATTCCAGCAGAACGGCAGTACATGAGCACCCAAGGCACGGTCAAGTGGTTCAACTCGGAGAAGGGCTTCGGCTTCATCTCCCCCGATGACGGCGGCGCCGACGTCTTCGCGCACTACTCCGCCATCGAAGCAACCGGCTACCGCTCGCTCGACGAGAACCAGCGCGTCGAGTTCGATGTGGCGCAGGGCCCCAAGGGCCTGCAGGCCGAGAACATCCGCCCTCTCTGAGGCAGATCTTCACCCGCACTCCTCGTCCGGGAGCACGCCATCCGCGTGCCTCGGCGGGGAGTGCTGTGTTTCAGGAGGCCTGCTCCGGCAGGAGGATCGCCCGCAGCGAGGATGCGTCGGCGACGCGATAGGCTGCGGCATCCCCTTCTGACGGGTCGCCGAAACCCCACTCGTCGAAGATGACGGGGATGCCGAACTCCGCGGCGCCCTCGACATCGTGATGCCGGTCGCCGATGAGCACCGGACGCGAGATGTCGGCACCGGCCGCCGCCAGGCGCTCGAGCGCCCAGCCGATGACCTCCTTCTTGCTGTCGCTCCGGCCGATCTCGCCCGCGCGCGCGCCCGAGACGGCCGTGAAGAGATCGAGCAGCTCGTTGTGCTCGAGGATCGCCCGTACCTGGTTCTCGGGCTTCGTGCTCGCCGTGGACTGCGGGATGCCGGCGGCCGCGACCGCGCGGATGACGTCGGGCACGCCCGGGTAGACGTCGACGGATGCCGCATACCCGTCGCGGGCGGCGAGGGCGCGATACGCGGTCAGCGCCTCGGATGCCTTCTCGGGGCTGAGGCCCGCGAGCTCCTGGAACGACTCGTACATCGGCGGGCCCACCCACCGGTGCAGGATCGCCTGGTCGGGTTCGGGGAGCCCGAACTGGACGAACACCTCGCGGAGCCGAGGAAAGATGCCGGGCGTCGCATCGGCGATCGCGCCGTCGACGTCCCACAGCACGCAGGAGAAGGGGGAGAGGGGCATGCATCCAGCCTATGGGCGCGCTGCCGATCCCTGAGCCTGTCGAAGGGTCGGTTGCGTCTCAGAACAGGCGGGGGATGCCCGACTCGATGCCCTTCATCTCGTCGTAGTCGAGCACGAGGCAGCGGATGCCGCGGTCCTCGGCGAGCACACGCGCCTGGGGCTTGATCTCCTGAGCGGCGAAGATGCCGGTGATGGGGGAGAGGTGCGGATCACGGCCGAGCAGGTCGAGGTAGCGGGTCAGCTGCTCGACGCCGTCGATGTCGCCGCGGCGCTTGACCTCGATCGCGATCGCCCGGCCCTCGGCATCCCGCACCATCAGATCCACGGGCCCGATCGCGGTGGGGTACTCGCGCTGCACGAGGGTGGTGCCCTCGCCGACGAGCTCGACCTGCTCGGCGAGGAGGCGCTGCAGATCGGCTTCGACGCCGTCCTTCTGCAGGCCGGGGTCGATGCCGAGCTCGTGCGCGGAGTCGTGCAGCACTTCGTAGATCTGCACGCGCAGCGCGTCGCCGGTCTTCTTGTGGGTCACGCGCCACACGTCGATGACGCCGGCGCTCGCCTCCTCCTCACCGGGCTCCTCGGTCGTGAGGGTGCACGGCGGGCTCATCCAGTTCAACGGCTTGTAGCTGCCGCCGTCGGAGTGCACCAGCAGCGACCCGTCGCCCTTGTGCACGAGCAGTCGGGTGGCGAGGGGAAGGTGGGCGTTGAGGCGGCCCGTGTAGTCCACGGAGCAGCGGGCGATGACGAGACGCACCCGACGAGCCTACTTCGTCGCGGTGGTGGCCGCCGTCTCCTTCAAGGGCTTGGCCGCACCCGAGAACAGGCCGGATGCCACGACCAGCGCCACGAGGATGAACAGCGTGTTCAGCAGGCCGATGTGCTCGCTGATGACGCCGAGCACGGGCGGGCCGCCGAGGAAGGCGATGTATCCGATCGTCGCTGCAGCGCTCACGCGCGCCGCGGCCTTCGCCGGGTCATCTGCCGCTGCGGACATGCCGAGGGGGAAGCCGAGCGATGCGCCGATGCCCCACAGTGCGGCGCCGACGAACACGAGCGGCAGCGACGGGGCGAGGATGAACAGCAGGATGCCGCCGGCCGCAGCGACCGACAGGACGCGCAGCACGAGCACGCGTCCGAAGCGGTCCACGAGCGGTCCGCCGAAGATGCGGACGGCCGTCATGCAGACCGAGAACAACGTGAGCGCGGCGGCCCCCATGGCCGTCCCGCCGCCGTGGTCCTCGGCCGTGCCGAGCGCCAGCCAGTCGTTGGCGCCGCCCTCGGCGAACGACATGCCGAGCATCACGACGCCGAGCGCGTAGGTGCGCGGCTCGCGCCAGGCGGACAGCGCCACGTGCATCCGCTCGCGCCAGTGCGGCTTCTCGCCGGGCTCCTGGGGGTCGAGCACGGCCTCGCGGGAGGGCACGTTCGCGAAGCACACGAATGCGGCGATCGCGATGGCCGCGCCGACCGCGGTCGCATGCACCACGACGGAGGCGTGGAAGTTCGTCGCGAGCCAGCCGATGCCGGCGCCGATCACGGTGCCGAAGCTGAAGAAGGCGTGGAACAGGGGCAGGATCGTCTTGCCCGCCTCCTGTTCGATCGCGGTCGCCTCGACGTTCATCATGACGTCGAGCGCTCCGTTGCCGAGGCCGAAGAGCACGAGTCCGGCGATCACGACCGGGAACGATGCGAGAACGGTCGTTCCGAGCCCGATGAGGGCGAGTCCGATCGCGACCATGATCATCGTCGTCAGCATCCCGCGCCGCGCGCCGGTGCGCGCCATGACGGCGGGACCCGTGGAGATGCCGATGATCGAGGCGATGCCCATGCCGAGCAGGAGCAGGCCGATCTGCGCGTTGTGAATGTCGAGCGCGAGCTTGATGTCGGGAACGCGCGACGCCCACGTCGCGATCGACATGCCGCTGGCGAGGAAGATCGCGAAGATCGCATTGCGCCAGCGGACGTACTGGGCCCCGGTGAGCGTCTGGTCCATGCCTCGAGTGTATCGAATCGATTCGATGCCCGGAACCGGGAGCGGCTATCCTCGGATCATGGCAGCTGAGATCGCACCGCGCAGAGCGACGCTGTCGGACGTCGCCCAGGAGGCCGGGGTGTCGATGTCGACGGCCTCGGTGGTCTTCAGCGGCAAGACCAAGGTGTCGGATGCCACCCGCGATCGCGTGCTCGCCGCAGCGTCGGCGCTCGGCTACACCGGCCCTGATCCGATGGCCGCCTCGCTCCGTCGCGGCCGCAGCGGCATCGTCGCCGTCGTGCTGGAGGGACAACTGCGCGAGGCGTTCCTCGACCCCGTGACGATCCCCATGATGGACGGCCTCGCCGACGGGGTCGCTTCGCTCGGCGCCGGCATCCTGCTGCTGCGCGACGATCCGACCGAGGACGGCGCGTCGGCGCTGACCACGGCCCCGGTCGACGCCGCCGTCCTGATCGGATGCTCCACCCGCACCCGTTCGTCGCTCGACGTGCTGCGCAGCCGCGGGCTCCCCGTCGTCGTGATCGAGGGCGACGCCGGCGAGGGCGTCCCGCGCATCTCGCTCGACAACCGCGAGGCGGCCGCCGAGATAGCGCGGCACGTGCAGCGTCTGGGGCACACCGATGTCGTCGCCGTGACGCTCGCGACCGACAGCCGCCGAGAGCGCGGCGGAATCTCGCCGGATCGCCTCGCCAGGGCCACTGTGGACGTGACCGTCGATCGCCTCGGCGGCGTGCACGACGTCTACCCCGACGCCCCGGCCATCTCCGCCGCGACCAGCTCGATCGACGAAGGCCTCATCGCCGGTCGAGCGCTGCTCGCGGACCCGGAATCGCGGCCCACCGCCGTGCTCGCGCAGAGCGACCTGCTCGCGGTCGGCGTCATCCGCGCGGCTGAGGAACAGGGGCTCCGCGTGCCGCAGGACCTCAGCGTCGCCGGATTCGACGGCGTCCGCGTCGACGGCATCGGCGATCACGTGCTGACGACCATGGTGCAGCCCGCCGTCGAGAAGGGAAGAGCCGCAGGGGAGCAGGTTGCCAGGATGCTGCGCGGAGAACGGGCCGCATCGCTCCACTTCACCTGCCGTTTCCGGGCCGGTTCGACTACGGGCGCTCCACCGGACTGACGATCTCTGCGCCGAGGGGTTCCTCGCGGCGGGTAAACTGGGAAAAACCCGCCCGCCTGCGCCCCTCGGGGCCGACGAGCCATTGAGGAGCCGCCGATGATCGTGCTCCTCGCTGTGTTCCTCGTCGGGGCCCTCGTTCTCCCGGCATTGGTGCGCTGGCTGGGAGCCCAGGCATTCGCTGCCGCTGCACTCATTCCCGCAGCGGCATTCGTCCACGCGCTCATGCTGACGCCGCAGGTGCTGGATGCCGAACCGGCGCCGTTCGAATCCGTCACGTGGATCCCGCAGCTGGGGCTCAACCTCTCGATGCACATGGATGTGCTCGGGTGGATCCTCACCCTGATCGTCAGCGGCGTCGGCGCGCTCGTGCTGCTCTACTGCCGCTGGTACTTCTTCGACGACACCACCGAGCTCGGCCAGTTCGCAGGCGTCCTGCTCGGCTTCGCCGGGGCCATGTACGGCCTCGTCCTCACCGACGACATCATCATGCTCGTGATGTTCTGGGAGGTCACGAGCATCCTCTCCTACCTGCTCATCGGGCACTACCGGCGCCGCGCGGCCAGCCGTCGCGCGGCCCTGCAGGCTCTGCTGGTCACGACCCTCGGCGGTCTGGTCATGTTCGTCGGCGTCGTGCTGCTCGCGGTGGATGGCGGAACGACGAGCATCGCCGCGATCCTCGAGGCCGCGCCATCCGGCCCCATCGTGGATGCCGCGATCGTCATGCTCCTGGTCGGAGCCATCAGCAAGTCCGCGATCTTCCCGTTCCACTTCTGGCTGCCCGGTGCGATGGCAGCTCCCACCCCGGTCAGCGCGTATCTGCACGCCGCTGCCATGGTCAAGGCGGGCATCTACCTCATCGCGCGCTTCTCACCCGTCTTCGCGCTGTCGGAGCCGTGGCGCCCGATCGTCATCTCGCTGGGAGTGTTCACGATGCTGCTCGGCGGCATCCAGGCCCTGCGCGAGACCGACCTCAAGCGCGTGCTCGCGTTCGGCACGGTCAGCCAGCTGGGCTTCTTCACCGTCATGACCGGCTACGGCACGCAGGCCACGGCGCTCGCCGGACTCGCGCTGGTCATCGGCCACGCCCTCTTCAAGTCGGCGCTGTTCCTCATCGTCGGCATCATCGACCGTCAGCTCTCGACCCGTGACATCACCGAGCTGTCCGGCGTCGGCCGGCAGGCCCCGGTCATGGCCGTCGCGGCATTCATCTCGGTGGCATCCATGGCCGGGATCCCGCCGACCATCGGATTCGTCGCCAAGGAGTCGGCCCTGACGTCCCTGCTCGACGACGCGATGGGCGGATCGGTCTGGGGTCTGGTCGCTCTGATCGGCGTCATCCTCGGATCCATGCTGACCACGGCATACGGCATCCGGTTCCTGTGGGGAGCGTTCTGGCGCAAGCGCGACGAGCAGGGCGCGCGGATGCCGGAGACCGTCTGGCCCGACCCGCCCGTCGGATTCCTGTCCGCACCCATCATCCTCGCCGGCGTCACCCTCGCCGCCGGCCTCGCCGCCCCGGCCATCGACATCGCGCTGCATCCCTACGCCGTCACGGCGCTGCCCGGCCTCGACGCCGAGGGCGCCGCGACCGAGGGCCCCGGCCATCTCGCGCTCTGGCACGGGTTCGAGCCGGCGCTCGGCATCTCGATCCTGTCGATCCTTGTCGGCGCGGGGGTCTTCCTGCTCGCCGTGCGCACCCGATGGGACCGCAGGCGCCGGCTGCTGCCCTTCACGGCCGCCGACGCGTACGCGTTCGTCATGCGCGGCGTCGACCGCCTCTCGGTGATCACGACCACGCTCACCCAGCGCGGCTCGCTGCCGGTCTACGTCGGCACGATCTTCGTCGTGGTCGTCGCCGCCGAGGTCACCGCGCTGCTCGCCAGCGACATCGACCGGCTGAACCTCTCGGCCTGGCACACCCCGACCCAGATCGCCGTCGCCCCGATCATGGCGATCGCGGCGGTGTTCGCGGTGCAGGCGCGCAAGCGCTACACCGGCGTCGTGCTCGTCTCGGTCACCGGCCTCGGCATGGTCGCGCTGTTCGCAACGAGCGGCGCTCCCGACCTCGCCCTCACGCAGATCCTCGTCGAGACCGTGACGATGGTGACCTTCGCGCTCGTGCTGCGGCGGCTCCCGGCTCGCATGGGCGAGCACAACGCCTCGGTCTCCCGCATCCCGCGCGCCCTCCTCGCGATCGGCACCGGACTGACGATGGCCTTCATCGTCATCGTCGCCACGCAGTCCCGCATCGCCGACCCGATCTCGATCACGTTCCCCGAACTCGCGTACGAGCTCGGCCACGGCAAGAACGTCGTCAACGTGGCCCTCGTCGACCTGCGCGGATGGGACACCATGGGCGAGCTGTCCGTGCTCGTGCTCGCTGCGACCGGCGTGGCTTCCCTCGTCTTCGTCACCCATCGCGCCGACATGCTCGCCCAGCGGCCGGCGCTGCCCAAGCGGGTCCGTCGCAAGGCCCGCATCATGCCGCTCGTCGAGACCACCGAGGGCGTCCGATTCCAGACCGCGGAGAACCGCAGCAGCCCGCGCGCATGGCTCGTGGGCGGGCAGCAGATGAAGCCCGAGAACCGCTCGATCCTGCTCGAGGTGATCGTGCGGATCCTGTTCCACACGATCATCGTCGTCTCGATCTACCTGCTCTTCGCCGGGCACAACCAGCCCGGCGGCGGATTCGCGGGCGGCCTCGTCGCCGGCATGGCCCTGGTCATGCGCTACGTCGCCGGCGGGCGCTGGGAGCTCGGTGCCGCAGCTCCCACCGATGCCGGGCGTCTGCTGGGCGCCGGACTCATCCTCGCCGTCGGCGCCGCCGTCGTACCGCTGTTCTTCGGGCTCGCGCCGTTGACGAGCACGTTCTGGGAGTGGGAGATCCCCGGCATCGGACACATGGAATTCGTCACCTCGACCATCTTCGACATCGGGGTCTACCTCGTCGTCATCGGGCTCGTGCTCGACGTTCTGCGCAGCCTCGGCGCCGAGGTCGACCGCCAGACGCAGGAGATGCGCACGCGGGGGGTGACGATCTGATGGATGTCTCGCTGACCCTGATCATCGTCATGGCGGTGCTGTTCGCCGCCGGGGTCTACGCCATGCTCGAGCGCAGCCTCACCCGTGTGCTCATCGGCTTCATGCTGCTCGGCAATGCCACGAACCTGCTGCTGCTGATCGTCATGGGTGTGCCGGGCAACGCGCCCTTCTTCGGCTACAGCGACGTCAGCGACCCGTTGCCGCAGGCGCTCACGCTCACGGCCATCGTCATCACGTTCGCCGTCACGGCCTTCCTCCTCGCCCTCATCTACCGCTCCTGGCAGCTCGGTCAGGCCGACACCGTCGAGGACGACGACGCCGACATCGCCCTGCGCGAGCGCACCGACGCCGACGAGGACGTCCTGGACGACGAGGACGACACCGGCGACGAGGATGCCACGACCGACTTCGTCGACGTGCGCACGGCCCCCATCACCGTGCTGCACATGCGCGATCACCCGTCCATCCACGACGACGCCCCGGTCGACCGGGCGTGGTCGGCGGATGCTTCGACGGACTCGCCGCTCCCTGAGTCCGTCGAAGGGTCGGCCACGGCATCCGACACGGACGACGAGGGGGACCGCACATGAGCGCCCTCGTGCCCCTGCTCGTCGCCCTGCCCCTGCTCGGCGCCGCCATCACGCTCGTGTTCGGGCGCAGCCCGCGCCTGCAGGTGTTCGTCACCGTGGCGACCCTCACGGCGGTCGCGATCATCGCCGCCGTGCTGCTCGTCGTCGTCGACCAGGGAACCCCGCTCGCCGTCTCCGTCGGCGGCTGGCCGGTGCCGTTCGGCATCGTCCTCTACGTCGACCGGCTCGCAGCGCTCCTGGTTCTCATCTCGAGCATCGTGCTCGTCGCGGTCCTCCTGTTCTCGATCGGCCAGGGAGCCGCCGACGGCACCGATGAGACCCCGATCTCGATCTTCAACCCGTCGTACCTGATCCTCGCGGCGGGCATCTTCAACGCCTTCATCGCCGGCGACCTGTTCAACCTGTACGTCGGATTCGAGATCCTGCTGGTCGCCTCGTACGTGCTCATCACGCTGGGCAGCACCGAGTCGCGCATCCGCACCGGCGCGGTCTACATCGTCGTCTCGCTCGTGTCGTCGATCCTGTTCCTCGCCGCGATCGCGGTGATCTACGGCGCGCTCGGCACCGTCAACATGGCGCAGATCGCCGAGAGGATGAGCGAGCTGCCGCAGGACACCCAGCTCGTGCTGCACCTGCTGCTCCTCGCGGCATTCGGCATCAAAGCCGCCATCTTCCCCGTGTCCTTCTGGCTGCCCGACTCGTACCCGACGGCGCCCGCGCCGGTGACCGCGGTCTTCGCCGGATTGCTGACGAAGGTCGGCGTGTACGCGCTGATCCGCACCGAGACGCAGCTCTTCCCCGGCAACGACATCAACTTCGTGCTGCTGATCATCGCGCTGGCGACCATGATCGTCGGCGTGCTCGGTGCTGTCGCGCAGGCCGAGCTCAAGAGGATCCTCTCGTTCACTCTCGTCAGCCACGTCGGCTACATGATCTTCGGCCTGGCGATCGCGACGCCCGAGGCGATCGGCGCGACGGTGTACTACATCGTGCACCACATCATCGTGCAGACGACCCTGTTCCTCGCCGTCGGACTCATCGAGCGCCGGGCCGGCAGCACGTCGATCCTGCGCGTCAAGGGGCTCATGAAGGCCGCGCCGGTCCTGGCGGTGCTGTACTTCATCCCGGCGATCAACCTCGGCGGCCTTCCGCCGTTCTCCGGCTTCATCGGCAAGTTCGCGCTGTTCGAGGCCGCGGCATCCGTCGGCACGCCGATCATGATCGTGCTGATCTTCGCCGGCATCCTCACCTCTCTCCTCACCCTCTACGCCCTCATGCGCGCGTGGAACCTCGCGTTCTGGCGCGAGGAGGAGGACTCGACCGAGACCGAGGCGCGCACCGCGTACCTCGCCGACGCGCCCGCGGCCGACGAGCAGCAGGAGCGGCGGCGCATCCCGAAGATCATGACGATCGCGACCGGCGGCATGGTCGGCGTCACCATCGCCCTGACCGTCTTCGCGGGTCCCCTCTACGCCCTGTGCACCAGCATCGGCGAATCGCTGCTGCAGCCGGTCAACCTCGTCCAGCTCGAGGAGGAGGTGAACCCGTGAGCCCCGAATCCTCGCGGAGCGTGCTGCGCGACATCGCGCTGCAGCTGCCGTTCCTCGCCTGGCTCATCGTGCTGTGGATGCTGGTGTGGAACCAGTTCACCGTGCTCTCGCTCGTCACCGGCCTCGTCATCGCGATCTTCGTCACCCGCGTGTTCCGCCTGCCGACGGTCGAGCTGTCGGGTCGCGTCAACCTCTGGTACGCGGCGCTGTTCGTCGTGCAGTTCCTGTGGGCGATCGTGCGCGGCGCCGTGGCCGTGACGATCCAGGTGTTCGACTTCCGGCGTCAACCGGGGGCTGCGATCATCGGCGTGCCGCTGCGCTACGCGGACGACCTCATCATGACTCACGTCTCGGTCACCTCGTCGCTGATCCCCGGATCGCTCGTCGTCGAGGCCGACCGAGACCGCAGCATCCTCTACCTGCACGTCATCGGGGTGCGGAACATGGATGACGTGGAGCACCAGCGTCAGAACGTGCTGAAGTGGGAGCGGCGGATCGTGCGGGCGCTCGGAAGCCCGGCGCAGTATCGTGCGCTGAAAGAGGACGAGCGGATGGGAGGCGCCCGGTGAACGGACTCATGATCGCGATCATCGTCATCTTCGGTGTCGCCGCCGTGCTGACCGTCGTCCGCATCATCCGCGGGCCGTCGATCCTCGACCGCGCCGTCGCGTCGGACGTGCTGCTGACCGAGGTGATGTGCGTGATCGGCGCCGAGATGGCGATCAACGGTCATACGCGCAGCATCCCCGTGCTGCTGATCATCGCCGCCGTCGGCGTCTTCGGATCGATCGCGGTGGCCCGCTACGTCGCACGGAGGGACAACACGACCTCATGAACGTGCTCGGATTCGAGATCCCGGACGCCGTGATCGACACGACGGTGCTCGTGCTGATCCTGCTCGGCGCGCTGCTGTGCCTGTCGGCCGCGGTCGGGCTGCTGCACTTCCGCGCGGTGCCCTCGCGGCTGCATGCGGCGACCAAGCCGCAGGTGCTCGGCCTCGTGCTCATCTGCCTGGCCGTGGCGCTGTCGCAGCGGTCGGTCGGAGGCATCCTGCTGGGCCTCGCGCTGGTCGTGCCGATCGTGCTGATGCAGTTCGCGACCGCCCCGCTGTCGGCCCACATCGTCGGGCGGCAGGCCTACCGCAACGGCACCGAGGAGGAGCGCACGCTCGTCGTCGACGAGCTCGCTCAGTCCAAGCAGACCCCGCCCGGCGCCGGCTGAGTCGCGCCGCCCGCCCCCCCGCGGCCGGTGGTGTACACAACTCCTCAAAGATCGGCCGCAGGACGCCGTTCCCGGCCGTTGCATCCGCCTTCGCCGCCGTTCTTGAGGAGTTGTGCGCGAGCGCGCGCTGAATCCGGCACCGCGACTCGTTCTCCACGATCCAATTCGCCCGAGCCTCATCCACCGAACCCGCGTCCCTGGCACACGCGAGGGCTGGTGGATCGGCACACTTCGGGCATGACGGACGACAAGAGAACTGTTCGCGAACGTGTCGAGGACGTGTACGAGCAGACTGTGTTCTCGCGGTCAGAGCTGGTCGAGAGTGGGATGAGCTCCCGCGACATCACCTCGGCCGTGAACGCCGGGACACTTTGGCGATTGAGGCGCGATCATTACGCCGTCGCAGGCATCGACGCCGACGTCGCGGAGGCTGTGCGTGTGGGCGGACGAGTCAGCTGCATATCGCTGCTTCAGAAGATCGGTGTCTTCGTTCTGAGATGCGCGGTCCTGCACATCCACGCGCGACCGGGGAGTTCGCGCCTGCGCAAGCCGCACAACACGACCACCGTGTTGCATTGGGACGTCTGGTCTGGACACGAGGGACCGCGCCATGCGGTCTCGCTGCTCGACGCGATCCGTCACTCCATGCGCTGCCAGGAGCCCCGCGCGGCGATCGCGACCCTGGACAGCCTGCTGCACCATCGACTCGTCACCCGGCAGCAGATCGAGTCCGTCATCGCCGTCATGCCTGTGCGTTTCGCCGTGCTCCTCGCGCTCACCGATCCGAGCGCGGAGTCGGGATCTGAGACGTTCATGCGGCTCATGCTTCGAGCACTGGGCGTGCGCTATGAGACCCAGGTCACGATCCCCGGCGTGGGACGCGTAGATTTCGTGGTGGACGGCTGGCTCATCATCGAGTGCGACAGCAAGGAGTTTCACCAGGGCTGGGACAAACAGACCGAAGACCGTGTGCGTGATATCGCCGCCGCACGTCTCGGCTACGTGACGATCCGCCCCATCGCCGCTGACATCCTGTACCACTCCGCTCGTGTCCAGGCCGCGGTCGCCGATGTGATCAGGATTCTCGGGTCGCGGTTCACCGGCGCCTGATACGCATAACTCCTCAAAGGTGACGAGAATCTGGGGACTTCGCGCACATTCGGCAGCGTTCCACCTGGAATCTGAGGAGTTATGAACGAGAAGCGCGCTCAGCGCGAACCGGCGTCACAGCGACGCGGCGAACTCCGTGATGAGGTCGGCGGCGAGCTCGGCGTCGCTGATCAGCGTTCCGTGCCCGTGGTCGGGGATCTCTCGCAGCTCGGCCCGGCCCGGTATGAGGGAGACGATCTTGCGGCACCAGTCCACGGGCGCGAGTGGGTCTCGCTCGCCGCGCAGCACGAGCACGGGGCACAGCACCTTCGCGTACGCCTTCTCGGGCTCGTGCACCACGGTCGCGCGGATCTTCCTGATCAGATGCGGTCCGCCTCGCAGATACTCGCGCGCGCCGCGCCAGAGGACGATCGGACGCTCGCCGATCAGGTCGCGCATCAGATACGTCGCCTGCTCCCTGACGCTGCGCGATGCGCTGTTCACAGTGGGCCCGGCGAGCACCACGCCGTCGACGACCGATGGATGCCGCGACGCGAGCTCCGCGCCGATCTGGCTGCCCATCGAGTGGCCGATGACGACGGCATCCGAGACGTCGATGCTGCGCAGGAACGCCGCGATCAGATCGGCATGCCGCGCCATGGTCAGCGTGCGGGAAGGCTCAGGTGCCTCGCCGAACCCGGGCAGATCGAGGGCGATGATGCGGCCGGGCAGACGCTCGACGAAGTCGAGATAGACGCTGCGGCCCATGCCGATGCCGTGGATCAGCACGTAGGGTCGCGCGCCGGTGCCGAAGTCCTCGGCGATCAGGGTCGCGCCGCCGTGCTCGAATTCGACGATGGATGCAGGAGTGCCCTCGGGAGCAAGAAGACGTTCTGGCACCCTTCGAGCCTATCCCGCACCGCTCAGAGAACTGCTGAGAGGAAGTCGCGCGTGCGCTGCTCCTGCGGATCGCTGAAGATGGCCTCGGGAGTGCCCTCCTCGACGATGCGTCCGCTGTCGAACATCAACACGCGATTGGAGACGTCCCGGGCGAACTGCATCTCATGGGTCACGATGAGCATGGTCACATCGGTGTCCCTGGCGACGTCCCGCAAGATGTTCAGGACTTCGCCGACGACCTCCGGATCCAGCGCGCTGGTGACCTCGTCGAGCAGCAGGATCTCCGGCTCCATCGCCAGCGCTCGCGCGATCGCGACGCGCTGCTGCTGACCTCCGGACAACTGCGTCGGGTGAGCGTTCTCCTTGTCGGGCAGGCCGACCTTCTCGAGCAGTGCACGCCCGCGGGCAAGCGCCTCCTGCTTGGACAATCCCAGGACATGCACCGGGGCCTCGATGATGTTCTCGATCACCGTCATGTTGGGGAACAGATTGAACTGCTGGAACACCATGCCGATGCGCTTGCGCATCTCGTTCTTGTGCTTCTCCTTCAGCTCCACTCGCTTGCCGTCGCGTTCGAAGTGCGTGAGCGGGCTTCCGTCGATGAGGATGTAGCCGGCGTCCGCCTCTTCGAGCGTCATGACGAGCCGCAGGATCGTGGTCTTGCCCGATCCGCTCGGTCCGATCAGCGTGACGCGGTCGCCGCGCCGCACGGTGAAGTCGAGGTCGTGGAGGACGACGTGGTCGCCGAAGCGCTTCTCGACCTTGTCGAAGAGGATCGCGGGAACGTCTCCGTCCTCGAGGGCGATCGCGCCGGTGTGGGTGTCAAGCGGTGGTGTATTCAAGCTTCTTCTCCAGTCGTCTGGCCAGGACCGAGCTCAGCAGGCTCGCCGCCAGGAAGATGAGTCCGGCGAGGGTGATCGCCTCCACGTAGCGGAAGTTGGTGCCGCCGTAGAGCTGCGCCTCCCGCACGAGCTCCGTGACCGTGATCACCATGAGGAACGGAGTGTCCTTGAACATCGAGATCACGTAGTTGGCGAGGGCGGGGAGCGTGGCGCGCAGCGCCTGCGGGATGATCACGGCCGTCCAGGTGCGAGCGGGCGACATCGACAGTGCGGTCGTCGCCTCCCACTGGCCGGGCGGCACGGCGTCGATCCCGGCGCGATAGACCTCGGCCATATAGGTCGCGTAGTGGATGCCGATGATCACGGTCCCCAGCACGATCGGAGGCACGGTCGTGAACACGTAGTAGGCGAACAGCAGCTGCACGACCAGGGGGGTCATGCGGACGAAGTTCATCACCAGCGTGAGCACTCCTGCGACCGGTCCGGGCGCCGTGCGGCGTCCGAGCGCGATGACGAGACCCAGGACGGCGGCGATGGCGCTGCCGATGATGGTCACGACGAGCGTGACGGTCAGGAAGGTCCACAGCAGGTCGGGGAGGACGGCGAGCGCGTGATCCCAGCTCCAGATGCTCTTGTCGTCGTTCATGCGGCCTGCCCCGCGCCCTTCATGTCCGGGACCGACGGCGTGCCGGCGATCGCGTCACGCCACTTCGTGCCTTGGCCGAGACGGTGCTTCGCGCGGGACTCGAGCGCGTTCATGCCGAGGGTCAGCAGGTAGGCGATCGCGAAGTAGATGAGGAGCCCCAGTGTGTACGCGAAGAAGACGTCGGTCTGCACGCGCAGCCGGTTCAGTTCCGCAGTGAGGTCGACGATCGTGATGAGGTACACGACCGCCGTCCCCTTCAGGAGCTGGATCAGCAGGTTGTTGAGGGAGGGGATCATGAGCGCCCAGGCCTGGGGGAAGATCACCCGGCGCATCCGCTGGGAGCGCGACATGCTCAGCGCCGTCGTGGCCTCCCATTGACCGGCCGGCACGGCGTTGATGGACCCGCGCACCACTTCAGCGCCGTATGCGCCGTAGTTGAGACCGAGGGCCAGGATGCCGGTGAACAGGGCCGGGAGCTCGAGGTTGAACGGCGGCAGCGGCAGCACGAAGAAGAAGAAGAACAGCTGCACGAGCAGCGACGTCCCGCGGAAGAGCTCGATGATCGTCCTGGCGAACCCGCGCAGCAGGATGTTCTCGAACCGCGCCAGCAGACCGAGCGCGATCGCGACGATGATCGCCAGGAGGGCGCCGCCCGCAGTGAGCACGAGGGTGATGAGCACCCCGTCCCAGATCTGCGGCAGCGCCCTCCAGAGCGCGTCCAGATTCTCAGTCACCGGAGCGGGATCAGCCCAGCTCGCCCGAGCAGAGCTGCTCGGTGGTCAGGTCAGCCGGCGGGAGGTTCTCGGCGGTGAACCCGAAGGGCTCGACGAGGTCGAGGTAGGCGGCCTCGTCGCCGGTGATCTTGGCGAGCTCCTCGTTGTAGGCCTCGAGGAGCTCGGTGTCCTCCTGGCGGAACACCGTCGAGCCGGCGCCGATCTGCTCGACGCCGTCGATCTCCTGCACGAAGGCTTCCGTGGTCTCGACGTCGTCGAGGTCCTCCGTCATCCAGTTCATCGAGACGGCGGTCAGGGCGAAGGCATCCGCTCGGCCCGACTGCACGATCTCGATGCCGGCCTGAGCGCTGTCGACCTGGACGGTGTTCGCGATGCCGAGGTCGGCGGCGTAGCCCTCCTCGATCGCGCCGGACTGCACGGCGAGCGTCACGTCGCCGCCCGCAGCGGCGATCGAGTCGAGGTCGCTGAGATCCTTCGGGTTACCGGCGGGCACCACGAGCGTCGTCGTGTACATGATCTCGGGGTCGCTGAACGCCGCCTCCTCGCAGCGCTCCGGGAGGATCGACATCCCTGCGCTGATCACGTCCCAGCGCCCTGCGTTGAGCCCGGGGATGAGCGAGTTCCAGTCGACCTCTTCGATCTTGATGTCGTCGATGCCGAGGCTCTTGAAGATCTGCTCGTGCATGGCGATCGTCGCACCGGTCGGCTCGCCGTCCTCGACCCACGAGTAAGGCTGCTCCGAGGCGATCGCGAGAGTGATCGACCCTGACTCCTGTGCCTTCTCGAGCGTGCTCATGCCCTCGGTCTCCGCGTCGCCGCCGGCGGAGCAGCCGGCCAGCAGGCCCAGCGTGAGCGTGCCGACCGCCGCTGTGGCGACACCGATCCGTGTCGTTCTTTTCGTCATCATGTCCTCGCGTTCCGTATCGGGTTCCGTTCTCGGGGCGCGCCGCAAGGCCGCCGTAGACCGCGACCCAGACTATGAACGTTGTCGGCACTTGTACAGTCAGACGCGCAGATTGTCGACAAGTATGCAGAATCGTGATCTCGCGAGACACTGTTTCCGGATCGACTTCGTATCTCGCCGCCGAGGATCGACAATGAGTTGTTCGCTGTTCCCACGCACCATCGATGGCGACGAGCCGAAGGGATGCTCATGACCTCACACAATCCGCGACCCGTGACGCCGATTTCGATGGTCCGCGTGCCGCGCCCGTCGACGGTCGACCTGATCACCGCAGAACTCCGCAGCGCCATCTTCTCCGGTGCCCTCCCTGTGGGCAGCCCGATCGGCGAGGTCGAGATGGCGTCCCAGCTCGGAGTGAGCCGGAGTCCCCTGCGCGAGTCGATGCAGCGGCTGGTGCAGGAGCGGCTGCTGACGGCATCCCCCGGTCGCGGCATGCGGGTCAGCGAGATCGGGCCCGAGCGCGTCGCCGATGTCTACGACGCACGCCTCGCCATCGAGGCTCAGGCGGCCAGGCTCATCATCAAGGCCGGCGCCGAGTCCGTCCTGGACCGGCTCGAAGCCGCCTACGCGGCGCTCGTCCAGGTGAGCCGGGGAACGGATGCGCTCGCCATCAGCGACGCCGACCTCGAGTTCCACCGTCTGCTCGTCGACGTGTCAGGCAGTGCCCGGCTCGGGCTGTACATGTCGACTCTCGTGATCGAGACCCGCATCGCCGGACTCAGCGGCGAGGGCGACGGCTACACCGCACGCCGCTCCGTCTCGGAGACCTATCGTGAGCTGCTCGACGCGCTCGCCGCCGGTGACGCGTTCGCGGCTTTCACGGCTCTCGAACGCCAGTTCGCCGAAGCCGTCGCACGGCACACCGGCCAGGCCGGCGACGTCGACACCGTCGAGACCCCGGTGACCGAGGCGATCGCGGTGATCACCCCGATCGAGGTCGTCGACGACGAGGGCTGATCAGCCCTTCGGCGCCAGCGTCAGCGTGTCGACGGTCGCCTCGGCGACGGCATCCGGCGTGTAGGCCCACACCGTCTGGAGGCCGCGCGACCAGTTCTCGGTCTGATCCGTGTAGTGTGCGTGGAACGCGTGCCCGGATGCTCCGGTCAGATGATTCCACGAGGAGGCATCGAAGTCGGACAGATCGATGACCATGCGCATCGATGGCACGGTCGTCGTCTCGTACGACTGGCCGATGTCCCAGCCCGTCGCGTTGACGACCGACGCGCCTCCGCCGACGGGGTAGGGGCCGCGGTTGAACAGCGCCTCGATCGGCGCGATGCCCGAGGAGCCCAGGGTGTCGCTGCGCAGGGTGATGGCGTGCAGACTCCCCCAGTTCCACCGCGAGGTGACGCCCCCCTGCAGGGCGACGAGCTCGTCATAGGCCTCCTCGGCCGACAGGGCGAGCATCTCGTCCATGCCGCTCGCGCCGATCGCGTCGTTGGACCAGAGCGGATCGGACGGGTCGTCGAGCATGCCGTCGACGACGGTGAACAGGCGGCCCTGACCGCCGATGGGCAGCGGCTCCTCGCGCTCGGCGAACAGGTTCGTCACGAGGTGCGACCAGAGCACATTCGCATAGGCGGCCGCCGCCGAATCGGCGTTGTTCTGCGCATCCCAGGTGCGCAGCAGGTCGACCGCCTCCTGGGGGCCCGCGCCGTCGACGGCGACATCGCCCATGACGGTGGCGAGCTTTTTGCCGATCCACATCTCGTTGTCGTTCTGGATCGCGCGCATGTCCGCGCTCGTGAGGGGAGCCGCGGCCGCCTTGCGCTCGATCAGGTGGGCGATGCGCGCGGCCCGGTACCCGTGGTCCCAGTCCCGCGAGAGGAAGTGGTCGTAATCGTCCGTGACGATCGCGTTGTTGGCTGTCACGATGTAGCCCGAACTCGGGTTGTACGACACGGGCAGCTCCTCGAACGGGATGAACCCCGTCCAGTCGTACGCGCTGTCCCAGCCCGGCTGCGGCAGCCAGCCGTCGCCGGCGCCGCGGATCGGCAGACGCCCTGGTGCCTGGTACCCGATGTTCCCCTCGACGTCGGCATAGATGAGGTTCTGCGCCGGGACGTCGAACAGGGATGCCGCATGCCGGAAGGCGTCGAAGTCGTGGGCGGTGTTCATCGCGAACAGCGCCGCCGCCGTCGTGCCGGCGTCGAGCGCCGTCCACCGCAGGCTCACGGCGTACTCGCCGCTCATGCCGTTCGCGGCATCCGTCTCGCCCTGGCTGAGGCCGGAACCGTCGGCCGTGACGAGGCCGTCGGCGACGGACGTGAAGTCATCGGTGAGGCCCGACACGATCGGACCGTGCACGGTCGAGCGGATCGTCAGCGGGATGTCGTCGCCACCCGCGACCTCGATCGTCTCCTCGCGGACGTCGAGCGGCACGAGTTCGCCGTCGCGCCAGTACTGGTCGCCGTCGACCTTCTCGATGTACAGATCAGCCACGTCGGTCGTCAGATTCGTGAAGCCCCAAGCGACCTGGCTGTTGTGGCCGATCACGACGCCGGGAAGACCCGAGAACGAGAAGCCGCCGACGTCGAACGGGCAATCATCGCTGATCGTCGAGCAGCGCAGCTGCACCTGATACCAGACGCTGGGCAGTGCGGCCCCGAGGTGCGGATCGTTGGCGAGCAGCGGCATCCCGGACTCGGTCAGCGCACCCGACACGACCCATGAGTTCGAGCCGATGCCCTCGCCGGCATCGCCGAGGAGCATGCCGGCCGCCTCGATGACGCTGTCGGCCTCCTGCCAGTCGATGGTCGTGACGGCGTTCTGGATGCCGCTGCCGGAGTCGTCCGTGAAGGACGCCCTATCGGCATCCGTGCTCGATCCGACCTCGGGGACGACCGAGATCTTCGGCACGATGACCGGGTTCTCATCGAACGGGTACGACGGATAGAGCTGCTCGAGCATCGACATGCTGTCGGCCGGTGCCTCGGCATCCCCGGTCTGCGCGACGAGCAGCGCCCGCTCGGTCTCGTCCTCGATGTTCGTGCGGAGGTCCCAGGCCATCGCCTTCAACCATGCGACGGAGTCGGCCGGCTCCCACGGCTCGATCTCGTACTCCGGGTTCTGCATGCCGAGTACGGCATATTCGAGGGATGCCTCGGCGCCGTCGTTCTCGGCGAGGTAGGCGTTCACGCCATCGGCGTAGGCCTCGTAATAGGAGCGGGTGGTGTCGTCGAGGGCCTCGACCTCCTGTTCGGCGACGTCGCGCCAGCCGAGTGTGCGCAGGAACATGTCGGTACCGGACTGCGACTCCCCGAACATCTCCGAGACACGGCCGCTGGTGACGTGGCGGCGGAAGTCCATCTCGAAGAAGCGGTCCTGCGCGTGCACGTAGCCCTGCGCGTAGAACAGGTCGTGCGAGGAGTCGGCCGTGATGGTGGGCAAACCGAGCGCGTCGCGCTGCACGACGACCTCGGACTGCAGCCCGTCGACCTGCAGCTCGCCGGCGGTCTGCGGGAAGGAGCGCTGGATCGTCCAGACTACGAAGAACGCGGCGGCGACCGCGACGACGAGGAGGGCGGCGACGACGAGGAATGCGATCCTCCCGATCTTCGCACCGAGATGACGGGGGGCGGGCTCGGCGGGTTCAGTCGTCATCGCACAGCTTTCAGGGTTGACCTGGGGATCCGGTCTCACCGGATCTGGGAGCGCGTTTCGGGTCCGCGCCCCTGGAATCCTAACCGATCAGCGGTTTTCCGCGCGCAGCCTGTGGATGAGTCGCTCCCGCGCGTGTCCCTGCGGTGCCCTCACCCGATCAGGCTCGGCTGCAGGTCGCGCAGCGTTCGGCGATGCGTCATCCGCGTGACTCCGATCGCCGCGAGCGCGAGCGCACCGACGAGCCACAGACCGAGCACCGCGAGATCCCATGCGGCGCGTCCCAGGTCGCCGCCGTACATCAGCTGTCGCATGGCGTCCACGACGAAGCCCATCGGCAGCACGTGATGGAGGGCGGCGAGCGGCACCGGCAGCGTCTGCCACGGGAACGTCCCTCCCGCCGTCACCAGCTGGAGCACCATGAGCACGAGCCCGAGGAACTGCCCGACCGAGCCGAGCCAGACGTTCAGCGCGAGGATGATCGCCGTGAACGTCGCGGATGCCGCGATCAGAACCCCGAGGGCGCCGGCGAGGTTGTCGAAGCTGAAGCCGAGCGCGGCCGTCAGCACACCCATCAGCGCGACCATCTGCAGCGCGCCCAGCAGGGCCGGGGTGAGCCACCCTGCCAGAGTGATGCGCAGCGGCGAGTGCAGCGCCGTGACGGCGCGACGCGAGACGGGCTTGACGATGAGGAACAGCGCGTAGATGCCGATCCAACCCGCAAGCGCGCCGAAGAACGGGGCGAGGCCCGCGCCGTAGTCCTCGGCGGCCGCGTCGTCCGCGGTCGTGATGCGCACCGGGTCGGCGATCGTGTCGGCCTGCGCCGCGCGCTGTTCGGCGGTGGATGCAGGGATCCGGTGCACTCCGTCCGCCAGGCCGTCGCGCAGCTGAGCCATGCCGTCGGTCAGGGTGGCCAGGCCGTCGCGGAGCTTCGCGGCGCCGTCGTTCGCAGCGGAGGCGCCGTCGGAGAGGGATGCCGCACCGTCAGCGAGCTGTCCGGCGCTGCTCGCCAGCGTGCCCGCGCCGCCGGCGAGCGCGTCGGCGCTGCTCGCGAGCGTGGCGGCTCCCGCGGAGAGCCGGTCGATCTCGGCGATCGCGGACTGCGCCTGCCCGGTCGCGCCCTGAACCCGGTCGGCGACCGGCTGCAGGAGGGCCGTGATCTCGTCGATCTCGGCATCCGAGATCCCCCGGGCGGCGAGGGCTGCGCGGATGTCCGCACGGACCTGAGGGACCGCGTTCTGAGCGTCGCCGATCGCGACGCCGACCCGATCCGCGACGGCGGCGATCTCGGCATTGCCGTTCGCCACCTGATGCGCGCCGTCGGCGAGCTGACGGGATCCGTCCGCGAGCCGGGACGATCCGTCGGCGAGCTGCTGCGACCCGTCAGCGAGTCGGGCGCTGCCGTCCGAGAGTTTCGCGGTCCCGTCGGCGAGTGCGGTGCTGCCGGAGTGGGCGGATGCTGCACCGTCGGTGAGCTGCGATGCGCCATCGGTGGCGTCGACAAGCGATTCGCGCACATCGCTGAGCCCTGTCAGCAGCCGGTTCGCCGCCTCGGTGCCGACCTTTTCGGCGACCGTGGAGCGGATCTTCTCGACTGCCTGGGTGCCCATGGTCGAGGCGAGATAGTTGTTCGCGTCGTTGGTGCCCAGCCGCAGCACCGCCTGGTGCGGATCGGTGCCCGACGCCGAGGTGAGCGCGGCGGAGAAGTCCGCGGGGATCGTCACGGTGAAGTCGACGTCTCCGGCGGTCAGCGCGGCGGCGGCAGCGTCGGCATCCATCCGCTGCCAGTCGAACGCGGCGCCCTCGACGAGCGTCTCGGCGACGTCCTCGCCGTAGTTGACGCGGGTGTCCGGATCGGATGCCGACGGCGCGCCTTCGTCGTCGACGACGAGCGCGACCGGAACGTCGCTGAGCTTCGCATACGGGTCCTGGTTGGCCCAGAGGTACAGTCCGCCGTAGAGCACGGGCACGAGCATGAGGGCGATCAGGGCGATGATGCCCATCTTCGTCGAGGTCAGCCGCCGCAGCTCGGCGGCGATCATGGACGGAACCTTCATTCCTCCTCCTCGGTCTCTTCTGACGGCATCCGCTCGATGGTCGCGGCTGCGGCGCCGCCCACGATCACGAGCACGGCGAGGCCGCGGTCGGAGAACTCCCGGACCACCGGCCACCAGGACTCCGGGCGGCCGCCGTGGCGGTCGGGATGCACGAGGACCAGGCCCTCGACGCCGTCGCGCAGGACGGCCAGTTCGCACAGGATCCGCACCCTCGCCGCGGTCGGCACGGCGCTGAACGGCAGGCCGGCGAGCTCGGGGTACCCCGTGTGCTTCAGCCAGCTGCGGGCGTGCAACGGCGTGGCGCCGCGGCCGGCGAACATGAGCTCTTCGCCGACGACGCCGGCGACCGTGACGTCCGGATGCGGGTCGTTCACGTCAGGTGCGTCGATGAGGGCGACTCGGCGGCGCAGCATCCGGTTGTCCGTGGCGCCGTCGATCGTGACGGTGCCGGTGTCGGGGCGCATCCGTCCGCTCGCGATGAGGCCGAGGACGGTCGGACGCTGCTCGGTCTCGGCGAACGCGACGGTCGCCGTGCCGGTCTCGTAGGAGAGCGACGTCTCGGGCAGAGCCTGACCCTGGCGTCCCTTCGAGACGCCGTGGAGTTCGATCCTCATCGAGCTGACTCCTTCGCGAGCAGGTCAGGATGCGCGCGCACGAGCTCTTCGGCCTCGCGCCACGAGAGGCCGCCGAGGCTGAGCACGGCGCGCACGGCGATTGAGCGGGCGTCGGTCACGGACGCGGTGAACATCGGCGCGCGCGTGACGAACGTGCGCGCGCCCTCTTCGATGATGCGGGCGAGGGTCTCGGCATCCATGTCGGTGCGCAGCGTCTGGACCGCCTGGCCTCGGCGCACGATCTCGAGGAGCATCCGGCGGACGGGTGCGAGCGCGGCTGCGGTCGATGCGACGTGCTCGTCGTCGAGTGCGACGGCCGCGATGAGCTGGACGTCCTCGGCCGCGCCCCACAGGCGTGCGGCGAGCCGGGCGAGGTCGGCGCGGGCGTCGGCGGTCATCGGCTCGTCGGCGATCGCGTTGAAGCGCTGCGCTCCGGTCGCGATGAGTTCGGTGACCAGGGCCGCGCGGTCCTCGAAGTGCCCGTAGAGGGCGCGGCGGCTGAGGCCTGCGGCGCGGGCGACGGCGTCGATCGAGGCGCGCGGGTCCTTCGCGAGGGTTTCGCGCGCGGCGGCGAGGATGCTCTCGCGATTGGCTCGGGCGTCGCTCCGGGGTGCGCGCGGGGTCGGCTGGGTCATGCGTCCAGTGTAGAAACATGCACACACCTGTGCAAGTTAACTCAGCGGATGCTCAGCCCGGCGACACTTCGGTGGACCTGAGCACGGATGCAGGACGTTTCCCCGGGATCCGTCCGACATCGGTCGTTTCGGCCCCCGAGGCGTCGCGCCCATGCGACGGAGGGGGCGGATGCCGCAGCACCCGCCCCCTCCTGAACCGAGCCTCAGTCCGTGCCGGAGTCGAAGGCCGCGCCCTCGGATGCGGCATCCACGGCCTCGGCGAGGGCCTCATCGGGAGCATCCGATGCGGTGATCTCGCCGGCCTCGCCCGCCGTCACGCGTCCGACGAGCTCGCCGGTCGCGCCGCCCACGAGCCCGAGGCCCGCGTACTGCTCGAGGCGGGCGCGCGAGTCCGCGATGTCGAGGTTGCGCATCGTGAGCTGTCCGATGCGGTCGACGGGACCGAAGGCGGCGTCGCCCACACGCTCCATCGAGAGCTTCTCGGGGCCGTACGACAGGTTGGGGGAGACCGTGTCGAGGATCGTCCAGTCGTCGCCGCGGCGCAGGCGGATCGTGACCGAGCCCGAGATCGTCGACCCGACCCAGCGCTGGATGGACTCGCGCAGCATGAGCGACTGCGGCTCGAGCCAGCGTCCCTCGTACATCAGGCGGCCCAGGCGCCGGCCCTGCTCGTGGTAGGTGGCGAGGGTGTCTTCGTTCAGGATGCCGTTGACCAGGCGCTCGTACGCGATGAACAGCAGCGCCATGGCCGGGGCCTCGTAGATGCCGCGGGACTTCGCCTCGATGATGCGGTTCTCGATCTGGTCGCTCATGCCCAGGCCGTGGCGTCCGCCGATCGTGTTCGCCTCCATGACGAGGGCCACAGGGTCGGAGTACTCGACGCCGTTGATGGCGACGGGGCGGCCGGCCTCGAAGGTGACCGTGACGTCCTCGGTCTCGATGGCGACGGACGGGTCCCAGAACTTCACGCCCATGATCGGGTCGACGGTCTCGAGCGAGACGTTCAGGTGCTCGAGGGTCTTCGCCTCGTGCGTGGCGCCCCAGATGTTGGCATCCGTGGAGTACGCCTTCTCGGCCGAGTCTCGGTACGGGAAGCCGTGTGCGACGAGCCACTCGCTCATCTCCTGGCGACCGCCGAGCTCGGTGACGAAGTCGGCGTCGAGCCACGGCTTGTACACGCGCAGGCGCGGGTTGGCGAGCAGCCCGTAGCGGTAGAACCGCTCGATGTCATTGCCTTTGTACGTGGAGCCGTCGCCCCAGATGTCGACGCCGTCCTCCTTCATGGCGCGCACGAGCATCGTGCCGGTGACGGCGCGGCCGAGCGGCGTGGTGTTGAAGTAGGTCTTGCCGCCGGAACGGATATGGAACGCACCGCACTGCAGTGCGACGAAGCCCTCTTCGACCAGCGCGGTCTTCGCGTCGATCAGGCGCGAGGCCTCGGCGCCGTACTCGAGCGCGCGGCCCGGGATCGAGGCGATGTCGTCCTCGTCGTACTGCCCGAGGTCGCCGGTGTAGGTATAGGGGACAGCGCCCTTGTCGCGCATCCACGCGACCGCCACAGAGGTGTCGAGACCTCCGGAGAATGCGATGCCGACGCGCTCGCCGACGGGGAGGGACTGCAGGACCTTGGACATGCCATCCAGTCTATCGGCGCGCGGCCCGGCGCCTTGGTGGGATGACGCGGGGGCGGGTGCCGGTCAGGACGAGGCGAGCTCGCCCTGGGGGGTGTCGGCGTCGGTGAGCGCCTCGAGGAAGCGGATCACGGCCTCGCGGTCGTCCGCGCTGAGGGATGCCGCGGCCGAGAAGCGTCTGGCGTGCTGCCGGCCGATCGTGTCATGGGCCGAGAGCCGGGTGCTCTCGGTGACCTCGAGGCATGTGGTGCGGCGGTCGTGGGGATGCGGGACGCGCACGAGATGGCCGGCCGCCACCAGTCTGTCAACGAGCTTGGTCGTCGATGCGCTGGAGATGCCGACCTCTCGCGCCACATCCTTCGGCGTCACGATCTGCTCCTGTTCGGTGGCGCGGATGATCATGCGGATCGCGCGCATGTCGCTCTCGTTGAGCTTCATGTACCGCTTGGACGCCTCAGAGAGCGCGCGCGACGCCTGCTGCCATTGACGAAGGGATTCGAGCACGCGGAAGCACTGGTCGACCTCCTGCTCGGAGAGACCGACGCGATCGACGAGGTCGGATGCGGATGAGAAGTATCGCATGTCTGCGTTCTCCGCTCCGGGTCTTTCTGGCTCGTGCACGATGTCATCATAACTGTTACGCTGAGCATAACTTAAGCCAGGCTAAAGAAATGGAGATGCCCGTGGAGCCCGTGGAGCTGGTCGTACTCGTCGATGAAGACGGTGCACCGATGGGGACTCACGACAAGGCGACCGTTCACGGCACCTCGACGCCTCGGCATCTGGCCTTCTCCTGTCACATCCTCGACGCCGAAGGGTGCCTGCTCGTCACGCGCAGGGCGCTGAGCAAGCGCACCTGGCCGGGCGTGTGGACGAACTCCGTGTGCGGTCATCCTGCGCCGGGGGAGAGCATGGAGGACGCCGTCCGTCGCCGGGCCGCTTTCGAACTGGGGCTCGAGGTCGCAGGCATCGTGTGCGCTCTGCCGGAGTTCGGCTATTCGGCACGGGATGCGTCCGGCATCCAGGAGAACGAGTTCTGCCCCGTCTTCATCGCCCGAGCGGTCTCCGCCGTGGAACCGAATCCCGACGAGGTGGCCGAGTTCCGCTGGGCGGATCCGGCGGATCTCGTGGCGGCGGTCGGTGCCGCTCCCTGGGCCTTCAGCCCCTGGCTCGTGGCGCACCTCGCGGATCTCGCGCCGCACCTGACGGCGACGACCACGGCGGGCGCCCATGTCTGAGCGCACGATCGAGCGCACCGCGTTCGATGAGAACACGTTCGACGAGACAGCGTTGAACGAGCGACTGCGCGAGGCGCTGACCGCCGCGGAACGCCGTGCCCCGTCGTCCTCGGCTCCGTTCGAACGCCTGTGGAGCACACTCGCGGCCATGACGGCGGGCGGGAAGAAGCTCCGTCCCCGCCTCCTGCTGGACGCCTACGCGGCCCTGGGCGGGTCCGATGAGCGGGCGGCGATGGATGCCGCGTGCGCGGTCGAGCTCCTCCACCTGGCGTTCGTCATCCACGACGACGTGATCGATCGCGATCTGACCCGACGCGGCGAGCTGAACATCACGGGGGCGTTCGCGATGGATGCCGTGATGCTCGGCGCGAGCCACGACGACGCGCGCGCCTGGGGCGAAGCATCCTCGATCCTCGCCGGCGACCTCATGCTCACGAGGGCCCACTCGCTCCTCGCCCGCATCGATGTCGATGCCGAGCGCCGGCACGCGCTGCTGGACGCGTTCGAGGACGCCGTGCACGAGAGCGCAGCCGGAGAGCACCGCGACGTGTGGCTGAGCATGCACCTCGAGCCCGCCGGCCCCGACGAGGTGCTGTCGATGATGGAGCAGAAGACCGCCGCGTACTCGTTCCAGGCTCCGCTCGTGCTCGCGGCGATCCTCGCCGGCGCAGCGCCGTCCGTCATCGCCGAACTCACCGGGATCGCCCGACGGATCGGCGTGGTCTATCAGCTGCGCGACGATGTGCTCGGCCTCTTCGGAGACGAAGGTCGCACGGGCAAGTCGACGATGAGCGATCTGCGCGAGGGCAAGGAGACGCTGCTGATCGCGTACGCGCGCTCCGCCCCCCGCTGGTCCGAGGTCGAGCCGCTGTTCGGCGATGCGCAGCTCGACGAGGCGGGCGGGGAGCGCCTGCGGCAGGTGGTCAGGGATTCCGGCGCACTCGCGATCGTCGAATCCGTCATCGCCCGGCGCTGCGACGAGGTCCATCGACTGATCGCGGAGGCGGAGGTGCCCGTCGCGCTCCGCGAGCGACTCGCCGCGATCACCCGGGCGTGCGGTTCGAGGGACGTATGAGAGCCGCGGGCATCGACCTCTACAACGCGACCGCGGACGTCAGCGCCGCGACGGTCATCCGCCGCTACTCGACCTCATTCGGATGGTCGAGCAGGCTCCTGCCCGCGGCCATGCGCGACGACATCGCCCACGTCTACGCGCTGGTCCGACTCGCGGACGAGCTCGTCGACGGCCCGGCCGAGAGCGTCGGAGTGGATGCCGCGACCCGGGGCATCCTGCTCGACGAACTCGAGGCCGACACCGAGCGCGCCCTGTCGCTCGGCTTCAGCACCAATCTCGTCGTGCACGCGTTCGCGCTGACCGCCCGCACGCACGGCATCGGCATGGACCTGTGCCGACCGTTCTTCGCGTCCATGCGCCGGGACCTCGACACCTCGGCTCTCGATGCTGCGGCCCTGGACGATTACATCCACGGCTCGGCCGAGGTCGTCGGACTCATGTGCCTGGCCGTGTTCGAGGCGGGCGCGATCCGCGAGGCGGCCGCGCGCGAGCAGCTGCGCTCCGGCGCCCGTCGCCTGGGTGCGGCGTTCCAGAAGGTCAACTTCCTGCGCGACTTCGCCGAGGACCATGATCAGCTCGGTCGCACCTACTTCCCCGGCACATCGACAGCGCTCACCGACGATGCGAAGGGAGAGATCATCCGTTCCATCCGTGCTGATCTGCAGGCCGCCGACGAGGCGATCCCTCTTCTGCCGGCGGGATGCCGGCCCGCGGTCTGGGCCGCGAGGACGATGTTCGGCGAACTCGCCGACCGCATCGAGTCGACGCCGGCGGCGACGCTCATGCGCACGCGGGTGAGCGTGCCGGCATCCGTCAAGGCCCGCATCCTGGCGCGCGCCTTCGCCATGAAGGCGGCTCGCGCGTGAGAACGGGCAGGGGCGCACGAGGCAGGCGTATTGCGCGACCGGCATCCCGCGTCATCGTCATCGGCGGCGGCGTGAGCGGCCTCGCCACCGCCTGTCTGCTCGCGCACGACGGCCACCATGTCACCGTGCTCGAGAAGAACCCCGATCTGGGCGGGCGGGCGGGGGCCTGGGAGCAGGACGGCTTCACCTTCGACACCGGACCGTCGTGGTATCTCATGCCCGAGGTGTTCGAGCACTTCTACCGGATGCTCGGCACGACGACCGCCGAGCAGCTCGACCTCGTTCCGCTGCAACCCGGCTACCGCGTCTACGGCGAGCCCCGGCAGAACGACCCCCAGGCACCCGTCGACGTGAGCACGGGAGTCGACGCCGCAAGCGCACTGTTCGAGAGCCGCGAGCGCGGCGCCGGCATCCGGGCCCGCCGCTACCTCGCATCCGCGTCGAAGACGTACCGGGCGGCGGTGCGCTCCTTCCTCTACAACCCGTTCTCCTCGTGGCGCGACTTCGCATCTCCTGCGGTGCTCGCTGCTGTCCCCGCCGTCGTACCGCTGCTGTTCCGGTCGCTGTGGTCGTTCGTCGCGCGCCGGTTCCGCGACCCGATGCTGCGGAAGATCCTCGGCTACCCCGCGGTGTTCCTCGGCACCTCGCCCTTCGACGCTCCGGCGCTGTATCACCTGATGAGCCACATGGACCTCGTCGACGGCGTGCAGCATCCGCGCGGCGGGTTCCGCGCATTCGTCGCCTCACTCACCGCGCTCGCCCGCGAGAACGGCGTCGAACTCCTCACCGGCAACGACGTCACGGCGATCATCAGCGAGAACGGCCGAGCACGCGCCGTCGAATTCGAGCGGTGCGGTCGGACGCAGCGGCTGGAGGCCGACATCATCGTCTCGGCGATCGACGAGCACCACACCGAGACCGTGCTGCTGGCTCCCTCCGACCGCTCGTATCCCGCAGGGCGCTGGGACGCCCAGGTCTCGGGACCGGGCGCCGTGCTCGTCATGCTCGGCATCGACGGGCCGCTGCCCGAACTCCTGCACCACACGCTGTTCTTCTCCGACGACTGGCACGACAACTTCGACGCGATCTTCGGGGCACGCCCGCGGGTGCCGCAGACGCCCTCGATCTACGTCTGCCGGCCGAGCGCCACCGACGACGACGTCGCGCCCGCCGGCGCGGAGAACCTGTTCGTGCTCGTCCCGCTGCCGCCGGACGTGGAAATCGGGCACGGTGGGATCGGCACGGCGGGAGACACCACCGTGAACGCCGTCGCGGATGCCGCGATCGCGCAGATCGCCGACTGGGCGGGCATCCCCGATCTCGCCTCCCGTATCGTCGTGCGCCGCACCGTCGGGCCCGCCGACTTCGCAGCCGAGTTCAACAGCTTCCGGGGCAGTGCGCTGGGGCCCGCGCACACGCTCGCGCAGAGCGCGTTCTTCCGCGGCGTGACCCGTTCGCGTCGCGTGGACGGGCTGTTCTACACGGGTGCGACGACGGTTCCGGGGGTCGGGCTGCCGATGTGTCTCATCAGCGCCGAACTCGTGCTCAAGCATGTGCGGGGCGACCATGGCCCCGGCCCGCTGGCGACGCCTGCGGTGACATCGGGCGCGGAGGTGCGATGAACCTCGTCTACGCGGCCGCGCTGGTGGTCAGCACGGCGTGTCTCGTGCTGCTCGACCTGCGCTACGCGCTGGTCTTCCGGCGGCGTCCGCTCGCGGGCGCTGCCGCCCTCGTCATCGGATTGCTCTTCTTCATCGCGTGGGACGCCGCAGGCATCGCACTCGGCGTGTTCCGCCACGTCGACTCGCGGTGGGCGACCGGCCTGCTCCTGGCGCCGGAGTTCCCCGTGGAGGAGTTGCTGTTCCTCGTCTTCCTCAGCTACCTCACCCTGATCCTGCTGAGTGCCCGGCAGCGCCTGCGCACCAGGGAGGGTTCACGATGACGTACCTCCTGCTGTCGCTGCCGTTCGTCGCCGTCGGGGTCGTCGTGTTCCTCATCGGGGCAGCTGCCGCGCATCGCGCCGGTGCTGCCCAGGCGTACTTCTCGTCCTGGGCTGCGGCGGCGTTCGTGCTCCTCATCCTGACCGCGGTGTTCGACAACATCATGATCGCCGCCGGCTTCTTCGACTATCGCGAGGACGGCATCTCCGGCATCCGCCTCGCTCTCATGCCCGTCGAGGACTTCCTCTATCCGATCGCCGGCTCCCTCCTGCTCGCCGGCGTCTGGCAGCTGCTCGGCGGCGAGCGCGAACCGCGAAGGAGGGCGGATGCCTGAGAACGCGGTCCGCACCCTGCTCGTCGCCTCGCGGCCGCTGAGCTGGATCAACACGGCCTACCCTTTCGCCGCCGTCCACCTGCTGACGACCGGCACCATCGATGCCGCCTTCGTGATCGGGACGCTGTTCTTCCTCGTGCCGTACAACCTTGCGATGTACGGCGTGAACGATGTGTTCGACTACGAATCCGACCTCGCCAATCCCCGTAAGGGCGGTGCCGAGGGCGCGAAGCTCCCGCCGGAGCTGCACCGCGCGACACTGTGGGCTTCGGCCGCCCTCGGCGGCGCGTTCGTGATCGCGCTCGTCGTCCTCGGCGCGGGCCGGCCGGTGTCGTGGGTCGTCCTCGCCGTGAGCCTGTTCGCGGTGCTCGCCTACTCCGTGCCCGGCCTCCGCTTCAAGGAGATCCCCGTCGTCGACTCGATCACCTCGAGCACGCACTTCGTCTCCCCGGCGCTCTACGCCGCAGCGCTCGCCGGCACGACGCTCACGCCGCCGCTCGTCCTCACGCTGATCGCGTTCTTCTGCTGGGGCATGGCCAGTCACGCGTTCGGGGCCGTCCAGGACATCGGCCCCGATCGGGATGCCGGGATCGGTTCCATCGCGACCGCGCTCGGCGCCGCCGCGACGGTGCGGATCGCCGTCGGGCTCTGGCTCGTCGCGGGCCTGCTCATGCTGTTCGCGCCGTGGCCCGCGAACCTGGCGGCGCTCGCCGTACTGCCGTACATCGCGATCGTCGCGCCTTATCTGAACGTCGACGACGGCCGGTCGGCGTCGGCCAATCGTGCCTGGCGCCGCTTCCTCGTCATCAACTACGCCGTGGGGTTCGGCATCACGATGCTGCTGATCGCCTGCTGGACGGAAGGACTCTTCGCATGACCCGCGTACTCGTCACCGGAGCCACCGGCTACATCGGCGGCCGCCTCGTGCCGCAGCTGCTGGATGCCGGGTACGACGTCAGCGTGTACGTGAGGTCGGCGTGGAAGCTGCGGGACGTGCCCTGGCGCAGCCGCGTGAAGGTGTTCTCGGGCGACCTGTCCGACCCCGTCTCGACCCGGCGGGCGATGAACGGCGTCGATGTCGCCTTCTACCTCGTGCACGCGATGAGCGCGGGGCGAGGCTTCCGGAAGGCCGAGAAGCAGACCGCCGAGACCTTCGCGGATGCCGCCGCAGCGGCCGGTGTCCGCCGCCTGGTCTATCTGGGCGGGCTGCACCCCGACACCGACGACCTGTCCGAGCACCTGGCGTCGCGGGCCGACGTCGGCCGCGTGCTGCTCGCCAGCCCGGTGCCTGCGATCGTGTTCCAGGCCGGGATCGTGATCGGTTCCGGCTCGGCATCCTTCGAGATGATCCGCCACCTCACCGAGGTGCTGCCGTACATGCCGGCTCCCCGCTGGGTGCGCAACCGGGTGCAGCCCATCGCCGTCCGCGACGTGCTGCGGTACCTCGTGCACGCGGTCGGCGTGCACGGCGACCTCAACCGGACCTTCGACATCGGCGGGCCCGACGTGCTCCGCTACGGGCAGATGATGAACGGCTACGCGGTCGAGGCGGGGCTGCCGCAGCGGCACATCGCCGCGCTTCCCGTCCTCACGCCGTGGCTCGCCTCCCAGTGGGTGAGCCTGGTCAGCCCCATCCCGCGCCAGATCGCCGTGCCCATCATCGCGTCGCTGCAGAACGACTGCATCATGAGCGAACACGACATCGACGCGGTGATCCCGCCGCCGGACGAAGGACTGCTGCCGTATCGCACGGCCGTGCGCCTGGCGCTGCGCCGCGAAGCCGACGGCGAGGTCGAGACGAGCTGGCAGAGCGCGACGGTTCCCGGCGCTCCGAGCGACCCGTTGCCCAGCGACCCCGACTGGGCCGGGCACACGGTCTTCACCGATCTGCGCGAGCGCCGCAGCATCGCGTCACCGGGAGCGGTGTGGAACGTCATCGAGGCGATCGGCGGCGAGAAGGGCTGGCACTCGTTCCCGCTCGCGTGGGCTGCTCGCGGATGGATCGACCGGCTCGTCGGAGGGGTGGGGATGCGCCGCGGCCGCCGCAATCCCTCGCGGGTGAACAGCGGCGACGTCATCGACGTGTGGCGCGTGGAGTCCATCGAACGCGGGCGGATGCTGCGCCTGCGCGCCGAGATGCGGATGCCGGGGCGCGGCTGGCTGGAGCTCGGGGTGGAGCCCGCCGAGGGCGGGAGCACCTACCGCCAGCGGGCCGTGTACTTCCCCAAGGGGCTCAGCGGCCGGCTGTACTGGCTGGTGCTGCTGCCGTTCCACGGGATCATCTTCAACGGCATGGCCGCGAGCATCCTGCGCGAGGCGGAGCAGGCCGAGCACGCCGACCAGGCCGAGAACGCCGAGAAGGCCGAGAACGCCGAGAAGGAGCGAGCACGATGAACGAGCGCGACAAGCGCACAGATGCGCGGCGGGAGACCAAGCCGGCCGCAGCCACTGGGGCATATCGGGCGGAGGGGGCACTCGTCCCCTCCGCCACGACGGCCACCTGCGACGGACCCGAGCACACCGCGGTCCCGATGCCCTACGACGGCATCCTGCTGTCGGGGTTCGGCGGACCTGAGGGTCAGGACGACGTGCTGCCGTTCCTCCGCAACGTCACCCGGGGGCGCGGCATCCCGGACGAGCGGCTCGAGCAGGTCGCCCACCACTACCGGCACTTCGGCGGCGTGAGCCCGATCAACGCGCAGAACCGAGAGCTTCTGCAGGCGCTGCGCGCGGCGCTCGCAGACGAGGGCATCGATCTGCCCGTGTACTGGGGCAACCGCAACTGGGCTCCGTATCTCGACGAGGCGCTGACCGAGGCCGCCGCCGACGGCATCCGCACGATGATCGCCATTCCGACGAGCGCCTACTCGTCGTACTCGTCGTGCCGGCAGTACCGCGAGGACTGGGCCGATGCGTTAGAGGCCGCGGGGCTGCAGGAGAGCCTGCAGATCGACAAGGTGCGTCAGTACTTCTCGCATCCCGGTTTCATCCGCCCGTTCATCGACGGTCTGCGCGACGCGCTCGCCGCGGCGCGGGCGGCCGGCCACGCCGATGACGCGATCGAGGTGCTGTTCTCGACGCACAGCATCCCGACCGAGGACGCCGCGCACTCGGGCGGCTCGATGTTCACGGGCGTCGACGGCGGCGGCTATGTCGCGCAGCATCTGGCCGTCGCGCGCGAGGTGATCGCGAAGACGTCGCCAGAGATCTCGTGGCAGCTCGTGTTCCAGTCGCGGTCCGGCCCGCCGACGCAGCCGTGGCTCGAGCCCGACATCAACGACGCGATCGACGCTCTGGACGCGCGCACCGCCGTGATCGTCGTGCCGTTGGGGTTCGTGAGCGACCACATGGAGGTCATGTGGGACCTCGACACCGAGGCGCGCGAGACCGCCGAGGAGAATGATCTGTGGTTCGCGCGGACGCCGACGCCCGGCATCCATCCGGCCTTCGTCAGCGCCCTGGTCGACCTCGTCCGCGAGCGGATCGCCGGAATCCCGGTCGAACGGCGACTGAACGAGACGGAACTCGGACCGTGGTTCGACGTCTGCCGGGGCGGATGCTGCGCGAATCCGCGGCTCGGGTTCAAGCCGGCGATCGCGGGTCTGGCGCCGTGACGCCGGGCCGCGTTCGGGCGGACTTCGCACGGATGGGAGGAGGGATTCCCGAGAATCGTCCTCCCGATCGCGAGATCTCCTCCCGATCGCGGGCGGATGCCGAGGCTAGGGTGAGCGCATGGGAGAGGCGATCCTGTGGGGAGCGGTCGCGGCTGCGCCCCTGCTCGTCGGCGCCGTGCTCGCGATGCTGCGGACGTGGCCGCAGCGCCTGCTCGGCATCGTCCTGGGCTTCGGCACCGGAGCGCTCATGGCCTCCATCGCGTTCGAGCTGTGGGAGGAGGGCCTGGACCTCGGCGGCCCGATCCCCCTCGTCATCGGGGTCGCAGCGGGTGCCCTGACGTACTACGTCGCCGACCGGATCGTCGAGCGCCGGGCATCCGGGCAGAAGGGTGCGGGTGGCCCGCTCGCGGTGGGAGCGCTGCTCGACGGCGTCCCGGAGCAGCTCGTGCTCGGCATCGGCCTGGCATCCGGAGAGGGCGTCAGCGTCGCTCTCGTCATCGCGATCGTCGTCTCGAACCTGCCCGAGTCGATCGGCTCGGCCGCCGACCTCCTGGACGGCGGGATGAAGCGTGCGCGCGTCTTCTGGCTGTGGGCGGGTGTCGCCGTGGTCTGCGCGCTCGCGACCGTCGCGGGTGCGGCGCTGGCGGATGCCGTCGGCCCCGACTTCCGCGCCGGAGCGAGCGGCTTCGCAGCCGGTGCGCTTCTCGTCATGCTCGTGGACTCGATGGTGCCCGACGCCCAGTCCAAGGCGAAGGAGTCGACCGGGCTCGCCACAGTCCTCGGCTTCGCGCTCGCCGCGGGGCTCTCGCTCGCGTCCTGAGCCGGCCGCACGGCATCCGTCCGTTCCGAATCCCAGACGTTTCGGCGCGATCCCGGTGTGTCACCCTGCCGGCGCGCCGGTGTCCCGCGGGTTCGTCTGGGATTCGGGCCGCCCGGCCTCGTCAGATCATGCGGAAGTCGACCCCGAGCCGCACATAGGTCGGCTCTGCTCGGCGGTCGCACGAGAGCAGGGCGACACCTGCCGCCTTCGCGGCCAGGCCGACCAGCCCGTCGTACACGGCGCCGCCCGCGATTCCCGCGTTGATGAACGTCTGCGCCGCGCGCAGTGCCTGCGGCTCGGGCAACGCAACCGAGGACGGGAACACCGTCTCGAGGATCTCCCCCACCCGATCGGGCCGGATGCGGGCAGAACCGGGCAGGCGGGTGAGGACCGAGTACGTCTCGATCAGCGCGTGGCCGGCCAGGCCCAGGACGGCTCCGGACGTCGCTTCGTTCGCGGCATCGTGCGCGGGATCCACGTCGCGGAGCAGCGCGAGGGCGGCGCTGGTGTCGAGGAGGAGGTCAGCGCTGGTCGGCAAGGCGCAGCTCTCGGATCTGCTCGGGCGTGAGGACCGGGCCGCCGGTGATCACGAGCCGTCCGTCCTTCTCGATCACGTTGTCGTGCACCTCGACTTCGATCCGGATGCCGGTGCCGTCCATGATCAGATCGACCGGCCCCGGCACCATTCCCAAGCGCTCGCGCAGCACGGCGGGGATGACGATCCGCCCTGCCTTGTCCATGGTCGCCTTCATGCCATCAGAATACCATTCGAATGGCACGCGCTGTCAGAACCCCGGATACTCCTGCATCCGCTCCTGGAACTCCGCCCGGTCGGCGTCGCTGAGCAGCTCGGGGGCGAGGAAGTAGATCTGCAGGCCCTCGAGCGGTTCGCCGGACCCGGCGCTCTCGGCCTCGCGCTCGGCGCGCAGCTCGCCCGCCGGATCGTTCGAGAGGTCGTGGATGACGGCGTAGAACCGCAGCGGGTCGGGGTAGTTGTCGGAGTACCACTCCCAGGTGTGCTGGGTGCGAGGGTCGCTCGACCCGTAGAACTTCTGCAGGATCGTGTCGTCGAGGCTGGAGGAGGGATCGTTGAACGAGTACAGCCCGTACATGCCGTACTGCGTGACCACTTCTTCGATCACGCCCATCACCGCGAGCTTGCGGTCGTAGTCCTGGATGGGCTCGTTCGTCGCCCACGGCACCGAGATGTACTGCACGAGCATCGACTCGCCCCCGTAGCCGTTGCGCTCGGGGCGCAGATCCTCCTGACCGATCTCGGACCACGTGTACCCGAACCGGTCGCTCAGCCGGCGACGGATCTCGGCGAGCATCGCGTCGCTCTGCTCCCGGACCTCCTCGAGCGACGGCTGCAGGAGGATCTCATCCGCTGATCGGTCCTTGACGCCGGGGTAGGCCTCCTCGTGCTTCTGCTCGGCGGTCTTCTCGCCGCCGTAGCTGCCGGATGCCGAGGTCTGCAGCGCGCTCGCCGCTCCCACGGTCGCGACGTTGAGCAGCAGGACGATGACCAGGGCGGATGCGCCGAGCACCCGGCCGCGCGAGGTGCACAGCGCCGCGACGACGACCCCGAGCACCACCAGCTGCAGCGTCAGCATCGTCACGCCGTACAGCAGGTCGGTGCCGCCGGCCAGCAGCGCGCCGAGCAGCACGAGCGCGAAGAGGATGGCGGCGACCAGGGCGATCCAGCCGATCGCGTTGGCGGACTGCTTCTCGGTCGCAGCCGACGCGGTGCCGACGATCGGTGCGGGGGCTGCGGCCGTGCGCCGGGCGCCGTGATACCCGCCGGGCGGGGGAACCGGCGGTGCACCTTCGGCACCCGTGAGGTAGCGCGCTCGCTTCGGATCTACCATGGCCTGTCCGTCCCGCCGCCGGGACCGTCCTCGCCGTCCTCGTTCTGCTGACGCTCCTCGGCGCCCTGCTCGAGCTTGTCCTGCAGCTCGTCGAGCTTGTCCTGATCCGGTCCGGACGGCTGCTCCTGCTCGCCCTCGTCCTCGGGCGGAGTCGGCTGCCCGTTCTGGTCCTGCTGCTTCTCCTGCAGCCTGTCCTCCAGGTCGTCGAGCGTGTCGCTCATGTCGCGCTGCGGATCGGGCGACTGCTCATCAGCCTCGTCGCTGCTGCACTCCTCGGGCGTCTCGGCCGTGACCGTGAGCGCTTCGCCGTACAGCTGCGCCGCCGCCTCGCCGTCGCCGCTCGCGCGCGCGGCATCCCCCTGTCGTTCGATCACGAGTGCGAGATTGACCCGGACGGCGCACACCTCGAGCCCGGATGCCAGAGGCAGAGCCTCTTCGAGCTTCGCCCTGGCGGCGTCCAGTTCGTCCGCACCGGCGAGCGCCGTGCCGACGTTGTACGGGGCCTTGTACGGCTCGAACCAGTTCAGCAGCTCCTGACCCTGGGCCGCTGCGGTCGATCCGGCGTAGTCGTCGGTGACGTAGGTCGAGATCGCCTGATGCGCGAACCCGTACATGCTCAGCAGCTTGCCGACGAGGAGGATCGCCGCGAGCGTCAGCGGGAGGGTTCCGAGCGCGATCCAGCGGCGGATGCTGCGCCGCCGCCTGTTCGCCGCCAGCAGTGCCGCTGCGGCATCCTGCTGCGCCTGCGTGGTCGTGATCGTCATGCGTCACCCCCGCGGATCGCGAGGCCGCGTAACTGCACGACGAGCATCGCGGCGCGCGCGATCTCGACGCACAGCAGCAGGGCGATCAGCCCCGCGAACACCCAGTACAGCTCGATGACGTTGCCGACCGAGCCGCTCTCGGCGTGGTTCGTCGTCGTCGCCGGGGCCCCCGGCAGGTCGATCGCTGTGGCGGCATCCCGCACCTGCAGCGGCACGCCCAGCTCCTCGGCGACCGTCTGCAGGTTCGCCTCGTCGATGACCGACATGGCCGGTTCGCCCTGGTACTCGATGTAGCCCTGGTCGCCGCTGAACGAGCCCGAGGTGACCTTCATCGGGCCGCCGTCCGTCGTGCCGTATCCGAGCACGGATCCTCCGTCGACGTAGGCGGCGCTGCCGGAGAACGACTCGGGGTCGCTCGAGACGGTCTGCTCGCCGTCGCCGAGGTAGAACACCATCCGCGAACGCTCCGGGGACTGCTCGGCGGCTCCGGCGAGGGTCTCCTGCACCATGGCCGCGGCGATGCCGATCGAGCTGCCCCGCGACTGCGAGGTGACCTCGGGACGGAGGATCTCGAGCGACGACATGAGGGCCGTGGCATCGGTGGTCAGGGGCAGTCGCTGCTCGGCCGACGCGTCGAACGTGATCAGCGCGAAGCGCGCGCCCGGGTACTCGTCGACGATCGACTGGACGTCGGCGCGCACGCCCTCGAGGCGCGGCCGGTCGCCGTCCCAGTCCTCCGCCACGATGCTCGCCGTGGTGTCGAGCACGATGATGATGTCGGTGTCCGTCGCGAGCGTCTGCGACGTGCCGCCGGGGATGCCGGGCCGCAGCAGCATCGTGAAGCAGGCGAGGAGCATGACCAGGCGCAGCGCCCACCAGCCTGCGCCGGCGCCCGTCGACAGGGCGGCTGACGACGTGGATCCCGGTCCAGCGCCGGATGCGCGCGCCGCGCGCACCAGCATCCACACCGCGAGCGCCCATGCCGGGGCGAACAGCAGCACCAGCAGGAAGACATTGAGCACGGGTTGGAAGATCACAGCCTGACCCTCCACATCAGTACGACGAAGCCGAGCGCGAGCACGAGCAGCACGGCGATCCACGCATTCGGGGTGTCGGTCCACACCACCTGCGCCTGACCGCGCAGCTCGGTGGCGTCCTGCTCCTGCACGTCGTCGATGATGTCGGCGACGGTCGTCGTGTCGCGCAGGCCGTACGCCTCGCCGCCGGTCGACTGCACCGCGGCGACGAGCTCGTCGCTGAGCTGCGTGTTCACGCCCTGCACGGGATTGAGCGCGAACACCCGGATGCCGGTGGATGCCGCGTAGTCGGCCGCCTCCTGCAGGGTGACGATGGATGCCCCGGCGAGCTCGTTGTCGGTGGCGAGGATGATCGACCGGCTGCGCTCGTCGTCCTGATGGTCGAAGCGCATGGCGCACGCGGCGAGTCCGTCGCCGATGAGTGACGCTCCGGGGCCGTTGAGCGTCCCGACCCAGTGCTCGGGGATCTCTTCGACGAAGTCGAAGCTCTCGCGGATGCTCTGCAGATGCGTGCGGATGAACTCGTAGTCGTCGGTCAGCGGGAACACCTGCACGGGGGAGCTGTTGAAGATCGTCAGTCCGATCCGCTCGCCCTCGAATCCGTCCAGCAGCTCCTCGAAGACGCTGAGCACTTCGACGTCGACGTCGCTCATGGAACCGGAGACGTCCAGGCACAGCATGATGTCCCGGCTGGTGTTCACGGGCTGGATGGTCTGCGACGACATGGGGCGCGCCGCCACGACCCCGGCCACGATCGCCGCGATGACGCTGAGCGACAGGATGCCGGCGAGAGCGGCCGTTCGCCGGTTCACCGCCCGGCGGAACGACGGCAGCGTACGCAGCCGCTCGGCCCGCGCGATCGGCGCGCCGGCCTGCGCGCGGTGCCGTGCGCTGCGGCGGATGCCGATCAGCAGCCCGATCACGACGGCCGCGACGACGAGCCCGGCCGCGATGAGGATCACCCACCCGTTCGCTAGTGCCATGTCGCGACCACCTTCCGCGCGGCCTCGGCACCTGCGTGCGGATCGATGGCGGCGCCCCGGCGGAAGATGCTCGGGTAATAGTGCCGGCCGATCGCATCGACGAGCTCGGGTCGGACGCCCATCCGCACCAGGTCGTCGAGGGCGAGAACAGGTGCCTCCAGGCCGCTGTACTCGTTGACGAACGAGCGCACGGAGCGGCTGAGCTCGAGATTCGCCGCGCGGGCGTCGATCACTCCGGCGTGGAAGGCCGCCTCGATCCGGTCGATCGCCGTGGTGTATTCCGTTCGGAGCATAGACAGCATGTCGCTCGTCGGCGGGGTGACCGGCGGTGCTCCGACGACGGTGATGCTGCGCCTCGGGCGGGTCAGGAGCACGACGAGCCATCCGGCGAGGATCAGCACCGCGATGATCCCGACGGCGAGGAGGATCCAGCCCCAGCCGTACTGGACGGGAGGGTAGAGCTCGTCAGGGGCGGACATGCGCCCTCCGATTCAGCATGCGCAGCAGTGCGCCCACGGCGGCATCCTGCGTGTCGAGCGCGGCCCTGCTGATCTCCAGCCGGTCGAGGAGGGCGTCACGCCGCGCGGCATCCGCCTGCGCGTGGGCGGCGACCTCGTCGAGGACGGCCGCGTCTCCGTGCACGAAGTCGGGGATCGTCCAGTGCGAATCGACGTCGGCCCTGGCCGCGTGAGACCGCCTTGCCAGGACGGGATCGGCGTCGTGAAGGGTGATCCAGAGCACGTCGTGCTGCACGCGCAGGCGGCGCAGCATCCGCTCGGTCTCATCGGTCACGGGTGCGTCGTCGGTCACGATCACGACGATGCACCGGCGCGCGATCGTGCGCGCGACGAAGGCGAGCAGGGCGTCGCGATCGCTGGGGGCGGATGCCGTCGCGATCGCGTCGTCGAGCGTGCGCAGCGCGTGCTCGAGAGCCCCTTCGCTGCGTCCGGGTGCACGACGGCGGATGCGCTCGGCGTCGCCGTGCACGACGCTGAAATCGTCCCCGTGGCGCAGCGCCAGGATGCCGAGGGCGCCGGTGGCGAGGATCGCGAGGTCCTTCTTCGGCTTCTCGTCGTGCGCGAGCGCCGTCATGGACAGTCCGGTGTCGACGACGAACAGGATCGTATGCATCCGGTTCGCGCGGTGGCGCTTGACGAGCGGTTCGCCCTGGCGGGCCGTCGCGCGCCAGTCGATGTCGCGGATCTGATCCCCGTACTCGTACTGGCGCAGATCCTCGAAGTCGAGGCTGCGCCCGTGCAGGAGCGACGCGTAGGCGCCGTCGAGGGCGTGCATCGACTTCTGCGACGAGTGGATGAAGAGCTTGCTCTTCACCTGGGTGATCAGACTTGCCACGATCCCTGAGCCGGCCTGAGGTTACGGGGTGGGGACGACGGAGAAGATCTCGTCGATGATCTCCTCGCTGCGCACGCCCTCGGCGTCGGCCTCGAAGGTCAGCAGCACGCGGTGGCGGAGGACGAGGTGACGCAGGGCGCGGATGTCCTCGGGCAGCACGTGATTGCGGCCGTTGAGCAGCGCGAGGGCGCGCGACGCCTGCAGGAACGCGATGCTCGCGCGGGGGCTGGCACCGTACTTGATGAACCGCGCGCGCTCCTCGCCGATGTACGGGGCGGGGTTGCGGGTGACATAGGCGATGCCGACGATGTAGTTGCGGATCGCGGCATCGACGTAGATCTTGGACGCCGTCGCCTGCAGGGCCTGGACGTCCTCGAGCGAGACGGCGCCGGCGACGTGCCGGTCGGGGTCGAGCACGCCGGAGTCGATGCGGCCGAGGATCTCGACCTCGTCGGCGGGGCTCGGGTACTCGACGATCTCCTTGAGGAGGAACCGGTCCATCTGCGCCTCGGGCAGCTCGTACGTGCCCTCCTGCTCGATCGGGTTCTGCGTCGCGATCACGAGGAACGGCTTGGGGAGGTGGTGCACCTCGCCGCCGATCGTGGTCTGGTGCTCCTGCATCGCCTCGAGCATGGCGGACTGCGTCTTGGCGCTCGATCGGTTGATCTCGTCGAGCAGGACGAAGTTCGCGTGCACGGGACCCAGGACGGTGCGGAACGAGCCGGTCGCCGCGTCGTAGATCTGGTTGCCGGTGATGTCGCTGGGCAGCAGGTCGGGGGTGCACTGGATGCGCTTGAAGCTCGCCTTGACCGTGTCGGCGAGGGTGGATGCTGCGGTCGTCTTCGCCAGGCCCGGGACGGACTCGAGGAGGATGTGACCGCCGGCGATGAGCGAGACGAGCAGGCTCGTGCGCAGCCGCTCCTGGCCGACCATCTTCGCCGAATACGCCTTCGAGATGACGTCGAGGATGCCGGATGCACGGCGCATCTCCGCGTCGGTCGGGCCCGTCGCGACGGCGGGGCCGGTCCGTGTGACGGTGCTCCCGGTCGGTGAGCCGCTGCAGGCCCCTGAGCCTGTCGAAGGGTCCGGCACCGCCTGCGGGCGCGGCGCGGGCGGGCGCGGCGGAGGGGGAGGGGCTGCGGGCACTCCGGTCCGTGCGGCGTTCGACTCGCTCATCCTGCCAGCGTAATCGGGGGGCGCCCGCGGCGGCGGGGCTGGGGATGGGTAGGAGTTCCCGTCTAGCGCGATGCTCCGCGGCGGCGCCCGACCCACACCACGAGCGCGGCGACGCCGATGATCGCCACGGCGATGCCCACGATGTATGCGATGACGCCGAGGTATCCGCCCTGCAGGTGCGGGTCGAGGAACGGGTACGGGTACCACCACGGGTTGCCGGTGGCTGGCGCCGTGATGAGGTTCGCGCGCACGAGCGTGTACACCGCCCACACGATGGGGAACGCGACGGCGGTGAGCATCGCGCCCCACGGCAGCGCGCGCCGACGCGGGGCGAACAGCACGTCGACAAGCATGACGAGCGGGATGACGACGTGCAGGGTCTCGTTCGTCCACACGTCGGAGATGCCGGCGATCGGGATGCCGCGCAGCAGCAGGTTGTAGACGATCCCCGTCACGATCATGTACGTCGATGCGCAGGCGAGGAGGGTCGCCAGCCACGCGGGTTCGGGACTGGCCGCTCCCTGAGCCTGTCGAAGGGGCGGTCGGGTGCGCAGCATCCACACCCCGCCGGCGACGAGGGCGACGACGGCGATGAGGTTCGAGAGGATCGTGAAGTAGCTGAAGAAGTTCGTGACCACGGTCGGCAGGTGAGAGCCCCACGGCGTCTCGGCGGCGAGGGCGTTGCCGAGAGAGAGCGACAGCTGCCGGATGATCGCGGCAGCGCCGAGCACCGCCGCGGCGAGTCGGAAGTACGGCCACCAGATCGTCATGGATCCTCCTGCGGTCACTGTAACGGTCGCCGTCCGCGGAGCGTCGGAACCCCTCCGATAGGATGGAACGGCCCGCTCAGGGCCAGCTCATCGGCCGGTGCAAGCCCGGCGAGAAGCACTATCCAGGGGGACACCCATGCCAGGAATCGTTATCGTCGGCGTCCAGTGGGGCGACGAGGGCAAGGGCAAGGCGACCGATCTGCTCGGCGACCGCACCGACTGGGTGGTGAAGTTCAACGGCGGCAACAACGCCGGGCACACGGTCGTGGTCGGCAATGAGAAGTACGCGCTGCACCTGCTGCCCAGCGGCATCCTCTCTCCCGGCGTGACGCCGGTGATCGGCAACGGCGTCGTCATCGACCTCGAGGTTCTCTTCGACGAGCTCACCGCACTGTCGGCGCGGGGCATCGACGTCTCCAAGCTGAAGGTGAGCGCGAACGCGCACATCATCACGCAGTACCATCGCACGCTCGACAAGGTCACCGAGCGCTTCCTCGGCAAGCGCAACATCGGCACGACCGGACGCGGCATCGGACCGGCGTACGCCGACAAGATCAACCGCGTCGGCATCCGCGTGCAGGACCTCTTCGACGAGAACATCCTGCGTCAGAAGATCGAGGGCGCCCTCGACCAGAAGAACCACCTGCTCGTGAAGGTCTTCAACCGCCGCGCCGTCACGTGCGACGAGATCATCGAGGACCTGCTGTCGTACGCCGAGCGGCTGCGTCCGATGGTCGCCGACACCGGACACCTCATCGACGAGGCGCTCGACCGCGGCGACGTCGTCGTGTTCGAGGGCGGCCAGGCGACCATGCTCGACATCGACCACGGAACGTATCCGTTCGTCACCTCGTCGACCGCGACCGCTGCCGGTGCGGCATCCGGTTCTGGCGTCGGACCAGGCCGCCTCGACCGCATCGTCGGGATCGTGAAGGCCTACACGACCCGCGTCGGCTCGGGCCCGTTCCCGACCGAGCTGTTCGACGAGCAGGGCGACTGGCTGCGCTCCGCCGGTTTCGAGTTCGGCACGACGACGGGCCGCCCGCGTCGCGTCGGCTGGTACGACGCCCCGATCACCCGCTACGCCACGCGCATCAACGGCATCACCGACCTCGTGCTCACCAAGCTCGACATCCTCACCGGCCTCGAGCAGATCCCGGTGTGCGTGGCGTATGACGTCGACGGCGAGCGCTTCGACGATGTTCCGGTCAACCAGACCGACTTCCACCACGCGAAGCCGATCCTGGAGTACTTCCCCGGTTGGAAGGAAGACATCTCCACCGCCCGCACCTTCGAGGATCTGCCCCAGACTGCGCAGGACTACGTGCTCGCGCTCGAGAAGATGAGCAAGACCCGTATCTCGGTGATCGGCGTCGGCCCCGAGCGCGACCAGGTGATCGTGCGCCACGACCTCGTCTGACGTGATGGGCGAGGGCGTGAGGGGTCGCGAATCGTCGCCTCAGCGACGGAGAGGCGACCAGATGCGCCCCCTCCTGAACCGCGCGGTGGGTGAGGGGTCGTGAATCGTCGCCTGAGCGACGCGGATACGACCACTTGCGTCCCCTGTTGGAGGGCTCGAGCGTGAGGATGCACGTGTGACGCGGTTCTGGGTCGGCGGCTACGGCCCCGAGATGGACGGGGATGCCGCCGGCATCGGCCTGCTCGAGGGCGACGAGGGCCGCGAGCCGACGACCCTCGCATACCGGGGAGCCGTGGCCGCCGCGGCTTCGCCGTCGTGGCTCGCCGCGCACCCGACGCTCGATGTCGTCTACGCCGCGCTGGAGGGCTCGGGCGGCGTGCAGGCGTTCTCGCGAACCGGTGAGCGGTCGCTCGCCCGATTCGGCGCGCCCGTCGACGTCGGCGACGGCGTCTGCCACCTCGCCGTCGCGCCGCACGGCGGGTACCTCGTGGCCAGTTGCTACGGCGACGGCCGTGTCGTGCGCCTCGGGATCGACGCCTCCGGGCTGCTGGGCGAGACGGCGGTGGCGGATGCCGCGACCGACCCGTACGGCACGAACCCTGCCCCGGTGGCACAGGGGGCGCCCGCGGTGCCTGGCCCCGACCTCAACGATGTGCTCACGTCGCTCGCGCCCGCGGCCTCCGCACCAGCGCGCTCCGGGCTGCTGCTGTTCGATGAGGAGCTGGGGTTGACGCCGGGAGCCCCGGAGCCTGTTTCACCGGCGGCTGCGGTGTTCGCGGCCGCACTCGCTCCGGCATCCGCAGCCGATGCGCCGGAGCGCACCTCGCGCGCGCATGCCGCGGCCTTCCTGCCCGACGGCCGCATCGCCACGACGGACATCGGGTTCGATCTCGTGCGGATCTGGCGTGCGACCTCCGCCGGGCTCGTGGTCGACCACCAGATCGTGCTGCCGCACGGCGTTGGCCCGCGTCATATGGTCGTGCACCCCAGCGGACACCTGCACGTCGTGACCGAGTACTCGTGCGAGGTGTTCACACTCGCCGCCGGCGCCGACGGACGCTGGGCGCTCGTCGCAGGGACAGCCGTGAGCCCGGCCGCCGTGAGCGGAACCGACTACCCGTCCGAGCTCTCGCGCTCGCGCGACGGCGAGACTCTCTACGCCGGGATCCGGGGCAGCAACACGATCGCGGCTCTCCGCGTACGGGGATCCGGCGAGATCGTCGAGCCGCTCGCGTTCGCCGACGCCGGGGTCGACTGGCCGCGTCACCACCTCGTGCACGACGGCGCGCTGCTCGTCGCCGGGCAGCGATCGGACGAGATCAGCATCCTCGACCTCGACGAGCGCACCGGCGTGCCCCGCGGCATCCGCCACCGCGCCGCGGCCCCGGCGCCGAGCAGCATCCTGCTCGCCCGCTGACCCCTCTCTGCCCCTCTCGCCCCTCCTCCTGGGCACAACTTCGGACCCGGCGGGCGACACGCCGCCGCATCCGCCTCGCCGCCGGCGTGTCTGTCCCGGGCTCCGAAGCTGTGCACAGGAGAGACAGGACAGCCCGGGAACAACACCCCGGTGACACGGCGTTGCAGATCAGCAAGACTGGGCGGTGCTGTTCGAGCGCGGCCGCAGGAAGGCGGAGTGATGACGCAGAACGAGTACGACCTCATCGTGATCGGAGCAGGACCGGTCGGCGAGAACGTCGCCGATCGAGCTGTGCAGGGCGGCTTGACCGCCATCATCGTCGAGAGCGAGCTCGTCGGCGGTGAATGCTCGTACTGGGCATGCATGCCCTCGAAGGCGCTGCTGCGCTCCGGCCAGGCGCTGCGCGCTGCACAGCACGTGCAGGGCGTGATCGGCGGCGAACTGGATCCCGCCGCTGTGCTGGCCCGACGCGACTCCTTCACGAGCGACTGGTCCGACGACGGCCAGGTGAAGTGGCTCCAGTCCGCCGGCATCGATCTCGCCCGCGGGCACGGCCGCATCAGCGGCGAGCGCGAGGTGACCGTCACGGCCGACGACGGCTCGACGCGGGTCCTGCACGCACGCCACGCGGTCGCGATCGCCACCGGAACGGATGCTGCGATCGCCCCGATCCCGGGTCTTGCAGAGGCAGAGCCCTGGACGAGCCGCGAGGCCACGAGCGCGCAGGAGATCCCGGCATCCCTGGCCATCATCGGCGGCGGCGTGGTCGCGGTCGAGATGGCGACCGCGTACGCTTCGCTCGGCGCGGCCGTCACCGTCATCGCCCGCGGCGAACTGCTCGCCAAGATGGAGCCCGTCGCGGGCGAACGCGTCGCAGCCGGTCTGCGCGCTGACGGAGTGGACGTCCGCACGAACACGGGGACGACCAGCGTGGTCCGGGATGCCGACGGCGTCACCGTCGCGCTCGATGACGGCACCGAGATCCGCGCCGCCCAGGTGCTCGCCGCGACGGGCCGGAGCCCGCGCTCCGATGACATCGGGCTCGACACGGTCGGCATCGAGCCCGGGACGTACGTCACCACCGACGACACCCTGCGCGTGCCCGGCCACGACTGGCTGTACGCCGTCGGCGACATCAACGGCCGCGTGCTGCTCACGCACCAGGGCAAGTACCAGGCGCGTGCCGCGGGCGACGTGATCGCCGCCCGCGCTCAGGGCCTCGAGGTGGACGATGCGGCCTGGGGCCGCCACGTCGCGACCGCCGATGAGGCGGCGGTTCCGCAGGTCGTGTTCTCGTCGCCGGAGGTCGCCTCCGCCGGCCTGACGGCTCAGCAGGCGCAGGATGCCGGGCGCCCCGTCCGCGTCGTCGACTACGACCTCGGAGCGGTGGCCGGATCGAGCCTGCACGAGGACGGCTACGAGGGCACGGCCCGGATGGTCGTCGACACCGAGCGCGACGTCATCCTCGGAGTGACATTCGTCGGCCCCGACGTCTCCGAGATGCTCCAGGCCGCCACCATCGCGATCGTCGGCGAGGTGCCGATCTCGCGGCTGTGGCACGCGGTCCCCGCGTACCCGACGATGAACGAGATCTGGCTGCGGCTGCTGGCGGCGTATGGTCGGGAGTCCGCGTGACCCATCCGTTCACGGCTCCGCTCCGAACACGCTGAGCTGTCAACACTCGCTGAATCCACCCCGCATGTCCGCGGCATCCCCTACGCTCGAAACCTGATCCGAGGAGACACCACCATGAAGGCTGTACTCGCAGGAACCGTCATCGCCGAAGCCGGCGACGCCGACCTCATCTCCATCGAGGGCAACTGGTACTTCCCGCTCTCGTCCGTCGCAGACGGCGTGCTCGTGACGAGCCCGACGCCGTACACCTGTCCGTGGAAGGGCGAGGCGCAGTACTACTCCGCCGTCGTCGACGGCGAGACTCACGCCGACGCGGCATGGGGGTACCCGAACCCGTACCCCTCGGCATTCGAGCGTGTCGGAAAGGACATCTCCGCCCACATCGCGTTCGACCCTCGCCAGGTGGAGGTCGGGCCGTAGCCGGGGCGCGGGCCAGCTCATGATCGAGTTCCGTTCGGTGTCCAAGAGATTCCCCGACGGCACCCTCGCCGTCGAGGACTTCAGCCTCGTGCTGCCCTCGCGAAAGACGACGGTCTTCGTCGGATCGTCCGGATGCGGCAAGACCACGCTGCTGCGCATGATCAACCGCATGGTCGAGCCGACCGCCGGCGACGTCGAGATCGACGGCGAGAGCGTGCTGGTGGGCGACCCGGTGGCTCTGCGCCGCAGGATCGGCTATGTCATGCAGAACTCCGGCCTGATGCCGCATTTCTCGGTCATCGACAACGTCGCGACCGTCCTGCGGCTGAACGGCACGGGCAGGAAGCAGGCGCACGAGCGCGCTCGCGAGCTGCTCGACACCGTCGGCCTCGACCGCGCGCTCGCCGATCGGTATCCGAGCCAGCTCTCGGGCGGGCAGCAGCAGCGCGTCGGCGTCGCGCGCGGTCTCGCAGCCGACCCGAACATCCTGCTCATGGACGAGCCCTTCGGCGCGGTCGACCCGATCGTGCGCGCCGATCTGCAGCAGGAGCTCATCCGCCTGCAGCGCGACCTCGACAAGACGGTCGTCTTCGTCACGCACGACATCGACGAGGCGTTCCTGCTCGGCGACCAGGTGGTCATCCTCGACAAGGGCGCCCGCATCGTCCAGGTCGGCAGCCCCAGCGAGATCATCGAGAACCCGGCGGACGACTTCGTCTCGGCGTTCATCGGCGCCGAGCGCGGGCACCGGGCGCTGCGCATCAAGCAGACCCCGCGCGGCCGGTTCGTCGTCGACTCCGAGGGCCGCACGCAGGGCACGCTCCTCGATGACGCGGACGATGAGCCGTCGAGCGCTTCGACAGGCTCAGCGATCGACGCCCCGATCCCTGAGCGCGCGCCGGCCCCTGAGCGCGCGCCGGCCCCTGAGCCCGTCGAAGGGTCCGGTCCCACCCCGTGAACTGGGTCGCCGACAACCTCGACCTGATCCTCGGTCTCGCGCTCACCCACCTCGGTCAGAGCGCGATCGCGATCGTCTGCGGTTTCGTGCTGTCGCTGCCGCTGGGCTGGGTCGCCTGGCGGTACCGCCTGGTGCGCGGCCCCATCGTCGTGCTGACCGGCCTGCTCTACACGATCCCGTCGCTCGCCCTGCTGATCCTGCTGCCCTCGGTCATCGGATACTCGGCGCGCAGCCAGGAGAACCTCATCGTCGGACTCACCATCTACGCCGTCGCGATTCTCGTGCGCTCCGTCGCCGACGGCCTCGACTCGGTCGACCCCGACATCCGCCAGGCGGCAACGGCGGTCGGCTACGGCGCGGCGCGCCGATTCTGGACGGTCGACCTCCCGCTCGCGGGCCCCGTGATCCTCGCGGGTCTGCGGGTCGCGGCGGTCAGCACGATCTCGCTCGCCACGGTCGGCATTCTCGTCGGCGTCGAGAACCTCGGCTACCTGTTCACGAACGGGCTGCAGCGCCGCATCATCCCCGAGGTGTTCGCGGGCGTCCTCGCCGTCGTCGTGATCGCCCTGGTGATCGACCTGCTGCTCATGCTCGCCGGCCGCGCGATCATGCCGTGGACGCGCACCGCGTCGGCGGCGACCGCCCGTCGCCGCATCGTCCCGATGAGGGCCGCCGCATGAACCTGTTCGCCGAAGCCTTCGCCTGGCTGTTCTCTCCCGAGCGGCTGGAGGGCCAGTACGCGCTGCCCGTGCTGCTCGGCCAGCACCTGTTCTACACCGTGGTGTCCGTGCTCATCGCCGCCGCCATCGCCGTGCCGGCGGGGTGGGCGATCGGCCACACCGGTCGTGGCCGCGAGGTCGCCGTGGCGATCTCGGGCGCCGCCCGCGCCGTGCCGTCGTTCGGCCTCATGGTGCTGCTCATGCTGCTCATGGGTGTCGTCCGGGTGCCGGAGGCGGCGACCATCACCTTCGTGCTGCTCGCGATCCCTTCGCTCCTGGCCGGCGCCTACACGGGGCTCGAGGCGATCGACCGCCGCGTGATCGACGCGGCCCGCGCCACCGGCATGACCCAGTGGCAGGTGTTCTGGAAGGTCGAGGTCCCGCTCGGTCTCCCCCTTCTCGTCGGCGGTCTGCGCTCGGCGACCCTGCAGGTGATCGCGACGGTCACGATCGCCGCCTACGTGAACCTCGGGGGTCTCGGCTGGCCGATCATCCAGGGCATCCCGCTGCGCCGCTTCGACCAGGTGCTCGGCGGCGCCATCCTCGTCGCCGTCGTCGCCCTCATCGCCGACCTGCTGCTCGCCCTCGCCCAGCGCATGGCCGTTCCGGCCGGCATCCGCGTCGCGAAGCCCGGCACGTCCGCACGGGCCGCGCGCCGCGCGGCAGCATCAGCATCCACAGCATCCGCCTGACTCCCACCAGAGAGGAACATCATGTTCACAGCACGCACGACACGTCTCACCCTTGCGACCGGTGTCGCGCTCGCCGGCGCCCTCGTCCTCGCCGGCTGCGCGAGCAGCAACCCCCTCGACGCTCCCTCCGACGACACGTCAGGCGGCGATTCCGACACCATCGTCATCGGCTCGCAGGCCTACTACTCGAACGAGATCATCGCCGAGATCTACGCCCAGGCTCTCGAGAACGCCGGCTACACCGTCGACAAGCAGTTCAACATCGGCCAGCGCGACGCGTACATGCCCGACGTCGAATCCGGCGAGATCGACCTGTTTCCGGAGTACACCGGCAACCTGCTGCAGTACTTCGACGACAGCTCCGAGGCCACGAGCCCCGACGACGTGTACGCCGCGCTGCAGGAGGCGCTGCCCGACGGGCTCACAGCACTCGACTACGCCGAGGCATCCGATCAGGACACCTACACGGTCACCAAGGCGTTCGCCGACGCGAACGACCTGACGAGCATCGCCGACCTCGCTGACGTCGACGGCACCGTCACCCTCGGCGGCGCGCCCGAGCTCGAGCAGCGCCCGTACGGCCCGGCGGGCGCGAAGACCGTCTACGGTCTCGACCTCGCGTTCTCGGCGACCGGCGACACCACGTTCGACGCGCTGCTGGCCGACGAGATCCAGGTCGCCGACATCTACTCGGCCGACCCGCGCTTCCAGACCGAGGACATCGTCGCGCTCGAGGACCCGGAGAGCCTGATCCTCGCCTCGAACGTCGTGCCGATCGCCTCCAGCGACGTGGCCGACGAGATCGCCGATGTCATCAACGGCATCAGCGCCGAGCTCAGTGTCGACGACCTCGTCGCGATGGGCGTGCAGAGCACCGTCGACCAGATGTCGCCCGAGGACATCGCGACCGAGTGGCTCACCGAGAAGGGTCTGATCTGATCCCGCGCTGATCCGAGCACACCCGCGCCAGGACTCCCGGTCACACCCGGGAGTCCTGGCGCGGGATCCACACCTTCTTGATGATGATGAGGATGGATGCCGTGACCGGCACAGCGACGAGCGCGCCGAGGAGTCCGAGCAGCGTTCCTCCGACGAGGGCGCCGATGACGACGAGCGAACCGGGGATCGAGATCGCCCTGTTCATGACGCGCGGCGTGAGGAAGTACGACTCCAACTGCATGTAGATCAGGTAGATCACTGCGAACACGAGCGCGAGGATCGGGTCGGCGAACAGCGCGATGCCCGTGCCGATCACCCAGAAGATCAGCGATCCGACGAGCGGGATCAGCGTGATCAGGAACGCCACCACTGCCAGCAGCAGCGGGAACGGCAGCGACATCACCGTGTACAGCAGCAGCACGACGACGGCGTTGATGAATGCCAGCGTGACCATGCCCATGACGTAGCCGCCGACCGAGTCGGTGATCTGATCGGTGATGATGGCGGTGTTCTCGCGGTCGCGGGCGGGCACCAGGCGCAGCATCGCCTGCTTCATGGTCGGCAGCGTCGCGACGAAGTAGATGACGAGCACGAGCACGATGACGACGCCAGAGATGGCGTTCGCGATGGATGCTCCGACCTGCAGCGCCCCGCCGCCGATGGCCGCGATGTTGTTCGGGTCGGTGAGGAAGCCCTGCACGTCCGAGACGAGGTCCTGGAACTGATCGCCGAACTGCGCCTCGAGCGTCGCGTAGAGGTCGCTGCCGGTGAAGTCGGCGATGAGCCCGGGCACGCTCTTGACGAACAGCGTGATCTGCTCGACGACGACCGGGATGATGATCCACAGGATCAGGGCGAGCGCGGCGATCAGGGCGACGAGCACCACGACGACGCTCCATCCGCGGCCCAGCCCTCGGCGTTCGAGGAAGCGCACGGCCGGGTCGAGGCCGAGGGCGGCGAACAGGGCGAGCGCGATGTAGATGATGACCGTCGACAGATTCGACAGCGCGAGTCCGAGCAGGATCGCTGCCAGACCGCCGAGCGTGACGAGGAACCCGAACACGAACGGCTTGTCGATGCGCGTCCAGAACGACCTCGTCGACGGGACCGGCTCGACCACGGGCTTGGGGGTGATCGGCGGATCGGCCGGTTCGGGCTTCTTCGTCTTCGTCGGCTTCGGGGCCTTCGACGCCTTCCGCGTCGGCGGCTCCGTCTCGACGGCGACTCCGGATTCCTCCGGCAGATCGTTGGTCATGCGCCAACTCTAGGGGGTGCCGTCGCGATATCGTCAGAGGGCCGACGAACAGGGGGAGCCATGACCGACCAGGATGCCACCGCACGACTTCAGCGCCTGCGCGGCACGATCGACAACATCGATGCCGCCCTGATCTACATGCTCGCCGAGCGCTTCCGCGCCACGCAGGAGGTCGGCATCCTCAAGGCGGAGCACGCCATGCCCGCCTCCGACCCGGCCCGTGAGGAGCAGCAGGTCGCGCGCCTGCGAGCACTGGCCGAAGAGGCGCATCTGGATCCCGAGTTCGCGGAGAAGTGGTTCAACTTCGTCGTCGCCGAGGTCATCCGCCACCACACCGAGGCGGCCGAACGGCGCTGAGCGCGCGTCGCCACGACATGGCGGAGGGCGCCGTGGATGCATCCACGACGCCCTCCTGAAGCGGTCGGTGTCCGTCGCTGCGTCCCCCAACGCATCCCCAAGCGCGACCGCGCCTCCTCATGCCCGTCAGGCATTCCGCGTGACACCTTCCGACTATCAAGAGCGGGGTACCGCCGTTCTGATACATCCGGCCCGAAGAAGTTTCAGAACCCGGTTCCGTGGCACTGGAACGGGGTGCGCAATCCGGTCTGCACGGATGCCGCGGCCAGCGCCGCAGCCGGAGACTGGCCGTCGGCGAGGCCGGAGTGCACCGCGCTGAGCAGGTCGCCCGCGACGTCGTCGGCGACGACGGCCGGAGCGGCGATCACGCTGCGGGTTCCCGCGTGCAGCCAGACGCGGGTCATCCCCAGCGCCTCCTCTCCCCAGCGCACCGATGAGCGGCCGAGCTCGCACGCCGACAGCACGACCGTGTCGGGCACGCGGGGGATCAGGTCGACGTCGTAGCCGAACAGGGCGCCGTCGGCGAGCTCGAACCCGGCGAACAGCGGGTTGTCGGCGGCATGCCGGCCGTGTGCGGCGATGTGCAGCACGTCGACGTCCGCGGCCAGCGCCGTCACGGCATCCACGCGCGCATCCTCTCCGGTCAGCACCGTCGCCTCGCCCCACACGGATGCCGAAGCGTGCACCTCGCCGGCACCGCGCGGCACGCGGGGACCCGCGGCGAGCCCTGCTCGCGTGAGCTCACGCGGGATGCGGCGCTCCTGCACCCAGCGCGACATCGAGGTCGCGATCGTGAACGGACGGCCCGCCATCGTCGGCAGCATGGCCCACGGGATGCCGGCGAGGATGCCCGGCACGGTCAGCACGGTCCTCCGGTCGCCGAGGAGCGATCGGGCGGGGCCGAGCAGCAGGTCGTCGAGTCGCCGCATCCGCTCGCCCAGTGCCTGCGCGACGATCGCGGCCATCGGGCCGCTGCGGATGGATGCCGAGACGTCGAGGTCGGCGCGCAGCCCGTCCGTCGCCGCCCCGATCGCCGCGCGGTCGAGCGTCACGATCGTGCTGTCGGCGTCGGTGGTGACGACGCACAGCATGCTGTCGCCGGAGTACACGAACGACAGGGCGGCGGTGCCGGCATCCTCGCCGAGCTCGGTGCGCGCGTCGTCGCGCCGCTCCTGGCGCAGCTCGTTCTTCAGCACGTCGAGGGTGATCCGGGGACGGGTGTCTCCGGCTCCCGTCGCCGTCCACTGATGCTCGCGCACGCGGTCGCGGAGCAGACGCACGCGCGGATGCGTCGTCCACTCCTGCCCGGTCAGCTCGGCGCGCAGCATCCGCAGCTCGCCGAGGTCGGCGGCGTGCTCGCCGTCGTGCGGAGGGCGCACCGGCGCGACCTGCTGACTGAGGTGGCGGGCGCGCTCCGACCAGTCGAACAGCACCTCGGGGTCGTGGCTCTGCGAGGCGGCCGACAGACCGGCGAACACGAGGTGCGTGCCGTGCATGGCGAGGGATGCCTGCAGGTCGAGCGCGCCGAAGGAACGCTGCCAGTCCGAGAGCAGGTCGAGGCCGGCGGCGGCGTGCCGGCGAGACTCCGCGTGCCTCGATCGTGCGCCGGCGCGGGCTGCCCGCACCTCGGCCGCGCGCAGCCGCAGGGGGACCGGTGCGTCGGCGGGCAGTCGGATCGGCGGGGCCGCTTCGCCGCGGCGGGTCGCCGCCAGAGCGGAACTCAGCCGCACGGCGCTCGCCTCGCTCGGGAATCCGGCTCGGCGCAGCTGGGCGGCCGTGGCGGCGAAGTCCGCGGCCGGCGGGGCGTCACCTGCATCCAGTTCGGCGTCGAGCCGGATGGCATCGCCACGAGCGGCCCAGCTGTCGGCGCCGAGTCGGCGGAACCGGCGCGCGGCCGTGCGTGCGACCTGTCGCGCGCGCTTCGGGTCGTGCTGCAGCAGCGACCGCGCGAGGTGGTACTCGGCCTCGGCGCGGGCCTGCGTCATGCGCGCGGCGCCGAAGGTGGCGGCGACGGCCTCGAGCAGGTTCTCGGCCTCGTCGACGAGACCCGCGTCGCGCAGCACCTCGGCGCGGTCGAGGTCGCTCATCGCCGCACCGACGGGGGATCCTGCGGCGATCACCGGGCGCGAGCGCGCCATGAGGTCGAGTGCTTCGACGAGGTCGCCGCGCAGCAGGGCGGCGTAGCCGAGGTTGTGGCGGGCCTCGGCGGCGGCATCCGGATCGCCGTGCTGCTCGTAGAGCGCGGTGGCGCGTTCGAGATCCGCCGTGCAGGCGTCGAACGCGCGGCGATGCATGTGCACGAGAGATCGGTTGAGGAGGCAGTTCGCGAGCGCCGTGCCTTCGAGGACGTCGACCGCGCGCGTGAGCATGTCTTCGGCCTCGTCGAGCCGGCCGGCGCGGGTGAACAGCACGCCGAGCTGACCGGCGAGGATCGCCCTGGTCTCGTCGCTCACGCCGTCCTGGTCGAGGGCGGCGCGGCCGAGTGCTTCGGCGCGTGCGGGTTCTCCGGTCTGGGCGAGCACGTACGCGAGGGTGCCGTGGATGCGGGCGCGCAGGTCCGCGTCATCATCAGCGGCCGCCTCGGCCCTGGCGAGCAGGCGGCGCGCCTCGGGGTAGCGCTGCGCGTTGGACGCCGCGCGCCCGCGCTCGTACAGCTCCGCCGCCGAAGTCCCCATCCGTTCAGGATGCCGTGTCCCGGGCCGGCGCGGAAGTCCGGGGCGCCGGCTCAGCTCAGCGGGCGATCCGGCGGCAGCGCCGCCAGCACCTCCTCGACGGCCTTGTTCGCTGCGGCATCCGTCGCGGCGGCATCCTCCGGCAGCTCCCCCAGCAGCGCCGCCACCCTGCCGGCGACGTAGGGCGCGGAGAACGACGTCCCGCTCCACGCGACGAAGCCGCCGCGGTAGTCGTCCGGGTCGACGGTCTGCCGTTCGAACCCGTCGACGTCGGCGCGGGTCACGGCCTGCGTGCCGCCCGTGAATGCCGGCGTCGTCGAGACGACCATCGCTCCCGGCGCGTACGTGCGCACCCACGGACCGACGTTCGAGAACAGCGCGAGCGACCGCTGCGACGGATTGAGGGCCCCGACCGACACGAGCGGAAGGTGCTTGTCGGCCACGATCCCGTTGTCGGCGCCCGGCCACGCCCACAGTGATGCCGGGAACGACGGACGGTCGATCGCGTCGTTCCCGGCGGAGCAGACCACGACCGTCCCCAGCGATCTGGCGGTCTGCAGCATCTCGTGCAGCACGAGTGAGAAGTGCCCGTCGATCGGCGTCTCGTGGTAGTAGCCGAGCGACAGGTTCAGCACGTCGATCGGGCGCCCGCCGTCCTCGCCGTGCACGAACCGGCGCTGCAGTTCGATGACCGCCGCGAGCGCCTGCAGGAACGTGCTCTCGTCCACCACGCCGAGCGAGTTCGCCACCCGGATCGCGAGGACGTCGGCATCCGGAGCCGTCTGCCGGATGATCCCAGCGATGAACGTTCCGTGTCCGGCCACCGCGTCGATCTCGCCGTCGAGCTGGCCGTACAGATCGGGATACCGCTCCGGATCGTCGTCACCGGTGAGTCCGATCGGGATGCCGTCGAGCTCGGCGCCGCGCGTGACGATCGAGTCCGGCAGCCAGTCGTGCTCGCCGCATCCTGTGTCGAGCACGGCGACGACGGCCCTGCGCTGCTTGTCTGCGAGCCTGCTCCGCACGGGTGCGGCCCCGATCCAGGAGATCGGCTGGCGCCCGCCGCGTCCGGGCTCCAGGTAGTCGTCGCTGCCGACGGCGCCCGCCCCGCGCACCGGGTTCGTGCGCGTGAACGGGTTGGTGCGGGTGAACGGGTTCGTGCGGGTGAACGGATTCAGCCCGACTGGGTCGATCGCCAGGACGTGCTCGAGGCTCGCGCGCGGCATCGGCCCCCCGACGATGCGCCGCGCCCGCTGCAGCACGCGCCACGCGTCGGGCGGGACAGGAGACTCGCCCTCCCGCGGAATGTCCGGCGTCGTCAGCACGGCGCGCCGGACGCCGGGGATGCCGGGCAGCATCCGCTCGGTCAGACCGGTGCGGATGACGTCCTCCGCCTCGACCGTGAGCTCCCAGCCGAACGATCCCGCCGCCTGCGTCAGTGCGCGCAGGTCACGGTCGTAGGCGCCGTTCTCGCCGTCCTGCCGCTCGGAGATGAGCATCCGGTCCGGCAGATACGCGGTGGGGAAGGCGCGGATGCCCTCCACCGGCTCCACGGACGGATCCAGCGCCGATCCGCGCGGAATCGACCCCTCCGCCCTGTCCTGCCAACTCCACTTCTCGGGCTGCGCCATCGCTCTCCCCTTCGGCTCGACGCTTCAGTCCTCACACCTCGAAATGCGGCGTGAGCAGGTCCTTCTGTTCCCCGCCTGCGACGAGGCGCACGTGGGTGAGGCCCGGGGCGACGTCGTCGAACGCGAACCGCCCGTGGTCGTCGGGCGCGGCGGCCCAGGTCCGCTCGCCCTGTGTGAGCTGCACCTCGACGGCGGCCGGGTCGACCCAGCCGTCCACGCGGCGCCGCCCGTGGTCGGTCCGGCTGACGTGCAGGAGGATGCTCGCCGCCCCGTCGCTGAACTGCAGCGTCGTCGTCTCGCCGTCGCCGCGGCTGCGCACGGGCGCCTCGGCGTTCTCGATCAGGGTGAGCATCGCGTACTCGCGCGAGATGTCGGCGATGGCGATCGCCGCGATCGCGCGGTCGGCGAGATCAGCGGGCGGCGGATCGAATCGCTCGGCGGCCGTGCGGATGCCGGCGAACAGCTCTGCATCGGTGTCAGCCATCGCCGTCCCCCTCTGTCGCGGCTCCGGTGCGCACGAGTTCGGCGCGCAGCTTCACCAGGCAGCGCCGGCGCGTCGGCCCGATGCTGCCGATCGGCATCTCGAGCTCGCCGGCGAGGTTCGCGTAGTCGGGTCGGTCGTCGAAGGCGATCACTCGCAGCAGCCGGCGGCACCGCTCGTCGAGGGTCCCCACGGCCGTCCACAGCCGGCGGGACTCGTCGGATGCCGCGACCTCGGCCTCGGCCGACTCCTGTGCGGGCAGCATCGGCTCGAGGATCTCGTCGGAGGTGGCATCCGCTCGTCGCTGCCCCTTCGACACCCTCCACGCCTCGCGGCGGGCCGTCGTCGTCAGCCAGCCCGAGATCGCGCGGGCATCGGCGACGGACTCGCGCGCGCGCACGAGGGCGAGCCACGTGGACTGCACGACGTCCTCGGCGAGGGAGCGCTCCAAGCCGTAGGCGCGCACGACATGCCAGAGCACGGGTGTCATCAGGCGCACCAGATCGTCGATGGCGCGCGTCTCTCCGGCGCGCCAGTCGGCGAAGAGATCGGCGGCGCGTTCCCACCGCGCCGAGCCATCGCTGACGGCGCCCCCGCGGGAAGCGTCGGTCATGAAGATCATTGTGCTCACATCTACCAGGAGCACGGCAAGCGTTTCGTGATACATGACGCCCGGATCCCGGTCCCTGAGCCTGTCGAAGGGCCGGGCGCCCCGCGGTCTACGCCGTGATGACGCGCCCTCGGACGAGTCCTTCCACCGCGAGCGCGTACGCGCGGCCGATCTCGGCATCCGGAACCGGCCGCTGACCCGCGAACAGCGCATGCAGGTCGGCCGAGCTCTCGAGGACGTTCGGCGACACCGCGTTGATGCGGATACCGCGCGGCGCCTCGGCCGCCGCGGTGACGACGAACGACTCCAGGGCTCCGTTGGCGACGGCGGCGGCGGCGCCCGTGGCGATCGGCTCGCGGGCGAGCACGCCGGAGGTGAGGGTGATGGATCCGCCGTCGCGGATGCGGCCGAGCGCGATGCGGGCGACGTCGAGCTGCGGCAGCGCCTTGGCGGTGAACGCCGCGAGGTAGTCGTCGCGGGTCAGTTCGGTGACGTGCGCGAACGGTGCCGACCCGGATGCCACGACCACGGCATCCACCTCTCCGACCGTGTCGAACAGTGCCTCGATGGATGCCGGATCGGTGATGTCGACGCCGAGGTCGCTGCTGCGCGACGCGGGCAGCACGTCGTGCCCGTGCGACGCGAGCGTCGCCGTGACGACGCTGCCGATGTGTCCTGTTGCTCCGATCACGAGAATGCGCATGGGCTCGATCCTATTCCTCGGGCGTCCGGGCGACTACGCTATTTGTGAAGTGTGTGAACAAACATGGTCGACAGGACGGGATCGGAACCGATGACACTGCGCGAGATCGGACGGGGGGCACCGGTGCTCGCCTTCGACGTGGGCGGAACCGACATCAAGTCGGGCCTCTTCGACGCGGACGGTGCAGCGCTCGGAATGCGCCGCACGCCGACGCCGTCGCTGGGAGCCGAACCCGCGACGACCCTGATCGACGAGCTCGCCCGCCTGGCGGGCGAGCTGCGGGCGCAGCATCCGGATGTGGTGCCCGCCGCCGGCGGATTCGTCGTGCCGGGCATCGTCGATGCGGATGCCGGGACGGGCGTCTTCGCGAGCAACCTCGGGTGGCGCGACGCCCCGCTGCGGGCGCTCGCCGCCGAGCGGCTGCAGCTGCCGATCGCCCTCGATCACGATGTGCGCTCGGCGAGCTGGGCCGAGCACGAGCTGGGCGGCGCCCGCGCTCATGACGACGTCGTCGTCCTCATCATCGGCACCGGGATCGCCGGAGCGATCCTCATCGGCGGCGTTCCCTACACTGCCGGCGGATACGCGGGCGAGATCGGGCATGCGCCGATCGCCGAAGGACCGCCGCGCGGCGAGGCGCTGCTGTGCACATGCGGCGCGTACGGATGCCTCGAGACGGTGGCCTCGGCCGGGGCGATCGCCCGCCGGTACGCCGCCGCGACCGGAAGCGCCGTGACCGGCGCCCGCGAGGTGATCGCCCGCGCCCTGGACGGCGACGCCGTGGCCGCGCGGATCTGGGACGACGCGCTGGATGCGCTCACGCTCGCGCTCGCACAATTGACCGCGTTCCTCGCGCCTGAGGCGATCGTGATCGGCGGCGGACTCTCGCGGGCGGGCGACGTGCTGTTCGACGAGCTGCGCGCGCGACTGGCGGCGCGATTGAGTTTCCATCGGACGCCGGAGCTGCTGCCCGCGCAGCTCGGCGGGGATGCCGGGCTCCTCGGTGCGGCGCTCCGCGCCCGCGAACTGACCTGACCCGGCCGCGGCTCGCCCCATCAGGCGCCTGCCCCTGTGCACAACTTCGGACTTCGGCGGGGGCACGCCGGGTGATTCCAGGGTTGAGCGGCGCGTCGGCATCCGCATCCGAAGCTGTGCTCGCGCTCTCGGCGCGCGGAGGCCTGGCGGATGCCGGTACTGTCCGCCGCCTACGCTGGCGAGGTGACCGTTCTCGTCGTGCTCCTGTTCGTCAATGCCGCATTCAACGCGATCGTCTGGCCGCGGTTCTACAAGCGCGTGGCGAACGACCCGCGGGCTCGCGATGCCGACGGCCGGCCCACGACATTCCTCAAGGTGCATGCCGTGCTGATCGCGATCGCTCTCGTCCTCGCCGTGATCTCGGCGCTCGCCGGCATCGCCGCCCTGACCGGGATGCTGTAAGCCCGACACCACCGCTCGCCCCGAGGACAGCTTCGGACGGCGGCTCGGACACGCCGGGTGGGGCCAGGATGCTGCGGCGCGTCGCCCGCGGCATCCGAAGCTGTGCTCGGAACGCGGTGCCGCGCGGGCAGGCGCCCGGGTCAGCGGATCGCGAACTGCGCGGCGTGAGCCGCCCACCCCGACTCCGCCGGGAGCGCGCGCAGCGCGGCGGTCGCGACGGCGAGCAGAACGGATGCTGCGCACAGGGCGGCGCCGACCACCAGAGTCGCCTCCCGTCCGATCAGCGACAGCCCGACCCCCGCGATGAGCGGAGCGAGCGGCATGGCGCCCATGCCGAGGACGGCCGATGCGCTGTTCGCCCGCCCGAGCATCTGGGTGGGTGTGGCCACCATGAAGTACCCCATCAGCGCGGCGTTCACGGCCGGGATGAAGAACACGATGCCGGCCAGCACGAGGGCCAGAGCCACCGGCGCATGCATCGGGATGAGGCAGAAGACGCCGACGGCTGAGACGGCGAGCCCGCCGATGATGATCGTGCCCGCGCGGACGCGCGAGACGATGAGCGGCGCGACCAGCGCTCCGGCGAGCATCGCGACTCCGGCGCCCGTGGCCAGGAACCCGATCGTCACGGGGGAGTGCCCCTGCTGCTGCAGGGCGTAGATGACGGTGGTCATCGCCGTGCTGAAGCCGAGGTTGATGATCGTGGCGACGAAGAGGGCTCCGCGCAGGTCGGGGCGCGAGAACAGCCAGCGGAACCCCGCGACGATCTCCCGCATCGCGTTCGGCTTGCCCGCGGCCACGGCGGCCGCAAGAAGGCCGGCTTCCGCGGCATCCGCGTCTGCCACCGCGCCGAATCCCAGATGATCTGCCGCGCCCGCGGCGTGTTCGCCGGCCGCGGCATCCGACGCGCCGTCAGCGTCTGGGATTCGGGACGCGACCTCGGCGTGCGTGCGGCCCGAGTGCTGCAGCATCCACGCGGTCGCCGCGGCGACGACGTGGCACACGGCCATCGCGGCGCCGATCAACCAGGTGCCTGCGGCGAGCAGCACGCCGCCCAGCGGCCCGCCGGCGAGCTGGAGAACGGCATCCCGACCCTGGTTCGCGGCCTGCGCCCGACCCATGGCGTCGTCCGGCACGATCTCCTTGAGCGCGCTCTCGCCGGCGATGTCGAACAGGCCCGTGCGGGCGGCGAGCAGGATCTCCATGACCAGCAGCGTGACGAACGTCAGCGCGTCGGTGAGTGCCAGCACTGTGAAGGCGACGGAGAGGACGACGCCGACGAGCGACCCGGTCACCATCAGGGCGATGCGGCGGTGCCGGTCGGCGAGGACGCCGCCGTAGATCGTCGTGAGCGTGCGGATCGTCATGCCGACGGCACTGATGGCGCCCGCCTGAGCGGGCTCGTTCGTGACGAACAGGGCGATGAGCGGGATCGCGAAGCCGAACAGCGCGCTCGCCAATCCCTTCGCCGTGTCGCTGACGAGCCAGGCGGCATAGCGCCCGTTGCGGATCAGGCTGTGCGGAGTGGTCGCGGTGCTCATGTCGACGATGGTAATTCCGCAATGAGAATTGCGCAATAGAAGTTGCGCAAGTTTTCTTGTGGGTAGGATTGGGCTATGACGGACGAGCAGCGAAAGCCCGTGCATCCCGACGAGCGCCACGCGACCACGGCGATGCTCAAGGCGTACTCGCATCCGCTGCGTCGGCGCATCGCGCGGGCCGTCGCCGCGCGGGGGCATGCGCGCGCCGCCGACATCGCCGCCGACCTCGACGTGCCCGCCAACAGCGTGAGCTTCCACCTGCGGGTGCTGGCGGATGCCGGGATGATCGAAGAGGATCCCGAGCACGCGCGCGACAAGCGCGACCGCGTCTGGAAGGGCGTCGAGGGAGCGTGGAACATCGGCTCTCCGGAGCATCCGGTCGAGGACGAGCTGCTCGGCGCCGCCGTGATGTCCTCTCTCGTCGAAGATCACTTCGCGATGGCCAGGCGCGTGCTGACCTGGTCGGCGGAGTACGTCTCGGGCCGGGACGCCGCACAGCACGGCACGTTCTCGCAGCGGAACCTGCGTCTCACCGAGGCGGAGTTCCGCGAGATGGAGCGGCGCATCAACGAGGTGATCACCGAGATCACCGACGCGCACGACCCCGACGATCCGGACTCGCGCTTCTGGAACCTCGACATCATCGGCGCCGACGACCAGATCTGAGCGACGTGCGTCAGCACGAACAGGGTTCGCAACTCCTCAAAGAAGGCGTGAATCGGCCCGATCGCGAAGCTGGCGTGCGCGATCGGGCCGATTCGTGAGGAGTTGTGAACATGGCGCTACGGCGTCGCCCTCCGGAACGCGAGGAACGACACGACCGAGAGCAGCGCGACCACGACCAGTCCCCACAGCGCGAGGCCCAGGGCGCCGAGATCGAGGATGCCGATCCACACCTGCTCCCACATCTCCAGGCGGGTGACGAGGAAGGCGAGCCCGACGAGGATCAGCGCCAGCGCGAGCGACGCGATGGTCAGGACGACCGGTCCCCAGCGCTTGTACACCGTCGCGCCCGTGAAGCCGACGACGAAGAAGAACAGCGCGAGCGCGAAGTAGACGATGAAGGCTCCGAGCGGGCCCGCCTCCCACAGCCACGGCAGGTGGAACACGTAGCCGTTCACGCCGTAGCCGTTCGTCAGCATCTCGATGCCGCCGCCGATGAGGAACAGCACACCCATGAAGGCGCTGGCGAGCACTGCGGTGATGAGGGTGCCGAGGAAGAACTCGCGCCGGGTGACGCTCATGGCCTGCGAGAACGGGAACGTCATCGTCATGGCCGACAGGCCCACGGCGAAGAACACCCAGAGCGGCGCCTGCCCGCCGCCGCCGTACTTGGGCTCCGACGTCGGGATCATCGCGTAGATGAGCACCGACACGAGCACGGCCGATGCGAGGACGATCAGCGGCACCCAGATGAAGGTCTGCCTGTTGATCAGCTGCAGACGGATCACGTTCAGCGTGCGGGACATCAGCGGACCTCCTGGGTGTCGGCGGCGAGCGCCTCGGCGCCGGCCTTCTGCGTGAGGCGGACGATGAGCTGCTGGAGCGAGACGGGGGCGAGATCGAGACCGGATGCCGCGACCTCCGCCCGCTCCGCACCGGAGAGGTGGCCGAGCACTGTGACGGATGCCACGTGCCCGAGCTCATCGCGGTGGAGGACCTCGCGGCCGGCGGCCCAGGCGTCGACCTTGGCCGCGTCGCCGACGACGGTCACGGCGCGATCGCGCACGGCATCCGTCTCCTCGTCCAGCAGGATGCGGCCCTTGTCGATCACGATGACGCGCTCGATGAGGTTCGCGACCTCGTCGATCAGGTGCGACGAGAGGATGATCGTGCGGGGGTGCTCGGCATAGTCCTCGATCAGGCGGTCGTAGAAGGTCTGCCGTGCGACGGCGTCGAGTCCGAGGTACGGCTCGTCGAAGAACGTCACCTCGGCCCGGGATGCCAGCCCGATGATGACGCCGACGGCCGAGAGCTGGCCGCGCGAGAGCTTCTTGATGGTCTGCTTCATGGGCAGCTGGAAGTCCTCGATGAGGCGGTCGGCGAGCGCCTGGTCCCAGTTCGCGAAGAACAGCCGCGCCGCCGTGAAGGCGTGGCGGGGTGTCGCGTCGTCGGGATACTTCTGGCTCTCGCGGACGAAGCACATCCGGCTCAGCACCCGCGGGTTCTCGTAGGGGCTCTCGCCGAACACCCGCGCCTCGCCGGAGGTGGCGAAGTTCTGTGCGGTGAGGATCGACATGAGCGTGGTCTTGCCGGCGCCGTTGCGTCCGAGTAAGCCGTAGATCGAGCCCGGCCGGATGCTGAGCGAGACGCCGGCGAGCGCCTCGGTGTCCTTGTAGCGCTTGGTGAGGTTCTGCACCTCGATGACGGCGGTCATGCGGGGTTCCCTTCTGATGCGGATGCCGCGACTGCGCGTTCACGCAGCAGGGCGGCGAGGTCGTCTGCGCCGAGCCCGAGCGTGCGGGCCTCGGCGAGCAGGGGGTCGATGTAGCGGTCGGCGAAGGCGGATCGCCGTTCGGTGAGCAGCGTCTGTCGTGCGCCGGTGGCGACGAACATGCCGATGCCGCGCTGCTTGTACAGCACGCCCTTGTCGGTGAGCATGGCGACTCCCTTGGCGGCGGTGGCGGGGTTGATGCGGTAGAAGGCGGCGAGCTCGTTGGTCGAGGGCGCCTTGGACTCCTCGGTCAGCGAACCGTCGAGGATCTGGTCCTCGATCTGCTCGGCGATCTGGATGAAGAGCGCCTTGCCTTCTTCGATCACGGTGCCTCCGCGGGTTAGGTGGTTAGTTACTCGACTAATGAACCACTAAACCCGGAGCGTGTCAACCCCTCGCGTCCCCGTGCACAACTTCGGACCCGGGGCGCGACGCGCCGGGCCGTCGCCGCGTACATCGGCGTATCGGATGCCGGATCCGAAGTTGTGCCCGGCGGGAGGAGGGAGCGGGGCGTGTCAGCCGCGGAGGTCGCGGGCGCGGAGCGCCAGGGCGGATGCCGCGGTGAGCGCCAGGGCGAGAGCCCAGGTCAGCGCGAGGCCGCCCTCGTCGACGCCCTCGGCGAGCGGCGACCGGTGGTACACCCATGCGTACGGAGACACGGCGTTCAGCCACTCGAGGTCGCTGGACTGCTTGGCGACCGCCTGCAGGATGTATCCGACGACGGCGATGCCGGCGCCGACCCCGGTCGCCCACATGCGGCGCCCGGTGAGGGCTCCGGCGAACAGCGCCGCGGATGCCGTGAGGAAGGCCAGCCCGACCAGCCCGGCGCTCGCGCCGACGATGCGAGCGGGCTCGAGATCGAGCTCGGCCGGACCGTTCAGCGCCCAGATCACGAGGCCGGCGAACACGCCCAGCCACAGCAGTCGCATGAGCACCGACAGAGCGGTCTCCAGCGCGTACGACCCGCGTCCGATGCCATGCGCTAGGTCGAGCTCGGCGCGTCCGCTCTCCTCGGCCGCGGCGAGCGACGATCCCCACATCACGGCCGCGATCGTCAGCAGCAGGAAGCCCATCAGTCCGTAGAACGTCGCCTCGGTGTATCCGGCGCCGCTGGTGATCTGGTTGTAGCCGAGGGTGTCGACGAGCTGTTCCGGCAGCGAGTCGATGAGCTGCTTCATCTGGTCGCTCGCCCCGATGCTCGGGTACAGCGGCAGGTAGAGGAAGAGGACGCCGGCGATGCCGATGGTCCAGCCCAGAAGGCTGCGCCACGATTCGCGCATGCTGCGCCGGAACACCGGCAGGATGCTAGCCACGGTCGCCCTCCTTCCCGCCGAGCCGCCGCTGTCGTCTGGTTGGAGCCGGCGGAGCAGACGACGCCGCATCCCCGTACAGGCGCAGGACGGACTCCTCCAGGTCGGGTTCTTCGACCGTCAACTCGTGCACGTCGTACTGCGCGAGAGCCTTCACGAAGGGATCGATCGCGCCCTCGACCGTCGCGGACAGCTGGACGCCGTCGGCGCCCGCGCCGGTCCCTGCGCCTGTCGAAGGGCCGGCATCCACCCCCTCGACCCCCGGTACGGTTTCGAACGCGGCTCGCGCGGCTGCGGCATCCGCACCGCCGATGCGAGCGCGAACGCGCCGCATCGACCCCAGCCGCAGCGAGGCGACGTCGCCGTCGGCGACGATGCGACCGTTCGCGAGGACAGCCACCTCGTCGGCGGTCTGCTGGATCTCGCTGAGCACGTGCGAGCTGAGCAGTACGGTCTGGCCCGCATCCCGCGCCTCCCGCACCATCGTCAGGAACTCGCGCTGCACGAGCGGGTCGAGTCCGCTCGTGGGCTCGTCGAGGATGAGCAGCTCGGGCCGGTGCATGAACGCCTGGATGAGCCCGACCTTCTGCTTGTTGCCCTTCGACAGCGTGCGCACCGGGCGGTTCAGGTCGACGCCGAGTCGGTCCGCGAGGTCGCGCGCGGTGGCCAGGACGGATGCCGAGTCGCCGGAGCTCCCCGACACCTCGGCGTAGAAGGCGAGCAGCCGGTGGCCGCTGGCGCGGCCCTCGAGATGCAGCTCGCCCGGGACGTAGCCGATCCGCCGTCGCAGCCGGGCCCCGCCGCTGCGCGGGTCCTCGCCGAGCACGCGCACCGTCCCGGACGAGGGTCGGATCACGTCGAGGAGCGTGCGCAGGGTCGTCGTCTTGCCGGCGCCGTTCGGCCCGATCAGGCCGAAGACCGTGCCGCGCCGCACGCGCAGGTCCAGTTCGTGCAGGGCGACGTTGCGCCCGTAACGCTTGTGCAGCGCAGAGACCTCGATCGTGTCGCTCATGACTCCTCCTCTCGTGAGACTGCAAGGCCGCGCCGAGACTGCGCGGCTTCGCCGCTGTCTCGGCGCGGCCTTGCAGTCTCGGTGGAGCCCATCGCCTGGCGTGTACCCTCGAGGAACACGTCGGTGGCGTAGACGCCGTGGGTGAGAAGCTCCATGGTCGGCAGCGTCGCGCGCAGGAGCCCGGCGGAGCCGAGGCCGTCCTCACCGAGTGCCCTGGCGATCTGGGTGCGCAGCACGACGTGGCCGAGCCCGAGGATCGTCACCAGCAGCGTCGTCATCTCGGGGTCGCTCATGGGCTCGAGGAGACCGGCGGATCGCTGCTCGTCGAACACGGCCCCGGTCGCGGTGAGCAGCGTGTCGAACAGGTGCGCCGCGGCAGGGGAGTCGCCGGTGAGCATGCGCCCGAGATAGTCGATGTACGGGCCGTAGCGATCGAGGTCGTGCAGGGCAGTCCGGATGCGGTCGGCGGTGGGAGCGGCGATGAGCTCGTGCTGCTCGTCGGTGAAGACGCTCACGACGTAGTCGTCGCAGGCCGTGCGCAGGGCGGCCTTGTCGCCGAAGTGGTGCACGATGAGCGCGGCGCTCACGCCGGCGTCCGCCGCGATCGTGCGCATGCTCGTGGCGTCGAATCCGTCGCGCGCGAACGCGATGATCGCGGCGTCGCGGATGCGGGCGCGGGCGGTGAGGTCATCGGCTGCTGAACGCATGTACAGCAGACTAAACAGGTGTTCAGTCGCTGTCAAGAGGCGCTGAACCTACGCTGGGGAGGTGGACTTCTCCTACGCCGCGTTGCGCCGCTTCCCCGATGTCGAGGCGCCGAATCTGCAGGCGTGGGATGCCACGGACGAGCTCCTCGTCCGCACCGCGCTCCCCGCCGGAGTCCCGGGCGACGAGATCGCCGTGATCGGCGACGAGTACGGAGCGATCACGTTGGCGCTGACGGATGCCGGCATCCGCGGTGTCCGTGTGCACCAGGACCTCGCGACCGGGCGCCGGGCGCTCGCCCGCAACGCCGAGGAGCTCGGGCTCGGTCGACCGTCCCGAATCCCGGACGATGCGGGGGAATCGCGGCGTGTCGACGAGCAGCGCGCCGACGCGAGCGCGGAGCGTCTGGGAATCGCCACCGACCGGCCGGCGTTCGTGGAGTGCGAACTCGGTCCTGCCCTGCTGACGGGCGCGTGGCTCGTGCTGCTGCAGCTGCCCAAGTCGCTCGCCGAACTCGAGGAGATCGCGGATGCCGTCGCGCGGTGGGCGGCGCCGGACGTCACGCTCATCGCCGGCGGGCGCGTGAAGCACATGACGCTGACGCAGAACGAGCTGCTCGGGAGGAGCTTCGAGACCGTGCAGCCGCAGCGCGCCGAGCGGAAGTCGCGGTTGATCATGGCGAGCGGGCCCCGGGATGCTCCGGCGGAGCCGCCCTTCCCGATGACCGCATCGCTCGTGGTTCCCGGGCTCGAGCTGCCCCTCACGGTCGTCGCGCACGGCGGGGCGTTCGCCGGAGCGAAGCTCGACATCGGCACGCGCGTGCTGCTCGAGGTGCTGGGGCGTCCGCCCCTTCGACCGCTGAGCCTGTCGAAGCGTCAGGGATCGGACTCTCCACGTCCCATAAGCGTCGTCGATCTCGGCTGCGGCACCGGCATCCTCGCCGCCACCTGCGCGCTGACGCACCCCGGCGCGCAGGTGATCGCCACCGACCGCTCGGCTGCGGCCGTGGCATCGGCTCGCGCCACGTTTGCCGCGAACGGCATCAACGCCCAAGTCATCCACGACGATGCGGGTTCGGAAATCCCCGATCAGTCCGCAGATCTCATTCTGCTGAACCCTCCGTTCCACCTTGGCGCGAGCATCCACGCGGGGGCGGCGACGAAGCTCTTCGCGGCCGCCGCCCGCATCCTCAAGCCCGGCGGCGAGCTGCTCACCGTCTACAACTCTCACCTCGGCTACAAGCCGGAACTCAGCACGCTCGTCGGGCCCACCGAGCAGCTGCACCGCACCCCCAAGTTCACCGTGACGCGCAGCATCCGACGCTGACTTCTGTCTGCTCCGCAGATTGTCGACATTAGACAAAGGTCCTCATAGTTGTTACGTTGAAATGTAGGCCTTTTGGTCTGAGACCAGTCCGCGGCCGCGTCCTTCTTTCGAATGTGCTGTGCTGCGAAGAGGCGTGGACGTATGGTCGATGTTCGTGCGGTGGGGCCGAAACCCGCCGTCAGCGCCGCCAGCGCAGCTTGTCGAAACGGTCATGCGAACATCACCCGGGCGCAAATCGAAGCGGCTTCCGAGACCCGAACAATCGGCGGCCGCGGGGGAAATGTGACCGAAACCGCACTTGAAGCGCGCCATCTGTTCAAAGTCTTCGGACGCAATCCGAAGCAGGCAGTCCAGAAGCTGAAGTCCGGAGCGTCCCGTACCGACGTGCAGGATGCCGGAACCGCTGCCGTCATCGACGCGAGCTTCACCGTCAACAAGGGCGAGATCTTCGTCATCATGGGCCTGTCCGGCTCGGGCAAGTCCACCATCATCCGCATGCTGAACGGCCTGCACGACATCACGGACGGCTCCGTCGTGGTCGGCGGCGACGAGATCGCCGGCGTCCCGGCATCCCGCCTGCGCGAGATCCGCCGCGACAACGTGTCGATGGTGTTCCAGCACTTCGCGCTGCTGCCGCACCGCACGGTCGCCGACAACGTCGCCTACCCGCTCGAGCTGAAGGGCGTCAGCAAGACCGAGCGCCGCGCGAAGGCGGACGAGGTGCTCGCGATGGTCGGGCTCGACGGCTGGGGCGACAAGCTGCCCAGCGAGCTCTCCGGCGGCATGCAGCAGCGAGTCGGCATCGCCCGTGCGCTCGCCGCAGACACCGAGATCCTGCTCATGGACGAGGCGTTCAGCGCCCTCGACCCGCTGATCCGCCGCGAGATGCAGGAGCAGCTCGTGGAGCTGCAGGAGAAGCTGCAGAAGACCATCGTCTTCATCACCCACGACCTCAACGAGGCCATGTTCCTCGGCGACCGCATCGCCGTCATGCGCGACGGCCGCATCGTGCAGATCGGCACCCCCGAGGACATCCTCACCGACCCCGCCAACGACTACGTCGAGCAGTTCGTGCAGGACGTCGACCGCGCACGCGTGCTCACGGCATCCAACGTCATGGAGCGCCCGCGCCCCGTCGTCGCCGAGTCGGGCGGCCCCCGCACGGCGCTGCGCCAGATGCGCGACGCGTACATGTCGGCCGCCTACGTCACCGGCAAGGACCGCAAGCTCCTGGGCATGGTCACCGACCGGGATGCCGTCAAGCTCGTCCGCAAGGGCGACGCCGCGCTGACGTCGATCCTGAAGCCCGTGCCTCAGTCGGTGTCCGAGGACGAGGTCCTCATGAACCTGTTCGTGCCCGCTGTCGAGTCGCCGCTGCCGCTCGCCGTGGTGGATGCCGAGGGGCGCCTCGTCGGAGTCATCCCGCGCATCACCCTGCTGGCCGCGCTCGGCCCCGGGCCGAACTCGACCGAGGAGATCACCCTGCCGCACCTGCCGGTTCCGCAGGCTGAGATCGACGCCGTGCTCGGAGAGGCGGATGCCGCCACCGGAGACGCCGCCGCGACCGAGGAGGAGGTGCGCTGATGGACGGTTTCCGCATTCCGCTCGGACAGTGGGTCGACGTCGCCGTCGATTGGGTCAAGGACAACCTCAAGGGCCTGCTCGACGTGATCTCCTTCGTCGTGAAGTTCCTCGTCGACGGGCTCACCGACATTCTGGTCGGCACGCCGCTGGTGGTCGTGATCATCATCGCAGCGCTGATCGCCTGGGCCGTCCGGTCGGTCTGGATGGCCGTCGGCACTGTCGTGCTGTTCCTGCTCATCCTCAGCATGAACCTCTGGATCCCGTCGATGCAGACGCTGGCGCTCGTGATCGTCTCGGCGCTCGTCGCCGTGCTCATCGCTATCCCGCTGGGCATCTGGTCGGCGCGCAATGCGACGGTGCGGATGATCCTCAAGCCTGTCCTCGACTTCATGCAGACGATGCCCGCCTTCGTCTACCTGATCCCGGCGATCATCTTCTTCAGCATCGGCGTCGTGCCGGGCCTGGTCGCCACCGTGATCTTCGCGCTGCCCCCCGGGGTGCGCATGACCGAGCTCGGCATCCGCGGCGTCGACTCCGAGACCGTCGAGGCCGGCCACGCGTTCGGTGCGACGCCGGGGCAGATCCTGCGCGGCATCCAGCTGCCGCTGGCGATGCCCACCATCATGGCCGGCGTCAACCAGGTCATCATGCTCGCGCTCTCGATGGCCGTCATCGCCGGCATGGCCGGCACCGACGGACTCGGCAAGCTCGTCGTCGAGGCCATCTCGACGGTGAACATCGCCAAGGGCGCCGAGGCGGGCCTCGCCATTGTGCTGCTGGCCGTCTACCTCGATCGCGTCACAGCCGCCCTGGGAACGCCGAACGAGTACCCGTCGTCATTGCTGGGGATGCTCGCGCGTCGGCGCGCGGCACAGCGCGGCGAGAAGACGGATGCTCCGTCCTCCGTCGAGTCCGACCGGGCGGCCGCCGCCGGCTTGCGGCGCGCACCCTGACCCTTGAACCCATACGAAACGCAGCAGAACATACGAAAGGAAGCACCATGAAGAAGTTCCGGCACATCACAGCCATCACAGCACTCGGCCTCACGGCATCCCTCGCCCTCGCGGGGTGCGCCACGGGCAACGACACCGCCGGAGGCGACGGCGGGGAGGAGAGCAAGGGCACCATCACGCTCGGGTTCCTCCCCTCCTGGACCGACGGCCTGAGCATGGCGTACCTGCTTCAGGACCAGTTCGAGAAGCTCGGCTACACGGTCGAGATGCAGACGCTGACCGAGGCGGGCCCGCTGTACACCGGCCTCGCCCAGGGCGACGTCGACATGTACCCGTCGGCGTGGCCCGAGGTCACCCACGCGAAGTACATGGAGGAGTACGGCGACGACCTCGAGGACCTCGGCGCGTACTACGAGAACGCCGTCCTGACGATCGCGGTGCCCAGCTACACCGACATCGACTCGATCGCCGACCTCAAGGGCAATGCCGACATGTTCGACGGCAAGATCATCGGCATCGAGCCGGGCGCCGGCCTCACCGGTGTCACGCAGGACTCGATGATCCCCACCTACGGCCTCGAGGGCGAGTACACGCTCGAGACCTCGTCGACCGCCGCCATGCTGACCGTGCTCGGCGAGGCGATCGACAACGAGGAGGACGTCGTCGTCACGCTGTGGAAGCCGTTCTGGGCCAACAGCTCGTACGACGTCAAGACGCTCGAGGACCCGGAGGGCGCCATGGGCACCCCTGAGACCCTGAACTTCATGGGTCACAAGGGCTTCGCCGAGGAGTTCCCCGAGGCCGCTGAGCTCGTCGAGCAGATCAAGCTCGACGACGCGCAGTACGGCTCGCTCGAGGACATGGTCGTGAACGAGTTCGGCGAGGGCCAGGAGGCCGACGCCGTCGACAAGTGGCTCGAGGAGAACGGCGCCCAGTTCGACTGGGTCGTCGAGTAAGCCTTCGGCTCAACCGAGCCCCGGCCGATCCGCAAGGGTCGGCCGGGGCTTCTTCGTGCCCGCGTCGCGTTTCCGCTCGGTGCGGGTGCAAGGCCTGTCCCCGGACGCGCTTGCCGACGATCATGGGCATATGGACGGGTTCGCCGCGGTCGATTTCGGCTTCGCGCGCGAGGTGCTGCAGCGGGGCATCGCGGCGCTGTACGTCGTCGCGTTCGTCTCGTCACTGAATCAGTTCCGCGCGCTGTGCGGTGAGCGCGGGCTGCTCCCGGCCCCAGAACTGCTCGACTGGGCGGGCACGTCGAAGGCGCGAAAACGGATGCTGCGCCCCACCGTCTTCACACGCATCCGCTACACCGACCGGCGGCTGGCCGCCGTGTGCTGGGCGGGGATCCTTGTCGCGGTGGCACTGATCGCCGGCATCCCGCAGCTCGCCCCGCCCTGGGTGCCGATGATCTGCTTCCTGGTGCTCTGGCTCGGCTACATGTCGATCTCGAGCATCGGGCAGACCTTCTACGGGTTCGGGTGGGAGATGCTGCTGCTCGAGGCCGGGTTCCTCGCGGCGTTCCTCGGGTCGGGCAGCGAGCCGCCGCCGACCGTCGTGATCGTGCTGTTCTGGTGGCTGGTGTTCCGGCTCGAGTTCGGCGCGGGGATGATCAAGATCCGCGGCGGGCGCGAGTGGCGCGACCTCACCGCGCTCACGTTCCACCATGAGACGCAGCCGATGCCCGGACCGCTCAGCCGTCAGGCGCATCTGCTGCCGCGGTGGTTCCACAAGGGCGAGGTGCTGGGCAACCACTTCGCGCAGCTGGTCGTGCCGTTCTTCCTGTTCGCGCCGCTGCTCGGACTCGTACCGGGCATCGGCCCGGCGCCGGCCATCGTCGGCGCAGTCGCCGGGACGATCGTCATCGCGACCCAGGTGTGGCTGGTGCTGACCGGCAACTTCGCCTGGTTGAACTGGGCCACGATCGTGATCGCGTTCTCGGCGATCGGGCTTCCGGCTGCGCGCCCATCGGCGCCGGGCATCCCCCTCTACTGGATCGTCATCACATCCGTCGTCGGCATCCTGTATCTCGCGCTCAGCTGGCCCGCGCTGCGCAACCTCTTCGCCCGTCGGCAGCTCATGAACGCGAGCTTCAACCGCTGGCAGCTCGCGAACGCCTACGGCGCGTTCGGCACCGTGACGAAGGAGCGGATCGAGATCGTCGTCGAGGGCACCCTGGCTGTCGACCCGGATGCCGGAGACTGGCGCGAGTACGAGTTCACCGGCAAGCCGGGGGACGTGCGCCGCGTTCCCCGGCAGTTCGCGCCGTACCATCTGCGGCTGGACTGGCTGATGTGGTTCCTGCCGCTCGGCCGCTCGCTCGAGGACTGGTTCACGGTGTTCCTCGTGCGGCTGCTCGAGGCGGATGCCCCGACTCTCGCGCTGCTGCGCACCGATCCGTTCGACGGCGAGCGCCCGGTCTGGGTTCGTGCTGTGTCGTACCGGTATTGCTTCACCACGCGGGAGGAGAAGCGAGAGAGCGGAGCCGTGTGGGTGCGTGACCGCCGCGGGACCGTGCTCGGCCCGATCGGGCTGCGGTGATCGGCCCCGACGGCGTGACCGCCTACGGGACGATCGAGTCGACGTAGCCGCCGTCGACCCGGACGGCGGCGCCGGTGGTCGCGGATGCCAGGGGCGAGGCGAGATATGCGACCATGTTCGCGATCTCCTCGGGCTCGATCAGTCGCTGGATCAGCGATTGCGGCCGGTGCAGGCGCATGAACTCGCGCTGCGCCTCGTCCCACGGCAGGGCGGAGTCGACGAGTTCGTACACGAACGTCTCCACGCCGCCGGTGTGCGTGGGGCCGGCGATCACCGAGTTGACGGTGACGCCGGTGCCTGCGGCATCCTTCGCGAAGCCGCGGGAGACGGCCAGCAGAGCCGTCTTCGACATGCCGTAGTGGATCATCTCGGCGGGGATGACGATCGCCGAGTCGCTGGCGATGTTCAGGATGCGGCCCCAGCCGCGCTCCTTCATGCCGGGCAGCAGCGCGCGGATCAGCCGCACCGCGACGAGGACGTTCACCTCGAAGTAGCGCCGCCACTCGTCGTCGGTGATCTCCAGCGGCGGCGTCGCGCCGAAGATGCCGAGGTTGTTGACGAGAACGTCGATGTCGCCGGTCGCGGCGATGACGGCATCCGCACCGGCCTCATCGGTGACATCGCCGGGTGCGGCGACGAGGTCGCGGGCCGGGTCCTCATCGAGGAGGGAGACGATCGTGGATGCCACGCTCTCGGCGCTGCGGCCGTTGACGGCGACGCGGGCGCCGGCATCCGCGAGCGTCGCCGCGATCGCGCGACCGATGCCCTGCGTGGATCCCGTGACGAGCGCGCTTCTGCCGCTCAGATCGATCTTCACGTCAGCTCTCCTCGGCTCTGTCCTCAGCTCTGTTCCTCAGGGCGGTGGATCGGGTTGTGCGGGGTCGGGCTTCCGGCCGCGGGGGTGTTGCGAACGGGCAGAGGGTCCGGCGTCTGGTCGGCGACGCGCTCGGCTGAGGGAGTCGCCGCAGCAGTGGGCCCGGTGATCTCCCGCGCGACCTGCTTCTCGAGCACCTCGACGGCCTGTTCGCTCAGCACGATGAGTCCGTCGAGCTCTTCGCGCACCCGCTTGTAGGCGATGTTGCGCTCGGCCTGCGTGGCCGACTCGTCCACGGCGACCTTCAGCAGCTTCTCGGCCCGTTCGAGCTTCTTGCGCTCGGCCTCGCTGAACGTGGAGTTGCGCAGTCTGCGGGCATCCTTCTCGGCGATCTCGAATGCGACTGCGGCGTTGCCGACGGCATCCAGGTACTCGCTGACCTGCTGCTCGGAGACCTTCGCGCCGGACGAGGACGGACGCAGGTTGTCTGCAGTCTTCTTCGCCCGCAGGAACGCGGCGGTCAGCGGCTGGCGCCCGTCGCTCATGGCGGGGTAGGCGATGAGCTTCGCGACGTCGAGCTCGTAGTCCAGCCAGCGCGCGGTGATCTCATCGTGCTCGGCGAACAGGCGCTCGAGCAGCTCCTTCGACGAGAGCTGCGAATCGGACGCGACCTCCTTCGCCTTCGCTCTCGTCGGTACTGCCTGCCCTCGCGCGGCGTACTGCGCGGCCTTGATCTCGCCCTTCACACGCAGGGTCTCGAGGCGGCGCTCGTGCCGGCGCTTCGCGGCGCGCTCCCACGCCTTGGCGGCTCCGCCGGCCATTCCCATGATCGGGAAGATGAGCCACCAGAAGCTGCCCGCCCACTGCCAGAACTCTTGCATGATGGCTTCAGCCTAGTCCGCGTGGATGCGCCGTACTCCGTGACGATCATCACGAGTTTCAGGGACTCGAGCCCCTGGCGCGACCAGGTCGGTCTCGTAGAAGACCAGGTCGGTCTCGTAGAAGAGAACAACGAGGACGGCGGCGGGTGCGCGGGGTGCCGATCCGGTGGCGCGGGCCGGGATGCCGTGTCAGGATGACCACGGATCGGCTCATCGCGAGCCCGAACGGGAGGAGCAGACATGCAACTGGCCATGATCGGACTCGGCAGGATGGGCGCGAACATCGTCCGCAGACTCATGCGCGACGGCCACGACTGCGTGGTCTACGACGTGAATCAGGATGCCGTCGCCGCTCTCGTCGCGGAGGGTGCGACGGGTGCCGAGAGCATGGCGGACCTCGCCGCGAAGCTGCAGCCGACCCGCGTGGTCTGGATGATGGTGCCGGCATCCCTCACGGGGCAGGTCGCCGATGAGGTGGCCGCCGTTCTGGAGGAAGGCGACATCCTCATCGACGGCGGAAACTCGAACTACCGCGACGATGTGCGCCGGGCTGCGGCGCTGCGCGAGAAGGGCATCGAGTACGTCGACATCGGCACGAGCGGCGGCGTCTTCGGCCTCGAACGCGGCTACTGCCTGATGGTCGGCGGGTCCGAGCGCGCCTACGCGCACATCGAGCCGATCCTGAAGACGATCGCACCGGGCGTCGGCGAGATCGAGCGCACGCCCGGCCGCACCGGCGACCTCGCCCCCGAGGAGCAGGGCTACCTGCACACCGGTCCCGCGGGTTCGGGGCACTTCGTCAAGATGGTGCACAACGGCATCGAGTACGGCATCATGGCCGCGATCGCCGAGGGCCTGAACCTGCTCCACAACGCGGATGCCGGCGTGCGCGAGGCCGAGCACTCCGCCGAGGTCGCCCCGCTCGAGGAGCCGGAGTTCTACCAGTTCCCCATCGACACCGCCGCCGTGTCGGAGCTGTGGCGCCGCGGGTCGGTGATCTCATCGTGGCTGCTGGATCTCACCGCGGCTGCGCTGACGGAGAACCCCGCCCTCGACGGGCTCGCCGGCCGGGTGTCGGACTCGGGCGAGGGTCGCTGGACGGTCAAGGCCGCGGTCGACGTCGGGGTGCCGGTGCCCGTCCTCGCGGCATCCCTGTTCGAGCGGTTCGCCTCGCGCGACGAGGACCAGTTCGCCAACCAGGTGCTCTCGGCGATGCGGCTGCAGTTCGGCGGCCACAAGGAGCTCCCGGCCGGCGACGTGCTCGAGGCAGGGGCGCGCAAGGCCGACTCGGAGTGAGGCGCTTCGCACCGGGACGTGCTGATACTTCTCAAAAATACCCCTAGGGGTATCTGTTACACTCGATCGGACGTTCCACGACCGAGGAGAGAAAACATGTGCCGAGCAGTCGCCTGCCGTACGTGCGGAAAGACCACGTGGGCCGGATGCGGCCAGCACGTCGACAGCGTCATGCGGGGTGTGCGCCCGGCCGACCGCTGCCCCGGTCACGAGAACGACCCGGCAGAGTCCGGGTTCTTCGCCAAGCTGTTCGGCCGGTGATCCGGTGCGCGTGATCATCGTCGGCGGGGTCGCCGGCGGCATGTCGGCCGCAACCCGGATGCGCCGACTCGACGAGCATGCCGAGATCATCGTGGTCGAACAGGGCGACTACGTCAGCTTCGCGAACTGCGGGCTGCCGTACTACGTCGGCGGCGTGATCTGCAACCGCGACGCCCTGCTGCTGCAGACCCCGGAGTCGCTGCGCGCGCGGTTCGACCTCGACGTGCGCACCGGCAGCGTCGTGACGCGGATCGACCGGGATGCCCGGACCGTGAGCATCCGCGACGTCCGCTCCGGCGAGGTCCGCACCGAGACCTACGACCGGCTCATCATCGCCGCAGGTGCCGCTGCGCGCAGCACGTTCGGGCAGCAGGACGGCCCGGTCGTCTCGACCCTGCGCACGATCGACGACGTCGACCGGATCACCCTCGCCCTCGCCGACCTGCCCCGCGCCGGGCGCGCCGTCGTCGCAGGCGGCGGGTTCATCGGCCTCGAAGCAGTCGAGAACCTCGCGCACCGCGGGCTCGAGGTCACGCTCATCCAGCACGGTGCGCATCCGCTCAGCCCGCTCGACCCCGAGATGGCGACTGTGGTGCTCGACACTCTGGTCGACAACGGCGTCGACGTGCGCACCCGCACCACAGTGGCCTCCGTCGACGTCGACGGTGTGCACCTCGACGACGGCACGACCGTCGAGGCTGACATCGTCATCGATGCGCGCGGGGTGGCGCCCGCGGCATCCATCGCCGTCGATGCGGGACTCGCGATCGGGCCCACGGGCGGCATCGCCGTCGACGCGCACCAGCGCACGAGCGACCCGACGATCTTCGCGGTGGGCGATGCGGCCGAGAAGCTCGACGCGATCTCGGCGGAGCCGACCCTCGTCACCATGGCCGGGCTCGCGAATCGGCACGGCCGCACGGCGGCTGACGCCATCGCATGGGAAGCCGGGCTCGTCGATGAGCGGCCCTCCGACGCGCCGCCCGCCGTGGGCACGGCGATCGTCGGGGTCTTCGGTCTCGCCGTGGCGACGACGGGGTGGAGCGAGAAGCGGCTGCGGGCAGCTGGCCGCGCGCACCGGGTCATCCACGCGCACCCGACCGATCACGCCGGCTACTATCCCGGCGCCGAGCGCCTCACCATGAAGCTGCTCGTCGACCCCGAGACCGATCTCATCGTCGGTGCGCAGGTGCTCGGACGCAACGGTGCCGACAAGCGCATCGACGTCATCGCGACCGCCATGCAGGCCGGGCTCACCGCCTCGCAGCTGAGCCGGCTGGAACTCGCCTATGCCCCGCAGTTCGGGTCGGCGAAGGATGCCGTGAACATGCTCGGCTACATCGCCGACAACGCCGCGACCGGACTGACCGAGAGCATCCAGTGGCACGAGATCGACGCGGCGGTCGCCGCCGGTGCGACCGTGGTCGATGTCCGCTCGGCCGGTGAGAACGCCGCCGGGGCGATCCCCGGGAGCATCAACATCTCGGTCGATGAGCTGCGCCACCGGCTCGACGAGCTTCCGGCCGGCGAACTGATCGTGCACTGCCAGGTCGGCCAGCGCGGACACACCGCCGTGCGCCTGCTGCGCCAGCACGGGCGCGCTGCGCGCAACCTTGACGGCGGCTACCTCACCTGGCGGGCCGGAACCCGCAGCACCCTGACGAAGGAATGGGCATGACGAACGCACCCGACGACGACATCCGCAAGGTCGTCAACCGCCTCAAGCGCGCCCGCGGTCAGCTCAGCGCCGTCATCGACGCGATTGAGGCCGATGCCGACTGCCGCGACGTGGTGATCCAGCTCGCCGCGGTCGGCAAGGCCATCGACAGGGCCGGTTTCGCCGTGATCAGCACCGCGCTGCGGCACTGCATGACCGAGGACGAGTCCGCTGACGAGGACGCCCCGACGGTCGGCGAGCTCGAGAAGCTGTTCCTGACGCTGGCCTGAGCTGCCGGTCGGAGACGTACGCGGGGCGGGGTGCGCAAGGCCGACTCGGAGCTGCCGCTCAGAACCGCTGCGCGCCGACCACCCGCAGAAGCCGGATCTTCTCCTCGTCGTCGCTGCGGGGTGCGGCGGTGAGCACGAGGAGCGCCTGCCCGCGGTCCTCGGTGAACAGCACCTGGCAGTCGACCTCGATCGGCCCGACCTCGGGGTGGATCAGCGTCTTGTGATCGGCGAACCGCTGCGCGACCTCCTGACGGTCCCAGAGCTCACGGAACTCCTCGCTGTGCCGTGACAGCTCGGCCACGAGGGCCCCGGCCTGCGACCGCTGACCCATCGCGCCGTAGGCGACGCGGAGACCGGCGACCTGCGCGCGGCTGTTGCGGGCATGATCGTCCTCCGGGTAGTGGGCGCGGGCTCGCTCGGGCTGCAGGAACCAGCGGTACGGCTCGTAGCGCTCGAAGCCGGACAAGCCGACGTTGTCGCCGAGCAGCGCTGCCGCCAGCGCGTTCTGCACGAGCGTCTCGCCGAGGCTCGAGATGATGAGCGCCGGGGTATCGTCGAGCCGATCGAACACCCGCTGCAGGGCAGGGGCGACATGGTCGGACGGGCCGATCCGGTCGGGTACCGCGTGCCCGGCGACGCGGTACAGATAGTCGCGCTCGTCGGATGACAGGCGCAGCGCCCTGGCGAGCGAGGTGAGGATCTGCGTGCTCGGCTGCGGTCCGCGCTGCTGCTCCAGGCGGGTGTAGTAGTCGGTCGACATCAGCGCGAGCTGCGCCACCTCTTCGCGTCGTAGCCCCATCGCCCGGCGCCGCACCCCCGCCGGCAGGCCGACGTCACCAGGGCGCAGCTGCTCCCGGTGCGTGCGCAGGAAGTCGGCGAGGGCTGCACGATCCATGCATCCATCATGCGCGCCTCGCATCGCGGCATCCAGGGATCGCCGGTCCCCCGACAAGCGCTCTCTGCCGCGCCCGTCGCATGGCGCAGACACTCGGATCATGCGAATCAACGGAAACACCATGTTCATCCCCGGCGCGACCAGCGGCATCGGCCTCGCCCTCGCGCTGCGTCTGCACGAGGCCGGCAACCAGGTGATCGTCGGCGGGCGGCGCACGGAGCTCCTCGACGAGATCGCGACGCAGCATCCGGGCATCGACACGATCCGGATCGACACCGCGGATGCCGCATCCATCGCGTCCGCCTCCGCCCAGGTCATCGCGCGGCATCCGGATCTCAACGTGCTCATCCCGATGGCCGGCATCATGCGGGCGGAGGACTGGACCGCACCCGGATTCCTCGAGACGGCCGAGGCGACCGTGACGACGAACGTGCTCGGGCCTATCCGGCTGATCGCGGCGTTCGCCGAGCACCTGCTCGCCCAGCCGGATGCCACGATCATGACCGTCTCGTCAGGCCTCGCGTTCGCGCCTCTGCGGTTCACGCCCACGTACAACGCGACGAAGGCGGCGATCCACCAGCTCAGTGAAACGCTGCGCCTGCAGTTCGCCGGCACGAGCGTGCGCATCGTCGAGCTCGTGCCGCCGTCCGTGCAGACCGACCTCATGCCCGGTCACGCCGACGACCCGCACGCGATGCCGCTGGACGACTACATCGACGAGACGATGAGCATCCTCGAGACCCAGCCGGATGCGACCGAGGTGCTGGTGGAGCGTGTGAAGTTCCTGCGCTACGGCGAGGCCCGAGGGGATCAGGCACAGGTCATCGCGGTGCTGAACGGCGCTGCCGTCGCCTGACCCGCGCTCAGCGCCCGAGCCTCTCGGCGCACGGCACGCAGAGCTCGGCGAACGGACGCACGCGCAGGCGCGCGATCGGGATGCCGCGGCCGCAGTTCGTGCAGACGCCGTAGGTGCCGGCATCCATGCGGGCGAGCGCGGCGTCGACCTGATCGAGCTCCTCACGGGCGGCGTCGCGCAGTCCGCTCAGCCGTGACCATTCCGCGGACAGCGGCACGCCCTCCGGGTCGTGCTCGTCGTCGTCGCTCTGACTGCTGCGGTCGTGGGTGAGTTCGGCGAGCGTCTGTTCCAGCGCCGCCGCACGGTCGGCGGCCTGGCGCCGCAGCACCTCGAGCAGCGGGCGCAGCTCGTCGTCCGGCACGGCTACTCGAGCCATTCCGTGACGAAGCGGTCGTTCGCGTGGATGTGCGTCGCCTCGTACGTGCCGCCGTCGAGCACCTCGAAGCGGTGCGACACGAGCGCGGGCACGACGAGGATCTGGCCGCCGACGCCGACGATCTGCTCCTCGCCGACCGTGAACAGCGCCCGGCCCGCGCGGATCACGAACGTCTCGGCATAGGGATGCCGGTGCAGCCGCGGGCCGCGCCCCGGCGTCTCGATGTATTCGCGCATGATGCTCACCGGCGAGCCGAGGAGGTGCCCCTCGATGTCCTGGTCGCGGGCGACGTCGATCGGCTGAATCGTCATGGTGCCCTCCGTTCCCACCCGAGGCTACGCGTCGGACCGGCGACCCGGAAGCGCGAGCCTCAGCCGAACAGCAGACTCAGCACGGTGGCGCCGCCGCCGACGAGGATCAGCGAGATGATCGCGACCCACGCGACCGCGCGGATACGGCGATTGCGGCGTTCGCCGAGATCGCCGTAGTCCTCGCTGAGGCCGTCATGGGCCGGCTGGTTCCGTGCCGGCTCGTTCGGCTCGCGGCGGCTGAGCTCGCTCACGCCACCGGCTCCGCGACGGTCGGGCCGAAGGCGGCGGGCAGCGTGGCCTGCGAGGTCTCGCGCAGCTCGGCGGCGCTCACCGTGAACAGCCCCGTGACCTCGAGGTCGGCGACGGTGTCGGTGACGCCGATGCGCAGCACGGGGTAGCCGCGTCCCTCGCAGAGGCCGCGGAACTTCACATCCTCCTCGCGGGGGACGGTCATGATGACGCGGCCGGTCGACTCCGAGAAGAGAGCGGATGCGGCATCCACACCGTCGCGCTCCATGAGCTCGGTCAGCCACACGCGCGCGCCGACGCCGAAGCGCATGACGCCCTCGGCGAGGGCCTGCGCGAGGCCGCCCTCGGACACGTCGTGCGCGGAGGAGATCAGCCACTCGTCGCGGGCTGCGCCGATGAGCCCGGCGAGGGTCTTCTCGGCGGCGAGGTCGACCTTCGGCGGGAGCCCGCCGAGGTGGTCGTGGACGACGTCGGCCCAGGCCGAGCCCGACAGCTCGGTCCGGGTGGTTCCGAGCAGGTAGATGTTCTGGCCCTCGTCCTGCCATCCCGACGGGATGCGGCGCGAGACGTCGTCGATGATGCCGAGCACGCCGACCAGCGGGGTCGGGTGGATCGGGACGTCGCCGGTCTGGTTGTAGAACGAGACGTTGCCGCCGGTGACGGGGGTACCGAGCTCGTAGCATCCGTCGGCGAGGCCGTCGACCGTCTGCCCGAACTGCCACATGACCTCGGGATTCTCCGGGGATCTTCCCGGCGAGCACCCCAGTGGCGAACCTGCAGGACGACGAATGGGACCGTGCGCTGCGCGTCAATGTCTCCGCTGTCGCCCGTCTGGCGCGAAGCGTCCACGCACTGCTGGCGCGATCGCCGCGCGGAGGACGGCTGGTGCTCGTCTCGACCAAGAACGTCGCCGCGCCTGGTCCCGGCGTACTCAGCAAGCAAAGCCGCCGCAGCACAACTCGCGCGCGTGCTGGCGCTCGAGTGGGCATCCGACGGCATCCGGGTCAATCAAGTCGAGCCCAATGCCGTTTTTGATACGAGTATCTGGACGCCCGAGCTGCTCGCGCAGCGCGCGGAGCGGCGCACGGCATGTCCGTCGCTGAGTACCGCACGCGCAATCTGCTCGGAGCAGAAGTCACGAGTTCCCTGGTTGCAGAGGCAGTCGGGGTGTTCTGCGAGATGCTGCCCGTCACCACCGGGGCGCACCTGAGCGTCGACGGCGGCAACGACCGCGTGATCTAGGTGTGATGTCTAGGGACGTTGTTTCGGCGACACGGCCGTGAGGGTCTGAGAGGCGAGGGCCTCCGGTTGTGAAGTGGAGCTGTTGAGTTCACCCGCTTCGCGAACCTGGAGGCCCTCGTGTCCCACGCTAACGCTGGTCTGACCCCGCGCGCCCGTGCCCGGCTTGCGCGCCTGATCGTCGAGGACGGCTGGCTGCCGTCGGTTGCGGCGAAGATGTTCATGGTCTCGACCGTCACTGCCAGGAAGTGGGCTGCCCGGTTCCGATCACCGCGAAGAAGACCCGCCCATACCGGCCACACACGAACGGCAAGATCGAGCGCTTCCACCGCACCCTCGCCGACGGGTGGGCCTACGCGAAGCTCTATCCCTCAGAGACCGCACGGCGCGACGCTCTCGCCCGCTGGCTGCACTTCTAGAATCATCACAGGCAACACTCCGCGATCGGAGCCTCACCCATCAGCAGGATCGAAAACAACCTGCCTGGACATCACACCTAGCTCGCGTGCGGGTGCACGACACGGATGCCGCAGCGGCGCAGCACTCGTTCGACGAGCACCTCTGGTGCCGCATCCACCTCAATTGTGATGCCCTGCTCATCGTCGCCGAGCGGCTCGAGCGCGGCGAGCTGCGAACGCAGCAGCGCGGGCGGCATGAAATGCCCCTGGCGTGCCGACACCTGGGCTTCGATCTGCGTGGCATCCGCCGAGAGCAGCACGAACGGCGTCTGTGGCGCCTGCGCACGCAGCGCATCGCGGTACGCCCGCTTGAGGGCGGAGCAGGCGACGACAGCAGGCGGATGCTGCGCCAGCTCGGCACCCACCCGGGCGAGCCACGGCCAACGGTCCTCGTCGGTGAGCGGAATGCCCGCGCTCATCTTGGCGATGTTGGCTGCGCCATGCAGGTCGTCGGCGTCGACGAAGCGGAGGCCCGTGCGCTGCGCGAACAGCTCCGCCACCGTCGACTTACCCACGCCTGACACCCCCATCACCACGAGGGAGGTGCCGACTTCGGCCGACGGGGGGATCACCAGTCGTGCACCGTACCGTCGGCGAGGCGGTTGTACGGCAGGTAGGCCTGCTCGTACGGGTACTTGCCCGCCTCGTCCAGGTTGAGCTCGACGCCGAGTCCCGGCTTGTCGCCCGGGTGCAGCAGGCCGTTCCGCCAGGTGAAGGACTGCTCGAACACCTGATCGGTCTTGGCTCCGTGCTGCATGTACTCCTGGATGCCGAAGTTGTGGATCGCGAGACCCAGGTGCATCGCGGCGGCCATGCCGACGGGGGAGATGTCGGTGGGTCCGTGCATGCCGGACTTGATCTGGTACATCGCCGCGTAGTCGAGGGTCTTCTTCAGCGCGCTGATGCCGCCCATGTGCGTGACGGCGCCGCGCACGTAGTCGATGAGCTGGTCGCGGATGATGTCCTTGAAGTCCCAGACGGTGTTGAAGATCTCGCCGATCGCGAGTGGCGTCGTCGTGTGCTGGCGCACGAGGCGAAGGGCTTCTTGGTTCTCGGCGGGCGTGCAGTCCTCGAGCCAGAACAGATTGTAGGGCTCGAGTGACTTGCCGAGCTTCGCCGCCTGGATCGGTGTCATCCGGTGGTGGCCGTCGTGCAGCAGCGGGATGTCCGGGCCGAACTCATTGCGCACGGCTTCGAAGACACCGGGGAGGTGGTGCAGGTACGCGCGGGTGTCCCAGTCCTCCTCGACCGGCTTGGCGCCGCGGCGGGCGGGTTCATGGTCGTAGCGTGCCTCACCACCGCCGGTGTCAGCCGCCTGCGAAGCGATGCCGTAGATCGCCTTCAGCCCGGGGACGCCGGTCTGGATGCGGATGGCGCGATACCCCTGTTCCAGGTGGGAGCGCACCGAGGCGAACAGCTCGGGGAGTTCCTTGCCGGAGGCGTGGCCGTAGGCGAGCAGCCCGCTTCGCGATGCGCCGCCGAGCAGCTGATACACGGGCATCCCGGCCTTCTTGCCCTTGATGTCCCACAGCGCCATGTCGACCGCGGCGATCGCCGCCATCGTCACCGGACCGCGCCGCCAGTAGGCGCTGCGGTACAGGAACTGCCAGGTGTCTTCGATGCGGTCCTCGTCGGCGCCGATCAGCAGCGGAACGACGTGCTCGCTGAGGTACGCGACGACCGCGAGCTCGCGACCGTTGAGGGTCGCGTCGCCGAGGCCGGTGATGCCATCGGCGGTGGTGATCTTCAACGTAACGAAGTTGCGGTCGGGGCTCGTGACGATGACGTCGGCTCTGTCGATGGTCATGGGTCTCCTCATGAGGGTGGTGGGTCGCCAGCGTTCTGGATCGATGGGAAGGGATGTCACGGCGCAGCGGTGCGCGCGGCGCGAGAGGCGGCGTCAGACGGTCGCGGGTTCGCCGGCGATGAGCACCTGCACGGGCTGGATCTCGGTATCGCCCGGAGCCCATTCGAATTGCACGACATCCGCGCGTGCGCCCGGCCGCCAAAGCGCGGGCAGCCCGAGGGCCGCTGCGGGCGCGTGCGTAGCGAGGCCGTACGCCGTGGCGAGCGAGCCGGTGATGCGGGCGACGGTCGCGACTCCCACGTCAAGCGTCTGCACGGATCCGGCGAGGTAGCCGGTGGCCACGTGTCGCAGTGCTCCGTCGGACGCGAGCTCGACGCCGCCGCCCACGGTCGACTCGCCGCCGTGGCGCAGGGCGGCAGGCGTGGCGACGGCATCGCTCACGAGGAAGATCCCGTGGTCGCGCTTGGCCGCCAGCATCGTCGCGAGGGTGGAGTCGGGCAGGTGGTGACCGTCGGCGATGACCCCGGCGCGCAGGCGGGGCTCAGCGAGCTGCGACCAGATGTAGTTGGGGTGTCGCGGCAGCACGCCATGCGCACCGTTGCCGAGGTGCGTCGACAGTGTGGCGCCGGCGTCGACGACCGCGCGGATCTGCTCCTCGTCGGCATGGGTGTGGCCAATCGATACCTGCACGCCGTTGGCGACCAGAAAGCGGGTCGCCTCGACGGCACCGTCGTGGTGCGGAGACAGGGTGACGACGCGGAGCAGACCCGATGCGGCATCGAGCCAGCGCTGCAGCTCTTCGATGCGAGGAGGACGGATATGCGCGAGAGGATGCACACCGCGGGGCCCGTCCTGCTCGGAGAGACTTGGCCCTTCAATGTGGATGCCGGCGACCGAGCGGGCGACCGCGGCATCGGCGCAGGCGTCGACGACGGCGCGGATCCGTGCCCGGATGTCGGCTTCGGAGGCGGTGATGATCGTCGGCAGGAACCGGGTGACGCCCCGAGTGCTCAAGCTGTGGGACATCGCGGCGATCTGCGAGGCATCCGGCTCTGCCGCGTTCGCATCGCCTTCTGCGTGCCCGTTGACCTGGAGGTCGATGAGCCCGGGGCCGATCCACGGCAGGCTCGCGGCGGATGCGGCAAGCGGGCGGATCTCGACGATCTCGTCCCCTTCGACGACGACCTCCACAGCCTCGCCGCTGAAGACGTCGCGACCACGCAGGAGAGTCATGAGTCGTGTACGACGACGCGCTGGCGCGCCGGTCCGGTCAGGGGGATGAGCGACGCCGCATCGCTGTCGACGTGCACCTCGCAGCGAGTGTGACGACGCAGGACCGTGCACGGCCACGCCTCGGTCACGGGTTCCTCGACGAGCGCACGCACGGCGTCGGCCTTGCGGGCGTCGGGAACGGCGCACACCAGGTGGGCGCCTGCGAGAAGCGCTGGGATCGTCAGCGTGAGTGCGTGGGTCGGCACGTCTCCGAGGGTATCGAAGCACTCGTCATCCACCTGCTGCACGCGGCTGGCTTCGTCGAGAGCGACGATGCGCACCGGGGATGCTTCGTCGAAGCGCGCCTCGGGCGGATCGTTGAAGGCGATGTGCCCGTTGACGCCGATGCCGAGGCACACCAGATCGATCGGTGCCTCTTCCAGCAGCGCGACGTACTCAGCCGCTGACTGCTCCGCGCCGAGCTCGGTGCGCATCGCGTGGAACACCGGCGTTCCCGAGAGCCCGGAGAGCAGGTGCGCACGCAGCCAATTGCCGAATCGCTGGGGTGCGGCGGCGTCGAGCCCGACGTACTCGTCCATGTGCAGCACGGTGACCTTGGACCAGTCGATCCCCGGCTCCTGCGCAAGAGCGCGATACACATCGAGCTGGCTGGGGGCGGCAGCGGCGATCATGCGGGCCGCACCTCGGTCGGCGATGGCTGCACGCAGCGTTGCGGCAGCGGATCGGGCGGCACTCAGGCCCATCTCGACGCGATCGGGATGGACATGCAGGGCGAACGTAGGCGTGCTCATGCGACACAACAATAGTGCAACCGGTTGCAAGCGCAAGTCCGGATCTGTCGAATCCCCACTATCGTTGACGCATGACCTCGAAACGCAACGGCACGGCGACTCTGGCTGATGTCGCCGCGGCCGCGGGTGTGTCAAAGTCGACCGCCTCCCGCGCTTTCAGTCGCCCCGAGCTGATCAGGCCGGAGAACGTCGATCGCATTCGGCGGATCGCCGCAGAGCTCGGTTACACGGCGGATCCCCGTGCTCGCGCGCTCTCGACAGGGCGAACGGCGAACATCGCGGTCATCGTTCCTGACATCGCCAACCCCTTCTTCCCTCCGCTCGTCCGGGCCGTCGAGTCGGGGGCCGAGCGGGCGGAGCTCGCCGTGTTCCTTGGCGACACCGACGAGAGCGCCTCGCGTGAGCGCGTCCTGGTCGACCGGCTCGAGAAGCAGGTGGACGGCTTCGTGCTCGCTTCCCCGCGCCTTCCCGATGCGCAGATCCGCGAGCTCGCTGAGCGAGTGCCCACGGTGCTGATCAATCGCGACATTCCGGGCGTGCATCGGGTTCTGGTCGATGCGGCGACCGGTGTGCGCGAGGCGGTCGAACTGCTCACCGCTCTGGGGCACCGGGCCATCGCGTACCTCGCGGGTCCGCCCGAGTCGTGGGCGGATCAGCAGCGCAGGGCTGCCGTCGTGCAGGCCGCCTCGCATGCGGGGCTCGCGCTCTCGGTGCTCGAACTCGGGCGCCCCAGCTACGAGGCGGGCCGCGAGTGCGTCGGCTCCATGATCGCGACGGGGGCGACGGCGGCGATCGCCTTCGACGATGTCATCGCCCATGGGGTGCTCGCCGGTTTCGCGACGCTCGGTCGCGAGGTGCCAGCGGATTTCAGCGTCATCGGGTGTGACGATGTGCTCGCGGCGACGACGTTCCCGGCGCTCACGACGATCTCCGGCGGATCGGCGGCGAGCGGTGCGGCCGCGCTCGACACGCTGCTCGCGCTCATCGACGGCGAGCACCCGGAGCAGCGCACCGCGATCGCGGGTCATCTGGTGCATCGGGCGAGTGTCTCGGCGGTGCGTCAACACGCACGTTGACACTGCAACCGGTTGCATGACACAATGCCGACATGACAGGCATCGTGATCGCCGGCGTGGCCCACTCTCACGTCGACTACGCCACCGCAGAGCTGCGGGCGCGACAAGACCTTTCCCTGCTCGGCGTCTTCGACGCAGACCGTGAAGCGGCGGCGCGCATCGCCGAGCCCTTCGGCGCACCCGTGGCCGAGTCGCTCGACGCGCTGCTCGCGCTCGGCCCGGAGATCGTCGTCTGCGCCGGCGTGTACAGCGAGCGCGCCGCCACCGTGATCGCCGCCCTCGGTTCCGGCGCCGACGTGCTCTGCGACAAGCCGCTGTGCATCACCCTCGACGAGCTCGACCAGATCGTCGAGGCCTGCGGGCGCACCGGGCGCAAGGTCGCGCTCATGCTGGAGAAGCGCACCTACCCGGAGACGCTCGCGCTGCAGGCGGCGCTTCGTTCAGGAGAAATTGGTCAGCCCGTCGCCTTCTCGTCATGGGCGCCGCATAAGCTCCTGCGCGATGTGCGCGCTCCCTGGTTCCTCGATCCCGCCCGCTACGGTGGCATCCTCGCCGACCTGCTCGTGCACGATGTCGACATCGCGCTGCAGGTGACGGGCGCCACCCGCGGAACCGTCCGCGGCTGGCTCGGTCCGCAGATCGACACCGGCTTCCACCTGCAGGGCGGGGCGACGGTCTCGTTCGGGGGCGAGAGTGGAAGCCCCGTGCTCAGCGCCGAAGTCGATTGGCTCACCCCCGCAGGATCCGAGATCCACGGCGACTACCGCATGCGCGTCGTGGGCACCGAGGGCACCGCGGAGCTCTACTGGGGTCGTGGCCGCTGTGAGCTCACCACCGCGACCCAGGCGCGCCACGATGTGGCCCTCGACGCCGGCCGTCGTCCCGCAGAAGACGCCCTCGACGCGCTGCTGGCTGGAGGCGAGCGCGCGGCCGAGGCCACGAGTGACGCGATTCTGGCCACCCGCATCGCCCTGCTCGCCGAGCAGAGCGCCCGCTCCGGTGGGATCGAACTCACTTGGGAGCACTCCGCATGATCGACATCGCCATCATCGGAGCCGGATTCATCGGCGGCGTGCACGCGCGCCTCATCGACTCGATCGAGGGCGCGCGGGTCAGTGTCGTCATCGATGCGAACCTCGATCGCGCCGCCGCCCTCGCGGAACCGCGGGGTGCTCGGGTCGCGGTGTCGCTCGACGAGCTGGGCGATGAGATCCCCGACCTCGTGAGCATCTGCACGGTCAGCGCCGGGCACGCGGATCTCGCGATCGCCGCGCTCGAACGCGGCTCTCACGTTCTCGTCGAGAAGCCCATCGACATCACGCTCGAGGCCGCAGCCCGCCTGGCCGATGCGACCCGTGTGCACGACCGTATCGTCGGAGTGGTCAGTCAGCGTCGCTTCCTCCCGACTTCGCAGGCCCTGCGTGAGGCGATCGATGGCGGAACGCTCGGAAAACTGACCGGAGGCACCGTCGAGTCGCCCTTCTTCCGGGCCCAGTCCTACTACGACTCGGGTGACTGGCGCGGCACCCGCGAGTACGACGGCGGTGGCGCACTGATGAATCAGGGCGTCCACGCTCTCGACCTGCTGCTCTGGTTCCTCGGTGACCCGGCGAGCGTCAGTGCGGCATCTGCATGCGTGGCGCATGAGCGTATCGAGGTCGAAGACGTCGTCGGCGCGGCGATCGCATTCCGCTCCGGTGCCGTCGGCACTGCCTTCGCCTCGACCGCCGCCTTCCCCGAAAGTGGTGTTCGGCTGTCGGTATTCGGCAACGAAGGATCAGCCACGATCGCCGACGGGCGCCTCACGATGCGCTTCGCCGACGAGGAGGTGGTCGTCGATGACACGGCTCCCGACGGCTGGTCGACGATCGACTGGGCGCACCGGGCACAGTACGTCGACCTTCTCTCAGCCATCGCCGAGAACCGCGCGCCGGCCATCGGCATCGAGGACGGCCGCCGTGCACTGGCATCCGTCCTCGGCATCTACGAATCGGCCGAGACCGGCCGTGCCGTCTCCCTCATCTGAAATCCCGACACCATACCCACCCGGTGGTGGATTCCCCACCACCGCTACCGATGGAGGTAGAAGCATGAAGCGCACAGCACGACTCAGCATCGCTCTCGCAGGCGTGACCGCAGTGAGCCTGGCACTCGCCGGCTGCGCGGGCAGCTCGACGCCCGCCACAGAAGAAGGCGGCGACGTGACGCTGCGCTTCGCCTGGTGGGGTTCGGATGCACGCCACACGGCCACGCAGGCGGCGATCGACGCGTTCGAGGAGGCCAATCCGGGCATCACGGTGGAGGCCGAGTTCGGCGACTGGGGCGGCTACTGGGATCGCCTGGCGACGCAGACCGCCGGTGGCAACGCCCCCGACGTCATGCAGATGAGCGACGCCTACCTTGCGGAGTACGCCGGTCGAGGCGTGCTGCTGCCGCTCGACGACCGCGCGGAGATCGATTTCTCGGGTCTTGACGAGGGCGGCGTCGCGAGCGGCGAGGTCGACGGAAAGCTCTACGCGCTGCAGGCGGGAGCCAACTTCCCGGCTGTGCTCGCCAACCCGGCGCTCTTCGAAGCCGCAGGCATCGAGATGCCGGACGACAGCACCTGGTCGTGGGAGGACTACGTGCAGGTCGCGGTGGATCTCACCAAGGCCGGCGTCGGCGCGGTCGGCACGGATTCGATCATCGGAGACCCGGTGACCAACGCCTGGCTGCTGCAGCACGGCGACTCGCTGTTCACCGCAGACGGCAAGGTCGGATTCGACAAGGACGGCCTGACCGGATTCTTCGAGCTCGCCTCGGATCTGTCGACATCGGGTGCGGCCCCGGCGGCCTCGGTCATCACTGAGCAGATGGTGCTCTCGCCCGACCAGTGGGGCATCGCCACCGGCAAGAGCGCGATGGGTTTCGCCTGGTCGAACCTGCTGACCACGATCGAGGGATCGCTCGGGTCTGAGCTGGACCTGCTGCGCATGCCCACCGACAGCAAGGAGTCGGGCCTCTACCTTCGCGGGGCGATGTACTACGCGATCTCGGCCGGAACGAAGCACCCTGTCGAGTCGGCCAAGCTCATCGACTTCCTGCTCAATGACGAGGCGGCGGCCGATGAGCTGCTCGCCGAGCGGGGTCTGCCGCTGAACACGAGCATCCGCGAGTACATCGCCGACAAGGTCAGCGACCCCGAACAGCGCCTCATCGCCTTCACCGTCGACAACGCCGACGCCCTCGGCAAGGCACCGTCTGTGCCCGCTGTCGGTGGCGGCACGTACGACCAGGTGATCCAGCGAGGCATCTCGGATGTGCTTTTCGGGACGCTGACTCCCGCGCAGGCATCCGAGCGCGTGCACACCGAACTCAGCGACCTGTTGACGGCCGCCGGCTGACGGATCCTCTTGTGACAGACACCACCCTCACTCGCACCCCCTCCCGCGCCAAGCGCGGGAGGGGGTGGCGGGACTCCCTCGCGGCCTACGGGTTCCTCACGCCGTGGATCATCGGCATGCTCGCCTTCACGATCGGGCCCGTGATCGCGTCGTTCTTCCTCTCTTTCACGCAGTACAACCTGCTGCAGCCGCCCACCTGGATCGGCACCAAGAACTACGAGATGATGCTGCAGGACGAGCGCCTGCACCACTCGATCGGCGTGACCTTCACGTACGTCGCGATCGCCGTGCCGTTGCAGCTGATCGTCGCTCTCGCACTCGCGATGCTTCTCGACCGTGGCATGCGCGGCATGTCGTTCTACCGCTCTGCCTTCTACCTGCCATCGATGCTCGGAGCATCGGTCGCGATCGCGGTGCTGTGGCGGCAGATGTTCGGCGCAGACGGACTCGTCAACCAGGTGCTCGCGATGTTCGGGGTTGAGGGTGCCAGCTGGATCGCCAGTCCCGACACGGCGCTCGGCACGCTCGTCCTGCTGCACATCTGGACCTTCGGCTCGCCGCTCGTGATCTTCCTCGCGGGCCTGCGCAACATCCCGCGCATGTACTACGAGGCCGCACAGGTCGACGGTGCAGGGCCCCTGCGTCGATTCGGCGCCATCACGCTTCCGCTGCTGTCGCCCATCATCTTCTTCAACCTGGTGCTGCAGATCATCGGAGCGTTCCAGACCTTCACACAGGCCTTCGTGGTCTCGAACGGAACAGGCGGCCCCTCGGACGCCACGCTGTTCTTCACGCTGTACCTCTACCAGAAGGGCTTCCCGGGCTTCCAGATGGGCTACGCCTCGGCGATGGCCTGGCTGCTGCTGCTCATCGTCGCGGCAGTGACGGCCCTGAACTTCTGGATCTCGAAATGGTGGGTGTTCTATGAAGACTGAGACCGCGAAAACAGGCGCTGTCGACGAGGGCTCGGCAACGCGGCTGATCGTCACGGGATCGACGGATCCGCGTCCGATGCGCATCACACGCACCGCGGGATCGCGCATCCGCTCTGTGCTCAAGCATTTCGGTCTCTCGCTGCTGGGACTGCTCATGCTGTACCCACTGCTCTGGATGCTCGTGAGCTCGTTCCGCCCCACGGAGGACATCTTCAGCTCGCCGGGGCTCTCACTGGAGGGCTTCACGCTCGAGAACTACACGCTCGGCTGGGACGCACTCTCACACCCCTTCGGCCGCTACCTGCTGAACTCGGCCGTCGTCGTGCTCGGTGCGATCGTCGGCAACCTCATCTCCTGCTCACTCGCGGCCTACGCGTTCGCCCGGTTGACGTTCCGCGGCAGCAAGTGGATGTTCGGGCTCATGCTTCTGACGATCATGCTGCCGCTGCAGGTGATCATCGTTCCGCAGTACATCATGTTCAACTCGGTCGGCTGGGTGAACACGGTGCTGCCATTGATCATCCCGAAGTTTTTCGCGACGGATGCCTTCTTCATCTTCCTCATGGTGCAGTTTATCCGCGGTCTGCCGCGTGAGCTCGACGAGGCCGCGCGCATCGACGGCTGCGGTCACTTCCGCACCTTCACGCAGATCCTGCTGCCACTCATGACTCCGGCGCTTGCGACGACGGCGATCTTCACCTTCATCTGGACGTGGAACGACTTCTTCAGCCAGGTGATCTACCTCACCTCGCCCGAGTCGTACACGGTGCAGCCCGCACTGCGTGCGTTCCTCGATTCGCAGGGACAGAGCTCGTGGGGTCCGCTGTTCGCGATGTCGATCGTCTCGATCATCCCGGTCTTCCTGGCGTTCATCTTCGGCCAGAAGTACTTGGTGCGAGGAATCGCGACGACGGGGATGAAGTGAGCGCAGCGCTTCTCGGGTCCTCTCGGCTTGGCCGGGGGGACCTTCCCCGTCCGCCCGTGCGGATCGTTCACCTGGGTCTCGGGGCCTTCCACCGCGCGCATCAGGCCTGGTACACGGCCCGCTCGGCGGATGCCTCCGAGTGGGGGATCGCCGCTTTCACCGGTCGCAGTCCCGAGGCGGCGCGCGTGCTCGCAGAGCAGGACGGCGTGTACACCCTCGTCGAGCGTGGCGCCGCGCATGACAGCTTTGAGATCGTCGGCTCCATCGTCGAGACGCGCGATGCGTCGGAGACGACGGTGCTGCGCCGGCTGGTGAGCGAACCCGCGGTGACGGTCGTGACGCTCACCGTGACGGAGAAGGGATACCGATTGGGCCCGGACGGCACGCTCGACCCGGGCGATGCCGATGTCCGCGCGGACCTCGCCATGCTGCAGGCGGCGTCGCGCGGTGGTGATGTGACCGACGGCGCGCTTCGGACGATGCCGGCGCGTCTGTTCTGGGCGCTGGACGGGCGTTTCGCCCGACGCGACGATGCGATGATCGCTGTCGTCTCCTGTGACAACCTGCCGGGTAACGGAGCGGCAGCTCGCGCCGCGATCGAGGGCGTCGCGACGGCCGTGCACGGTTCTGCGCCCGCATGGCTGGATGCCGGCGTCGATTGGATCGAGACGTCGATCGACAGGATCACCCCGCGCACGACCGCGCGCGACATCGCCATCGTCGAGGAGAACTGCCGGTACGTGGATCGTTCCCCGGTCGTCACCGAGCCGTTCTCGAGCTGGATCCTCAGCGGAGAGTTTCGAGCGGCCCGCCCGTCGTGGGAGACCGCGGGAGCGGAGTTCGTCGAGGAGATCGCACCCTTCGAGAGCCGCAAGCTCTGGATGTTGAACGGGGCGCACTCGCTGCTCGCCTACGCGGGGATACTCCGTGAGCATGACACCGTTGCCGCCGCGATGGCGGATCCGATCTGTGCATCGATGGTGAACGATCTCTGGGACCTCGATGAGTCGATTCTCCGTACGTTTGACGCCGAGCTCGCCGTGGATGCGTACCGGGCTGCCCTGGTGACCCGGTTCGAGAATCCGGCGATCGTTCATCAGCTGCGCCAGATCGCCGCCGACGGCAGCGTCAAGCTGCGCGTTCGGATCGCCGACCCGGTACTGCGCGTGCGGGCTGCAGGCGGCACGGGCGATGCGGGTCTTCGTGTGATCGCCGCGTGGATCCGGTTCGTGCGGGGCGAGTGTGCGAGGGGGCGTGAGCTCGACGACGTCGCCGCCGACGAGCTCGCCCTGCGTGCAGCATCCGAGGATCCGGTCAGAGCACTGCTGAGCCTGACCTCGCCGGAGCTGGCGGACGACCCGCACAGCCTGGCGCGGGTCCGCGCGCATGCCGGCGAAGGCGCGGTCATCGGCTGATGGTCGTGCGCGACTCCGCGCAGCGGATCGCGACCGTGACGTGCGGCGATCTGGGGAGTTGACTTCACGAAGAAGACGGGCACCCCGTCGGGGATGCCCGCCTTCTTACGTGTTGCGAATCAGCCCAACAGCAGGCTGATGACGGTCGAGCCGCCGCCGACGAGGATGAGCGCGATGATCGTCACCCACGCGATCGCGCGGATGCGCCTGTTGCGGCGCTCGCCGAGGTCGCCGTAATCCTCGCTCGGCTCGCTCAAGCCACAGCCTCCGCGACGGTCGGGCCGAAGGCCGCGGGCAGGGTCGCCTGCGAGGTCTCGCGCAGTTCGTCGGCGCTGACCGTGAAGAGGCCGGTGACCTCGAGGTCGGCGACGGTGTCGGTGACGCCGATGCGCAGCACGGGGTAGCCGCGTCCCTCGCAGAGGCCGCGGAACTTCACATCCTCCTCGCGGGGGACGGTCACGATGACGCGGCCGGTCGACTCCGAGAAGAGAGCGGATGCGGCATCCACACCGTCGCGCTCCATGAGCTCGGTCAGCCAGACGCGCGCGCCGACGCCGAAGCGCATGACGCCCTCGGCGAGGGCCTGCGCGAGGCCGCCCTCGGACACGTCGTGCGCGGAGGAGATGAGCCACTCGTCGCGGGCCGCGCCGATGAGCCCGGCGAGGGTCTTCTCGGCGGCGAGGTCGACCTTCGGCGGGAGTCCGCCGAGGTGGTCATGGACGACGTCGGCCCAGGCCGAGCCCGACAGCTCGGTCTGGGTGGTGCCGAGCAGGTAGATGTTCTGGCCCTCGTCCTGCCATCCGGACGGGATGCGGCGCGAGACGTCGTCGATGATGCCGAGCACGCCGACGAGCGGAGTCGGGTGGATCGGGACGTCGCCGGTCTGGTTGTAGAACGAGACGTTGCCGCCGGTGACCGGGGTGCCCAGCTCGTAGCATCCGTCGGCGAGGCCGTCGACCGTCTGCCCGAACTGCCACATGACCTCGGGGTTCTCGGGGGATCCGAAGTTCAGGCAGTCCGTGATCGCGGTGGGCTCGGCGCCGGTGACGGCGACGTTGCGGTAGGCCTCGGCGAGGGCCAGCTGCGCGCCCGCGTACGGGTCGAGCTGGCAGTAGCGGCCGTTCGCGTCGGTGGAGATCGCGAAGCCGAGGCCGGATTCTTCGTCGACGCGGATCATGCCGGCGTCGTCGGGGAACGCGAGGGCGGTGTTGCCGAGCACGTAGTAGTCGTACTGGTTCGTGATCCAGCGGGTGTCGGCGAGGTTCGGGGAGCCGACCAGACGGAGGAACTGCTCGCGCAGCACATCGCCGTCGTCCGTGCGGGGCAGCAGCTCGGCGGCATCCGCCTGCAGTGCGTCGATCCACGTCGGGTAGGCGACCGGACGGTCGTAGACCGGACCGTCGACCGCCACCGTCGACGGGTCGACGTCGACGATGCGCTCGCCCTGCCAGTCGATGACGAGGCGGCCGTCGCCGGTGACCTCGCCGAGCACGCTCGTCTCGACGTCCCACTTGTTCACGACCGCCATGAAGGCGTCGAGCTTCTCGGGGGCGACGATGGCCATCATGCGCTCCTGCGACTCCGACATGAGGATCTCCTCAGCGGTCAGGGTGGGGTCGCGCAGCAGGACGTTGTCGAGCGAGACGTGCATGCCCGAGTTGCCGTTGGCGGCGAGCTCGCTGGTGGCGCACGAGATGCCGGCGGCGCCGAGGTCCTGGATGGCCTCGACGAGCTCGCCCCGGTACAGCTCGAGGCAGCACTCGATGAGGACCTTCTCGGCGAACGGGTCGCCGACCTGCACGGCGGGGCGCTTGGTGGGGCCGCCGTCGTCGAAGGAGTCGGATGCCAGGATGCTGGCGCCGCCGATGCCGTCGCCGCCGGTGCGCGCACCGAACAGGACGACCTTGTTGCCGACGCCCTCGGCGTTCGCGAGCTTGAGGTCCTCGTGGCGGAGGACGCCGACCGCGAGGGCGTTGACCAGCGGGTTGGCCTGGTAGACGGAGTCGAAGACCGTCTCGCCGCCGATGTTGGGCAGGCCCAGGCAGTTGCCGTAGAAGCTGATGCCGGCGGTGACGCCGTGCACGACGCGGGCGGTGTCGGGGTGGTCGATCGCACCGAAGCGGAGGGCGTCCATGACCGCGACCGGGCGCGCGCCCATCGAGATGATGTCGCGGACGATGCCGCCGACACCGGTCGCTGCACCCTGGAACGGCTCGATGAAGCTCGGGTGGTTGTGCGACTCGGCCTTGAACGTGACGGCCCAGCCCTCGCCCACGTCGATGACGCCGGCGTTCTGGCCCATGCCGACCATGAGGCGCTCGCGCATCTCGTCCGAGACCTTCTGGCCGAATCTCTTGAGGTAATTCTTCGAGCTCTTGTACGAGCAGTGCTCCGACCACATCACCGAGTACATGGCCAGCTCGCCGCTCGTGGGGCGGCGGCCGAGGATCTCGCGGATGCGGGCGTACTCGTCGTCCTTGAGGCCGAGCGCGCCGTAGGGCTGCTCCTTCTCGGGGGTCGCCTCGGCGTTCGAGACGGAGTCGGGGACGTGCTGACGAGCGGATGCTTCGGGGGCGGTGGTCACGCGCGCTCCAAGTGGCGAGAGGGCTGGCGGGGCGGTCTCAGTCTACTTGGGCCGACCGGCGGTGAGTCTCGCTGAGAATTGCCCTGCCGCGTGAGAATCGTGCTCGCACGGCAAGTCTCGTCGCGGTGGGCAATTCTCGCGGCTGGGCGGCTGGGCGGCCGTGGCGACGTCACCGAGCGACACGAGATGTGTGCGGCTGCCGGTGTGTTTCGTAGATTGGGGACTCACGCTGTGAAGGAGCCCGATCGTGACCGAGATCCAGACGACCACCGCCGGCAGCCTGCCGCGCACCCAAGCCCTGCTCGACGCCAACGCGGCCCGCTCGTTCGCGGATGACGGCTTCACGCTCGAGTCCACGCCGGAGTTCGAGGCGCTGGTCGGCGAGGCCGTGGCCGACGTCGTCGAGCGGCAGCGGCGCGTGGGCATCACGCAGCCCGGCGACGGCGAGTTCGGCAAGGCATCGTCCAGCCCCGTGGACTACGGAGCCTGGTGGGGCTACTCGTTCCAGCGCGTGAACGGTCTCTCGCTCACCGAGGTCAACGCGTTCAATGAGCCCGCTCGGCAGTCCACACCAGGCAACATCGTGCTCACGAGCTTCCTCGACCGTCGCGACCGCCAGGCCTTCGCCGACGCGTACGCAGACCCCGAGGCGGGGATCGGCACGGGCCGCACCGCGACCGCCTTCCCGACCACGACCGGTGCGCTCTCGTATCGCGGTCAGGATGCCGTCGCCGCCGACGTCGCACACCTGCACGCCGCGCTCCACGAGGGGGAGACCGGCTTCCTCACCGCGATCGCGCCGGGCTCTGCCTCGCGCGTCCGCAACGACTTCTACCCGACCGACGAGGCGCACATCGATGCCTGGGCCGATGCGCTGCGCGAGGAGTACCGCGCCATCACCGACGCCGGCCTCATCCTGCAGCTCGACGACCCGTCGCTCGCCGAGAACTGGGACCAGATCAACCCCGAACCGTCTGTCGCCGAGTACCAGGAGTTCACCAGCATCCGGGTCGAGGCGATCAACCGGGCGATCGAAGCCCTGCCGAAGGAGCAGGTGCGCCTGCACCTCTGTTGGGGCTCATGGCACGGACCGCACTCCACCGACATCGACGTGCGCCACATCCTTCCGGTCGTGCTGCAGGCGAAGGTCGGGTCGATCTCGTTCGAGGCGGCGAACGCCCGTCACGAGCACGAGTGGGCGCAGTGGGCGGATGCCGCGGCCGCCGGCCTGATCCCCGACGATCTGGTGCTGGTGCCCGGCGTCGTCGGCCACTCGACCAACCTCGTCGAGCACCCCGACCTGGTCGCTCAGCGCATCGGGCGCTACACCAGCATCGTCGGAGCCGACCGTGTGATCGCGTCGACCGACTGCGGCCTGGGCGGACGCGTGCACCCGGACATCGCCTGGGCGAAGCTCGAAGCGCTGGGCGAGGGGGCCCGTCGCGCGTCGCGTCCGGCCACGGTCATCGCGTAGCTCGCGGGCCGGCGCGGGGGTCGCTGTTCGCGCGTCGCTGCTGGCGCAGGGAGGGGTCGCAGATGGTCGCGTGCGCGGTGACCTGGCGACCAACTGCGACCCCTCTCGCGGGGCGCGGGCGACCTCGTGGCGCGCGGGCGCGCGCGGGCGTCAGCGGCGCGTGCGATCGAGCACGTGCCACGTGGCCGGAAGCAACGCGGTCACGGCGGCGATCTTGATCGCGTCGCCGATGAGGAACGGCACGACTCCTAGCGCCAGCGCGGTAGACAGGTCGACGCCGAGGAACGCGGCCAGCCACGGCATGCCGCACGCGTAGATCACGAGCGAGCCGAGGGCGGCGAGGCCGAGGGTCAGCCAGACGTTCCGGTCGGCGCGGCGGCGGGCGAGGATGCCGACGAGCAGTGCCGCGGCGACGTAGCCGAGGATGTAGCCGAACGATGAGAACGCCCAGCCGGACGATCCGTTCGCGAATAGGGGCACTCCGACCAGGCCGATCGCGAGGTACAGGCCCGCGCTCGCGCCTCCGCGCAACGGCCCAAGAGCAGCGCCGGTCAGCAGCACCGCGAATGTGGCCAGCGAGATCGGCACCGGAGTGAACCACAGCGGGATGACGATGTACCCGGCGATCGTGATGAACGCCGTGCCGGCGAGCGTGAGCAGCACGTCGCGCACGCGGGCACGCTGCCGGGACCCGGCGGGAATGAGATCGGCGAGAACGGGAACGTGCGTGATCGGGGTGGCGGGTGCGGTCACGGAATCCTCCTGAGAAGTAGGACCTGAACAGTGTTCACCTGAACGGTGTTCTGTACGATAGCAGCATGACTCCGGCATCCGTTCGCAACGACAAGAACCGCGTCGTCGCCGCGGCGATGCGCGTGCTCGCCGCCGGAGGTCTGCCCGCGCTCTCGATGCGCCGCATCGCCGACGAGCTCGACGTGCAGGTGAGCGCGCTGTACTGGCACTTCCCGAATAAGCAGGCGCTGCTCGCGGCCGTGAGCGCCGAGATCGTCGGCGCCGGTTCCGCCGGCGGCGGGATGGATGCCGTCGCCCGAGCCCTGCGCGACCGGCTGCTGATGTTCCCGGACGGCGCCGAGATCGTCTCGAGCTCGCTCGCGCTCGGGCTGCTCGAGCTCCCGGCGCGGACCGACCTCGTCTCGGCCGCGCAGGCTGCGGGGCTGGACGCCGCAACCGCAGAGGTCGCCGCCGACACGGTCGTGCACTACGTCATCGGCTGCACGTTCCACGAGCAGCAGCGCGTGCACGCGGCGATCGTGGGGGCTGCAGATTCCTCCGTCGACCTGACCCCAGCCGGCATCGGCACGCGACCGGACGGCTTCGAGGCCGGACTCGCGATGGTCGTCGCCGGGGTGCGCGCGGCGGCATCCATCGCCTGACCGCGCCGCCGCGCGGTGCCCGCGACCCCTTGAGTGCGCCGATGGCGTTGCGGTTGTTGGCGCAGAAGAGGGCCGTCGGCGGGTTCTGCAGGCGCAGCAAGGCGCGGGTGGCCTCGCGGGCCTGGTCGACGGTCTCCCACGCCTCGCTCGCGCGACACCCGATCAGACGCGTTCACCCCTCCAGCCCCCGGCTCACCCGGCCGGGCGGAATCTTCGCGGCGGCGGATCGATCCCCGCCCACGCATATGTGAGCGGAAGGCGTCTTTGCAGAATGATCGCCTCTTCGCGCACTCTGTCACCGGGTGGATGGAGGACGAAGTCGCCCTTCCCGTCACGGGTGATCCGCCACCCGCGGTGGTGCAGGTTCATATGGTGGAACCGGCACAGCAGGATCCCGCGATCGATGTCGGTCCGACCGCCGTCGGCACTCCATTCGTCGATGTGGTGCGCTTCGCAGTACGAGGACGGCCGGTCGCACCCTCGCCACATGCAGCCGCCGTCGCGCAGGGCGAGCCCGATGCGCTGTCGCGTCGTGAACAGGCGCTGTTCGCGACCGACATCGAGAGGATTGCCGCATCCGTCGACCGTGACCGGGACGTATCCGCTGTCGCAGACGTGCTGGTCGGCGACAGCGGCGGGCAGCGTCGTCAGGCCGTCTTCGGTGTGCGATGTCGATGCGTCGACGACGCGCACGAGCCTGACGCCGGCCTGCCGGGTGCCGAACACGGTCTCGGCGTCTGCCAGTGTTCCGGCCCTCAGCACATCGAGGAACAGGTCGTACGCGAGCTGGTCGTTGGTCCGCTCGTCGGCGGTGAGGTCGGCGGCGCGTTCGCGCTCCGCTGAGTCGACGAAACGCGGCCCGCCGCGCCGCGGGCGCAGAGCGTTGTCGCGCATCGTCTGCGCCAGGAGCCAGCCCTCGTCGTCGAAGAGGAATGATCCGCGCCGGTTGCCGTCGGCATCCATCCACAGCCGGACGCTTCGCCGCTCGAACCTCTCCAGGAAACGGCGATGCGCGCCGTCCGGGTCGAGCCGGTCCCGCACGGACCTCGCGGTCTGTCGAAGCTCGTCCAGCGACACCGTCGCAGCTTCCGCGATCAACTGCTTTGCCGCGAGCGCCCATGCCGCAGCCGCCGCCTCGGCTGCTGAATCATCAGCATCCTCCGCAACCACAGGCTCCCCGAGCCCCTGCCGGATGGCGTCGTTCTGCGCCGCCGTGATCGTCTGCGTGAGCAGCGCCGCGCCGAGCGCAGCATCCCATGCCGGCGGCGGCGACTTCTCGCTTGCAGTGCCGACGATTTCGTCGACCACCGGCTCCGGCACGCTCAGCAGTGATTCACCGACGCGCACCTTGCGCGCAGCATCCGCTTTGCCCGCGCCCGTGAGCTCTTGCACGAGCGACAGCGCCGTGCGGTGCCCGCGCGACTGCGCGAGGCCCGAGTGCCCGGCATCCCGTGTCGAACGCGCCGCGATCACCCCGACGGCCGCCACCTGCGCGAGCTCGGCGCAGCGCATCAGGGCGGCCGCCGTTTCGGCCAGGGTGACGGCATCCGCATCGCTCAGCAGCGCGACGCGAGTCGCCACGTCGTGCGACTCGACGTCAGCCCCGAGCACCGCGACCAGCGCTGTCGCGCGGGCTGTGATCTCGGCTGCGAAGGTCATGTCTCCAGTATCACGAGGGCCACCGACATTCGAACAAAACTACGATCGGATATGCGGCCGATCCGCCGGACTTCTGCCACGCTTGCCGCATGGAACCCGAGGCTCCGTCCACGCGCGCGCGATTCTGGCCGTCCCTGCTGATCGGGGTCGCGTCCGCCGCCGTGATGCTGGTCCCGGCGTTCTCCTACGGCCTACGGCTGCCCTTGCAGAACCTGTGGAGCGGTGAGGTATCCGAACCGGACGACATGCCGTTCGCCCTGCTGCCGCTGAGCCAGTACTTCGCGATCAATGTGTTCGTCATGCTCGTGATGGGCGGCGTCATCGCGGGACTCGCGATGCGGGTGATGCGCCGTCGATGGATGCCGCGAGCCGGCGCCGCGGCGCTGGGAGTGCTGCTCGTGCACGGGGTGGTGTCGGTTCAGGCGTTCGTGGTGCTTGCCGGCGGCCTCGGCATCGGGGACGGCTCGGCGGACGCGCGCCAGGTGCTCTACTTCGGCGGGATGCTGGGCGGCGTGGTCATCGGCATCCTGTTCGCGCAGCTCGGACTGTGGCTGACTTCGCGGGCGTCGGTGATGCCGGCAGCTCTCGGGATCGTGCTCGCGGCGGTTCCGGCGGCGAACTGGGTGAGCCTCGCGGTCGTGGCGACACCGGCGATCGGCGGCTGGACGTCCCTCCCGCTCTTCTCGTGGTGGCTGCCGGGGGTCATCGTCGGCGTGACGTTCGCGTGGTGCGGTGTGCGTCCGCTCGTGCGACTGATCGTCTGGGTCGTCGGGCTGCTGGCGGTGTGGGTCGTGCCGGCGCTGTTCACGGCGATCATGTACGCGCTCGGATCGCGGGTGTTCGACGGTGACCTCTGCATGATGGCTGAGGCGGGAATACAGGTTTTCCCGCAGGTGCTGGCGGTGTCGTGGCAGCCGGCGCTGGTCGCGCTCGTGATCGGCGTGATCGGCGTAGTGGTGCGGATGCTGGTGGGCCGAAATCACTCCCGCAGCAACCCCCGCAGCGTCTGAATCGTGTCGGCTTCGGCGGCGGTCTTGTCGGGGCGGTAGCCCTTGACGCGGGCGAAGCGCAGGGCGATGCCGCCAGGGTAGCGCGGTGAGCGCTGCACGCCGTCGATCGCGATCTCGACGACGATCTCGGGCCGCAGGAGCACCGCGTAGTCGGACCGCGAGGCTTCGTACTCGGGAAAAGTGGTGGTCTGCCACTCGAGCAGCGCATCGGTGAGCCCCTTGAAGGTCTTGCCGACCATGACGAACGCGCCGGGCTCGCCGAACTCCCCCGACGGGTCGCGGGCGCCGAGATGCAGATTTGAGAGCTTGCCGCGTCGTCGCCCCGATCCCCATTCGGCGCCGAGCACGACGAGGTCGAAGGTGAGGACGGGCTTGACTTTGATCCAGGACTTTCCGCGACGCCCGGCTGTGTAGGCAGAGTCGATCGCCTTGACGAGCACGCCCTCGTGCCCGGCGGCGAGGGCTTCGCGGGAGAGCTCTTCGGCTGCATTCGGGTCGGCGGTGACGATTCCCGGCATCCGCCATTCGCCGGCGATGCGATCGAGTTCTTCGAGCCGAGTCGAGAGGGGCTCGTCGAGCAGATCACGCCCGTCGACGTGCAGCAGGTCGAAGAACCAGGGGCGCAGCGCGATCTCGCGCGAGACGTCGGCGCCGAAGCGCGACATGGTCTCTTGGAACGGGCGCGGCCCGCCGTCCTCGTCGAGCGCGAGCGTCTCGCCGTCGAGGATGAGGTCGTGGGCGGGCAGCGCGCGCACGATGTCGACGATCTCGGGCACGCGATGGGTGATGTCGGCGAGGCTGCGGGTGTAGACGCCGACGTCGTCGCCGTGGCGGTGCACCTGGATGCGGGCGCCGTCGAGCTTGTATTCGACGGATGCTTCGCCGGTGAGCTCGAGCGCGGCGGTCGGTGTGGCGGCGGTGCCGGCGAGCATCGGCAGAACCGGTCTCATCACCTCGAGACCGACGTTCTCGAGGTCCTCGGGTGTTCCGGTGAGGGCGAGGACGGCGGTGGTGCCGAGGTCGCCGGACAGCATCGCCGCTCGTCGCACGGTTGCAGGCGGACGATCGGATGCTCGGGCGATCGCGTCCAGCAGGACACCGCCGAGCGCCCCGGTGCGGAGCTCGCCGAGCATGGCGCGGGTGAGGAAGTCCCATTCTTCGGCGGTGGCTGCGCTCGCGAGAGCACGCAGCGTCTCTGATCGCGCGCCGGCGGATCCGGCGCCGGAGGCGTGCGCGAGCTCGTCGAGCGCCTGGTCGACGTCGGCGATCGTCAGGGTCGCGTCGGTCGCGTGCGTGACCTCCAGCGCCGCGATACCGCGCCAACCGACGCCGAGGCGCCCCTGTCGCGGAGATGCGAGCAGCAACCCGATGAGCGCCGGGAGCTCATCGGGCGCAGCATCCCGAAGCGAACGCGCGAGCGCGTCGATCTTCGCAAGGCGCGAGGTGGTCGCCGCGACCTCGCGGGTGGTGTCGACGAGCTCGGAGAGCTTCATGGAGAGATTGTCGCACCGGAGTCGGACGTTCGGGTGGGTGATCGCTCACGGGCGTGCGGCGTCGGCATCCCAGGGGTTGATCACCGTGACGTCGATGCCGTCGAAGTCTCTGGTGTTCCTCGTTGCAAGCGTGGCTTGCGCGTGCTCGGCGATGGACGCGATCTGCGCATCGGCGATGCTGATGGGGCGGCCGAGACGGTTGCGGTGACCGATGATCTCGCCGTACTTCAGCGCGGCGACGGCGGTGAAGGCGAGGATGCGATCGTCGAACCCGCGCAGTGCCGTGATGAACCCCGACTGGAGCCGGGTGCGCTGTTTCCCCTCGGGCAGGCCGGCGATGCCGGCTGCGATCTCGGCGACGGTGACAGATGTCGTCCAGACCTCACCGCGGGGGATGCCGTCGAGCCAGGCAAGAACGGTGGCATCCGGGCTGGGACGCATGAACTCCGAGACGACGTTCGTGTCGAGAACGATCACGGCAGGTCGATCGGTTCGGGGAAGTCGGCCCGCGGCGGGATCTCGGGAAGGCCCGCTCCCCCGAAGGCCTCGGCGAGGAAGGTGCCGAAGCCGCGTTCACCGTCGGCCGTCTTCGCCGCCGCGGTGAGGATGCCACGAACTTCCGCTTCCATCGACCGTCCTTCACGCGCCGCTCGAACCTTGAGTGCACGGATCACTTCATCATCGAGTCCGCGGACGGTGATCGTTGACATGGCGGCGGCTCCTGACTGCGTTGCTGGCAATGAAGTCATGGTATGCCGCCATCAGCCGATCCGATAGTGGATGCCGAAATATCTGATCCCATGGGCAACACGATGCGGCACCGAGACCCACGGCAGGGTGCGTGATCACATCAACCGGGGACAGGGCGGGCGGCTTGCCCGATGTGGAGGGCGAGTGCCCGAGCAACAGGCGATCTCGGTGTCTCAGCGGGTGACACCGATCGGATAGTCGTAGACCTCCGTCTCCTCGACGCGGTGCACGGGTCCGTGGTCGATGAGCCGCTGCAGCACGAGTTCGCGCTTATCCATGGCCCAGTCGGGAGCGACCTCCCGCCATCGTTCGACGCTGGGGAAGTACGTCACGTAGGGCTTCAAACCCCAGCCGCCGTCGAGGTGCAGTCCTCGATCTCCCTCCCAATAGAAGACCTGCTCCTTCCAGCGGAACTCGATCTCGTACTCGGGGACGGGAGGCATACCAAGACGGTAGCGCGGTTGATGCGCCCTACTGCACCGACCACCCACCATCCGAGGCGAGCACCGCGCCGTTGATGTTCACGGCGTCATCGCTCAACAGGAACGTGATGGACGCGGCGAGGTGCTCGGCGGTCGCGACGGTCGGGATCGCCTGCTGGAACGGTGCCAGCCGCGCAGACCCCGCCTCGGACATCTGAGGCGGCATCGGGATGCCGGTGGCCACGCCGCCGGGAGCGACGGAGTTCACGCGGATGCCCTTCGGCCCGTACATGAACGCCGCGGACTTCGTGACGCCGATGATGCCGTGCTTGCTCGCCGTGTAGGCGTTGCCGGACGCGTTGCCACGCAGGCCCGCCTCGCTCGAGACATTGAGGATTGACCCGCGGCCGGCCTTCTCCATGAGCGGAAGCACGGCGCGCATGAGCTTGAACGGCGCGGTGAGGTTGATGGCGATGACGCGGTCCCACACGGCATCCGTCGTCTCTCCAGCGGGGGAGAAGTCGTCGTTGATCCCGGCGACATTGGCGAGAGCATCCACGTGGTCGCCGGCTGCGGCGAGTACGGCGTCGATCGCGTCCTGCCGGGTGAGGTCGCCGGCGACGGTGACGATGTCGGGAAGCTCGCTATTCAGAGCATCCAGCTTCTCGGCGGCGATGTCGGAGGCGATGACGCGTCCGCCTTCGCGAGCGATGCGGGATGCCGTCGCCTTGCCGATTCCGGATGCCGCACCCGTGACGATCACAGTCTTGCCGGCGAAGCGTCCGGGGGTGATCTGCTCCGTCCAGCCGGCCGCCTCAGCGTCTTCGGGAATCTCGCCGCCGTTCGCGGCGCGGACGAGGTCGTCGACGACCGACTGCGGCATGGCGCCCTGGCTGAGGGTGACGAGCTGCTGCAGTGGCAGGCCGAGCACGGGGGTGAGGGATTCGGGGTCGGCGCCGGACTGGGCGAGGAGTCCGCGGACGAGCTCGCCGCCCGTGGGGTCTTCGAGCCATTCGCCGATGGTGGAGTGTGCGGTCAGGGCCATGATTCCTCCTGCAGATCGTTTCGCGACGGTGCGTCTCGTTATGGATCAGTGTACGCCTCGATACGCTCGGTGGACCCCCTCGTCTCAGTGAGAAAGCCCGCCAGGGACCGGCGACGATGCGGGCGCACCTGTCCTGACGTGAAGGAGCGAGAATGACCGACGAAACCCCGGTCGTGCATGAGGTGATGTCCGTGGACGACGTTCTCGCCCTGGTCGGCGAACGGCGGCCCGCGGCGAGCCACATGGTGAGGGTCTCGGACGGTGAGCTCACCTTCGTCATGTACGACGCGTTCAGCGTGCGCGGCGCCTACGACGACTACGGGCGGGGCGGCTGGGGCTTCAGCATCGCGCTGGGCGATGACGCGAGCGTGTCCCGTGTCTTCGGACAGCGCCTGACCCTGTGCGGCACCCGCGACGCGGTGCGCGGGGCCCTGGATGCCACCGACCGATATGCGCGGCTCAGGCTGGGCGCGGAGTACCTCGCCGAGTACGAGGCCGCGTACGGGCGCTGACCCTCGATACGCTCAGTGGATGCCTCGTCCTCGCAGTGAGAAAGCGCGCCAGTCGGTTCTGGCGGCGATGCGTGCCGCGCTCGCCGCGGACGGGTACGCGGCCGTCACGATCGAGGGCCTCGCCGCCGAGGCCGAGGTGTCGAAGCAGACGATCTACCGCTGGTGGCCGTCGAAGGCCGCGATCCTCGGCGAGGCACTGCTCGAGGGCTCGCTGGACACACCTGCGCTTCCGGTGACTTCAGACCTGGCAGCCGATCTGCGCGCGTGGTTCTCGGCGATGTCGTCGCAGACCGGGCACGGCACGAGCGTCGAGGTCGCGCGGGCGCTGATCGCGGTGACCGCGACGGATGCCGAGCTCGGTGCGGCGCTGAATGCGCGGCTTGCCGGGCCGATCGTCGATCAGATCCTCGCGCGGCTGACGGCGGCGCAGGCGGCCGGCGAGGTGCGGGCGGACGTGGATGCCGCGGCCGTCGCCGACCAGTTCATCGCCATGTCGTCGTATGCCGCGCTGCTCGGGCGGGAGATGGATGAGGAACGGGTGGATGCTGTGGTGGGGGTGCTGATGCGGGGGATTGGCGTCGCACACCGCGAGTAGGCTCACGGGCGTGACGCAGAGCTCTTTCCGATTCGCAATGCCCAAGGCCGTCCGCATCACCGGGCGCTCGTCGAGTATCACGAATTCGTTCGTGAACGGCATCGTGCCGATCATCAAGCCGACGGATGCAGAGATTGACGAGGCGCTCACGGTCCTCGAGATGATGGATGCCGTCGTGTGCGCGTACTGCGGCGACACCGCGACGGAGTGGGATCACCTGCGTCCGCTCGTCGAGAACCAGCGGCCCACAGGGTACATTCACGAGATCCACAACCTCGTTCCCGCGTGTGGCAAGTGCAATCAGAGCAAGGGCAACAAGCAATGGAAGGAGTGGATGTTCGGCGATGCGCCTCTGTCTCCGAAGACGAAGGGCGTCGCGGACATCGACGCGCGGGCAGCCATCATCGAGCGCTATGAGGAATGGACCCATCCCACACGAGTCGACTTCGCCGCGGTGGTCGGTGAAGAACTCTGGGCGGAGCACTGGGCGAACCACCGCGCGCTTCTGAAGCAGATGCGTGAGGCGGAATCAGTCGTGGAACAGATCCGCGATCTGATCGCTGCGAGAGTCGAGCATGCTGTGGAACCGGTACTGACGGGCGAACCCGACGGCGGTTTCACCGGACTTGTCACCGCAGTAGAGGATGCAACGACGCCTGTTTCGGCTTCAGATGCATCGGTCCATTGGGACGACACGCACTCCCTCGGGGAGTTCGGATTCACGGGCTTCAAGTCGGTGGGCGAGTTGCGCGAGAACATGCTTCAGACCCCGGATGTCCGAGGCGTGTACGCGGTGCTCCGCACTTCACCCGAAGAACCGAGATTCCTCGCCACCGGCAGCGCCGGATTCTTCAAGGGTAAGGACCCGAACGCTAACGTGAGCGTGTTGCAGGCGAACTGGGTCTCGGATGCAGTTGTTGTCTACATCGGAAAGGCGGGCGATCCGGGATCGAGTGCGACTCTGAGGTCGCGTTTGCGGCAGTACCTTCGATTCGGCGCCGGAGAGAATATCGGTCACTGGGGCGGCCGATACATCTGGCAGCTGGCGGATTCAACGGATCTGGTGTTCTGTTGGAAGCCGCTTCCCGACGGGCGACCGAGCGAGGTCGAGTCCGAGCTGATCGCGAGCTTCCGATCACGGTACGGCGTGCGGCCCTTCGCCAATCTCAGGAAGTAGTGCTGAGGCGGCTCCGCAGCCGCTCCCGCAACCCCGGATCGCACACATACACATACGTACCGAGCATTCCTCGCGTCAGCAGCACACCATAGATGTTCCGGATGAAGACGGGCAGGTCTTCGTCGTCGAACGTCTCGGCGAGGTGGCCCGTCCGTTCCTTGCCCTTCTTGTCGCGGTACGCGTCCCAGTCGGCGATGATCCGCCCGGTCGTGGGTGAGACCCGCAGGTCCGGCCCGATGATCACGCCGGCGTAGTTGAGGTCGTAGCCCTGCACAGTGTGGATCGATCCGACTTCGTCCAACGAGCGGGCAGAGTTGATCCAGTCCTTATCCGTGCTGTTCCAGCGCAGTTGCACCCCGTCGATCTCGATGTCGAACGCCGATGGGTCGCGCCGCGACTTCCAGTCCCACGCGTACCCGGCGACGAGACGCGATAGACCGACTGAAGCATCCCGTTCGCGGATTGCCGCCTGCATCTCGCCGAGGTCGTCGAAGAAGCGCAAGTCGTAGCTCCCCAGTGAGGGCAACGCAGGATGCTCATCACGCAGCAACGCGCGGACGTACTCGACGTAGTCCGCACCCGCCTGCACGCGCATCTGGGTCGTGAGCCGGTAGTGGCGGTGCAGGTCGCGGGCTTCCCGAACCTCGCGCGACAGCACCGCGGGTGACAGGTCGTGCGGACGCACGCTCTGCTCGCCGTCGACGAGCAGCATCTGATGCTTGCTGCGTGCCTTGATCCAGTCGAGCTGGGTGTAGTGCGCGGCATCCTCGCCGAACAGCGCCTCGTTGATCTCGCGGAACTTCTTGTTCTGCACGCCCGACGCCTGGTTCGCGCGCTGGCTGAGGCGATGGGTCTCGTCGACGAGGATGAGGTCGAACGCAGCATCCGATTCGCCGACCTGGAACGGCGTCAGCACCATCGACGGGTCGAGACGGGGAGTCTTCTTGAATACCTTCTTGACCGACTCCCGGAGCGACTGCTGCGGGATCACCAGAGCCATGCGCAGGTCGGCGAGGAGTTCACGGTTCTCGGGGACGAAGAACTCCGCGAACATCGAGTCGGGCTGCGCATCGTCGTGATCCTGGAAGTCGCGGATGTCAGCGAGCAGCTTCATGAGGAAGATCGCGATGATCGTCTTGCCAGTGCCCGGCTCGCCCTGCACGACGAGGGTCGAGCGGGCGTCGGGATGCTGCACATCCTCGAGAAGTCCCTCGACGATGTCGGAGATCGCGATGGCCTGGTCGTCGTTGAGCGCCTTGAACGGCGACAGCTTGAACAGGTCGGAGTTCTCGATCTGCGGGATGCTGCGCGAGAACAGTCCCTCGGCGCGCAGCGCCTCGAACACGTCGCGGAACGACTCGCGGTACAGATCGCGGTCGTAGTACTGGGCGTCGGTGAGCCCGTCGTTGCCGTTGAGGAGCTCGTACTGCCCGTCGCCGTGGAACCAACGGATGAGGTGCGACTCGAGGTCGAGGCACACCGACTTGTTGAAGCGCTCGTCGATCACCACGCGGATCGAGTCGAGACCCTCGTTCTTCTTGGAGCCGGCGAGGTGCTGACGCATGCGCTTCTGCGTGCTCGTGGTCTCGCCGACATACAGCTTGCGCCTGTTGCCCGCGCGGTCGATCACATAGACGACGGGCCAATTCGTGTGGCGCGGGTGCTCGGCCGCCCAGGTGTCGACCGCGTTCTTGTCGAAGGTGACGTGCTGAATGCTGAAGCCGGTCACTCTTCTTCCTCGCTGTCGAATCCGCTCGAGCGGTCGACCAGTGGTGCCCGAGTCGCAAGCCGAGCAATCCGCCGGACGCCCGCGGCCTTATGTCGACCGTGTTGTTCGATCCAGCCGAGCATGTAGCCCCCACCTTCTGAGTACGACCTCCACGCGCTGAAACTTGCACGCTTTCCGATGGGTTCGGCTACCTCATTCGGCTCCAGGACTCCAGAAACAAAGGAGTGACTGCTGGGCGCGATCCCGCGCCACGGGCCGTGTGGTCCGAGTGCGTCAAGAACGACCGGTAACGGCCTCCCGGGAGCGATCAGATTGGACCCCGTGGAATCCCAGGTCGAGAAGCTGTCGTCGGTGTGGAACTCGACGATGCCGATGTCAGTCCATTCAGACATCACGTGAAGACCCGGCACCTTTTGAATGCTGAACGCCGAACCTTGTGCGCGCCAGCTTTCTGCGACCTTCTTTGCAGAGTTGAGCGAGCAGGTCAGACTTGCTGGGCCGCGATACTGTCGGCTCTTGGTGCCCCACCATGCGTTGCGTTGTCGTGTCGTGATGAAGAAGTAAGCCGGGGCGATCCGGGACAAGTGCTCGTTCTTAAGATCGCTGTAGTTCAGGTTTTGCATGTTGGTCCTCCCGGGAGCGTCTGACGAAGCGGAAGCGGCGAACGGTCACTCTTCTTCCTCGCTGTGCTGCTGCAGCTCCGTGTACTTCGTCATGCGGCCCCTGGCGAGCTCGACCGGGTACTTCTGCTCCGTGGATTCGAGCTTGCGCATGACGATGTCGTCGAGATCGACGCCGAGCTTGTTCGCGAGGTGGATGCAGTAGGTGACGACGTCGGCGAGCTCTTCCTCGACGCGGTCCTGGTCAGGCGTGCTTCCCCACTGGTAAAGCTCGAGGAGTTCCGCGGCCTCGATCGAGATGCTCTTCGCCAGGTTCTCAGGAGTGTGGAACTGGTCCCAGTTGCGGGCTTCGACGAAGGCGCGGAGGGCTTGCAACGTTGCGGGCGTGGGCATGACGGTGAGCCTATCGCTGGCATTGCTTTCGTCAGCAGCTGTCGCAGACGCCGGTCAGCGGTAGCACCTGGAAGCAGTTTGGACATGTCGTAGGGATGGCGCGGCTTTCGCCTTCGGGTCTGCTGCTCGCCGTTGGCGATGTCGAGATCGAAATCACTTCCAGTGAGCTACCAGCCAGTACGGTCAGAAATGGTCGTCGGTCCTTGGCATTGATGAACTGTCCGTTTCGCAGAAAGAACATGCGACCGCCTGTTGCTCTGCGCATCTGGTTGAGGATGTAGCTCGCGTCGTCGACCAACGGGGAGAGACCTGAGATGTGTACGCGCGCTTTATCCCGAGTCTGCCCATTGTTCTCCGTGGCAAATGTCGAGCCGTTGGGAACAATCGTGAACTGTGCATCACCGCTCGTGATGGCGAGTGCCCGAACGATGATCTGCTCAGCCTCGTCCGCAGTCATGACACAGTCCGCGACCGTTCCACGCGCGACCTTGTTCTTGAAACGAAGGCTCTCGGTCGCGAGTTGCACGCCGTACCAGCTCGACAGGCGGGACTCGAGCCGCTGCGCAGCTTCGCGCCGTCCGAAACGTGTGCCACCTACGGCGTCGACGCGCCGAATGAGACGGTTTCGCCATGTGGCGGCCTCCAGAGGGTTCAATCCTGTTCGTGCAACCAAGATCCGCTCCATTCAACTGAATGACGTTTGGCAGCATGCTATTGCAGGCCGCCGACATCGACAGGAGCGGCCGGGGATCAGCCATGATGAACGCATGGACGAGACGAATCTTCGATTGCGCGTGGACTACGTGCCGAGCGCAACCATCGAGCCCGTGATCACTGTACGAGCTAGCGACACGCTCGAACGTGCAGTCACGCTCATGCGCCTACACAACTTTTCGCAGTTGCCGGTGATGCGCGGCAAGGGGAAACGACCCGAAGGAGTCGTGAGTTGGCGGTCAATCGGTCGCGAGTTGCTCAGGAACGCTGCAGCAGAACTCAAGGATTGCATCGATGACTCTGTTGCCATCGTCAATCTCGACGACGACCTATTGGAGACGATCGATCGGATCAATCAGGACGATTACGTGCTCGTTGTGAAGGAGAACGGCGATATCTCAGGCATCGTGACCAGCGCGGATCTCGGGGACGCGTTGGCTGCGATCGCCCGTCCGTACTTGCTGGTCTCGCAATGCGAGGATGCGATGCGGCACTTCATTCGGCGCGGTCTCGAGCTCTCGATCATCAATGCGGGGGATATCAACAGGGCAACTCTTTCGAAAGGAAGAGCCTTCGCTGGCGCCGTCGACGACCTTCCATTCGGCGACCTCATCAACATCTTGAGCATGGAGGCGTTATGGAAAGGGTCTAGCTTCCGGACAGACCCTTCAGCTTTGCGAGCCGACCTCAACCTGGCGGCGCAACTACGAAACGAGATTATGCACTTCCGGGATCACACGCCAAAGACGGAGGCAGTCCGGGACCGTCTGCCGTTCGTCATCGCGGAGCTGCGTTCAGTCCTCGACGGACTTCCGACGCGCTCCTAGAGATCGCCTACGAGTTCATGAACTCCTGGAACCGCACCGCAAGCCCATCACGCGAGGGACGTGCCTTGGCGCTGGAAGGCAGGCGGATCGTATGCCCATGCATGTCTTGCAATCCGTGGCGCAGCATAGGACCGTCAACTTCGTCCAACAGGCGGGAGTTGATGCGAACCTCGTAGTCCGGTGTGATCCCAAGCAGCGCGCGGTCGTACGCCGCGTGGTGCAGCTTGCACAGGGCTAACCCATTGCTCACGTGCGCGACTCCGAAATCGGTCGCGTCCGGGATGATGTGGGCGGCGTCTAAGAGCTCTGCGTGACGGATGTCGCAGATCGTGCACGCGCTCGCGTAGGCGTGCAGCACCTTCGCACGGAACAGCGGCTGGTGTAGACGCGACTTCACGATGCTTTCTGCATAGCGCCGCTGCTGTTCGGTGTAATCCATCGGATCCCCGAGGATCGACAAGCTTTGCTCAAGCGGGAGGCGCACGACGCGACCAATCGGATCATTCTCAGCGATCAGGATTGGGTAATAGGGGAAGTAGTAGCCCTCCCGCACCGCCCGAAAATAGACGATCGGATCCTGATTCTCGTACGCACGAACAAGCTTGATGTTGTCGCCGCCATCGCCAGCGCGGTACGAGTAAGTGACCCAGCCGGTGTCATTGTGCTGGTCGTTGTACTGATTGGCTTTCCACCCGGACATGATCGATAAGGTCGATGAGAACGTTGCTGGATTCCGGATGCCCTTACCAGTGTCGAGCAGCGGTATGCGCTCTCCGTTGAACTCGTACGTCTTCAGCGCGGTGTGATGGATCTCGTAACCACCGCCACCGATGAACTGCTCGTCCAGCCAGCGGAACACGTCGGATCGAATAGCGAGCTCTTCCTCACGCGTGCGCATACTGAGATTATGCCCGTCGGTCAGGCGCCTAGTCAGAGTGACGCCAGATCAGCGACGACGCGGTGAACAGCCGGCACGTCCGCGGGGGCCCATGCAAGTGCCTTCAGCTCGTTGGCATTGCACCAGCGCAACTCGGAGTGCTCGGATGCAATCGGCTTGCCACCTATGACCTCGGAGTAATAAGTGGACAGCTCAACGACGGCGAACTCGTACGTGTGGCTTGTTGTCGCGACTGAGTCGCCCACCCGGATGTCGACGCCAAGCTCTTCGCGCACCTCGCGCTGGAGCGCCACCTGTGGCGACTCGCCTGCTTCGACCTTGGCCCCCTGGGAACTCCCACAAGCCCGGCAACGACATCGACGGACCCCGTTGCGCGGCTAGGACGCAGCGATCGCGAACGATCACGGCGCCAACAACGCGGATGTGCCGGTCATGAGTCATAGCCGGTCAATCCACGTGTCCTCTTCCCGATCTGTCCAGGCATTTCCCGTTGAGATGCGAGTCTGCGAGTCGACTCGCTGGCGCAGCCGATGAACGAGGAGGCTTGCGTTGGAGGAAGTGAGGTCGGTTACGCGTTGGAGACGAACGCCAATTAGCTCATCGACGAGTGCGAATTGCTCGTGCGCAGTCGTCTTGCCGAGTTTGGCGAACAGGCCGCGTATCTCGCCGCGCTGCGCGTCAGTCATCGAGGCGGGCCGCTCCGGTTCCGGCTCGGGAGATGCGGCGGCAAAGAGATCGAGTGGGTCATCCATCGATCACAAGCGTACGTGTCCGTCGATAAGCTGGCCGAAACTCGACCAGCGGGGGCTGCAGTGAAGTTCAAATGGGTATCGCCGGCAACGAAGCAGACGAGCGTACCGAAGGCGTTCAGCGCTGTCGCGGAACCGCCGAAGATTCAAGCGGTGCGCGCTGTTCACACACCGCGGCCGCTTGCGCCTCCGCATCAGCAGTCGACCGCCCACGGGCCTCGGGTGCCCGCGGTCACTCACGCGTCCACCGCAACATCGGCAGAGATCCCCGAGCTTGAGGGCGACGCGGCCGCCGCCGTCGCACATCGTGGAAGCCACATCCAGATCATCGCTGCTGCGGGATCTGGCAAGACTGAGGTCGTCGCACAGCGCGTTGCTTCGCTCTTGGCTGATGGTGAACAGCCCGAATCGATCGTCGCCTTCACATTCACGGAGAAGGCTGCGTCCGAGTTGAAAGAGCGTATCCGCGAACGCGTCACGGCACGCATGGGCGCGGAAGCTACTGACCAACTCGGCCGGCTATTCGTGGGTACGATTCACGCCTATTGCTTCCGGATGCTGCAGACATACGTGCCGAAGTACGAGACCTATACTCCGCTGGATAGCAATCAACTCACGAACTTTCTGTACCAGCAGAGCGCGTTCATTGGGCTCAAGGAACTGTCTCCAGCCGACGGTACGTTCAAGCGCATTGCCATGTTTCAGCGAGGCATTGATGTCCTAGAGAACGAACTGATCGACATCGAAACCCTGCCAGCTGGAGATTTTAAGAAGGCGGTGCTGGCTTATTACGCAGCCTTGGACCGTTATCAGTTCATGTCTTTCGGTACGCAGATCGTCAGGGCCGTGGAAGCGCTGATGGAGCCCTCGGTTCATGCCGCCGTGACAGGACCGATCAAGCACCTCATCGTCGACGAATACCAAGACGTGAACCCGGCGCAGGAGAAGCTCGTCGAGCTGCTCGCGAAACCGCACGGCGCTGCGGACGTGGTGGTAGTGGGAGACGACGATCAAGCGATCTATCAGTGGCGGGGCTCGTCGGTGCAGAACATCGTGAGCTTCGCACAGCGGTACCCGAACGTGGCTTCGTTTAAGCTCCTCACGAATCGACGTTCTGGGCCTGACATCGTGGCGGTTGCGAACCTGTTTGCTCAGACGATTCCCGGCCGCATTCCGAAGCAGATGGATCCGTTCCGGGTTGCGGATGGGCCAAGCGTTGCCTTGTCTCGTGACTCAGGGACTGAACACGACGAAGCCGATGGGATTGTCCGCGAAATCCGACGGTTCCGGGACATGGGCCTCGCCTATCGGGACATCGCGATTCTCGTACGAGGTCGTTCGGCATATCCCGCGATCATGGCCGCGCTCGATCGCGAGGGGATACCTGTGCAGGCGGGTGGGCGATCTGGGTTGTTCTCGCAGGCAGAACCGCAATTGTTCGGGGCGACCTATGCCTGGATCAGCGGCGTTGATTGGGCTGCGCAACAGTACGAATCGCGCCGAGCCGTGACGTTGCCCGACCTCCTAGACCGGTACCGCTCTACTTTCGACCTGGGCAACGACCGCGTGTCCGCGCTTTCTGGGCATCTCGAACAGTGGAAGGCGGCTGCACTCGCAAGCACGTTCAACGAGAGCCTCGTCCGCGACTTTTACCTGCTCATGGAGGTGCTCGGGGTGAAGGACTGGGATCTAGGTAGTGACCTGGTTCGAAATCGCCTGGGGACGATCGCTCGTTTCACGGCGGTGCTTGCTGACTACGAGAGCGTGAGTTGGCGTTCGCGCCGTGACAGTAAGCAGCCCGGCGAGCAGGTAGGTGGCCAGAGCGGAGGCGTCTGGTTCTATAAGAACCTGGCCATCTTGCTCACCAACTACGCGATCGGCAACTATGACGACTTTGCGGGGGAAGAGACGCACCTGGATGAGGGCGTGGCACTGGGAACTGTGCACGGATCCAAAGGCCTCGAATGGCCAGTAGTCTTCATCCCTTCGCTGGTGAAGACCCGATTCCCTTCGAGCATGAATGGGCGCGCGCAGGTTTTCCCGGCGGATCTGATCGGCCATTTCGATCGAGATCGCTATGAGGGAACGGATGCCGACGAGCGTCGCCTGTTCTACGTAGCGATCACTCGCGCGCGGGACGCCGTGCTCATCTCGAGCTTCTCGAAGACCAGCGGTAACAAGAATCGTGCGGCGTCACCGTACTACGCGGAGTTGGATGCGGCCTTCTCGAAGGCAGGCATGCCCACATCGGCGTCGAGCAAAGTTGCAACCACGGATGCTGATCTCACGATCACGTACAGTGAGCTCGCTGCCTATGAGTCCTGTCCCCGTAGTTACCTGTTGCGGAACGAGCTGGGATTCATGCCGACGATCCAGCCCGAACTTGGCTACGGAAACGCCGTCCATCACACGATGCGGGTACTTGCGGAGCGCACACAGGCGACAGGAATTGCGCCGACCGCAGCGCAGGTAGACCAGCTTCTCAACTCCGAGTTCTTCCTGCCATACGCGAACAAGGCGGGACATAAGGAGATGCGTGAAAAGGCACGCAATCTTGTGATGCGATACGTCTCGGAGCATTCTGCTGACCTCCTGCGGACCTGGGCGACGGAGCGCCCATTTGAGCTGTACCTCGATGGTGCCGTGATCTCTGGGCGTGCAGACGTGATCTACGACAACCAGGACGGACAGGTCGGGCGGCTTGCGATCGTCGACTACAAGACGTCCACACACGGCGGCATCGATCCGTTGCAACTTCAGATCTACACGGAAGCCGGCCGTCGAGAAGGTCTAGATGTCGGCGCAGCGTTCATCCACGATCTCGGCGCCGAACACAGCCACGACGTGGACGTCGCCCAAGAAGCGATCATCCACGCCGAGACTCAGATCATCGCAACGATTGACAGTCTTCGTCGACGCGAGTTCGAGCCCCGTCCCGCACGCACCAAGTGCCGGGTGTGCGACGTACGAGATATCTGTTCTGCTGCGCCGCGGCGATAACTCGCCTAGTCAGGAGGCGACTCGACACTGTCGTGGTTGACGATACCGAACGGCACATGAACACTCGGCACGTCGTCGGCCGCACTGGTGAGATGGCCGCGTTGATCGTCAAAGAAGATGTGCGGTTTAAGTACTCGAAGCACACGAGCCTTCTCTACACCACCGAGGAAGAAAGCGTCGTTCACGCGCAGGCCCCATGACTGGAGCGTGCGCACGACGCGCTCGTGAGAGGGAGCATTGCGCGCAGTTACGATCGCAACGTGGACGCGGCGGTTGTAGTTCGGGTCCGAATGCACCATATTCTCTTCGAGGTCTTGGATGCGATTGATTCCTCGGAGGAAATCGGCAAGCCGACCTTCCTCCAATGCCTGGGTCACGCGAGCTGATTCGTGCGCGTGGAATGCTTCCAAACCCTCCGATTGCATTACGCGCTCGGAAGAATCATCTGCCAGCACCCCATCGAAGTCGAACGCGATACGCAGGTCTGAACCCTCCAAGTCGGCCGCGGGCGAGCCAAGCACTTGGCCCGCTGCGAATCCAGTATCGATCGCCGTTCGGACGTCGTCAGCATTTGCGGAGAGGAAGAGCGACATATTTAGCGCTTCCATGAATTTGTAGGGCGACTTGCCCTGCATGAAGATTGCTCGGGTAATAGGGAGATCATGCGAGCGGATTGAACGCATGACGCGAAGGCCTGTCTCGGGATCGTTGCGAGACAACACGATGACTTCGACGAGCGGCTTGTCTTTCGGGGAGAGTGCATTCAATGACAACAGTCGCCGAATGAACGGGAAGGCTGTTCCCGGCGAGAGGACCTCGGCTATGTTCTCCTCTTGATACTGACGGTACTTTGCTTCACCCTGCTCCCTGAAGACAGCATCGGATTCCGCGAGATCAAAGAGGGCGCTCGAAGCGATGCCGATGACCAGCTTGTCGTCCAACTCGTATGCCATTTGCCTCTAACCATCCGTGAACGTTGCGTGAATGTGGTTGGTCACACGATGTAGTCGACGGCGAAGTCTGATTTGTAGAACTCGACGGCCGGTTTGTTCTCATGGAGCACGCCGTCTCGCACCGCGGGGATCGTCATGTCGAGCACCTTCATTGAGTTCCCCACCTCGGCGACAGCCTCGATTCGGTGGAACTCCTGGCCGAACTCTTGTGCGAATTCAGCGAGGGCGCGGAGTTTGACGACGGCGTCGTCGAGGTGATGACCGTGTGGATCCACGATTGAGGCCTTGACCTCCCCGTTCACCTCGTGGAAGAAAACGAAGTCGGGGTACATGGCACGCCAGTTGCCGTTGCCGTCGCGGTAGGCGACGCCAAGAGAGTCGACGGCAGAGCGGATCGGGTTGCGATACCACCCGATGGCTCCACTCTGGGCAAGCTCGGCCGCTACCACCTTGCGTTCCCATACGTTCAGCGAAGACAACGGAAACATACCGTTCTCATCGGACATGAGGTGCCGGTCGACGAGCGGCGCATCGGCGACCTGATCGTTTTCATCGAGAACCTTGAAGTCCTCCATGCGTGACCGGGGGCGACCTAGTTCCCCTCGCTGAGGGTCTGTAGTCATTGCGCGGATGTCTTCGTACTCCTGCTGGCGGACGTCCGGAAGCCCCTTGATCGCGACACGGTGCTCAGCGAGCCACCTATTGACGAGGTCTGTCGCCTCCAGATCGACCTTCTCACGTACTTCTTTGATCATGGCCAAAGCGGATGCCCTGACATAGGCATCGCGCAAGCCGTCGTCGTCTCCGTCGTCGTCTCCGGCGAGGTGGTTCACATATGACTGCGCGATGTCGGCCCCGAAGGCCTTCTTGGCGTCTTCGAACGCCGAGCGAATCGCGCGATCGTCGGCGCGCATCGAGAACTCACGATATGTCAACTTGCTCGAGGTTGACGTACCGCGGATCTCCTGCACGTCCACTCGCCACACCTCGTCGATCTGCTCATCGAGTAGGGCACGATAGCGGGTTGCGTATGCGTCGAGGATGCTGTGCATCTCCTGCTCGGCGTCAGAGAGCGCGCCGCCCCGCACACCGTCCATCGCAAGTGCCTGTGCGAGCGCCACAAGTCGCTTGACCGGGCGGGCGCCACGCTTGGGCAGGGTCTGGGTCGGTAGGGAATCCCACTTCTGCCATACGGATTCGGGGATCGCTGGGTTCGGGCGAAGCTCGCGACCTTCGATCAGGATCTTCTTTGAGCCGCCGCTGCCAGGCATTTCGTCGAGCTGGCCGGTCAGGTAACGAACAACTTTGCCCGCTGTGGTGCGGTCGAAGAAGGGCAGGATGCATTCCACGGAGTTCAGCGCCTCGTCACCGGGAACGCGGCGGGCCAGTGGGCTGCGCACCATGCGGCCAAGAAGCTGCGTGATGTGGGTGTTGTCCTTCGCCGGCCGGAAGGACACCATCACCTCTGCGCGAGGGCAGTCCCACCCGGTTGATATCGCGTCCTTTGCTATGAGCACCCGCACAAACGATGTGTCCTGCACGCGCTGCGGTTCAATCCACTCAACGTCCCACTTCCCGAAGAACTGACGTGAATGGTCACCAAACACGTGCGCAACGTTGCCGATGTGGAGCTCGGGTATCACCTCAGCGATAGCGTCGAGTGCACGCCCGATCTGATCGGGCTCAGGCAAGTTAGGGGTTTGGAGAACAAGGAGTGGGACGACCTTCTCGGTGAGTCCCTGTGACGACGAATACTCTGACCAGCGTTCCGTCGAGGCGAGGAGCTTCTGCGCTGCGAGTTTGACCAGCGTGGTATCGAAGTTCCCCGCCTCGTTCGGAATGTCGAGACTGACGACATCCTTGACGAGGCCGGATTCCTGGACGCGGCCAGGATCGACCATCACAGCCGGAAAAGCGCGCCGATCCTTGGCGGCGTCCGCTTCCGTCATGGCGTCCTGGAAGTGCTGAATCGTCGCGGAGATTCCCCACACGATCGGAATCGCCGGGTACCCGGCATGACCTTGGATCAGTCGGCGGACCAGCGTGTTCTTGTCGCGAGTTGCCTTGGTGTTGAATCCGCGATGGGCCTCATCGAGGATCAGGTAGAGCGTGCGGTCATCATCGTTGATCGTGTTCGCTATCGTCTCCCAGATCGTGTAACCCTGCAGATCCGGCGTGCTCGCCTCTGCCATGTCGAGTTGGCTCGTGTCCTCGACGTGTCCTCGGGTGAGTCTGGAAGATTTCGACAGCTTCTGGGTGTTGAGAAAGTACACCTTGCCCGGATCTAGTCGCGGTTGGGCGAACGGCGGCTCAATTACGACGAGATCCGACGACGTGAACTTCTCCGACGCATCCATGAGGCGCATGCGAGTCTGGTCGTTGAGGTTGGGGTCGTCGGAGAACCACAGCACGACCGCGCCCTCGTCGGCGTCGACGTTGAAGCGTTCGTTCCCGTAGAACAACGACTCGATTACCGCCGCTGCCATCACCGTCTTGCCGGCACCCGTCGGCGCGGTAAGCGCGATTGACGTTTCCTCACCATCACGTTGCCAGGACGTGCGAGCGCGCTCGAGGGTGTGCAGGATGTCGTCGACGGCGTCTTCTTGGTAGTCCTTCAGCGTGAATTTCACAGCGCGCTCCTGCCCGTTTCGATCTCGAAGTTGTGCAGGTACGCCTCGTAGAGCCTCACTGCTTCCACACGCTCCGGAAGCTCCCTTACGACGGACTCAAACAGGCGATCCTCGTCTGTGACGACGAACGCCAATCGGGCGCGCTCCTTGCTCGAGATCGCCTCGACGAAGGTTTCAGTCTGGTCGAGATCCGCGAGCACACCATAGGTTTCGGTGACGTCCCAGCCGTGCGCGAGACTCTCGATGCGACGACCTTCGGATCCTGCGCGTAACCAAAGGAGCGGTGCGATGCGTTCGAACTCGCGATTCGATGAGACGCGGAGTGGCGCCTCGTACGTCAATGTGAAGAACTCGACGTTCTCCTCGAATCCATCAGACATCGGAAACTGGTCGGTGAACTTGTAGTCCCCCTTGATCAAATCACCGTCTGGCGTCCGGCCGGTGATCGCCGATGCGATTCGGGGTTTGGTGACGTATTCACAAATCCCCCATTCCTCCCATGCGGCGTCGCCCGGACGAAGCTGAGACAACCGGAGGGTGTTCTGTTCGCCGGCGCTGACTTCATTGTTTGTTACGCTGATCGACTGCCGGCGTCCGTTGTCTTGTTTGTTCAGCCTCATGACCGCGTGCGTCGTGGTTCCCGAACCAGAGAAGAAATCGATGATCGTCGCATTTGGTTTGTTTGCTACGAAGAATCGCAGCGCGTCTTCCACAGCATAAAGTGATTTCGGAAAGGGAAACTTCCGCCCCGGGATCATCGCGCTTACGAGTGTCGATCCATACACGCTTGCGTCATGCGCATCCCGTACCCAGATAGTCCGCGCGGCGTTCACCTGCTGAGTCACTGTTGCAGTGCCGGCCCGAATGACAAGCGCGCCAGCTGCATCAAGACCCGAAATCTCAAGGTGTCCAGACTTGACGTCTGCCATTTGCTTGTCTTTGATCACCACGACGCTATGCTGCGCGGACTCTTTGTTGAACTCGCCCCCGCGAGCGCGACCCTGATCGACGAGGCGCATGAGGGTTTCATGCCCAACTTGCCAACGACCTTCGATGCCAGCGCGTCGAAGCGGCCACGATGCAACTGCGTGTGCCGGAAGCCACTCCGGCGGGGAGACCTCCGAGCGATCCTGTCCTAGAGGGAGAGGGGGGCCGGCGTGAAGTATTCGTCGGGTGTCTGGGTCGACATAGACCGGGTAGAACATATTGGGGCGATCCGAGCGCATCGCATCGGTTCCTCGTCGCAGGAGGCTGTTCCAGATTGTCGCGATTGAACTTTTGGGGCGTGAGGTTGCGTCCATCTCGGGCAGCATCATGTTGTCGTGACCATGTGAAACTGATGCTTTTCCGAGCATTAGAATGAACAGATATTCTTCCGACCGGGAAAATCTACCCGGACGAGTTGAGCCCTTCTTGTTGATCATCGAAGTAATCATTTGCATCGATGCTTGCGGGAATAGGTCCTGCAGAAGCAGTCCGAGTCGCAGGTATTCCTTCTCGTCGATCGTCACAATGAGAACGGAGTCGTCTGGATTCAGGAGTTCCTTCGCGAGCTTGAGGCGTCGCTCCATGAACGACAACCACTTTGAATGACGGTAAAGGTCATCGCTATTTACGTAGTCATTATTGTACTTCCAGTCCCTGTCGCGGGTATTGTACGGAGGATCGATATAGACCGCATCCACCTGACCACGGTGCGTGAAGAGCAGCGTCTGGAGCGCGTGATAGTTCTCCGCATTGATGACGGAGTGGTAAGGCTTGTCGCCACCGCGCTCTACCTTGCCGGTCGAGACAAGGCCCGGGTAGATGGGATCGCGGAACTCGGCGACCACGACGAGGTCGGCAACATCGGACTCAGCTGTGACGGACTCATCGTCGAAGAGCTCGAGTTGAGCAGTGCGGGCGCCGGCGGCATCCTTGTCGATTCCCATCACGTGCCAGAGACGGTCGTCACCGTCGTTGGGTTTCGACCCGCGGGGCGGCAGGACACGCACTTTGTCTCCCCGACGCACCGGCCGGCCAGGCAGTTCAACGGCTTCGGGAACGTGACGCTCGAAGTTGAGGCCGAAGGCGCGCCTATTGGCCAGCGCATCGACCTCTTTCCGCAGGTCCTTTGCTAACGCGGGGTCCTTCGCGTCAAGCCGCCGCAGCAGGTCATTCAACCGAGACACGACACGCCTCCATCTGGGTCAGAGTGAACTTCGATTCTTTCAGTCAAGTGCTGGTCAGTCATCGCTCGACACGTCAATGGCGGCTCGCGCAAACGTCGCGAGTATGCGCTCGTGTGTTTGTCGGGGGAGCTGTCGGGTGCCGGGCTCGCCGAACGGCGTGCCCGACCGGGCCGGCGCCTCCGCAAGGAGCTGATCGAGACCTGGCCGTGCCAGCATCAGTAAGCCGTGCGTTGCGCGCGTGCACGCTACGGCCAGGCGCCCGAACGCGGAGTTGAACTCGTCAAGTTCTGACGCACCGTTGAGCGGGTGTACGGCGATGGTGATGCCGTTCGTCTGACCCTGCCAAGAGTCGACGGTCGAGGCAACGAGGTCACGTTCTGTGATGTCGTGCTTCGTGCGCAGCCGCTCCACAACATCAGTTGCATCGTCGACGGACTGATTGCGCGTCGCAAGAATGGTGATGAGTGGGTCCTGGTGGTTCCCGCGTGGGCGGGAAGTGTCCCACGTCCCGGTCGGTCGGCCCGGGACGTCGACATCGTAGCCTGCAGATACGAGTGCGGCGCCTGCTTCGAAGAACACATCGATCAGTTGCTCTGCGAATTCGATCAGGGGGAGATCGACGTCGGCAGCCTCAGGTTCCGGAAGCCCATCGACTTCAAGCAGAGTAGGAATTCCTGTGCCCACCTGGGCCCAGACAACCGCTCCGTCCTCCGTCATCTTGCCGAGGTCAATGGCTCGGTCGCCCGGCGCTGCCACGCAGTCAAGTGACGTCCACTCGGGATAGAACGCGCGCCAAAGAGCTAGGTGCCCCGCGGCTGGCCGCCACACAGCCGGCAGCTCACGCTCCCACGTACGTGAATCGCCAGCGTAGTCGGTGGGCCACGCACGATACGGGTTGTAACCGGGATCTCCGCGCCAAGGATTCTCTCCCACCTCGAGCGGTGGCAATTGACCTACGTCGCCCACTCCCACCCAAACGGGCGCGAGGCGAGTGATTTTGTCGAAGAGATGATGCGCGATCTGCCATGCTTCATCGACGAACAGCACGTCGAAAGGAGCCGTGCCATTAGCGCCCGAACCAAGGTGTGTTGTGAGGCGGCCGATCTCACCGGGAGCGCCAAATCGCGCGACCGTTGCGATCACGGCGGTGGCGTCATGCGGTATCTCACTGCTCTTCTGCACAACCGTCACCGCTTCGTGGACGTCGTCAGGGACGTCACTGAATGCTGACTTGCTGGCGAGTAGCACCACGGCATCACGGCCAAGCGCTTCGCCAAGAGAGACTGCGAGCGGCCGAACCTGCTTGTTGGTGAACGCCGTGATCGCAACTCGCGCCGCTCGCGGATGTTGTGCTGCCTCGACCACGAGGCGTTTCAGTGCGTATGACTTGCCTGCGCCAGCCGAGGCCTTAAGGAGCATCCGCTCCATCGGCGATGTGGCCGACAGAATCTCCGCGAGTTCCGCACTTGCCGCATCCGCTACAGCGTCGTTGAGCGCCGCTGCGGAGTCGTGATGTATAGCGCTCTCGGCCGTGATCTTCGGAGACGCGAACGGGCTTGTTTCCGCTGCTTCCACACTTACTCCAGATCATCCAGGTTCTGATCAGTTGGTGCCAGTTCAGGCGGCGCTTCGAAGGGGTTGCCGAGCGCGGCAGTGGCGGCCGACACCTCGAATGCATCGCCATCGTGAACTGGTGGCCAGGTCTGCGGGTTCAACTCACCCCGCGCTCTCTTCTCGGCGATCTGGTCCGAAAATTCCGCCTCGCTCGCTTCGTGTGACCGACAACACCATCGGTGCGACTGCGGGTCGTCACCATAGGAGTCGGCGTTGCAGTCAGCCTTTGGCGCGGATGTAACGTCTGGTTTTGGCTTGTCGACCGACAAGTATCGATTGCCAGTAAGTGTCGAGAACCAAGCGAAGTCCGCGATGACCAGATGGTCACCCGGCGCAAGCGTCGGAAGGGTATCGGGATCCCACTCGAGTCGAGACGGCTCGTCGGCCTCTGACTGGTCGAGTGGCCCGATCGACAGCCCGTCGATCTTGAACGAGCCGCGATTGCTCGTGTCGATCGAGATAGTGGGGCCAACAACGCAGCCGTCACCGTTGCGGGTGAGCATCACGATCCGTGATCCCGCCCGGATGCGTCTGGAATCGACATCCAAAACGAGCGGCGTCGTCGACACAACCGTCGCGAACGCGACGAAACGGTTACCGGCGTCAGCAGCGAGGTCGTGTGCTACCTGGGGGTTACCCAGGGCGAGCAGTTGTGCGTTGCACTGCCCATCGCTCTCGATCATGGGCACAAGCGAGTTTCGCCACGGTCTGTATGTGCGGCCGAAGCGCACCAAGTCCGATGCGTGGAGCGTTAGCCGCCGACGCCACACCACCTGTGCATCGGATTCGATCGCGCGATGGGCCGGACGAAGCACCGACGCGGGGATGCACGCCAGCGCGTCTAGTGCCCGCTCGAGCACGTTCGCTTTGTACTGGAGTTCTGCAGTCACCAGCTGCGCGTAGCGTTCTGGATCAGCGACCGGTGTTTCGGCCGGCTTGCCGCGGCGCCCCACGAGTGCCTCGTACAAGGCGTCGGAGGTTGCATTCGTCAGGCGGGCGCCTGGTGTGTGCTCAGAGCTCTCGATCTCGTCGGCGAACCTTCGGTGGTCGATAGGGGTTCCGGAATCGGTCTCGGCCCACCCAACGAGATAGTCAAGTCGCCCGAGGTTTGTGAGCGGACCACCCGCGACAAGGTGTCGTGCCATCACAGCGCGGACATCGATGATGGGCGACCGCAAATGAAATGCTCGCGAGCGATCATCCTCTAGAAGCAGGGCGATGGCGGTGCGCTCGACCTCGGTGATCGCTCGGGGCACGGTGGCCGGCTCGCCGTCGTAGGTCAACGTAGGACGGCCCATCTCTTTGTCGCGCTGCCAGCGCAGTCGGCTCAGCTCGACACCTGCCAGATTGTCGGCGATAGAAACCAGCACGTCAGCGGTGGCCTTGTCGGGTACGACGAGATGCACCGAGCCTGGCACCTCGTCACGGGCAGATCGCCGCTGTTCTCGCATCGCCTGATTGAGGGCATTGCCGATGCGACGCATGACCAGTCGGCGCGTATCGGCAGACTGAGGGTCGCCGAACGACTCGAACTCCCAACTGCCCCGACCGTCTGCCGCGACCCGCTGCACGCCGATGCCGTGAATCCCAAGCGCCGCGGCGTCTGACTTTGCGATGACGACGTTGACCGTGCCCGGTTCGCCGGCTTGGTCAACACGAAGTTGCCCCGTTGGCACTGCCTTGCCGCTGACCGTCGCGGTGATACTTGCTGCAATTGAGGCAGGAACGCCACTCGCAGGAGTGGTGCCGTCGACCAAACCGACGGCACGCTTACGCATGTCTCTGGGTATCCCGAGTTCGATCAGTAAGTCTTCGGGCCGAGTCGAGTGCCGAAGCTCATCGCGACAGTATGTGAAGAGCGTGCACGTGACACATCTCGCGGGATCAAACGTGGCCTCGAGATGCTCGACCAACTCGTCGAGCGGTTGGTCCGTAACGTGCGTTGATTCTTGGGCCTCCCGACGACGCTCTGCGATCCGTAGCGCAACCTCCTCTTGGTAGTCGTGGAGGTTCTCGACCACTGGTTCGGGTTGCAAGAATGCGTTGCGTGGCACAGCAAGAACGCCGTGAGAGTGCACGGCCATCCCTTGAGGCAGCGATGACCACGCACGAGCGGAAACGGCACCAACTGCGACCTGCAGAAAGCCTTTCAGCATTCGCGCGTCGTCGATTCGGGAACGCACCCTTTCGTAGTCTTTGGCGTCACCCATGATCAGCCAGGAGTGTGCACGGCCGTGAGACGGGGCCACGACCGCGAAGTCTGGCTTGACGTCGGTCGCGCGGGACTCTTCGAAGCCGACAAAGGGCACAGCCAACTGGTACATCAATGTCACAGCGCCGTGATCGACTGCTCTGGAGTGTGCTTGAGCGAGTGCTTCAGACGTCGTATCGAGGTTTGCGTGTGCATCAACAGTCACGACCTCTTCAGGTCGGTCTAGACCTAGTTCGCCTACGGTGCGAGTTGCGACCTGACTGGCGAAAGCCTCATTTCGCACGAGACGCTCAAACGTCATCGCGCGCATCCATCGCGCTTGGGGGATTCCGCCTGAGGCGTCGGAGTAGCCAACGGCCTTGGCAAGATTGCGTCGCGTCAGCCCGGTGATCAGCGGATCCGTCCCCCGAAACCTCGCGCATCCGGCGTGAGACGACGACGCGACCGCCCCAGAACCTCCGCCGACAACTTCAAGCGCCATTCGCGCCCTCGCAATCTGTTCCCCTCGAGCCGACCCCTCAGACGGTGGCCCTCCTCTCATCTTGGCAGAGTGTGCGGACAGGGCCGCCGGCGTTGCCAGCAGTGGCGCGGCCCGAGCGCTTGCTACGGTTTCGTCAAGGTTTGAAAGGGCGGATTTCATGGCTGGATCGATGTTCACGGCTTCCCCGGTGCACCTGACGAAGCTACTGGGAGACGCGCAATCGGGCGCGCTTCAGCTTCCAGACTTCCAGCGTTCTTGGGTGTGGGACGAGGAACGCATTCGCAGCCTTATTGCCTCTATCTCACGGGGGTTTCCTGTCGGCGCCGTCATGACGCTCGAGACAGGTGGCGATGTGAACTTCCGTCCTCGTCCGGTCGAAGGCGCGCCTGATGCAGCGAAGGTTGCCAAGCCTGACTCGCTCCTCCTCGACGGGCAGCAGCGGCTCACTTCCCTGTTCCAGGTGCTGCTCCGAGGTGAGGTCGTTGAGACGGTGACGCCACGCAACCAGCGCGTCCGTCGCTGGTTCTACATCGACATGGACAAGGCGCTCGACCCCACGGCTGATCGTGACGATGCCATCGTGATCGTCCCGGAATCGAAGCAGGTGAAGAGCGATTTCGGCCGGGTGGTTGAGCTCGATGTGACATCAGTCGAGAACGAGGTTCGGGCGGAGATGTTTCCAGTCGCGAGCCTGCTGGGCTGGGCGGATTGGCAGCAGGCGTATCTGACAGCACACATCGATGATGTTGGCCCGGCACTGGCACGAATGGAGCGCTTCCGGATCGAGGTTATCCAACAATTCACGAACTACTTGGTCCCCGTCATCGAGCTTGGGAAGACCACTTCCAAGGAAGCCGTCTGTGTGGTTTTTGAGAAAGTCAATACCGGCGGCAAGTCCCTCGACGCGTTCGAGCTCATCACGGCGATGTACGCGGCAGACGGACACGAACTGCGCCGCGACTGGTACGGCGCGGAGGGGCACGAAGGGCGTCAAGAGCGGCTTCGACAGACGCTGAGAATGCCGTCGGCGTCGGCCGGCGTATTGAGCGGCGTCGGAAACACAGATTTCTTGCAGATCGTGGCGCTCTTCCACACCAGGGATGTGCGTGATGCTGCAGCCGAATCGGGTAAGTCTGGGCGTGAACTTCCCCAGGTCTCACTGAAGCGGCAGACACTCTTGAACCTGCCGTTGACTGCGTACCTTCAGTACCAGGACCACGCCGAACGCGGGTTGGTTGCGGCAGCGAAGTTCCTCATCGGCCTCGGCATCTTCCGGGTCTATGACCTGCCCTACCAGAGTCAGGTCGTGCCGCTGGCGGCGATTCTTGCGGAGCTGGGGGACAGGGTGGAGATCGCTAGCGTTGCCGCCAAGGTCGCGCGCTGGTTCTGGAACGGCGTGTTCGGGGAACTCTACGGATCGTCCACCGAGACGAGGATGGCGCGGGACTTCACCGAAGTGCTGGCTTGGATCGACGGTGGTGACGAACCGACGACCGTCAGGGATGCGTTCTTCAGGGAGGACCGACTCCGATCGCTCCGCTCTCGCCAGTCCGCAGCCTACAAAGGAGTCAACGCTCTGCTCATGCAGCAGGGCGCTCACGACTTCCGTACCGGCCAAGCTTTCACGAATACGGTCTTCTTCGACGAGAACGTCGACATCCACCACATCTTCCCGCAGCACTGGTGCCGTTCGCAGGGCATCGCTCGTGATACTTACGACTCGATCGTGAACAAGACGCCCCTGACCGCGCGCACTAACCGGATCATCGGCGGCGGTGCGCCGTCTCAGTATCTGGCAGAGCTTGAGCGGTCAGACAGCGAATCCAGCGTCGACGCGCTGGATTCGCGGCTGCGATCACATCTGATCGATGTCGAGGCTCTCAGATCCGACGACTTCGATGCGTTCATCAACAAGCGGCGCGCGCAACTCGCTCATTTGATTGCTGCGGCCACAGGGAAGGCCGTTATCGAAACTGGGGGAGCGGGCGACGAGGAGGTCTTCGTCGATAGCGAGACTGACGATGCAGAACAGATCGTGAGTGACCCGCACTAGCAACGGTGGTTAGTAGGGTGCTCGCTCCGGACCTGCGCTGAGTAACGCGTTTGATTTCTATGGCCCGCTAGCATCCCAACCATGACACGCATGATCCCCGTCCGCCCTCGTTCCGGCGCCAACGTGTCCGAGAGGCGCATCTTCGACGCGTTCGCCGGCGCGACCGGTGCGGACGACTGGATCGTCCTGCACAGCCTCGAGATCCACCGGCATGCGTCGCAGTTCCAAGGCGAGGCCGACTTCATCGTGCTCGTGCCCGGCCGCGGAATCGTCGTGATCGAGGCGAAGAGCCCCGAATACGTGGAGTATAAGGACGGCCAGTGGCGTCTCGACCGCGTGCCGAACCCTGGCAAGAGTCCGTTCGAGCAGCTCGACGGCAGCATCCGCAGCCTTCGCGGCTACCTCAAGCACCGCGACATCCTGGGCGGCGCGGAACCGATCGCGCGTCTTGTCTGGTTCACCTCTCTCGACCGCTTCCAGTTCAAGAACGCGACACCCGGCGACATGCAGTTCTTCGAGTGGGAGCTCGCGTGGCACGGCGATCTGCAGCATCCGATCAAGGCGATCGAACAGGTGCTCGACGCGCACGACGCCTGGTACTCGGCCGTCGACGGGGTCGAGCATGCCCCAGAGCTCATGACGGCCGAGCACGTGGAAGAGATCGCGGCTGCGCTCCTCGGCGACTTCGCCGGCGGGCGCTCGCTCGCCGACCGCAAACTCGAACGCCTCGACGACGAGAACCGATTGCTGAAAGAGCAGCGTGTCGTGCTCGAGATGATCGAGCGCAACGATCACGTCTACTTCGACGGACCCGCCGGCACCGGGAAGAGCTACCTGCTCGCGCAGCTCGCGAAGCGCTGGAAGTCCGACGCTCGCACGCTCGTCACCTGCTGGAACGTGCTCATGGCGGACGAACTCCGCGACATGCTGCGCGCGGGCCGCGACATCGATGTCGACGACCTGAACACGATCATGCTCCGCGTCGCCGGCATCCAGGAGAACCCCGCGGAGGCCGGACGCGACTGGTACACCACGGAACTCCCGCAGCTCGCGCTCGCCGCCCTGCAGAAGGATCCGACGCTCGGTGCATACGAGGCGATTTGCGTTGACGAGTTCCAAGACATCGCGGGCTTCCCGGACGTTCTCGACCTGCTCTTCGCGCTCGCCGGAACAGGAGCGGCAGACGGCACCCGGCTCGCTTTCGCCGGGGATGCGCGGCAGCAGATTCTGCGGCCGGCAGACGCGCATGTCGACCCGTACGCGGTCGCGCGCGAGCGGGTGCCCGACCTCGTCCATGTCGCGCTGCGTCGCGGACTGCGCCAGGTGAGCGCGCTCGCCGAATCCGCTGAGGCCCTGCTCTCACGCAGGTTCGGCTACCGCGGTCACCGCGCCACCTCGACGATCAGCGCACCAGTCGCCGTGAAACCGGTCGCGGATGCTGCCGAGGCATCCGCAGCACTGGCCGCCGCCCTTCGGGAACTGCTCGAGCACCACCAGGCGCACGACATCGTCATCCTCAGCCCTTTCGGCTCCCGCCGCTCGCTTGCAGGCAAGGTTCTCACCGCCGAGCACTTCACCAAGGAGGAGCGCTGGCTGCGCGATCGACTCAAGGTCGACGCGCCGGTCGGCATGGGGCCGGTGGACGCTGCGACCACCGACGTGGTCGTCGACGTTCCCACCCCCACGACTCCGAAGGCCCCGCCGGGACGAGTGCGCTGGGGGTCGATCTTCAAGTACAAAGGTCTGGATGCCGAAGCCGTCATTCTCACCGACATCGGCGACGAGGCCCTCGCGTTCGTCGGAAGCGAGGGCCTCGCCTGGTTCGACCTGCTCTACGTCGGGCTCACACGGGCGCGGTATCGGTGCGTGGTGATAGCGAACTGACAGCGACGTCGGCTCTGCCTCACGCGCTGAAGCGCGACCCGGGGCTGGTGCTGAAGGACACGTCGCCTGGCGAGAACGTCCGCGCACCCAGCGCTTCTCGCGTCTGACGGTAGCTCTCGGGCGTCAGGCCCTGCGTGACGAGTTCGGCCGCTCGACCCGGGTAACCGAACACGGTCGGCAGACCGCCCTCTTCGAGAAGCCGCAGAGCCTTCGCGCGGACCTCGGAACCAGGGTGGATGAACCCGTGCGGTTCATACTGAAACAGGTTCCAGCTCCACGCCCGAGCGTCTCCTCGGGTGAACCCTGACCAGGGCCCGTCGTCGATTGGCTCCCCGGCATCCGTGGCCGAGAGCGCCTCGTGCACTCGCGCCCAGCCGTAAGCGCGTCGCTCTTCGGCGTCGCCGGCACGCCGCTGAACTTCAGCGGATGCGACGCGTCCGAGTTCGGATACGACGTCGTCGATGCTCATCGCCATACCGTCGCTTACACGGATGAACCCCGACGGCTGTACGTCTGCGAGTAGTCGGTCCGTGGCCCGCTGGGCAGAACGATCGTTCGCACTGGCACCCGGTGCGAATGCCGATCTCAATCCGAGCCTGACCCACCAGCGGGCGCTCGGTGCGCTCCAGCGGGTGTCGGCGAAGACCGGTCGGTTCGCATCGTCGGGCCAGCCGTCGGAGCGGCGGTCGGAACCGTCGTGATTAGCGTTCATTTCGATATCCCTCTCAGTGGGAGGGCGACGCACGTGGCGTCAGCCCATCGACTTGCCCGCACGCGTTTGCGTCGGGCCGGTTCTTCCCCTGGGGCACCCCGCTCGACGGAGGAGGGTTGCCGTGCAGCCGGCCAGGTACCGAAGGCTGCAACTCGTGAACCTGAAATGCACTGTAGCAGGAGGGTCCGACATCGATTGGGCTCACCCGGGCGTGCTATCGGTGCGTGGTGATACCGAACTGATGATGGCGGAGCTGATCAACTCGCACCCGTCCCTCGATGTCTGTGCTCGTCAGGCGCGGAGGATCTCCGCCGTGCTGCGACGACCGCGTCGTCCGGGTGCACTTCTCCGATGCGGATGCGTGGCGTGTCGAGTGGAGAGGTGGACGAGTAACCGAGAAGCCGACGCGACGGAGCACGGTGACGGACGTCTCTTAGGGCACTCGAACCGTCAGCGCTCGCCGTCCTTGGAAGACTCGCGGCGGATCCGCTTCAACCCGCCGGCCAGCTGCCCGGACAGCTTCGATGCGACGCCCTTCGCGTGATCGAATGCCTCGCCACCGACGCGTGCCGCAACGTCGATTCCTTCGGTGCCGGCCTTGATCATGCTGTCGCGGGTCTCGACGGCCGCGTGCTTCCAGCGCTTCGTCTCGACGGAGTCGCGCTCGCGCTCGATACCGAGTCGCGCGTCGAACTCGGTCACCGCGCCGGCGACCTCGTTGCTGCTCCGCACCACCGCCGGTGACATCGTCGGGTGAAGGAGCACCTTCGAGTTGGCCGCCGAAGCAGCGGAGTCGAGGCGTGACATCAGTTGACCCGTGCTCTGCGAGATCAACGTCAGGCGCTTCGCACGCGCCGTCCGCAGCGCGATGCGGTGTCGGTCGAGCTCGTCCGGGGAGGAGTCCAGAACCCGGTCGAGCTCGAGCACGCCGATCGCCTCCTGCAGTGAGAAGCAATGGGCGAGAACAGCGAGCCACTCCTGCGCTTGCTTCTCCGCGGCCTTCGCGGCCTCGGCGAGATCGCCGATCTTCGCCGTGCTCTCCAGCCGTTCAGCGAGCGCATCGAGCTGGCGAAGCGCGTACGCCTGGGTGCGAGCGACGGTCATCGACGTTCCCTGCACCTTCGACCAGGTGATCTCGGAGACACGGCCCACCTCCGTCCGAACCGTCATGGCTTCTTCGAGGATGAGCTCCACGCCGATCATGTCGGCGAGCACGGCATCCTTCTGTGCACGGAGAACGGCGTCCACCTTGGCGTCGATCACCGCAAGGTAGTCGGTGATCTCGTCCATGGTCTGCTGCATCGCGAGCTGAGCCATGAGGCCGGCAGCGCCGGCGAGCATCGCCGGATTGGTCAGCATCGCACCGGGGCTCTTGAGAAACTGGAGGTTTTTCGCGAACTGACCGTTCGGCGCGCGCAGTGTTGCGTGAACGTGACCACTCGTCGAGTTCGTCACCTTCGGCAGGTGCTGCGCGGCCTTCCACGACTCCTCGGTCAGCTTCATCCAGCGGCCCGAGTTCGCTGCGATCTCCGAGCCCGCTTGAAGTGCCGCCGATCCGCCGCCGAATGCCTTGCCCAGACGCTGGATGCCGAGATCCCGCCCCTCGAGGCCCTGCGAGGTCAGGAACATCTCGACAGCACGCTCTTCACCGATCACGGCGAGACCGGCGCCATCGCTGATCAGCTCGACTTCGAGGTCTTCGGTCATTGTTGCTCCAAGGTCCGCGCGGTCGGTGCGATTCCCATCATGGCTTGACTTTACTGATTCCATTACCGCTACCGTGACATCCAGGTGAGTCCACAAGGCGGTGGGCCGGAGAGGGTTTCAGATGGCTGACGTACAGGCAGGCTGGTACGACGATGGGTCCGGCACGGGCACGAAGCGGTGGTGGGATGGCCAGCAGTGGACTGAGCAGGTGCAGCCGCCCGCCCCGAAGGAACCGGGCATCGACGGTGTGATCAATCGGGCGCGAGCCGACGCCGAGGCGGGTGCGCAGCCGCGGCCTGCACCGAAAGGCATGAGTTACGTGGTGCTGCAGGTCGTCCTCAAAGAGAAGTTCTGGGGCACCGGATCCGGCAACCTGACCGAGCTGGAGAAGGTCATCAACAAGCAGGCTTCGCTCGGCTACCGCCTGCACACGATCACGACCGCGTCGTCTGGGAGCGCCGGATTCGGCGGCGGTGATCGCATCCAGGCGACCATGGTTTTCGAACGGCTGACCTGATCGATCAGACGGTCGTCCAGATGAGATGACAAGGACCCGGCTCCCCACGGCCGGGTCCCTGCTGTTCGTCCAGCTCCCCTACGGCTGAACGAACACCTCGTCGGCGAACATCCCCGGGCGCACGCGGATCAGTGCCGTCTCACCATCGGGGATGAGGAATGCCGCCGAGCCCGTGGCCGAAGCGCCGTTGTACAGCTCGTCGGCCATAAAGTTGTCCGCGAGGACGACCATGGCGTCGTAACTGTTGATCACGTTGCCGGCGCTGGTGACGACATCCACACCGACCTCGGGCGCCAGCCCCGACTCATCACCGGTGTACGTGACGGTGTAGTTCACGATCTCGTAGTGCGAACCGGCCGGCGCCGCCTCGTTGAACTGGTTGCCCTCGGCGACCGCGGCCGCCCCATCCGCCGTGTGGCTGTTGATCACGACGGTCCAGTCGGACGAGCTGATCGTCGAGCCGAGCGGGTACGGGTTCTCGCGCGTGCCCTCGGCTGCGGCATCCGATCCTTCCTCGGCGGCGGGTGCGGCATCCTCGCCGGACTCGTCCGTCGGCTCGCTCACGACCGTGTCGCCGCTGCCGAACTCGTCCTCGAACGCCTCCTGGGCAACGCCGGCCATCACCGCGAAGAACACGACGAACCCGACGATCGTCCCCACGACCGACGCGACGAGGCCGACGATTCCCATCCACTTGCCGCTCCCCTTGAGGAACAGCGAGACGATGCTGAGCACGAACGCGATCGGCAACAGGATCCAGCCGACGATGAGTGCGCCCGGGATGCAGGCGAAGATGAACCCGACGGCGGCGGTGATGAGCGCGACGAGCGCCAGGACGTTGCGCTTCGCGGGCGCTGCCGGCTGGTCGACCGGCGGCATGGGCGGAGGCATCTGCTGCGGAGCAGGAGCTGTGGGCGGGTTGGGTACGGACATGTGATTCTCCTCAAGGAGTGTGCGTGGAGCACCGGCCTGCCCCACGACGGATGCCGTAGGGCGCCGACCGCACGCACGACGAATACCGCCCTTCTCAGGGCGCGATTCCGGAGCTCCGGGTGGGGCTCCGTGGTCCGTGCGGACCGGCTGGATCAGACCATAGAGAAGGCCTCGGACATTGGTCGTAGTCCGGTTGGAAAGAGGTCGACAATCGCTCCGCCCGAACTACGCTGATCCCATGTTCCGTCGCCCCATTGAGCTCCGCGTCGACCGCGACAGCGTGGCGATGGGGGATGACGTCGTCTCCCACGCACGATCGATGACCGTGCCTCGCGGCACGTTGCTCAGCGCGGCGCTCGAGCGGTCATCGCCCGAGATCCGATCCCAGGGCTGGTCGTGGGTCGCCGTCGTCGACCGCGAGGTCGCCGCAGTCTGGTCCGTCGACCACGGCGTCCAGCTTCTCGTCGAAGACCGCAAGCTCACGCGCGGGCCGGTCGACATCCACTTCCGCTACTTCGTGCAGATCGACCCCGCCTGGCTGCACCGCCGCCTGGCCGAGGGCGCGCGAGCGAACCGGCAGGAACTCGAGGCCGAGTACGCCCCCATCGCTCGCGATAAGCACCGCGCTGAGCTCCGTCGGCGCGAGCGCGAGATCGACGCGCGGCTGCTGAGCCCCGAATGCATCGACACGCTCGGCCACTACGGCGCCGAGATCACCCTGCACGCCGACATCGCCTGCGACTTCATCCACGAGGGAGAGACCTGGGCGTTGCGCCGCGCCGACACCATGCTCCAGGTCTTCCGCGGACCCGGCGGCCCCATCGCGTCCATCCGGCCGCACATCCTCGGCGAAGCCTGGCTCGTCGCGATGATCGGGTCCGTCGTGCGCGTCGCTACCGGGCAGGCCGCCCTGCCCGACGCCGCCCCGCTCCCGGGCCTCGAGCTCACCCGATCCGCCGGCCGATGGATGTCGCGCGGCGGCGGCGCCACCGTCGTCCAGGTCCGCTCCGACCACCAGGCCGACGCCGCCCGCCTCGCCTACGGGCGGTCGATCACCGAGGTGCGCGCCCTCCTCGAGGCCTGACACTCGTCAGAGGTGTGAGGCGCGACCTCACGGCACCGGCGGATAGTCCTCGTTGCGGCCCTGCTCCTCAGCGGCGATCCGATCGCTCTGCTGCTCGTCGAACGAGGGCGCCTGATCATCCGGGCGCTCCTCGTCCGCTCCGGGCGACTGCTGGCGCTCGTCGTCGTCACTGCTCAGATCGGGATCGACGCCCTCGGGCTCGAGCGGGTCGGTGGGGAACGGTGTGGGGTTGGTCATGGCTGCCTCCTCGATCGTGGGTGGGCGACCAGAGTGGCACGCGCGCGGTCGATCGTGGAGGTGCTTGACAACGGGATCCGGATGCGGGATGAGTCCGACACCGGACGCTCCTCACGCCGTGAACGCCGGCACGGCCTCGATGAGCATGCGGGTGTACTCCTCCTGCGGATCTGGGGCGGCACGCTCTTCCGACGGACCCCGAGCCGTGACTACGCGTCCGGCTCGTACCGGAGCAGATCCCCGGGCTGACAGTCCAGCGCCTGGCACAGGGCGTCAAGCGTCGTGAACCGCACGGCCTTCGCCCGACCGTTCTTCAGGACAGCGAGGTTCGTCGGGGTGATGCCGATGCGCTCGGCGAGCTCGCCGACGGCCATCTTGCGGCGGGCGAGCATGACGTCGATGTCGACGATGACGGGCATTCAGATCACCTCGCCGAGTTCGCTGCGTAGGGTCTGCGCCTCGTTCTCGCGGTCGATCGCCTGACGCAGCAGCGCTTTCATGACGACCATCAGCAGCGCCATGCCGCCGAGGACGAGGGCGGCTCCGCCGACGAGTGCGACGAGCCCCGGCGCGATCTCCGTGGGCTTTAGCAGGAGAGCCAGCGCCACGGCCAGCACGGCGGCCGCGGCGAATGTGCCGATGATGACGTCGACCAAGCGGAACGACGACGCCTGGAAGATCGACCCGCGGCGCACCTTGGTCAGCAGCATCCAGACGCACACGGCGAACACCTGCATCGTCAGCACGCCCAGCACGACGATGGTGACGAAGCCGATGCGGAACCACGCGGGCGCGTTATCGAGGTCGATCCAGATGAGCGGCGCGAGCACCGTCTGCACGATAAGTGAGCCGGCCGCGATCAAGGAGATCGCTGAGGGGATTTAGGCCCGCGCGGCGTCCGCCGCGGCGAGTCCGTCGCGCATCGCCTCGCGCGACGCGGCACCCCACGGCCCGGAACAGGCGAGCGGGATCTCCGTCATGTACCGGCGCTGAGGTTCCGGGATCCGCTCCGCGAAGCCCGCAGGGTCGGAGCCCGCCGTGGCATACAGGTCGGGGCCGTCGGCGTAATAGAGGTCGCACGCGACGAGGCGTCCGTCGCTGCCGCGCATGATGTTCGACGGGTTCTGATCGAGCGGACCGCACCACGGCAGCTCGCGCATCGCATCGGCATGGATGCGCCGCACGATGTCGACGAGCTCGGCCACGTGCGGCTCGCGCTCGGCGATCGCGGTGTGGAAGGCCGCGGCATCCTGCTCGTCGACCTCGCCCAGCCACTCCATCACCTGCAGGTCGCCGCCGCCGTCGAGGCGCCGATGCGCGAACAGCCGCGGAACCTGCCGGGTGTGCGCCGCCTCGCGGTACAGAGCGGCGGTGTACGGCCCGACCGGATCGAACGGGCTGATGCGCACGGCGGCCGAGCCGTCCGGGGAGCGCAGTGCGATCGCCCAGTCGCCCTCGCCGCACGACGTCCATCCGGCGTCTCGGAAGATCCGCTCGGCGTCGTGATGCGTGGCATCCGCGGGCAGGCTGTCGACGATGGCAGTCATGCCTCCAGTCTGCGGGGCGCGGCCTCGATCTGCCAGGCGAGGCGGCTCACTAGGCTGGCCGCATGGATGCTCCTTCCGCTCATCGCGCTCCCGGCGCGCGCTCCCCGCGCGTCATCCACACCGGGCAGGCGCTGGTCGATGAGGTGTTCGAGGTGCCGGGCATTCCGGCGCGCGGACAGAACGTCATGGCATCCTCTGTCGCCGAGTACGCCGGCGGCGCGGTGACTGTGCTGCTGGCGGCGACTCGCCTCGGTGCACAGTGCGTGCATGCGGGCGCGATCGGAACGGGCCCACGCGGTGACCTGATCCGTTCGACGCTCGCCGGTGACGGGATCACGGCATCCGCGCCTCCCGTCGCCGACCGCGACACCGGCGTGTGCGTCGTGCTCGTGGAGCCGACCGCGGAGCGCACCTTCGTCACGACCCTCGGGGCGGAGCGCGAGATCACCGTCGAATCGCTCGCCACCGCTGAGGTCGCAGACGGCGACCTCGTGTGCGTCACCGGATACTCGCTCGCCGTCGACCAGACGCGCGACCCGCTGCTGGCCTGGCTGGATGCTCTGCCGGCGGGCGCCGTCGTCGTGCTCGATCCCGGAGCCGCGTTCGCGGCCCTGCCGCCGGAGGTGCGCGATCGGATGCTGGCGCGCACAGACGTCTGGACCGGTAATGCGGAGGAGGCGGCCGACGTGCTGGAGGTGCTGGGGATGGATGCTTCGTCTGTTCCTGCGGGCGCCGAGCCAGTCTCGCCGATCCCTGAGCCCGTTTCGCCGATCCCTGAGCCTGTCGAACGGTCGGCGCCTTCCGGCCGCGAGATCACCGCTCACGCTGCGGCGCTGCAGTCCGTCTTGCGGGATGGCGGCGTCGCGATCGTCCGCGATGGGGCCGAGGGGTGCGCCGTCTATGCGGACGGTGGGTCGACCTATGTGCCCGGCTTCCCGCAGAAGCCGGTGGACACGAACGGCGCTGGCGATACGCACACCGGCGCTCTGCTCGCATCGATCGCCGTCGGCTCGACGTGGGTCGATGCCTGCCGGCGGGCCAACGCGGCTGCCGCGATCAAGGTGACCCGACGCGGACCCGCCACGGCGCCGACCGCCGACGAGGTCGACGCGTTCTTGACGAGTTCTCCACAACCTCGAACATAACTCCGAGAATGTCCGTGGTACTGCGTACTCTGGGGGCATGTCCAAACTGACCGCTCTTCACGAGGCTATAACGTGCCTTGAGCGCGTGTGGGCGGATGCTGAGGACTCGAACGATCTTTCGAGAGAGCAACTCGTTTCCGCGACAGACGCCGTTGCGCTCGTGCAGCGCCGGCTGGACGCCGTGCAGGTCGACGTCGCCGCGGGGCTCGCGCGGGAATCACGACCGGAGCTCGGGGCCGGCTCACTCGCGAAGCAGCAGGGATTCCGCACCCCGGCGAAGATGCTGTCGACGACGATGGGCGTCTCGACCGGCGATGCGCTGCGACTGATCAAGGTCGGTGAAGGCACGGCACCCCGAACGGATCTGCTGGGCGCGAAGCTCCCGGCGAAGTATCCGCTGGTGCGCGAGGCGCTGGATCGCGGTGTGCTCAGCGCGCAGGCGGCGGCGGTCGTCACCGCGATGCTCGATCGCTGTCGCGTCGCGGCGGGCGCTGAACGCATCGCCGAAGGAGAGAAGCTGCTGACCGAGGCTGCGGTCGGGCTCGGACTCGACGAACTGCGCAAACTGGTCGTCCGTGCCGAGGCCTGGCTCGACCCCGACGGCATCGAGCCGCGAGAAGAGGAGCGGCGCGCGCAGCGCTCGCTCACCATGTTCGAAAGAGACGGCTATCTGCATGTCAACGGCAAGTTCGATGCCGAGACCGGAGCGCCGATCGTCGCGGCCGTCCGCGGTTTCGTGAGTGCGACGTTCGCGGCCCGCAAAGACGCGGTCGACCCGGATGCACCCGATGCCGATCGCCGCACGGTCGCGATGATCCAGGCCGACGCGTTCAGCACGTTCTGCGCGCACATGCTCGGCTGCGCGGCGAAGGGCCCTGTGCTCGCCGGGGCGACGATCGTCGTGCGGATGAGCCTCGACGACCTCGAATCCGGCACGGGCTCGGCGACGATCGACGGCATGGAGCAGCCGATCAGCGTCTCCGCCGCGAGACGGATGGCGGCGAACGGTGGGGTGATCCCGTGCGTTCTCGGCGGCGACAGCGAGATCCTCGACTGGGGTCGTCGTAAGCGATTGTTCACCAAGGCTCAGCGGCTGGCGCTCGTCGAACGCGACGGCGGGTGCGCGATGTGCGGACTTCCACCCGAGATGACCGGGGCGCATCACATCCGGTGGTGGCAGCGACATCGGGGGAGCACTGATCTCTCCAACGGCGTGCTCCTGTGCGAGACGTGCCACCATCGCATTCACGACAACGGGTGGGAGATCGAGATCGACGGCATCGGTGTCGGTGCGAAGGTGTGGTTCATCCCGCCGCCCTATGTGGACCCGGCGCGGACCCCGCGGCTGGGTGGCCGGGCACGGTTCGACCTCGTCGCATGAGCGACGCGGGCGCGCCGAAGTGCTGGGCGCGTCGCCGTCCGGGCGCGAGAGCGATCCCGTGTGTTCGCCGGGAACTCTTCCCTAACGATCTATAGCGATATATCGTTAACGCACTCGATTCGACACGAACGGGCTTGACGAGAACGGGTGCGCGCCCTGCGCGCCACGATCCAGGAGGTCATCATGAACGATTCGTCCCACAGCGGCGGTTTCGGCTCGAGCTCGCCCTTCGGCGGGTTCGGGGGCTTCGGCTCTGGCGGCTTCGGCGGCTCGAACGGCGCCGGCGGCCCGGGAGCCATGATCTTCGACGCGCTCGACCAGATCCGCAAGCAGTTCGAGTCGCGTCCCGCCGGCACGTCGCGCATGGCGCGCGGAGACGTCCGCGCGGCCGTGCTCTCGCTCCTCGCCGAAGAGCCCATGCACGGGTACCAGATCATCCGCGAGATCGAAGACCGATCCGGCGGATCGTGGAAGCCGAGCGCCGGTTCCGTCTACCCGACCCTGCAGCTGCTCGCCGACGAGGGGCTCGTCGAAGCGCAGGAGCAGAACGGGCGCAAGACCTACTCGCTCACCGAGGCGGGCCGGGCCGTGGCCGATGAGGCCGAGTCGCCCGCGCCGTGGGCGGCCACCGGCGACGGCGCCCGACGCGACGGACGCGGTGGCGAGCGGCCCGGTGAGAGCCAGCGCGCTCTCGCGAAGGCCGGGGTCGACCTCGCCGGAGCCGCGGCGCAGTTCGCCCGCAGCAACCCGGAACAGATCGATCAGGCCGTCGAGATCCTCGAAGACGCCCGCCGTAAGCTGTACGCGATTCTTGCCCAGGACTGATCCGCCGGCTCACCGGCAGCAGGACCAGCACGAGCTCGGCATCGCGGGAGGGCGACATGGCTGACGCAGGACGGCCCGGGCCTGATCGCGCCCGATACCGGCGCATCCTGCGCTTCGCATCTCTCCAGCTCGTGCAGCTGTGGTGGTTCGAACTGTTCCTGCCTCGCATCGGGCTCTCCGGTGTCGCCGAGCGCACCCGCACCGACCGGATGCGGCGGATCGCGCAGCGCTTCCATGTGCTCGCCGTCGATCTCGGCGGCCTCATGATCAAGGTCGGCCAGTTCATGTCCTCGCGCCTGGACGTGCTGCCGCCCGAGATCACCGACGAGCTCGCCGGCCTCCAGGACGAAGTGCCCGCGGTGCCCTTCAGCGAGATCAAGGCGCTCGCCGAAGCCGAGTTGGGCGCGCCGTTCGCGCGCGCCTTCGCCTGGGTCGACGAGAACGCGCTCGCCGCGGCATCCCTCGGCCAGGTGCATCGGGCGCGGCTGTCCGAGCTCGACGCGGCCGACACCGGACTCGAGGACGTCGTCGTCAAGGTGCAGCGCCCCGGGATCGACGAGATCGTCGCGACCGATCTCGCTGCTCTCCGCAAGGTCGCCGGCTGGCTGCGACGGGTGCGGATCGTCTCCGACCGCGTCGACGCACCGGCCCTCGTGGAGGAGTTCGCGCACACCTGCCAGGAAGAGATCGACTACCTGCACGAGGCGGCGAACGCCGAGCGGTTCGCCGAGAACTTTCAGGGCGACCCGCTCGTCGGCACGCCCCGGATCGTGTGGGAGCGCACCACGCGCCGCGTGCTCACGCTCGAAGACGTCACGGCGATCAAGATCAACGACGTGGACGCCCTGCGCGCCGCAGGCATCGACCCGGCGGAGGTGGCGGATGCCTTTGCCAAGGCGATGTTCGAGCAGGTGTTCACGCACAGCTTCTTCCACGCCGACCCGCACCCAGGCAACATCTTCGTGACACCCGTGGGGGATTCCTGGCGGCTGACGTTCGTCGACTTCGGGATGATGGGCGAAGTCCCCGAGGGCCTGCGCGGCGGCCTGCGCTCGCTCGTCATCGCCGTCGCTGCACGCGACGGTCGCCGCCTCGTGAATGCCGTGCAGGAGGTCGGGGTGCTCCTGCCGTCCGCCGACACCAAGGCGTTCGAGAAGGCGATCACGGCGCTGTTCGCCCGGTTCGGCGGCATGGGCTTCGCCGAACTCGCCACCGTCGACCCGCGCGAGTTCCGTGACTTCGCCGTCGAGTTCGGCGACACGATCCGCGCGCTGCCGTTCCAGCTGCCGGAGGGGATGCTGCTGCTCTTCCGCGCTGTCGCCTTGACCTCGGGCATGTGCAGCGGGCTGAACCCGACGTTCAACGTGTGGGATGCGGTCGAGCCCTTCGCCGCACAGTTGCTGCGCGACGAGTCGGGCAGCACGGCGCGGGCGTTCGCGGATGAGGCATGGAAGACCGCGGTGACCACGGCACGCCTGCCGGGCCGCATCGACGCCGTCATCACCGAGATCGAAGAGGGCACCGTCACCTTCGACACCTCGCGGCTCGAACGTCGGTTGGACTCGCTCATGCGCATCGGCACGCGGGTGATCTCGGCGGTGGTCTTCGCCGGTCTCGCGGTCGGAGGATCGCTGCTGATCGGTTCCGTGCCGCCGCTGGGCATCGTGCTGATGTCGGTGTCGATCGTGCCGCTCCTGCACGCCGTGTTCGGCGGCGTCGGGCGACGCTGAAAATCACAACGACAAGCGAATAGGCACGATTGAGTGACTAACAACAAGAGCTAGTGATCAAACGCTTGTCACTCTGCTCCGCGATTTGTCCGAGATGCCGCGACGGGTCGATACTCGTGGCATCCTCGCCCCTCGATCCCTTCGGGAAGACCCGTGTCCTCTGCATCCGCTCGCGCATCCGAGACCAGTGCCGTCGCGAAGACCAGCGTCGCCGTGATCGGCGCCGGCCGACTCGGCCGCGTGCTCGCGCGAGCGCTCGTCCAGGCGGGCTTCGAGGTCGCAGGGCCCCTCGGCCGTGACGAGATCGCTCCGCAGTCCGACATCGCCCTCCTCTGCGTGCCCGACGCGGAGATCCCGGACGCCGCCGCGGCCGCGCGCAGCCGTGCCGGGCTCGTCGGCCATGTGTCGGGTGCGACGACGCTCGAGCACGTGGATCTCAGCATCCACCCGCTGCAGACTTTCACCGGCACGGAGTCGCCCGAGGTGTTCAGCGGCATCGGCGCGGCCGTCGACGGGCGCACCCCCGACGCCCTCGCCGCCGCCGAAGCTCTCGCGCTCGCACTCGGCGCCCGGCCCTTCCGCGTCGCAGACGGCGATCGTGCCGGGTATCACGCAGCGGCATCCCTCGCCTCGAACCTCGTGCTCACGGTCCTCGACGCGACTGAGCGGCTCGCCGCAGACGCCGGGCTGACGGCGGATGACGCCCGCGACCTCTTCACCCCGCTCGTCCGGCGCGCGGTCGAGAACTGGGCCGAGCGCGGTGCGCGCGACGCTCTCACCGGCCCGATCGTCCGCGGGGACGAGGAGACGGTCGAGCGCCAGCGAGCGGCGATCGACACAGCGGCGCCCGACCTGCTGCCGCTGTTCGATGCGCTCGTCGCCCGCACCCGCACGATCGTCGACCGGGAGCTCGTCGCATGAGGATCATCCGCACGATCGACGAGATCCGCGCCGCCGTCGCCGAGGCGCGCGCTGCCGCTGCCACCGATCACACCGTCGCGCTCGTGCCCACCATGGGCGCCTTCCACGCGGGGCATCTGTCGCTCATGCGCCAGGCGCGCGCGGCATCCGATCTCGTGGTCGTCTCGCTGTTCGTCAACCCGACCCAGTTCGGTCAGAACGAGGATCTCGGTGCCTACCCGCGCGACGAGGCGCGAGATGCGGCGCTCGCCGAGGCCGAGGGCGTCGACATCCTGTTCGCGCCGGAACCCGCCGAGATCTACCCCGATGGCTTCGCCACGACGATCCATGTCGCCGGCATCACCGAGGTGCTGTGCGGGGCGACTCGCGGAGCGCATCACTTCGACGGCGTCGCGACCGTCGTCACGAAGCTGTTCGGCATGGTCGAGCCCGATGTCGCCTACTTCGGGCAGAAGGATGCGCAGCAGATCCTCGTCGTCCGCCGCGTCGTCCGCGACCTGAACCTGGACGTCCGGATCATCGCGAGCCCGATCGTCCGCGAGCCGGACGGGCTGGCGATGAGCTCGCGCAACGTCTACCTCGACGAGGATGCCCGTCGTCGGGCGACCGCGCTGAACCGCGGACTGGATGCGGCATCCGCTCTGGCCGGCGCCGGAGAACGCGACGCGATGACTCTCGTCGGAGCGGTCAGGCGGATGCTCGCCCACGTCGACATCGAGCCCGAGTACGTCGAGCTGCGCGACCTGACCGACCTGAGTCCTGTCCCCCGCCTCGACGGCGAAGCCCTCCTGGCCGTCGCCGCCCGCGTGGGCGGTGCCCGTCTCATCGACAACCACATCTTGAAAGCGAGCAGCTGATGCGCCGCACCATGCTGAAGTCGAAGATCCACCGAGCCACGCTCACCGGCAGTGACCTCAACTACGTCGGATCGATCACGATCGACCCCGACCTGCTCGAAGCGGCCGACATCCTCGAGCACGAGCAGGTCCACGTCGTCGACGTCGACAACGGTGCGCGCTTCGTGACGTACACGATCGCGGGCGTCCGCGGTTCGGGCGCGATGCAGGTCAACGGCGCGGCCGCCCGGCTCGTGCACACCGGCGACACCGTAATCGTCATCTCGTACGCCGAGTACGCGCGCGAGGATCTCGAGGGCTACGAGCCGACCGTCGTGCACGTCGACCGGACGAACCGCGTCATCCAGGTCGACGACGCGGTCGACCAGCTGCTCACACCCGCGGTCGGTGCACCGGCATGAGCGTGCACGCCGCGACGGGTCGGCGCCTGACGCTCGGCGACCTCGCCGCGAAGAAGGCGGCCGGCGAGAAGCTCGTCATGGTCACCGCATACGACCACCCCGGCGCGCAGATCGCCGAGGCGGCAGGTGTCGACATCGTGCTCGTCGGCGACTCGGCGGCCATGACCGTGCTCGGCTACGACAGCACGGTTCCGGTCACCGTCGACGAGATGATCATGCTCACCGCGGCAGTGCGTCGCGGACTCCGCACGCCGCTGCTCGTCGCCGATCTGCCGTTCGGCTCGTACGAGGCATCCGACGAGCAGGCGATCGCGACGGCGCAGCGCTTCGTGAAGGAGACCGGCTGCGACCTCGTCAAGATCGAGCGGGGCGGCACGAGCATCGATCGTGCGCGTGCGCTCGTCGCCGCCGGCATCCCGGTCGTGGGGCACGTCGGGCTCACCCCGCAGACCGCGACGTCGCTCGGCGGCTACCGCGCGCAGGGGCGCACGGCGGCGGCCGCGCGGCAGCTCATCGAGGACGCGGTCGCCCTGCAGGATGCCGGATGCTCCATGCTCGTCGTCGAGGCCGTGCCGAGCGACGTCACCGCGGCGCTCATGCCGCACCTGGCGATCCCGGTCATCGGGATCGGCGCGGGACCGGATGCCGACGGCCAGGTGCTCGTCTTCCACGACCTGCTCGGCCTGTACGACGGCCCGGCGGCGAAGTTCGTCAAGCGGTACGCCGATCTGCGCACCGCCGCGATCGCCGGCATCGCCGCCTACGCCGACGAGGTGCGCTCGGGCGCCTACCCCGCGCCGGAGCACGGCTACGGGATGCCGGAGGCAGAGGCCGCGCGGCTGCGCACGGCGACCGCCGGCTGAGGTCCGCTACTCGCCGTCGACGATCTCGACCGTGACTCCGTCGCCCTCCAGGAGTGCGAGCTGTTCGGCCGTGGCGTGTGTGGTCGGAGTGCGGAGATGATTTCCGAATCGACCTCTTGACACGGCATCCGTCCGGGCATAACGTACAACCAAATGGTTGCACAAATGGAATTGAGCGAGACGGAGATCGACCGTGTCTTCCACGCACTGGCGACGGCGACACGACGTGACATCCTGCGCCGCACGATCGCCGAGGAGCAGTCGGTGTCGACCCTCGCTGGCGACTACGACATGTCGTTCGCGGCGGTGCAGAAGCACGTCGCCGTCCTCGAGGCCGCCGGCCTCATCATCAAACGCGCCGAGGGACGCGAGCGGCTCGTCCGCGCGAATCCCGAGATGATCGCGCGCGCTCGGGCGCTGCTGGCCCGATACGAAGAGCTGTGGCGGGCGCGCATCTCCCGCCTCGACGAGCTGCTGTCTGAATCCAACGAAGGAGTATGAGCAATGCCTGTCACCGATATCACCACCGATCCGCGGAATCTCACGATGACGCTGACCGCCGAGTTCGCCGCCCCGGTCGAGCGCGTCTGGAACGCGTTCACCACGGCCAGCCAGCTCGAGCGCTTCTGGGGACCCCCGGGTTGGCCCTCGACGTTCCGTGAGTTCGACCTCACGGTCGGCGGTCACGCGCAGTACTTCATGACGAGTCCGCGCGGCGAGAAGTCATCCGGGTCGTGGGAGTTCACCGCGATCGACGAACCGCGCGGCTTCGAGGTCATCGACTCGTTCGTCGACGACGACGGCAAGCCGCTCGACGGTTTCCCGGCGATGCGGATGAGCTTCACGTTCGAGTCGACCGCCGAGGGCAGCCGGATGGTCAACACCAGCTACTTCGACAGCGCCGAGGCGCTCGAGCAGGTCGTCGCGATGGGCGCCGTCGAGGGCTCGCGCATGGCGATGGCGCAGCTGGATGCCGTGCTGCAGGACCTGCGCGAATACGCCGAGGGCAAGGGCACCCGCGTCGAGCTGCTCGACGACACCCACGTGCGCATCACCCGGCTCGTGAACGGTCCGCGCGAGCTCGTCTGGCGGGCGCACCACGAGCCCGACCTCGTCCGGCAGTGGATGCTCGGACCGGACGGCTGGGAGATGACGGAGTGCACCGTCTCCACCACGGTCGGCGACAGCTATCGCACCTCGTGGGCGCCTGTCGGCGACACCGAGGGCGAGCCGTTCGGCTTCGAGGGTGAAGTGCTGCTCGTCGACGCTCCGCGCCGCGCGGTCACCACCGAGCGAATGCAGGGCCAGCCGATCGAGACGCTCAACGACCTGAACCTCTATGAAGAGGACGGCGCCACCCTCGTCACGGTGCTCATCGAGTACCCCGACAAGGACACCCGCGACATGATCCTCGCCACCGGCATGGCCGACGGCATGGAGCAGTCGTTCGCCCGACTCGAGCGCGAGGTGCTGGAGCCCGCGCGGTCATAACTCCTCAAGAGTTGCTGCTTCGGCCCCGGATCCGGTGGATTCGGGGCCGAACTGTTCCGGTTCTGAGGAGTTATGCACCCTACCGTTGCGCGGCCAGCCGGATCGGCGCGTTCGCGCCGCCGTACCCGTCGTAGCCGCCGCGGCGCTCGACCACCTCGAAGAAGACGTCTCCGATCGTGCGCGTGTAGAAGTGGATGAACTCGCCGTGCGCGTCGCGGTCGTAGAGCAGATCGAGCTCGCGCAGCGATGCGAGTGTTTCGTCTGGCAGATCGAACCGGGCGGCGAGGTCGTCGTAGTAGTTCGCGGGGATCCGCAGGTGATCGATGCCGCGCTCCCGCGCCCGTCGCGCAACCGCGAACACATCACTGGTGCGCACCGCGACGTGTCGTGCCGGCGGCTTCGCGGTCGGGGGAGCGAGGTTGATGGGAACGCGGAGGATGCCGTCGGGCGTCCGCATCACCTGACTGCGGATGAGCCCCAGAGGACCGGGCACCTCGGCCGGAGCATCCGGACGCAGCGCCAGCGCGCTCGACATGAACAGCACCGCCTCGTCGAAGTCCTGCCACGCGTAGGCGAGGTTGACGTGATCGATCTCGCCGTCCAGTCCTCCGACGACACCCGTCCCCCCGGTAAACTCCTGCAGCCATGAGCCCTCGATCGGCGACGAGCTCCAGAACACCTGCGTGCCGTCCGGCGCCGCGACGCCCTGCAGATCCTGCTCGCCCTCGTACGTCCGTCGGAAGACCGACGGCGACCCGAGCGCGATGGCCCGCGAGAGGTGGCGGCGCTGTGACTCTCCTGCTCCTCGCCCTGGCGATCGCGATCCTCCTCGCGATCCGCGTTCCCGTCCCCTTCGCCTTCCTCGGCCCTTCGCTGGTCTACATGGCGATCGAAGGCCAGTCGCTCGGCATGGCACTGCGCACCGTGACCAACGCGGCCAGCAGCTTCCCGCTGCTCGCCGTCCCGCTGTTCATCTTCCTCGGCGCCCTCGCCAACCACGCCGGCATCGCCGATCGGCTGTTCCGCTTCGCTCAGGCCCTCCTCGCGAACGTCCGCGGCAACCTCGGCTACGTCGCCGTCGGCACGAGCGTCGGCTTCGCGTGGATGAGCGGATCGGCCGTCGCAGACGAGAACATCCACCACGGCGAGTTCATCAAGCGCCTGGACGGTCTGCGGACTCTGAATCAGCCCGCCGTCGACGTCCTCGAGACCGTGCTCGAGCGGGGGAGGTCCGAGGGCTCGCTGCGCACCGACGTGGACGCGCTCGATGTTCACCTGCTCATCAGCTCGTACTGCTTCTTCCAGGTCGCCAACCAGCACACCTTCGGCTACTTGTTCGACCGCGACCTGCTCGCCCCCGAGCGTCGCGAGCACCTGCGGTCGATGATCGGCGACGTCGTCGTCGCCTGGATGACCGCGACGCCCTGACTCAGATCAGGCGGCGCAGCGCCTGCTCGAGCGAGATGTTCTGCGCGTCGGCGCGGTCGCGCAGACGGGAGTGCTCGTCGGGCGTGAGGGTCACGTGCAGATCGATGGCGGATGCCAAGGGCCCTTCGATGGGCTCAGATGCGTCGAGATCGTTGAACAGCGACGACGTCTCTGCCCAGAGCGGCTGCGACGACGGTGCGCGCGACTCTTCGGGTGCCGGCGCCGCGACCGCGCCACCCATCGTGAACCCCGGGCCGCGGTTCGGCTCGCGCCCTGCCTGATACGCCTTCGCCGCGGCGTTCGCGCGCTCATCGGCGGCCTCGTTCAGATCGTGGCCCGCATGCCCCTTCACCCACGCGAACTTCACGTCGCGGCCCTGCATTGCGGCGTCCAGCGCCTCCATGAGGTCGCGGTTGAGCACAGGCGCGCCGTCGGCCTTGCGCCATCCGCGGCGCTTCCACCCCGGCATCCACTTGGTGATCGAGTCGATCACGTACTTGCTGTCGCACATGATCAGCAGCGACTCGTCTGTGCCGGCGGTCGCCCGCAGCAGCTCGAGCACCGCCTGCAGCTCGCCCTGGTTGTTCGTGCCGTGCGGTGACCCGCCCGCCGCCCAGTTTGCGTCGTCGATGTACCAGGCCCAGCCGTTCGGGCCGGGGTTGCCGAGGGCTGAGCCGTCTGCCGCGGCGGTGATCGTCATCCTTCAACCGTAACGGGCGACAGCGCGGCTTCAGACTCGTCGGAACACGTAGTACCCGACCACGGCGCCGTGATTCACGACGCCCTCGCCAGTGCCCCACATCCGCGCCGAGGTCGTCGCTCCGCTCTCGACGAAGGTGAACGCGCTCGACTCCAGCCGCCACCCGATCTTCTCGACCTCGCCGAGGAAGTAGCCGATGCTCTCGTCGTGCGTCGCGGTGTTGCCTGCCGATCCGAAGGACGATTTCTCGCCCGTGAGCAGGCTGACGTCCACGGCGATCTGCAGCAGGTCATCGCCCCGCTCGTAGGTGTGGTGCGCGAGCCCCAGCAGTCTGGATGCCTCGTCGGCAGTGGGCATGATTCCCCCTCGTGTCCGTCCTGCCGCACAGCCTACGGCTGACGCAGCATCGACAGCAGGAGCGTCGCCGTCTCCGCCGCCGACAGCCCGGTGAGCACGGGCAGCTCGAGCACGTACCGTCCGAAGATCACGCCGATGATCGCCGTCGCCATGCGCCGCGCCCGATCCTGCCCGAACTGTGCGGCCAGGCTCTCGAACACGGTGTGCTGCAGGTACGACGAGAGCACCGACGATCGCGGGTCGTCGGCGGCGAGGCCGCGTGCGAACGATGCCAGGCGTGCACCGTGCTCCGGATGCTCCCACACCAGCACCAGCCCGTGCACGAGCCGCGCGAGATCGAGTCGCCCCTCGGCGTCCCTGGCCGCGTCGATCACCTGATGCGGTGCCGCGCGCAGCGATACGGCTGCGGCGAGGAGGCCGTCGCGGGAGCCGAAGTGGTAATTGACCAACGTGTGGGTGACGCCGACTTCATCGGCGAGGCGTCGGGCTGAGGTCGTCGCCAGGTCACCGGCCTCGAAGTGCCGGTGCGCGGCATCCAGAAGCAGCGCGCGGGCATCCCCGCCTCCTGCCGGTCTGCCGACTTTATTGACCATGCGTGCATCCTCGCATCCGGAGGGCGACGGTGGACTCATGAGCACTCACATCGAAACTGACTGCGTGATCGTCGGCGGCGGCCCCGCCGGACTCATGCTCGCGCTCGCACTCCTCCGGCACGGAGTCGAGGTCACCGTCGTCGAGAAGCACGCCGACTTCCTGCGCGACTTCCGCGGCGACACGATCCACCCGTCCACGCAGGAGCTCCTGGCCGATCTCGGACTTCTCGACGACTTCCTCGCCCGCCCGCACGACGACATGCCGCGCGTGAGTGTGAGCTGGCAGGGCGCCGAGCTCGTGCTCGCCGACTTCACTCGGCTCCCCACCCGTCGGAAGGTCATGACGTTCATGCCGCAGTGGGACTTCCTCGATCTCCTCGCGGACGCCGCTGCGCGGCATCCGGGGTTCGTGCTCCTCCGCGAAACCCGTATCGGCGGGTTGGTCCGCGACGGCGGCCGGGTCGCCGGCGTGACGGGGACGGGCCCGGACGGCGAGGTGACCATCCGGGCGCGACTCGTCGTCGACGCCTCCGGTCGGGACTCCGACATCCGCGCCGCCGCCGGTCTGCAGCCGCAGGGCGTCGCGGCCTCGATGGACGTGCTCTGGTTCCGCCTGTCCAAGCAGCCCGGCGACGCCTATCCATTCATCCAGGCGGGCTCCGGCATGATCATCACGATCGACCGCGGCGACTTCTTCCAGATCGCCCACGTCATCCCCGCCGGCACCTGGAACGGCGCCGACGCCGACCTGTCGGCCATGAAGGACCGCATCGCAAGGATCTCCCCGCGCATGGCCGATGCCGCGGCCGCTGTCGCGGCGGACGACGTGCACCTGCTGCGCGTGCGTCTCGAGCGGTTGCGCCGCTGGTACGTCGACGGGATGCTCTGCATCGGCGATGCCGCGCACGCCATGTCGCCGGCGGGCGGCGTCGGGATCAACCTCGCGATCCAGGATGCCGTGGCCGCGGCTCGCATCCTCGGCCCGGTGCTGCGCGCCGGCTCGCCGACGACCGCCGACCTGCGGCACGTGCAACGGCGCCGCACTCCGCCGACGCGCGTCACGCAGTTCGTGCAGCGCCGACTGCAGGGCCCGCTGATCGCCGAGCGCGCCCCGGATGCTCCGTTGCCCCTGCCGCTGCGCCTGCTGCGCGACCATCCGCGGCTCGCGCATCTGACCGGACGGTTCGTCGGCCTCGGCGCCCGGCCGGAGCGACTCGACGAGGCGCTCTAGGGGCGCTCGATCTTCACGACGGTGGTGCGCTGCACGCCCGCATCCGTCGGCGATTCGAAGCGCACCGGCATCCCGGGATGCGCCGTCGCGAACCAGAAGACGTCGGGTTCGGCATCCGCCGAGGCGCGCACCTCGTAGCGCAGGCAGCCCACGCGTCCGATCGGCAGATCCAGAGTCTCGGAAGACAGCGTCGTCTGCTCGGCGGGGAACGCCGCGTGCCCCTGCAGTTCGCGCCAGGTCACGCGCGAGCTCGCGATCTCGCCCTGGACGATCCCGGTCGGGCCCGACGTCCATCGCTCCAGCGTCGCGCCCTCGTCGTCGAGGTCGCGGAACCGGTTGACGCGGTGAACCGTCGTGCCGTCCGGCTCCTCCACGACGATGCGGATCGTCTTGCCGCCGCGCGCCGCATCGCGGATCTCGTCAGCCGTGAACGGGGTCGGCAGGAGCCCGGGGCCCAGCACATGCGGGTCGGGTTCGGCGGGATCCTTCGGCGCGGCATCCGATGCCTCAGCGGCCTCCGGCGCCGGCGGCGCGACGGGGAACACGACCGAGGTGTACTGCGCGCCGAGCCCGACGGCGAGCGGATCCACGTCGGGCGCGGCATCCAGAACCTCGGCGGCATCCCTCGGTCCACGCGGTTCACCGGGCAGTGCCGCCCAGGTGTTCTCCTCGTCCTTGCGCTGAGAGAAAAGTCCCATGGCGTCCTTCAGAAATCGGCGATGATGATCTTCTTCATCCCCATCATCTTCGCGTACGCGCCCGGCGCGGCATCCGTCGCCCCGTCGGGGCGGGTCGCCGTCGAAGCGCAGCGGGTCTGTTTGCGCCACGGCGGGCACCCGTGTTTATGGTGGAGCGATGACGTCACTCGCAGAACTCGCTCCCGACTGGTCCTCGTGGGTCGGCACTCTCGTCAGTGCCGCCGTCGCGGTCGTGCTGGTCTCGGTCGCTGTCATCGTCGTGCGGTTCATCGCCGGGCGCGCGCGCGGACGCTCGGCTTGGATCGGTGATCTCGAACGGCGAATCCGCGTGCCGGCCATGACGCTGGCGTTCGTCGTCGCGTCCTGGATCGTGTGCGCGACGACGGCCCCGGCGGCGCTGTCGTGGTGGGAGGTGCTCGAGCGCATCCTCTTCATCGCCTCCGTCCTCGTCGGTGCGTGGCTGCTGTCCACGCTCGTGACGTTCGGCATGGAACGGCTCATGCAGTACGACAGCAGACGCGACGCCACGAGCGCGGAGGCCCGGCGCCGCCAGACGCAGCTGACAGTGCTCAACCGCCTCGCCGTCGTGCTGGTCGGGGTGATCGCCGTCGGCGTCGTGCTGTTCTCGTTCCCGGAGGTGCGGGCGGTGGGCACCAGCATCCTGGCGTCCGCCGGCGTGGTGAGCATCATCGCGGGACTGGCTGCGCAGTCGACACTCGGCAACCTCATCGCCGGCGTCCAGATCGCTTTCACGGACTCGATCCGCGTGGGCGACGTCGTCGTGATCGAAGGCGAATGGGGGCGGATCGGCGAGATCAACCTCTCCTATGTCGTCGTCTACATCTGGGATGAGCGCCGGCTGATCCTGCCGTGCACGTACTTCACCTCGCAGCCGGTGGAGAGCTGGACGCGCAGGAGCGACAAGATCCTCGGCACCGTGTTCATGGACCTGGACTGGCGAGTGCCGGTGGATGCCGTGCGCGAGAAGTTCATGGAGATCGTCGAAGGGTCGGCCGCGTGGGACCGCCGCAAGGCCGGAGTGGTCGTCACCGGCTCCGAGGGCGGTCACGTCACGCTGCGCTTCACGATCTCAGCGAAGGACTCCGACGACCAGTGGGACCTGCGGTGCCTCGTGCGGGAGAAGATCATGACCTGGCTGCAGCAGGAGCACCCTGAGGCGCTGCCCGTCACTCGGGTGATGCTGGATCCTCCTGCGGCGGGATCGGACTCGGCGCGGGTGTAGGCGAGGGCGACGGGCTGTCGGCCTCGCGCACGGCCTCGACGAGCTCGCGCCAGGCGCCCTGCAGCTCCGAGTCGGCGAGTTCGCGTTCGCGCTCCTGCTGCGGCATCCGCACCTGGATGCTCCACACGTAGCGATCCGCCCCCGGATCCTTCTGCGGCGGCGCGTCCCACGGGCAGCGCTCGATCAGGCCTACCCAGACCTCGATCTCCGGCCGCGGCGGCGAGACCCGCCACCGGCGGCTGATGCCGGCGACACCGCCGGATCGGACGACGATGACGACCAGCCGATCATCGTCATCCGGCGCGTCGAGCTCCTTCGGCATCCAGCACTCCCACGGTCGTCCAGGCGTCGCGAACTGCGGCGGTCACCTCTTCACCGTACTCGCGCTCGGCCGCTTCGACAGTGGCGTCCGCGAAAGCGCGGAACGTCGCGGCCTGAGACAGGCCACCGGTCAGGGCGCGGTACCAGACCGTTCCGGCCTGCTCCCAGGCGTGGCCGCCGAGAGTGCGCGCGGTCAGCGCGAAGGCGCGATTCGGGATGCCGGAGTTGATGTGCACACCGCCGTTGTCCTCGGTCGTCTGCACGAAGTCGCTCATGTGCGCGGGCTGCGGGTCCTTGCCGAGCTCATCATCGTCGTAGGCGGTGCCCGGTTCGATCATCGACCGCAGCGCCTGCCCCTGCACCTCGTCGGTGAAGATGCCCGCGCCGATCAGCCAGGTCGCCTGATCCGCAGTCTGCCCCTCGGCGTACTGCTCGGTCAGGGCGCCGAGCACGTCGGCGATCGACTCGTTCAGCGCGCCGGGCTGCCCCTGGTACTCGAGGTTCGCGGTGTGCTGGATCACGCCGTGCCCCAGCTCGTGCCCGATCACGCTGATCGATCGGGTGAAGCCCTGGAAGACCTCGCCGTCGCCGTCGCCGAACACCATGCGCTCGCCGTCCCAGAAGGCGTTGTCGTAGTCGGTGCCGTAGTGCACGGTCGCATCGAGCCCCGCTCCGGCCCCGTCGAGGGAGTTGCGCCGGAACGCCGACAGCAGCATCTCGAACGTCGCGCCGAGTCCGTCGTACGCCTCGTTGACCGACGCGTCCTCGGCGGGCGGATCGTCCTCGGCGCGCACCACGACGCCGGGCAGCGCCTCCGTGCCGTTCGCATCGCTGATCGTGCGGTTCGGAGCATCCGACAGCTCGGCCACGAGGTCGCCGTGCTCATCGATCGACAGGTTGAGGCGAGCGCGGAACTGGGGTCTGCCGGCGATCAGCGTCTGGCGGGCAGCATCCGCCGCCTTCGTGAACCGGCCCGACTGGGCGAGGCGGGCGAGGAGGTATGCCGGAATGATGCCGTGTGCGCTTTCCATGGGGCCGACGATACGCGGGGCCGCCGACAGAGTCACGGCCGCCGCAGGAGCACGCCCTCCCAGGTCGCTCGCGTAGAATCGGCATGGTGACCGAACCCTTCGACAGGCTCAGGGACCGCGAAGGGGACGACCTCGGCGACGGCCTCGACCCCGACGACCTCGCCACCACGCTCCGGGTGCTCGCATCGCTCGATTCGATGAGCGAGCAGCATCCCGACTACATCGCCGTCCGCCGCGCGACCGGACGGATGTTCAAGGCCGTCAAGCGCGCCCGCCGCAAGGAGATCCGCGACGCGATCGCCGAGGCCGACAAGGCGGTCGTGGCGAAGACCGCGACGGGTGCCCCGGACCGCATCGACGACGAGACCCGCGGCAACGACCTCGCCTCCAGCGTGGATGCCCCGAGTGCGGGCGAGCTGCGGAGGCCCCGCAACTGCTACATCTGCAAGCAGCCGTACACGCTCGTCGACGCCTTCTATCACCAGCTCTGCCCGGACTGCGCCCGCTTCAGCCACGCCAAGCGCAACGCGCGCACCGACCTGACCGGACGTCGCGCACTCCTCACCGGCGGGCGGGCGAAGATCGGCATGCACATCGCCCTGCGCCTGCTCCGCGACGGCGCCCATCTCACGATCACGACCCGCTTCCCGCGGGACGCCGTGCGCCGCTTCTCGTCGCTTCCGGATGCCGCCGACTGGCTGCACCGCCTGCGCATCGTCGGCATCGACCTGCGCGACCCCGCTCAGGTGATCGCGCTCGCCGACTCGGTCGCGGCTCAGGGGCCGCTCGACATCCTCATCAACAACGCCGCGCAGACCGTGCGGCGCTCGCCGGGTGCGTACTCGCTGCTGGCGGATGCCGAGATGCAGCCGCTGCCCGACGGACCGCTGCCCGAGATGGAGACCTTCGGACACACCGCCGACCCGCACCCGCAGGCGCTCGAGGCGTCCGTCGCGGCGAACCCGCTGCTGTCGGTGGCATCCCTCGGCGGCACCGTCGCCGAGCAGGGCGGCCAGGCGCTGACGGCCGAAGACCTCGCCCGCCTCGCGATGGCGCCAGGATCGTCGTCGCTCGCGAAGCACGCCGACGGCTCGGCCATCGACGCCGGCGGCCTCGTCCCCGACATCGACCACGTCAACAGCTGGGTGCAGTCGGTCGAGCAGGTCGATCCCCTCGAGATGCTCGAGGTGCAGCTGGCGAACACGACCGCGCCGTTCCTCCTCATCAGTCGGCTGCGAGCGTCGATGGAGGCATCGGACGCCCACCGGAAGTACGTCGTGAACGTCTCGGCGATGGAGGGGCAGTTCTCGCGCCGGTACAAGGGCCCGGGGCATCCGCACACGAACATGGCCAAGGCCGCGCTGAACATGCTCACGCGCACCAGCGCCGGCGAGATGCTCGAGACTTCCGGCATCCTCATGACCGCCGTCGACACCGGATGGATCACCGACGAGCGCCCGCACCACACCAAGGTGCGCCTGGCGGAGGAGGGCTTCCACGCCCCGCTCGACCTCGTCGACGGCGCCGCCCGCGTGTACGACCCAATCGTGCAGGGCGAGGCCGGCGTCGACCTGTACGGCGTCTTCCTCAAGGACTACAAGCCCAGCCCCTGGTGAGGTGCGGCGCCGCGAGTGCATGACACTTCGGGGGCCGACACGCCAGATGTCGGACCGATTCGGCCGAAGCATCCGACAAGTGGCGTGCCGGCCCCCAGCGTGTGCCGGGTCTCAGCCCTCCGCTACGGGTGACCAGGCATCGGTCCCGACCTTGGCCGGAAGCACCTGGTCGGTGAACCGTTCGAAGCGGAATGCCTCCAGCACAGGGGACGGCTCGCCGCTCATCACCTCGTCAGCGGCGAGCTCGCCGAGCACGAGGCCCAGCGTCGCCCCCGAGTGGGTGAACAGCGCGTACAGCCCGTCGACTCCGGGCACGGGACCGGCTACCGGGTCGCCGTCGCCGGGGATGGGCTTCCATCCGGCTCCCACGTGCGACGCCGTCAGAGTCGGCCTCCCCGCCAGCACCTTCGAGGCTTCGTCCAGCAGTCCGTGAATCGACTCGTCGGGCACCTCGATGGTGCCGTCGTCGCCGACCACGATCGACTCCTCGGCCCACGCCGCATCCAGCACCAGCCGGTTGTCGGGCGTCGGGCGCACCGCCACCCGAGGCGTGTTCAGCACGGTCTTCACGGTGAAGTCCACCGGATCCGTGAACAGGACGAATGCGGCGGGCGAAGCATCGGGAACGGTGACGCCGAGCGCGACCAGGTGCGCCGGAACCGCGGGCCCGGTGGCGAGGACGACGCGATCCGCTGCGACCGCGGACCCGTCGCCGAGGATGACACCGGCCGCCGTGCCTTCGTGCACGTCGACGCGGACCTCGCCGGCGTTCTCGATCACGGTGGCGCCGGCGTCCCTCGCCTCCGCCACCAGCACGGCGATGATGTCGGGCAGGCTCACCCATCCTTCGCCGGGGTTGAAGATCGCGCCCTCGTCGGCGATCGCGGCGGCGTCGACACCGGGCGCGAGTCGCTCGATGTCGTCCCGGTCGATCCACAGCGAGTCGTAGCCGACCGATCGCTCGAACTCGAACGTTCGGCGGAAGCTGTCCTCAGGGCCTGCCCACTTCAGCGCCCCGTCGAAGCGGAGATATGCGCTGCTGTCCGTGTGTCTCGCTGCCCAGGTGCGGTACCGGTCGATGGCCAGCAGCCGCAGGTAGTGATAGGCGGACGAGCGATCTCCGGACGAATTGAGCCACGCGATCGAACGACCGGAAGCGCCGTCGGCGAGGGAGCCCTGGGTGACGAGGGTCACATCGGCGCCCGCACGAGCGAGATGGGCTGTGGTCGAGGCGCCGAGGATGCCTCCGCCGATGACGATGACCTTCTTCGAACCGGTTCCTGACATGGTGTTCCTCACTTCTTGGTTCTTGACACTGCTGCTGCGCGAGCTGCGGCGATCAGGCGCAGGCCGGCGACGGCGTCTGCCGGATCGACGGGGACCGGCGACCCGCTGTTGATGGAGGCCGCGACGCCGGCGTAGAAGCGCTCGTACTGTCCGCGCGCCATCGGCACGGTCTTGCTGTCGTCGCCTGTGGTGAACGATCCCCACTCGTCCTGGTCGCGTTCGCCGAAGCCGGGATCGCCTGGTCGCCGTCCGGCGACCAGCGCAGGCTCCTGGCCATCCAGCCCCCACGAGACGTACGCCCCTTCGGAGCCCAGTACGCGGAACCGCGGCCCGGGCTCCGCAGTCACCGCACTCATCCACAGGTGCGAGCGCACGCCGGACTCATGCTCGAGGGCGACGAACGCGTCGTCGTCCGCCGCGACGCCCTCGCGCAGCGTGTCGATCTCGGCGTACACGTCCACGACCGGACCGAACAGGTGCAGCGCCTGGTCGATGAGGTGCGGTCCGAGATCGAACAGGATGCCGCCGGCTTCGGCGACCGGTGCCTCTGCCTTCCATCCTTCCGGCGCCTGCGGCTGCCACCAGGTGAATCGCGACTCGAAGCGGCGGATCTCGCCGAGACGCCCGGACTTCACCAGGTCGCTCACAGTGAGGAAATCGCCGTCCCAACGCCGATTCTGGAACACCGTCAGCATCAGGTCTCGAGCCGCGGCGATCGCGATCAGGGTTTCGCCGGTCTCCGCGTCGGCGACGAACGGCTTGTCGACGACGACGTGGTAACCGGCACGCAGCGCCGACTCGGCGTGAGCGGCATGGCTGCCGCTTGGCGAGGCGACGACGACCAGATCGATCGAGTCCGCCATCTCCCACAGGGCGGCGGTATCGGCGAGGATGCGGGCCTGAGGATGCTCGCTCGTCGCACGCTCGACGCGAGCGGGATCGCGCGTCACGATCGCGTCGATGCGGAAGGCCGGATCGGCGGCCAGAAACGGCGCGTGGAAGAGGCCCCCCGCGGTGCCGAAGCCGATGATCGCTGTGCGGATGACCATCAGAGGACCTCGGAGAGGAACAGCCGCAGCCGGTCGCTCTTCGGGGCGTCGAAGATCTCGTCCGGAGTTCCCGCCTCGACGACTCGGCCCTCGTCCATAAAGACGACCTGATCTGCGACCTTGCGCGCGAAGCCCATCTCGTGAGTGACGACGAGCATCGTCATGCCGCGCTGGGCGAGCTCTGCCATGAGGTTGAGCACACCCTTGACCAGCTCGGGGTCGAGCGCGCTCGTCGCCTCGTCGAAGAGCATGACCTCGGGTTCCATCGCCAGGGCGCGTGCGATCGCCACACGCTGCTGCTGCCCGCCGGAGAGGTCGCGCGGGCGATGGTCTGCGCGCTCTGCCAGGCCGACCTCGGTCAGCCGTGCGAGCGCGATGCGCCGGGACTCTCCCTTGGACATCTTCTTGACGTTGCGCAACGCGAGGGCGACGTTCTCGAGCGCGGTGTGGTCGGGGAACAGGTTGAAGTGCTGGAACACGAGACCGACGCGACGACGCAGCACATCCGGCTTCAGGGCGAGGGCGTCGTCGTCTGCGAGCATCACCCTGCCCGCTTTCGGCTCGTGGAGTCGGTTCACACCGCGTAGCAGCGTCGACTTGCCCGATCCGGATGGTCCGATGATGCAGGTGGTCGTGCCGGGTTCGACGGCGATCGACACATCGCGGATGACGTCGATATCGCCGTACGCCATCACGAGGTTGTCGATCTGCAGGCGCGATCCTTCGTAGAAGCGGCCCTCTGTCACGGGGAGCGGGGAGGTGTAGGTCATGTGTTCTCTCCTTGGGCCAGTGCGGGGCTCACGGGCCTCTCATCGATCTCGTCCAGACCGCTCTTGGGCGGGGTCGCCTTACGGCGCCCGGTGCGGAATCGGTTGTCGAAGTAGTTCACGAGGTGCGTGAGCGGCACGGTGATCACGAGGTAGAAGACGCCGGCCAGGACGAGCGGCGACAGGTTTCCGGTCAGCACGGCGGCGTCCTGTCCCACGCGGAACAGCTCCCGTTCGCTGACGAGCAGCCCGAGGAAGTACACGAGGCTCGAATCCTTGACGATCGCGATGAACTGATTGACCAGGGCGGGCAGCACCCTGCGGATCCCCTGCGGAACGACGACGAGGCGCATCGCGCTGCCGTATGTCATGCCCAGCGCGCGGCACGCTTCCAGCTGCCCCCGTTCGACGCTCTGGATGCCGGCGCGGAAGATCTCGCCGATGTAGGCGCCGGCGATCAGGCTGAGCGCGAGGATGCCGAGTGGATACGGAGACGGTCCGAAGAGCTGCTGACTGATCCTGGCGAAGCCCTGGCCGATGAGCAGGATGGTCAGAATCGCGGGAAGTCCGCGGAAGATGTCCGTGTAGATGCGTGCGGGCAGGCGCAGCCATGCGGTGCGCGAGACGCCCATGATTGCGAGGATCATGCCGATCACGATGCCCAGCAGTGTCGCGAACACCGAGATGACGAGGGTGTTCACAAGACCGATGCCGAGCAGCTGCGGCAGGACCGCGATCATCGCGTCGAAGTCGAGGAACGTCCTGATGAGGTTATCGAGCCAATCCATGCGGATCTCCCTTCGGGCTGTGGGTGCGGGCAGCGCCCGCACCCACAGCAGCCGTTACTTGCTGTCGCCGGTGTCCTCGCCCTGCTCATCGCTGGGCAGGTACTGGTCGGGCATCGGGGAGCCGGGGAACCACTTCTGGTAGAGCTCCTTCCACGTGCCATCCTCCATCGCGTCGTGGAGCGCCTCGTTCAGAGCATCCTTGAACTCGTCGTTGCCCTTGGCGATCGCGAATCCGGCCGGCGCGTCGAACGACGGGATGTCGATGGCGTTCTCCAGACCGTACTGTTCGGCGTACTCCTTCGCGGCCTCGTAGTCGAGGAAGTGCGCGTCGATCGCGCCGCTGTTGACGGAGGAGATCGCGGAGTTGTTGTCGGGGAAGCGCACGAGTTCGGTGTCGGTGAAGTTCTTCACGGCGTACGCCTCCTGCAGGGTGCCCTGCACGACGCCGAGCCGCTTGCCCGCGAGGCTCTTCTCGTCGGTGATGCCGCTGTCGGGGCTGGCCATGACGGTGAGGTATCCGGCGAGGTAGCCATCCGAGAAGTCGACCGTCTGCTCGCGCTCTTCGGTGATCCCGATCGCCGCGACGCCGACGTCGAACTGCCCGTTGGCGACAGCGGCGAGCAGTCCGGAGAAGTCCTGGCCGGTGAACACGACGTCGTCGATGCCGATGCGCTCGGCGACATCGGTGAACAGCTCGACGTCGAAGCCGGTGAACTCACCGCTCGCGTCGGTGAATGTGTACGGCTTCGAGTCGCCCAGGCTCGCAACCCGGATCTGGCCGGGCGTGATCAGGCCGTACGGGTTCTCGTCCTGGTCACCGCCGCCGGCTGAGGCGTTGCCGGTCGAGCTGCAGGCGGTGAGCGCCAGGGCTCCTACTACTGCGGCGGCGACTGCGAAGCGACGGAATGTCAGGGTTCTCTTGGCCATCGGATGGCTCCTCTCAGAGGACTGCACTATCGGAACGGGGTGGACGCTGTGGCGAAGCTCGGCTAAATTGAGACCGGTCTCAGTTCTGCGTTGAGTTGGACAGTACACGGCAGAGATCGGGCCGTCAATAGGGTGGAACCCGACGATGAAGTGAAAGGGCGGCGAGCGGTGAGCGGACACGGGGACGGGCTTCGCGACGTGACGGTAGCGGACGTGGCCGCACGAGCCGGCGTCGCCAAGGCGACCGCGGCGCGTGCGCTCGGCGACTACGGAGCGGTGAGCGCGAAGGTCCGCGCCCGCGTTCAGGATGCAGCATCCGCGCTCGGGTACCGGCCGAACGCCGTCGCGCGCAGCATGAGCACCGGGCGATCGAAGGCGATCGGCATCATCGTGGGTGACATCGAGAACTCGGCATTCGCGCAGGCGACTCGCGGGGCCGCCGACGTCGCCGAGGCCGCAGGGTACGACCTGATCCTGTCCAACTCGCGCGAGGAGGTCGAGGCGGAGCGCAAGGCCATCGATCTGCATCTCGCCAAGCGGGTCGACGGGCTCGTCATCGCGCCCGCGTCGTCGACCCACCCCGCCAACTTCCTCGACATCGTCGATGCCGGCCGTCCCCTGGTGTTCTTCGACCGAATCGTGCACGGGGTCGAGGCGGACGCCGTCGTCGCGGCGAATCGTGAGGGTGCGACGCGTCTCGCCGATGTGCTCCTGCAAGCTGGGCATCGTCGCATCGCGTACGTGTCGGCGCTCGACGACATATCCTCTGGAGGATTCCGGTCGAGGTGGGATGCGGAGTCCCGCGAGTTCGTTCCGGGCCTCCAGTCCTCGGTGATCGCCGAGCGCATCACCGGGTTCACGGGCGCTCTTCAGCGCGCCGGCATCGGAGACCCGCTCGCCTATGTGCGCCTCGGCGCCGACGAGGAGAACGCTCGTCGGATCGTGTCTGATCTGGTCACCGGCGACGACGCGGTCACGGCGATCGTCGCGTCCGACAGCATGGTCTCGTTCCACGCGTTTCGCGCGATCCGCGACCTCGGATTGCGGATCCCCGATGACATCTCACTGGTCGGGTTCGACAATGCGCCATGGACGTCGGTGACCGAGCCGGCGATCACCGTGATCTCTCAGCCCTCACGCGAGCTCGGCGCGCTTTCGACTCAGATCCTCATCGAGCGGATCGAAGGTGCGACCGGCCCCATGCGCGTGCAGGTGCTCCCGCAGGAGCTCATCGAACGCGGATCGGTTTCGCGACCGCGAGGCTGAGGTTGCCGAAGCGCCTGCGTCACTCGACGAGCTGTACGCAAGCGCCGACGTGGCGGGCTGACCCTCGACGATCCCGCCGGACCGTCGGATGTCGCGGGCATGCTCGCCGTCATGCAGGGATGAGCCCGCCGTCGGCTACAGCCGATCTACCGCGGTGACGGTCACCACGGCCTCGCCCGCCTCATCGGATGCCGCGAGATCCACGGTGGCTGAGATGCCCCAGTCGTGGTCGCCTGCCGGATCGTCGAGGATCTGCCGCGCCGTCCACTCGGATGAGCCCTCGGTCAGCAGAAGCAGCTTCGAGCTGCGGGCATCCGCCCCGGTGAGGATCTCGTCGTGCTCGGCGAAGTACGCATCCAGGGCATCGTTCCAGGCATCCGCCCCGAAAGCGGGATCGAGCTCGACGAGAGCGTCGACGTCCTCGAGCGCGGCGAGCTGCACCCGCCGGAACAGCTCGTTGCGCACGAGCGTGCGGAAGGCGCGGATGTTCGCGGTCAGTCGCTTGGGCGCGGGCGGGACGATCGGCTCGTCCACGTGTTCCGCGCTCTTCAGGGCGGCGAGGTCGACCCGGCCGTCGTCCGTGCCGGCGCGCAGCTCCTCCCACTCGTCGAGCAGGCTCGAGTCCACCTGCCGCACGAGCTCGCCGAGCCATTCGATGAGGTCGCGGAGGTCCTCGTTCTTCAGCTCCTCGGGGATCGTCTGCGATGCGGCGCGGTACGCGTCCGACAGGTACCGGAGCACGACGCCCTCCGAGCGGGCGATCTTGTAGAACGCGACATATTCCCCGAACGACATGGCTCGCTCGTACATGTCGCGCACGACGGACTTCGGATGCAGCTCGAAGTCGCGGATCCACGGCTGAGCAGCGCTGTACGTCTCGAACGCCGCTCCGAGCAGCTCGTCCAGCGGCTTCGGATACGTGATCTGCTCGAGCAGCTCCATCCGTTCCTCGTACTCGATGCCCTCGCGCTTCATCTCGGCCACCGCCTCGCCGCGGGCGAGGAACTCCTGCTGACCGAGGACGGCCCGCGGGTCATCCAGCGTCGATTCGACGATCGAGATCATGTCGAGCGCGAAGGTCGCGGCATCCGGGTCGAGCAGCTCGAACGCCGCCAGTGCGAACGGCGACAGCGGCTGGTTCAGCGCGAAGTTCGGCTGCAGGTCGACGGTGAGACGGACGCCCTTCGACGGGCTCAGGGACCGGTCCTCGTACTGCTCGACGATGCCCGACTCGCGCAGCGTCCGGTAGATCCCCAGCGCCCGAAGTGCGAGCTGCCGCTGCCGGGCCCGCGGCTCGTGGTTGTCGTATACCAGTGCGCGCATATTGCCGAACACGTCGCCGCCTCGGGCGATGACGTTCAGCATCATGGCGCTCGTGATCTGCATGTGCGAGGTCAGCGTCTCCGGTTCCGCATCCACGAGCTTGCGGAACGACGGCTCTCCCCACGAGACGAAGCCGTCCGGCGCCTTCTTGCGGATGATCTTGCGCTTCTTCTTGGGGTCGTCCCCGGCCTTGCGGATCGCGGCGGCGTTCTCGGATTCGTGCTCCGGCGCCTGGCAGACCACGGTTCCCGCGGTGTCGAAACCCGCGCGCCCCGCGCGGCCCGCGATCTGATGGAACTCGCGCGCGTTCAGCTGCCGCATCCGCGTGCCGTCGAACTTCGTCAGGGCCGTGAGCAGCACCGTGCGGATGGGCACGTTGATGCCGACACCGAGCGTGTCAGTGCCGCAGATCACGCGCAGCATCCCGCGCTGGGCGAGCTGCTCGACGAGCCGGCGGTACTTCGGCAGCATCCCCGCGTGATGCACGCCGATGCCGGCCCGCAGGAACTTCGACAGCGTGCGCCCGAAGGCGGTCGTGAAGCGGAACCCGCCGATCAGCTCGGCGATCTCGTCGCGCTGCTCCCGCGTGGCGATCTTCGTGCTCGACAGCGCCTGCGCGCGCTCCATCGCCGCAGCCTGCGAGAAGTGCACGACGTAGACCGGCGCCTGCCCGGTCGAGAGCAGATCCTCGATCGTCTCGTGGATCGGTGTCAGCTCGTAGAAGAAGTGCAAGGGCACGGGCCGCTCGACGCCCGTCACGACCGACGTCTCGCGCGACGTGCGCCGCGTCAGATCGTCAGCCAGAGACGTCACGTCCCCGAGCGTCGCCGACATCAGGACGAACTGCGCCTGCGGAAGCGTCAGCAGCGGGACCTGCCACGCCCACCCGCGGTCGGGATCGGCGTAGAAGTGGAACTCGTCCATCACCACCTGCCCGACATCCGCCGACGGGCCCTGGCGCAGCGCGAAGTTCGCGAGGATCTCGGCGGTGCAGCAGATGATCGGGGCGTCCGCGTTGACCGCCGAGTCGCCGGTCACCATGCCGACGTTCTCGGCGCCGAACACGTCGACGAGGGCGAAGAACTTCTCGCTGACCAGAGCCTTGATCGGGGCCGTGTAGTAACTCCGTCGGCTGTCGGCAAGGGCGGCGAAGTGTGCACCGATCGCGACGAGCGACTTCCCCGTGCCGGTGGGGGTCGAGAGGATCAGGTTGTTCCCCGAGACGATCTCGATGACCGCTTCGTCCTGGGCCGGATACAGCTGGATGCCGGTCGACTCTGCCCATTCGACGAACGCCGTGTAGACGGCATCCGCGTCGGTGCCGTCGGGGAGGGAGTCGGTGAGGGAAGCCATGTCCCTACGATCCTCCCCCATCGTCAGGCAGATATCTCCGGAGGCGTGAGCCCCGAGCGGGCGATCAGACGCTGAGGGTCTGCGTCAACCCCCGATGCTCTGGGCTGTTCCCGTGAAATGCTGATCGCCGGGTGCATCCGCGAGCGCCCGCGAAGGGGATCCATGATCGACAGCCACGCCGTCGATGCCGTGTCGGCACGAGGGGCGCTCAGCGCCGCACTGCTGAACCGGCTCCGATTCGACGATCCGATTCATACCGGCTCGATCGCCGATGGGCGAAGCGCAGACCTGGTCGAACTCGCGGCTGACGCGCTCACCACGAGCTCCGGCATCGCAACGGATGACGACCTGCAGATCACCCTGTTCCTGCTGTACGCGTGCGCGTACGGATCTCTGGACTGGATCGACCCTGCATGGGAATGGAACCCTGAGCTGCTGGCTGTCCGGCGAGGGATCGAGCGGGAGTTCGAACGCGAGCTTCGCCGCGACGTCGCCGTGGGCGCAGTACCGCCCGCGGATGCTGAGTCCATCGCCGCCGCGCTTTTCGAGCTCACGGCGCCGAACCCCGGCCCCTCCCTTGCTCGGTACGTCGCCAAACACGCGACGCTCCACCAGGTGAGGGAGTTCGTGATCCAGCGCAGCATCTACACGCTGCGCGAAGCCGATCCGCACTCCTGGGCCATTCCTCGGCTCACCGGTCGCGCGAAGGTTGCGCTCGTCGAGATCCAGTCCGATGAGTACGGAGGTGGACGGCCCGAGCGCATGCACGCGGAGATCTTCGCCCGTACGATGCGTGGACTCGGGCTCGACGCACACTACGGCGGCTACCTCGATCGGGTTCCGGCGGTGACGCTGGCCTCGCAGAACGCCATGTCGATGTTCGGCCTGAACCGGTCGCTGATCGGCGCGATCGTGGGCCACCTGGCAGCCTTCGAGATGACCTCGTCGTTGCCCAACCGCTCGTATGCCGAGGGTGTGCGCAGGCTCGGCTTCGGCGACGACGTCGCGGAGTACTTCGACGAGCATGTGGAGGCGGATGCTGTGCATGAGCAGATCGCGGCGCGTGATCTCGCCGGCGGGCTCGGGGAGGATCGCCCCGAACTCATCGAGGACATCTTCTTCGGGGCCGGTGCCTGCCTGATGCTCGACGATCGAGCTGCGGATCATGTCAGGGCTGCGTTCGAAGCGGGCGAGAGCTCTCTGCGAACCGGGGGCGACGATGCCTGAGCGCGACGTGCAGATCACCGCGTGCGCCGACGGGCCGCTCCTCGTGCGCGGTGCGGTTCAGGTCGTCGGTGAAGACGGGCAGACCATCGACAATCCTCGTCGAACCGTCGCGCTCTGTCGTTGCGGGTCTTCAGCGATCAAACCGTGGTGCGACGGCACGCACAAGCTGATCCGCGGGGTCAGTGATCCAGCCTCTTCGACATCTCGGTGATCCAGATCGGCGCGAACGGCGAGATGCAGCCCGGCGCGGTGGGGTAGTCGGCGAGCACCTGCAGCGCGTTGCCGATCGCGAGCGCACGAGGCCGCAGCTCGGGGTTGTGGATGCCGATGTTCGCCAGCGTCTCGTTCATCGCCCATTGCGGGCGGCTCGGAGCATCCTTCATGTCGTGCTCGATGAGGTCGAGCAGGTGGTCGAGGTCGAGACCCTCGGGCTTCTTCACGACGCGTTCGGAGGTCAGCGACCACGCGGCCGCGTTCACGGTCGGGTCGGCGTCGCCGAACCACCGCAGGCGCATCTCCTCCGCGAGCGGCGACTTCTTGGCGATGTAGCTGACGAACCACTCGTTGACCTTCGGCGGCCGCGTCTCGCGCAGCATCCCGTCGAGCTCGTCGGCCGAGAACTCGCGCGGCTTGCAGATCAGCAGCGCGAGCAGGCGGGCCGGCGTCTCGCCCGTCGCCCACAGCTCCTTCGCGACGGCGTGATCGACCTTCACGTGCTTCGCCAGCGCCCGCATCTTCGACAGGTTGATGCCGTGGTCGTCGCCGCGCTTCTCGTTCGCGGCGCGCATCTTCGGGTCCTCGAGGGCAGCGAGCTCGGTGAGGATCTCGGGGACGGTCATCGTGGCGGGCATGTCTTCAGGCTACGGCTCGGCAACTCGCATCGCAGGCGCGAGCATGAAAGTCTGACAGTCCGAGATTCGTCTGAGGGGCAGAAGTGAACCGGTTCCTGCAACGCACGGTCGGCCTGGCCGTCATCCTCATCGTCCTGCTCGCAGCGGGTCTGCTGTGGTGGGGCATCGCCGTCACCGATCCGCCGACGCTGTGGCAGCCCGCGCATGTGACGCTGGCCGGCATCTGGCGGGTGCTGTACAGCACCGAACTGCCGAACCTCGGCGTTCTCGCGACGGCGCTCGGCATCGCCCTGCTGCTCGTGCTCTTCGTCGTGGTCAGCGAGCGCATCGTCGCGAACCGCTACCGCCGTGCCGGTGCCGAGGTCACCAAGCTCACCCTCGCCCCTCGAGCCGTCATGGAGAGGACCCGCGGCGTCTTCGCGGGCGATGTGACGGTCACCGTGCTGATCCCGGCGCACAACGAGGAGGCATCGCTGCCCCTCACGCTGCGGTCGCTGTCGCAGCAGAGCGCACCTCCCGCGCGGATCCTCGTCGTCGCGGACAACTGCACCGACGGCACGGTGCGCGTGGCGCGCGAGCACGGCGCCGATGTGTTCGAGACCGTCGGCAACACTCACAAGAAGGGCGGCGCGCTCAACCAGGCCCTCGCCGACCTCCTCCCCGTCCTCGGCGACAACGACACGGTCATGATCATGGATGCCGACAGTCAGATCGGCGACGACTTCCTGCGGACCGCCATGCGGCGCTTCGAGAACGATCGGGCCCTCATGTCCGTGGGCGGGCTGTTCTCCGGCGAGGAGGGCCACGGGATCCTCGGTCAGTTCCAGCGCAACGAGTACTTCCGCTACCAGCGCGAGATCCAGCGCCGCGACGGGCGGGTGTTCGTGCTCACCGGCACCGCCTCCGTGTTCCGCGCCTCCGCTCTCCGCGCGGTCGCCGAGGCCCGAGGCGCACAGCTTCCCGGCCTGCGCGGCGAGGTCTACGACACCTTCGCCCTCACGGAGGACAACGAGCTCACGATCGCCATCAAGTCGCTCGGCGGACTCACGATCTCGCCGCGCGAATGCACAGTGGTCACCGAGCTCATGCCGACCTGGCGGATGCTGTGGGCGCAGCGCCTGCGCTGGCAGCGCGGTGCCCTGGAGAACCTCGGCACCTACGGGGTCACGCCGCAGACACTGCGGTACTGGTCGCAGCAGATCGGCATCGGATACGGCGTCCTGGCGCTGTTCTCGTACTTCCTGCTGCTCGGGCTCATGTTCGTGGCGATGGACACCTGGGTGTGGTTCCCGTTCTGGCTCAGCGTCGGTGTGCTCTTCGCGATCGAGCGCACGGTGACCGTGTGGCGTGGCGGCTGGCGGGCGCGGTTCGTCGCGATGCTCGTGTTCCCCGAGCTCGTGTACGACTGCTTCCTCAACCTCGCGTTCCTGCGCGGCGTCTTCGAGATCGCCTTCGGCCGCAGCGCCACCTGGAAGCACGTCGATCACGGCGGGGCGAAGGAGGCGGCGGCATGATCGCGCCGACCGGGTTCCTGTTGCCTGAGACGATCCTGCAGACGGAGTGGTTCAGCATCCTCGCCACTTTCGTGGCGATCAACACGGTGATCTATGTCGTGCTCGGCGTCATCAAGATCTTCCCGAAGGTGAAACTGCAGCGACGCGGCGGAGCCAACAGGCGCTCAGAGACCCGGAGCATCCATCCCGATGCTCCGGTGTAGCTCGCGCAGCGCGGCCGGCATCTCCTCCGCTGGCGTCGGCATGCCGAGGTGGAAGCCCTGAGCGAGATCAGCACCGAGGTCGCGGGCAAGATCCACGTGCTCGGGCTCTGAGACGCCTTCGACGAGAAGGCGCGCGTCGGCGCCGCGGGTCGCGGTGATGATCGGCTCAAGGCGCGCCCGCGCTGCGGGGTCGGTGCCGGCGGCCCAGAACAGTCCGCGGTCGATCTTGACGACGTCGGGACGCAGGGTGCGGATGCGGTTCTCGTCCGCGTGCGACGTGCCGGCGTCGTCCACGAGCAGCTCGCCGCCGAGTTCGGTGACGCGCGCGCGGATCGTCGCGAGGTCGACGGGCGTGTGCGCCTCGAAGAGCTCGATCCCCCACGGACGGGACATCCCGGCGAGCGCGTCGGCCAAGTCGTCGCGCAGGATCGTCACGCCGGAGGCGTTGATGGTGACCACGCCGTCCGGCAGGGCATCGGCTGAGGCGATGGCGCGCCGGATGAGCACGATCTCGAGCTCCTCGCGTCGCCCGGCGGCTTCCGCTTCGGCCAATCGGCCCAGTGGAGACGCGCCGTCGGCGAAGCGTGCGAGCGCCTCGAAGCCCGCCACCCGCCAGGCGCGCAGGTCGATCACCGGCTGGAAGACGGTGCGGCTGCTCCAGGCATCCTCGTCGATGTTCGAGGGGTGCGGGGTTGACATCACGGTTCAGTGTATCCCCGGGGTGACGATCGCGCGGTTCGCAACAGATTCCTCAGATCGCGTCGTATTCTGAGTGCGGGGAAACGCAGAGGGGAATGCGAGCGCATGGTCGTACAGGGGATAGCGGCGTCGGACGCCGAGGACCTTCGCTGGTTGCGCGCCGGCTGGCTGAAGACGCTCCGCAAACGGACGTCGATCTACTCGGTCGTCACCGCGGGGCTCACGCTCGTCTTCGGAATCATGGGGCTGTTCGAGCTCTTCGAGGACGACATCACGGCGTTCGAGGTGGGCCTGTCGATCGTCGTCTTCCTCGGCGGTGTCGGCGTCGCGCTCGTCGTCGTACTCGGCGTCGAGCTGCACCGGTGGCTCGGGCTCGCCATCGTCATCGCCCACGCCCTCGTCTCGGTGTACTACCTGGGCTTCTCCGACGAACGGCAGAACGCGATCGCCGCCCTGCAGGAACTGCCGATCATGGCCATGTACTTCTCCTGGTTCTACGGGGCGCGCATCGCGCGCATCGGCGAGCTCGCGATCCTCGTCTGCGTCGGCTCCGCGGCCATCCTCGGACCCTTCTCGACGGTGTACGGGCTGCTGGGCCCGGCGAACGTGTTCACGGCGGCCCTGTTCACCTGGCTTTCGCTCGAGGCCGGACTCTACGTGCGGCACCGCATCCTGCTCGAATCGCACACCGACGAGCTCACCGGCGCGCTCAATCGCCGCGGATTCCTCGCGAAGGCCGACCGCGAGTTCCAGCGGTCGGTGCGACGCGGCTGGCCGATCAGCATCGCCGTGCTCGACCTCGACGACTTCAAGGCGGTCAACGACGATGCGGGACACGCCGCCGGTGACGATGTGCTCCGCGTCGAGACGGCGCAGTGGATGTCGCTCACCCGCAGCTACGACATCGTCGGCCGGCTCGGCGGCGACGAGTTCGCCCTGCTGCTGCCGGAGACGAACGAGAAGGACGCCCTGACGATCATGCGCCGGCTGCGCGACTACGCCGCGCACCCGTGGTCCTGGGGCGTCGTCGAGGTGCACAAGGGCGAGAGCGTCGAAGCGGCGCTCGGGCGCGCGGATGCCGCCATGTACGACGACAAGCGCGGCTGAGGTTCAGTCCTCGCCGATGATCCCCTCACGGATCCGGCGCAGGTCCTCCATGAGCGATCCGATCAGGATCCAGTGACCGGATGCCGGCGGCCGCACCTGCAGCGGTGCGGTCAGCGCCGGGATCGCCGAGGTCTCGGCCGCGGGCTCCGGAGCGATGTCTGCGACCTGCACCGCGAGCCTGACGTCGTGGCCTGCGCGGCGCAGCTGCTCGGCGATCGCGTGCACCGTCGGCTCCTCGGCGAGCGTGTCGTCGTAGTGGTCGAAGAACGCGCGCGTCATCCCGATCACCTGCGTGACGATCGGCGAGAGGCGATCGAGCAGCGCGCGCATCTCGGCGATCTCGCCTCTGGCCGCGCGGCGCGGGTTGAGCGTGAGGGATTCCTCGCCGGCCGATACGGATGCCGCAGCCGCCGCCTGCATCGGGCGCAGCAGGCGCGCTTCGACCATCAGCCCCTGCAGATCGCCCGGCCGCTGCGTGCTCGAGAGGGCTGCGGCCAGGCGGTCCAGGCTCGCAGCGATCTCGGTGCCGAGCAGACCGAGGTCTCGACGGGCGGGGGCGATGAGCACCGGGGGCACGAGCAGCGCGTTGACGACGAGCGCGAAGCTCACTCCGATCAGCGTCTCGAGGATCCGATCGATCGCGTACTCGGGGTTCGACGATCCGAGAGCGAGCACGAGCATCGCCGAGATCGCGACCTGATTGCCCGTTCCCGGTGAGGCGCGCAGCGCCCACGCGACGAGCATCGCCACGACGATCGCCAGCAGCACCACCCAGCTCTGCGCGCCGAGCAGCAGGCTCAGGGCCACGGCGATGACGACGCCGACGATCACGCCGATGCTGCGCTCCAGCGCCTTCGCGAACGACTGGTTGACGCTCGGCTGCACCACCAGCAGCGCGGCGATCGCCGCGAACACCGGCAGCGGGCCGGGGATGAGCCAGCCCGCGATCAACCACGCGCCGATCGTGGCGATCGCCGACTTCGCGACCTGCAGCAGCGGACTGCGCTTCGCGCTCCGCACCGACGCCGTCACCCTCATGGCACAACGCTAGCGCCGTCGCCATCACGTCATCAGCAACTGAGGTCACCCTAACCCCGTGATACCTTAGGGGAGGCTTACCAAAGCCGTCCGGCTCCCGGCCGCCTCCCGAACCCACCGAAACCCTTGAAGGGAACGCCCGTGCGTACCTCCCGACTCCTCGCCCTCGGCGCCGCAGCGGCCCTCGCGCTCAGCCTCGCCGCATGCTCCTCGACGGCGCCGACGAGCACCGACGACACCGCAGCCGGCTCCAACCCGGCATCCGCTGACGCCTTCCCCGTCACCGTCGAGCACGTCTACGGCGAGACGACGATCACCGAGAAGCCGGAGCGCGTCGCGACCGTCGCGTGGGCAAACCACGAAGTGCCGCTCGCGCTGGGTATCGTGCCGGTCGGCATGAGCAAGGTGGCCTGGGGCGACGACGACGAGAACGGCGTCCTCCCCTGGGTCGAGGAGAAGCTCGACGAGCTCGGCGCCGAGACCCCGGTGCTCTTCGACGAGGCGGACGGCATCGACTTCGAGGCCGTCGCCGACACGAACCCCGACGTGATCCTGGCGTCCTACTCCGGACTCACGCAGGAGGACTACGACACGCTCTCCAAGATCGCGCCGACCATCGCCTACCCTGAGGTCGCCTGGGGCACCTCCTACCAGGACATGATCACCATGAACGCGACCGCCCTGGGGCTCGCTGACGAGGGCGCGGACCTGGTCACCGACCTCGAGGCCCAGACGCAGGAGGCGCTCGACTCGCACCCGGCTCTGAAGGACGCCAAGGTCCTGTTCACCTACATCGACCCCAACGACTTCAGCCAGGTGGGCTTCTACACGCCCGTCGACACGCGCCCCGGATTCCTCCTCGACCTGGGCCTTCCCGAGCCGCAGATCCTGAAGGACAACGCCGACGCGACCGACTTCTACCTGACCGTCAGCGCCGAAGAGGTCGACAAGTTCGACGACGTCGACCTGTTCATCACCTACGGCGACGAGTCGATGGTCGCCGCCCTCCAGGCAGACCCGCTGCTCGGCAAGATCCCCGCGGTCGCCCAGGGGCAGATCGCGATCCTGCCCGACGCCACCCCGATCGCCAACTCCGCCAACCCGTCGCCGCTGTCGATCCCGTGGGGGATCGACGAGTACTTCTCGATCCTCGAGGCACCGCTGACGGGCAAGTGAGCTCGATCACCACAGCACCGACGCCGGGCGCCGCGGGTCTGCGGCGCCCGGCATCGGTGCGCACAGCGTGGCTGCTCATCGGCGTCGGCGTCATCCTCGTCCTGAGCATCCTGTCGGTGTCGTTCGGCGTCCGTGCCGTTTCGATCGACGACATCCTCGCCGGCCTCGGCGGTCACACCGACACCGTCGAGCAGGCCGCCATCGTCAAGCGGATGCCGCGCACGGTGCTCGCGATCCTCGTCGGAGCCGCCCTCGCGCTCTCCGGTGCGACCATGCAGGCAGTGACACGCAACCCCATCGCCGACCCCGGCATCCTGGGTGTCGCCAACGGCGCATCGCTCGCGGTCGTCATCGGCCTCGCCTTCTTCGGCGCGACCGGCGCCTTCACGCAGATGGCCGTCGCCGTCGTCGGCGCAGCGCTCGCCGCAGTCTTCGTCTACGCCGTCGGGTCGCTCGGCCGCGGCGGCGCCACCCCCCTCAAGCTCGCGCTCGCGGGAGCCGCGACATCGGCCGCGCTCGCCTCGCTCATCAGCGCCGTCATGCTCCCGCGCGTCGATCTGCTGACAGCCTTCCAGTCCTGGCAGGTCGGCGGCGTCGGCGGCGCGGAATGGCCGAGGATCGCGATCACCGCGCCCGCGCTCGCGGCGGGCGCCCTCATCTGCTTCGCTTGCTCGCGCGGCATGAACTCGCTCGCGCTCGGCGACGACATGGCCGCAGGGCTCGGCGAGAACGTCTTCCGCACGCGGCTCATCTCGGCGCTCGGCGCCGTCATCCTCGCCGGCGCCGCCACGGCCATCGCCGGCCCCATCGGATTCGTCGGCCTCGTCATCCCGCACTTCTGCCGGATGCTCATCGGCACCGACCACCGCTGGCTGCTGCCGTTCACCGCGCTCGCAGGCTCTGCCCTGCTGCTGGCGGCCGACATCGTCGGCCGCGTGATCGCGCCGAACGGGGAGGAGATCCAGGTCGGGATCATCACCGCCGTCATCGGCGCGCCGTTCTTCATCTGGATCGTGCGCCGTCAGAGGGTGAGGGAGCTGTGATGGCCGCGCGGGTGCCGACCCTTCGACAGGCTCAGGGATCGGATGCGGGGGCGGCGATCGCCGCCGGGCGCCGGATGCGCCGCCGCAGGCACGTCGTCGCGAACAGCATCCTCGGGGCCCTCCTCGTCGCCCTGGCCGCCACGGCGCTCATGGTCGGCAACACTTTCTACACGCCGGACGAGGTGATCCGCGTCATCCTCGGCGAGACGGTGCCCGGAGCGTCGTTCACGGTGGGCGAGCTGCGGCTGCCGCGCACCGCCATGGCGCTGCTCGCCGGCATCGCGTTCGGCATCGGCGGCGTCTCGTTCCAGACGCTGCTGCGCAACCCGCTCGCAGCCCCCGACATCATCGGCATCACGCAGGGTGCGAGCGCCGCCGCGGTCGTCGGGATCGTCGTCCTCGGGCTCAGCGGGCCGTCCGTGTCGGCGCTCGCGGTCGCGGGGGCGCTGGTCACGGCGATCGCCATCTACCTGCTCTCGAACAAGGGCGGATTCTCCGGCATCCGGTTGATCCTCATCGGCATCGGCATCGCGGCGATGCTGCAGAGCGTCATCTCCTACGTGCTCTCGCGAGCGGCGCAGTGGGACATCCAGACGGCCATGCGGTGGATCGCCGGCAGCCTGAACAACGCCTCGTGGGATGACGTCGCCCCGCTCGCGATCGCGAGCCTGGTGCTGCTGCCGCTGCTGTTCGCGCAGGCCAGGGCCCTCGGGATGCTGCAGCTCGGCGACGACTCCGCCGCGGGCCTGGGTGTGCGCGTGAACCTCACCCGCGTGCTGTTCATCATCGGCGCCGTCGCACTGCTCGCCTTCGCCACCGCCGGCACGGGCCCGATCGCGTTCGTCGCGTTCATGGCGGGGCCGATCGCCGCCCGCATCGTCGGCCCTGGCGCGAACCTGCTCCTGCCGTCCGCATTGGTCGGCGCCGTGCTCGTGCTGGGCAGCGACCTGCTCGCCCAGTTCGCCCTCGGCACCCGCTACCCCGTCGGCGTCGTCACCGGCGTCCTCGGCGCGCCGTACCTGATCTATCTGCTCATCCGCACCAACCGCTCGGGAGGCTCGCTGTGACCGAAGCGCACACCCTCACCGCCGAAGCCGTCACTCTCGGCTACGGCGATCGCACCGTCATCGAGGGCCTCGACCTGCAGATCGCGCCCGGGAGGATCACCTCGATCGTCGGAGCGAACGGATGCGGCAAGTCGACGCTGCTGCGCTCGCTCGCGCGTCTGCTGTCGCCGGCATCCGGCCAGATCGTCCTCGACGGCAGGTCGGTGCACTCCCGGCCCACCAAGGAGGTCGCCCGAATCCTCGGCCTGCTGCCGCAGTCGCCGATCGCGCCCGAAGGCATCGCGGTGGCGGATCTGGTCGGACGAGGACGGCATCCGCACCAGAAGGTGCTCGCCCGCTGGACGGCCCACGACTACGAGGTGGTCGCCGATGCGCTGGAGGCCACCGGCATCTCGGATCTCGCCGATCGCAGCGTCGACGAGCTCTCCGGCGGCCAGCGTCAGCGCGTCTGGATCGCCATGGCCCTCGCGCAGGAGACCGACATCCTGCTGCTCGACGAGCCCACCACATTCCTCGACGTCGCCCACCAGGTCGAGGTCCTCGACCTGCTCACCGACCTCAGCCGCGCCCGCGGCACCACGATCGTCATGGTGCTGCACGACCTCAACCTCGCGGCCCGCTACAGCGACGAGCTCGTCGCGATGCGCCAGGGCCGGGTGCACGCGTCGGGCGCGCCGAGCGAGGTCCTCACCCGCACGCTCGTCGAAGAGGTCTTCGGCATGGCGAACCAGATCACCACGGACCCGGTGTCGGGGAAGCCCATGGTGACCCCGATCGGAAGGCATCATGTCCGCTGACACGCGCACCCGTCCGCCGTACGTCCTCGCCCGCGCCGAGGTGCGCGCCGTCGAACGCGTCTCGCCGAACTTCGTGCGGGTCACCTTCGGCGGCAGCGAGCTCGACGAGTTCGGCACCCCGGGCGACGTCTACGACGCGCGGATCAAGCTCGTCTTCCCGCCGCCCTCCGGCATCCTGCCCGACATCGATCGCGAGACCGACGACTGGTGGGGCGCGTACCTCGCCGTCCCGGAGGACGAGCGCGGGTCGATGCGCACGTACTCGATCCGCGAGCTGCGCACTCCGGCCGCTGAGCACGTCGAAGCGTCCGGCACCGAGGTCGTCGTCGACTTCGTGCTGCACCTGGCGCCGGGGCTCACCGGTCCCGCCTCGCTGTGGGCGAGCAGCGCGGCCGTCGGCGACGAGCTGTGGATCGTCGGCCCCCGGCGCGGCCGCGAGGACCGTAGCGGCATCGAGTACGCCCCGGGTGCGGCATCCTCGGTCGTGCTCGTCGGCGACGAGACGGCGGCGCCGGCGATCGCCCGCATCCTCGAGGACGCCCCGCGTGACCTGCGCGGCATCGCGTTCATCGAGGTGCCCGTCGGCGAGGACGTCCTGCCGATCGATGCGCCGGACCGCGTCGAGGTGCACTGGCTGCCCCGGGGGGATGCCGCGCACGGCCTGCGCGTGATCCCGACCGTGCTCGACTACCTCGGCGACACCGGCCACAGCGAGATCACGGTTCAGGATGCCGAGGGCGAGGACCTCGTCTGGGAGACGCCGATCTACTCCGGCAGCGGGGAGACGCTGGGCGCTGAGGCCGCCGACGTCGACCGCTACTTCTGGATCGCCGGCGAGAGCGGCGTGGTCACGACGCTGCGCCGCCACCTCGTCAAGGAGCTCGGCATCGACCGGGCGCAGGTCGCCTTCATGGGCTACTGGCGCCGCGGCGTCGCCATGCGTGGCTGAATCCCTCGTCACACGCTCGACAACGCGCAAACCGCGCTTCCTGTCCTCGGCGGAGGGCGGTTTGCGCGTTATCGTCGCACCCTCGTGTTCTGATGGACACGTGGATGCTGCGGAGCGGATGGCGCGCGAGACCAGAGCGATCTGGGCGACCGTGGTGTGCTTCGTCGTCGGGACCGCGGCCGGCATCGTCGTGCTCGCCGGTGATCCGCGCCCGGTGGCCGGCGACGGCTCGGTCGGCGTCCCCGCGGCGATCATCGCGGCCGTCTCTGCTGCGGCATCCTTCGTCGTCTCGACACAGCTGCACCGCCGGGGCGAGCACGCGGCCATGCCGCGCTGGCAGGTGATCATCTCGTCGCTGTCGGCCATCGCGCTGACCGTCGCCTTCGCCGGAGTCACCGCGCTCGGCGTGCTGCTGACCACCGAGGTGCTCGGCGCCGGCCTGCAGGGCCTGCAGCTGTCGGCCGTCGGCGGGGGCCTCATCACCGGTGTCGCGAGCGCCGTGGCCGGCCGCCTCGCGTTCGAAGCCGGCATCGGCCTGCGCACCGCCGACCTCGCGAACCTGCTGTTCGGGTACCTCATCATCGGCACCCTGTTCGCGATGATCACGGCCGCCGACCCGCAGTGGTGGGAGCTGAACTTCTCGCAGCTCGGGATCGGCACCGGCGCCTGGGCGTTCAACGGCACGCTCGTCGTCGCCGGCATCCTCACCGCCACGGTCGGCTCGTACATCGGCCGCGATCTGCACCGCATCCGGGGCGACGCCTCTCTCGGGCGGATCGCCTGGGTCGTCGCGCTCTGGGCGGCCGCCGGCGCTGCGCTCGCCGCCGTGGGGCTGTTCCCCCTGGAGCGCATCGTCCTCGTGCACAACATCGCCGCGTTCTCGACGCTCGTCCTGTTCGTCGCGGCGGGCGTTCTGACCGTGATCACGATCCCCGGCCCGCCGCCCGCCCTGCTGCTGACGACCGCAGGGGTGGCGCTGCTCATCGTCGTCGCCGTCGTGCTGGCGTTCGCGTTCGGGCTGTTCTCGATCACGGCGCTCGAGGCGATCATCATCGGGCTGGCGCTGCTGTGGCTGACCACGCTCGTACGCGTGCTCGCGGTGCTCACCCCGGATCGGACCAGGCCGTCGGTGCGCGCTTCGCTGCTGAAGGGGTAGGGGTAGCCGTCGCAGCGCAACCCTGTCACTATCGGGGGAACGATCGATGACGAAAGGGACGACGATGTCCGATCAGATCTTCATCTTCATCGCGCTGGGGCTGTACTTCGCAGCCATGCTCCTCATCGGCTATCTGGCTTTCCGCCGCACCACCGATCACGAGGACTACATGCTCGGCGGGCGGAATCTGCCGCCGTGGGTCGCGGCGCTGAGCGCCGGGGCATCCGACATGTCGGGATGGCTCGTGATGGGCCTACCCGGCGCGATCTTCCTGTCCGGGCTCATCGAGGCCTGGATCGCCGTGGGCCTGACGATCGGCGCGTACCTGAACTGGCTGCTCGTGGCGCCGCGCCTGCGCGCGTACACGCAGGTGTCGCGCAACTCGATCACGGTGCCGAGCTTCTTCGAGAACCGGCTGCGCGACTCGTCCCGCCTGCTGCGGATCCTCGCCGGAGTCGTCATCCTGGTGTTCTTCACGCTGTACATCTCCAGCGGCATGGTCGCGGGAGGCGTGTTCTTCGAGAGCTCGTTCAACTCGGACTACCTGCTCGGCATGGGGCTGGTCGCCGGGGTCACGCTGCTCTACACGTTGTTCGGCGGGTTCCTCGGCGCATCCTTCACCGACGTGGTGCAGGGACTGATGATGGTCATCGCCCTCATCGTCGTGCCGGTCGCGGCCGTCATCGCCGTCGGCGGCTTCGGCGAGGTCGGTGCGTACATCGACGAGCTCGCACCCGATCACCTGTCGCTCATCGGCGGCACCGCACTGACCGGCGGCACGATCCTCGCCATCGTCTCCGCGCTCGCCTGGGGCCTGGGCTACTTCGGGCAGCCGCACATCATCGTGCGGTTCATGGCGCTGCGCAGCCCGCGCGAGGCGAAGAGCGCTCGCCGCATCGGCATGACCTGGATGATCATCTCGCTGATCGGCGCGGTGTTCTCGGGCCTCGTCGGCATCGCCTACATGGCGCAGCAGGGGATCGATCTGAGCAACCCGGAGACCGTCGTGCTGGTGATGTCGCAGACGCTGCTGCATCCGTTCGTCGCCGGCCTCGTGCTGGCCGCCGTGCTCGCCGCGATCATGAGCACGATCTCCAGTCAGCTGATCGTGGCGTCGTCCGCGCTCGTGGAGGACCTGTTCAAGGTGGTCAAGAAGGAGCCGTCGCCGAAGCTCCTGGTGACGTTGGGCCGGCTGACCGTGCTGGTCGTCGGCGTCATCGCCGCCCTTCTCGCGATCGTGCCCAACGACACCATCCTCGGGCTTGTGTCGTTCGCATGGGCGGGCTTCGGCGCTGCGTTCGGTCCGATCATCCTGCTGAGCCTGTTCTGGCGGAAGCTCACGAACTGGGGAGCCCTGGCCGGCATGTTCGTCGGTGCGGCCGGCGTCTTCGTCTGGAAGGCCGTGTGGCCGCAGATGTACGAACTCCTGCCCGGATTCGTGTGCGCCCTGCTGGTCGCCGTGGTCGTCAGCCTGCTCACGCATCGCGAAGGGTCGGAGCGCCAGCAGGAGATCCTGCAGGAGTTCACCGACACCGGGTCGCTGCTGACGGTGAACGGCGTGGGCCGCGGCGCGCGGACGGACCGGATGACGCCTTAGCGCCTCCGGCCCGTCGTGCGTCGCCGGTGCTCCGGCGAGCGGATGCTACTTGCCGAGGAACTCGGTGAGCGCCGCGTTCACCTCGTCGGCGTGCGTCCACAGGAGCCCGTGCGGGGCGCCCTCGACCTCGACGTAGTCGGCCTCGGGGACGGCCTGGTGGAAGCGGCGAGCCGTGGCGTCGATCGGCAGGATGTTGTCAGCGGTGCCGTGCAGGATCAGGGTGGGCTTGCCAGCGCTGCGCACCGACTCCACGTCCGCGCGGAAGTCCTCGATCCATGCCGGAACCACGGCGTACGCCGCGACCGGAGCGCTCGAGATCGCGACGTTCCAGCTGCCGTCGACGACCTCCTGGCTGATCCGGGAGCCCAGATTCTCGTCCAGGTTGTAGAAGTCCTTGTAGAACTGGGTGTACCAGGCGTAGCGGTCGGTCCTCGCGGCATCCGCGATGCCGTCGAACACCGCCTGCGGCACCCCCTCCGGGTTGTCATCGCGCTGCACGAGGAACGGTTCGAGCGAGGCGAGGAACGCGAGCTTCGCGACCCGCTCATGGCCGTACCGTGCGACGTAGCGGGCGAGCTCACCGGTGCCCATCGAGAAACCGACCAGGACGACGTCGCGCAGGTCGAGCGTCTCCAGCACGGTGTTCAGATCGGCGGCGAACGTGTCGTAGTCGTAGCCGGAACCCGTCTTCGACGACTGGCCGAATCCGCGCCGGTCGTAGGTGATCACGCGATAGCCCTGCGCGAGCAGTTCGCGCGTCTGCTTCTCCCAGCTGTGGCCGTCGAGCGGGTAGCCGTGGATGAGCACGACCGGCTGCCCTGCGCCCTGGTCCTCGTAGTACAGCTCGACGGGAGCGGAGTTGTCGGCGCCGACGGTGATGTAGCCCATGATCTTCTCTTTCCACTGGTGGGAGAACGATCGTTCTCCGCGATGGGAACCAATGTAGAGAACGATCGTTCTCTTGTCAAGTAGACTGGAGTCATGAATACGGAAGAGGCACGTGCGAGCATCCTCGATGCCGCGGAGCAGCTCTACTACGCCAAGGGATACGCCGCCGTCGGGATGGACGAGCTGCGCACGGCGGCCGGAGTGTCGTTGAAGCGGCTGTACGGCCTGTTCCCCTCCAAGGGCGACATCATCCGGGCGGTCCTGGCGCGCAAGCACGACGAGTGGGAGCGGATGCTGACCGGTGCGGTGGCGGATGCCGGCGACGATGCCAGGGCGCGGCTGCTGGCGGTGTACGGCTTCCTGGAGATCTGGTTCGGCACCGACGACTTCCGCGGCTGCGCGTTCATCAACGCCTTCGGCGAACTCGGCGGCACCTCGCCGGAGGTCGCGACCATCGTGCGGGAGCACAAGGCCTCCTTCCAGCAGTACATGACCGAGCTCGTCGCCGGGACCGGCGCCCCGGCATCCCTCGCCGCGCAGCTGTCGATCCTCGCCGAGGGTGCCCAGAGCACGGCGGCGATCTCGGCGGATCCGGGCGTCGCCGTGCACGCGCGTCAGGCGGCCGAGGTCCTCATCGACGCCGTCTCGGTGTGACGCCTCAGACGAGGCGCAGGGTGCTGCGGAGAAGATAGGGCATCTGTCCGATGCCGGAGGGGTGCCTTAGAGCGGAGTGTGGACTCAGATCATCAGAGAGGTCCACACCATGTACGAGAACTTCATCTACAGCACCATCGTCGTCGAGCAGGAGCGCCTGGACCGCGAGAACGAGCTCAAGCGCATCGTCAGCGAGAACCCCGACCGGCTGGTCCGCCGCGAGCGCCGTCTCGTCTCGCGGGCACGCGGCTGGCTACGCCGTCACCAGACGGATGCCGCGGCGGCAGCGGTCGCGGCAGACAGCGTCCGCGAGATCCGCGACGAGGTCCCCCAGCCCGCATACGCACGGTGAGCGCCCTCATCGCAATCGCCGGTCCCGATGTCGGAGGTGCGTGGCACCATGAAGTGGTGACCATACCGGCGGACGGCACGACGATGGTGGGGCGCGACGGCGACCTCGCCGGTCTGCGGCGCGCGTTCGATCGCGCAGCAGGGGGCGAGCCGTCCGCCGTCCTCATCGAGGGCGAGGCCGGCATCGGCAAGACCCGCCTGCTGCGGGAGTTCCTGACAGGTCTCGCCGCCGACGCCGCGGTCGAGACGCATGTCGGGCGCTGCCTCGACCTCGGCTCGGCGCGTTCGGCCTACGGCCCGCTCACCCGCATCCTGCGCTCGGTGGTGGACACGCTCGGCATCGACGAGGCGCGGGCAGCGGTCGGGGCCGGCGCCGAAGCCCTCCGCATGCTCGTCCCTGAACTCGGCGAGGGCCAGCCGTCGCGCGAGAGCACGAGCCCCGACGCGCTGCGCAACGCCGTGGCGACGCTGTTCGAATCGGCGGCCGAGCGCGCTGTGCAGGTCGTCGTGATCGAAGACCTGCACTGGGCCGACGACTCCACCCTCGTCATGCTCTCGTACCTGCTGCGCACGCTGCAGCAGGGGCGCGTGCTGCTGCTGCTCACCTGCCGCAGCGACGATGTGCGCCGCGGCGACGCCGTGAGCCGGTTCATCGCCGAGAACACGCGCGCGCGGGTGATCGAGCGCCTGGCCCTCGAGCGCCTCGACCGCGAGGCGACCAGGCGGATGGTCGAGCAGCTCCACGGCGGACCCCTGAGCGACGCCGCCCTGCAGCGGCTCGTCGAACGGGCCGAGGGCGTCCCCTTCTTCATCGAAGAGGTCGCGTGCTGCGCCTCGGGCCCCCTGCCCGATTCCCTCCGCGACATGCTCCTCGTGCGGTTCGACCAGCTCGACAGCGACGCGCGTCATGTCGTGCAGATCGCATCCGGCGCCGAGGGATCGCTGTCGCACTCGCTGCTGGCCGAGCTCGCCGGACTCTCCGACGAGCGCCTCGACGCCGGCATCCGAGCCGCCGCTGCGGGCGGTATCCTCTCCGTCCACGACGACGTGTACTCGTTCCGGCACGCGCTGCTGCGCGAGGCCGTGCACGACGATCTGCTGCCCGGTGAGCGGGCGCGGCTGCATCGCGCCTACGCCGAGGCGGTCGAGGCGCGGTCTCCCGCGCCCGACTACTGCGACCGCTCGTCGATCGCCCATCACTGGCGCCTCGCTCAGGTCCCCGATCGCGCGCTGGCGGCGACCGTGATCGCGATGCAGGATGCGAAGCGGCGCTTCGCCTTCGCCTCGGCCGCGCGGTTCGGCGAGATCGCGCTCGAGCTGTGGGAGCAGGTTCCGGATGCCGCATCCGTCACCGGCATCCCGCACATCACCCTCATGCGGCAGATCGGATCGATCCTCCGCAACGCGGGCGAGGCCGAGCGCTCGCTCGTCGTCGTCGATCGCGCCCTCGCCGAGGTCGACGACGACACCGATGCCGCCGAGCATGTCCGCCTGCTGCGCGACAAGGGGCAGTACCTGTCGAACCTCGGGCAGCCCGGTGCGATCGACCACTACCTCGAAGCCCTCGAGCTCATCGACCGCGGGGTCGACGACGATCGGCTGCACGCGATGCTGCTGAACGCCCTCGCGGGCAAGTACATGCTCGCGTCCCTGCGCGCCGAGGCGACCATCACCGCGACGCAGGCGCTCGAGGTCGCCACGCGGGCCGACGATCCGCACGAGATGTCCGTCGCGCACAATCTGCGCGGCACGTGCCGCATGCACCTCGGGCAGATGGACGAGGCGTTCGCCGACTTCCGCGAGGCCGCACGGCTCGCTCCGTTCAGCAACGGCGGCGCCGAGCTGCGCTACTTCGTCAACTACTCCGACGTGCTCGAGCTCATCGGCCGTCACCGCGAGGCCTTCGACGTCGCGTCGGCGGGCATCACGCGTGCCCGCGACCTGGGCGTCGAACGCGCCAACGGCACGCTGATGGCGCAGAACATGGTCGAGCCGCTGCTGTCGCTCGGCGAGATCGACCGCGCCGTCGCGCTGCTCGCCGCGGTGCCCGCCGGGCGCACGCAGGTGCTCAATGATCAGTACGTCACCCTGACCCGCATCCGCACACTCGCCTGGCAGGGGCTCGTCGACGAGGCCGAGCAGCTCCGCGAGGAATGGATGCCGGTGCTCCGGCGATCCGGCGACCTGGAGCGCCAGGCCTGGTACCGCAATCTCGAGAACGACATCGCCCTGTCGGCCGCCCGCGGCCGGTGGCGCGACGCCCTTGCCTCGGTGCTCACGATCGCCGAGCAGGACGAGACATTCGAGTCGTTGCACGCGTACCGGCTGCTGCTCGAGTCCGGTTGGGCGGTCGCCGAGGTCAGAGCTGCCGACGTGCCCGTCGACGATGCGATCGCCGTGATCCGCCGTCTCTGGCTCGCGCTGCCCGCCTCCGTCCGCTCCGACTCGTGGTCGAACGTGCTCGATGCCTTGCTCGATCCGTCCGTCGAGAAGCTGAGGGCCGCGGCCGAGCTCACCGAGGGCGACGACCTGCCTGCGGTCATGCGCGGTGTCGTGCTGCTCGAGCTCGCCCGCGAGCTGGTCGCGGAGGGCCGCCGTGGCGAGGCGCAGGAAGCCGTGGCGAGTGCCGAGTCCGCCGCCGTCGCGATCGGTCACGTGCCGCTGCAGCGCAGCATCCGGAGCTTCGGCACGGCGAGCGGCGTGGGCGCGCACGAGTCGGCGCATGACCCGGGGTCCGGAGTGAGCGGTGACCTCGAGCTCACGGCCCGCGAGGCCCAGGTGCTCGACCTCATCGCCGAGGGACTCAGCAACAAGCAGATCGGTGCGCGGCTCTTCATCAGCGCGAAGACCGCGAGCGTGCACGTGTCGGCGATCCTGCGCAAGCTCGGTGTCTCCAGCCGCACCGAAGCGGCGATGCTCACCGCGCGCCGCTGAGTCCACGGCGTCCCGGCTACCGGACGGGCCGGTACCCCATGCCCGCCCGGGGCATTCCGGGTGCAGGACGAGTGACCCGGATCAGGACAATCTGCCGGATCCCGTCCTGATCTCGGGTGAACGTCCTGATCCTGGCCCCGGCTACAGCACGAGCCGGTACCCCATGCCCGCCTCGGTCAGCAGGTGCACGGGCTCGGCGGGCGTCGCCTCGAGCTTCTTGCGCAGCTGCGACATGTACAGCCGCAGGTAGCCGGAATCGGTCACCTGATCGCTGCCCCAGATGTCCTTGAGCAGATCCTGGCGGGTGACGAGGGCACCGGGGCTTCGTGCCAGGTGCTCGAGCATCTGCCATTCGGTCGGTGTGAGGTGCACGCGGTGCTCGCCGCGGGTCACCGACTTCGCGGCGAGGTCGACGACGACGTCGCCGAACGAGACGACGGCGTCGGCTGCGGCGCTCTGCACGCGTCGCGACAGCGCGCGCAGGCGCGCGAGCAGCTCGTCGATCTGGAACGGCTTGGTGACGAAGTCGTCGGCGCCGGCATCCAGCGCCTCCACCTTGTCGGCAGACCCGGTGCGTCCGGACACGACGATGATCGGTGCGCTCGTCCAGCCGCGCAGCGCCTGGATGACCTGGATGCCGTCGAGCTGCGGCATCCCGAGATCGAGCAGGATCATGTCGGGGCGGGCTGCCGCGGCCGTCGTGATCGCGGCCGCGCCGTCGGGGGCGGCGACCACGTCGTAGCCGTGCGCGCCGAGCGTGATCCGCAGCGCGCGCACGAGCTGCGGGTCGTCGTCGGCGATGAGGAGCTTCATGCCTCCACCGTCTCATCCTCGGCCGCGACCGGGAGCGAGACGACCATCGTGAGTCCGCCGCCCGGCGTCTCCTCGGGCCGGAGCGTACCGCCCATGCCCTCCGTGAAGCCCTGCGACAGGGCGAGGCCGAGTCCGAGACCCGTCGTGTTGTCGGTGTCTCCGGAGCGCTGGAACGGCTGGAACATCGTTGCGCGGCGTTCGGCCGGCACCCCCGCTCCGTGGTCGATGATGCGGATCTCGCCGTCGTCGCCGTTCCGACGCGTCGACACCGTGACTTTCCGCTCGGCGGGCGAGTGCCGGTGGGCGTTGGCGAGCACGTTCACGAGCACGCGCTGCAGCAGGACGGGGTCGGCCTGCAGCGCCGGCTGCTGCGGCTCCAGGTCGAGCTCGACATCACCGGGGCCGAGTGAGAGCTCATCGAGCGCCGCGGTGACGCTGCCGGCGGCATCCACCGGAGACAGCGAGACCGCGAGGACGCCGGCCTGCACCCGGCTGACGTCGAGCAGATCCGTCACGAGCGCCGACAGGGTCGCCAGGCTCTCATCCGCCGTGGCGACGAGCTCCCGGCGATCCTGCTCGGAGAGCCTGCCGTCGTCACGGAGCCCGCCGACGGCGGCGACGGCCGAGGCGAGCGGGCGGCGGATATCGTGGCTCACAGCCGAGAGCAGGGCGCTGCGCACCTGGTCGGTCTCGGCGAGGGCGTCCGCCTCACGCGCGGCGGCTTCCCGTTCGAGCGCAGCGGCGAGCTGCGCGACGATGACGTCGAGCAGACGCCGGGACGGCTCGCTGAGCGGTCCGCCGTGCAGCTCCAGAGTGGCCTGCGGTGCGCGGGCCCCGCGCGCGGCGATCGGCGCCACCGTCGACCGTCCGTCGCGCACGGGTTCGCCGTCCATGGCGATGACCGTGCCGTCGGGTGCCACGAGTCGCACGCCGCTCAGACCGAACGCCTCACGGGTCCTGCTCACGAGGGCGAGCACGGCGCTGTCGCCGCGCAGCACGTTGCCGGCGACAGAGGCGAGCAGCTCTGCCTCGCGCGCCGCCCGCTCGGCGTCGCGCGCACGGCGGGCGGCGACGGCGACGATGAGGCCGACGATCACGGCGATGATCACGTACAGGGCGAGCGCGACCACGTGCAGCGGATGCTCGATCGCGATCGTGAACGCCGGAGCGACGAACAGCAGATCCAGGGTGATGCCCGAGAGCACGGCCGCCAGAACAGCCGGGCGCAGTCCGCCGATCAGGGCGACCACCACGACCAGCAGCTGGTACGACAGCACCTCGTAGGTGATCGACTCGGGGCTGCTCAGAGCGAACAGCAGCCAGGTCAGGAGCGGACCGAGCACGAACGTCGCAGCGTACCCCCACAGTTCGCGCCGCCAGCCGAGCGCGGCGCCGCCGGTGAGCCGGAGGAGCATCGACGGCCGGGCCGGCTCGTCGAGCGGAGGAGTGCTCATGATGTCTGAATCCTAGACTCCGACGTGACCGGAGCGCTCCTGGCCGGGGACGGGCCTGGAGCGGCGTCCGTAGATGAGCTCGGACGAGTCCAGCAGCCACGGCACGAGCGTGATCGAGACGCCGTGCACGAGCATGAGCTGGTTCGCGATGCGCCGCGCCCGCCGGTTGTGCAGCAGCCGTTCCCACCAGTGGCCGACGATGTACTGCGGCAGGTAGACCGTCACGACCGAGGGGCCGTGCTTCTCGCGGTAGCGCTCGATGAACTGCGCGACCGGCTGCGCGTACGTCCGGTACGGCGAGTCGACGATGACGAGCGGCACCGGGATGCCGTGCGCATGCCACTCCCGCTGCAGCTGCTCGGCATCCTCCCCGCCGGAGGCGATGTGCACGGCGAACGTCTTGTCGTGGTCGGCGGCGACAGCGTAGTCGAGCGCCTTCATGACCGGCTTCTGCAGCCGGTTCACGAGCACGATCGCGACGTCGCCGGATGCCCCGAAGCGGGTGTCGTCGTCCATCGCCACCTCGTGCTCGACATCGCGGTAGTAGCGCTTGACCCCGATCATGAGGAGGGCCAGCACGGGGATCGCGAAGAACACGAGGTACGCGCCGTGGGTGAACTTCGTCACGGTCACGATCAGGAGCACGAGCACCGTGAAGACGGCGCCGACGGCGTTGATCGCGAGACCCGAGTACGCCGAGCGCCGCTCGGATGCCGTGGCGTCCGTCTTCACACGGAGCGGGCCGCGCAGCATCCGCCGCCAGTGCCGCACCATGCCGATCTGGCCGAGCGAGAACGAGACGAAGACGCCGATGATGTACAGCTGGATGAGCGTCGTCAGCCGCGCCTGGAACACGATGAGCACCGCGATCGCAGCAAGGCCCAGCAGGATCATGCCGTTCGAGAACACGAGGCGGTCGCCGCGGGTGTTCAGCGCCTTCGGCGCGTAGCCGTCGCGGGCGAGCACGGCGCCGAGCAGCGGGAAGCCGTTGAAGGCGGTGTTGGCCGCGAGCAGCAGCACGCAGGCCGTCGCCGCCTGCACGATGAAGAACGGGATGCTGCCTCCGCCGAACGTCGCGGCGGCCACCTGGGCCATGAGGCTCGGCTGCGGGTTCGAGCAGTCGAACCCGATGAGGTCGCACGGGTTCTCGGCGTAGTGCACGCCGGTGATGAGCGCCAGGGCGGTGAGGCCGGCGAACAGGCAGATCGCGATCGATCCCATCAGCACGAGGGTGTTCTGGGCGTTGCGGACCTTCGGGGTGCGGAACGCCGGGACGCCGTTGGAGACCGCCTCGACGCCGGTGAGGGCGGAGCATCCGCTCGAGAACGCGCGCAGGATCAGCAGGATCACAGCCGCTTGGCTGAGGCTCTCGGCGTGCACGGCGAACTCGGCGCTGGATGCCACGGGGGCATCGCCGATGGCTGCGCGCACGAGGCCGGTGACGATCATGACGCCCACCGACCCGATGAACACGTACGTCGGGATCGCGAAGACGGTGGATGCCTCGCGGACGCCTCGCAGGTTCACGATGACGAGCACGATCACGAACCCGACGGCGAGCTCGACCCGCCACGGGTTCAGACCGGGCAGCGCGGAGATGATGTTGTCGACGCCGGATGCCACCGACACCGCGACCGTGAGGACGTAGTCGACGAGCAGAGCCGCGGCGACGACGACGCCGGGGATCTCGCCGAGGTTGGTGCGGGCGACCTCGTAGTCGCCGCCGCCGGAGGGGTAGGCCTTGATGAGCTGCCGGTAGCTGAGCACGACGACGATGAGCAGCACGACGACGGCTGCGGCGACCATGGGGCTGAACGACAGGAACGAGAGCCCGCCGATGAGGAGGATCATCACGAGCTCCTGCGGCGCGTACGCCACCGAGCTCAGCGCGTCCGAGGCGAAGATCGGCAGCGCGCGGCGCTTGGGCAGGAGCTGCTCGTCGACCTGCTCGGTCGTGAGCGGGTCGCCGATGATGAGCCGCTTCGCGAGCGGCGGGGCATCCGGGGTCTGGTCTGTCACGAACGACGAACGTACGCGCACGTCGGCCGTCCGGACGGCATCCTCACGGAATCCCTACGGGCGCGTGCGCGACCCTCACGCGATCCTCACGGCGTCAGCGGGATGCCGGCCACTCCTCGGCGAGCAGGCCGTAGTTCATGCCGTCCATCCATTCGCCCGAGCGATGCAGCGCCGTCTTGCGGCTGTGCTCCTCGCGCCGCATCCCGAGGCGCTCCATCATCCGCCAGGACGGCTCGTTGTCGGCGAAGCATCCGGCGTGCACCCGGCGCAGACCGAGCGCCCCGAAGCACACGTCGATCACTCCGCGCACCGCCTCTGTCGCGTAACCCTGGCCGGTGTGCTCGGGCGCGAGCGTCCAGCCGAGCTCCGCCTCGGTGCCCTTCGCCTGCTCGATGACCTCGCGCTGCGCCCAGGCATCGCCGATCTTCAGCATGATGTCGCCGATCACGGCGCCGTCCTCCGGCCTCGTGATCAGGAGCGTGGTGGCGAGCCGCTCGGGGTCGAGGTACAGATCGTCGAAGGCCTCGCGCGTCGCGGGCGCCGGCCCCAGCCAGCGATTCACCTCGGGCAGGCGCCGGTACTCCCAGATCGCGCCGAGGTCCTCTGCGGTGGCGGGTCGGATCTCGAGGCGCTCGGTCCGGAGGGGCCACGGGGTGTCGGTCATCCTGCGATCCTACGAGCGCGGGCGGCGGAAGCGGCATCCTGTCCGCTCATGACGAACGCACAGCCCGTTCCGATCACGAACCCGTAACGTCGAAGCCATGACGACCATCGAGGTCACCGAAGACGCCATCCGCCAGACCCGCGAACTCCGTGACGAGTTCCAACGCTTCCTCCGGGAGTACGAGTTCGGGATGCGGGAGGTGGAGACGAAGATCTCGATCCTGCGCGACGAGTTCCTGCACGACCACGCCTACAACCCGATCGAGCATGTCAAGAGCAGGCTGAAGACGCCCGACAGCATCGTCGAGAAGATCGCTCGCAAGGGCATCGACGAGCCGGACTTCGAGCGCATCCGCGAGGAGATCACCGACATCGCCGGAGTTCGGGTGACCTGCAGCTTCGTCGCCGATGTCTACCAGCTGTTCGATCTGCTCACCCAGCAGGACGACATCACGGTCCGCGTCGTCAAGGACTACATCGCCGAGCCCAAGGCCAACGGCTACAAGAGCCTGCACGCGATCATCGAGGTGCCGGTGTTCCTCTCGACCGGGCCGCTGCTGGTGCCGGTCGAGGTGCAGTTCCGCACGATAGCGATGGACTTCTGGGCGAGCCTCGAGCACAAGATCTACTACAAGTTCTCCAACCAGGTGCCCTCGCATCTCGTCGAGAGCCTGTCGGACGCCGCGGAAGCCGCATCCGAACTCGATGCCCGCATGGAGCGGCTGCACCGCGAGGCGCACGGCGTGCCGCGGCGCCAGTTGCCGCCCCCGCCCCCGCGCGTCGTGCAGGTGTAGCGGCGCGTCCTCAGTCCAGGAACTCGCGCACCGCGGTCGCCATCGCCGTGACGCCGACCTCGATCGTGGGGTGCATGACGGGCGCGAAGTACGCCGAGTGATTCGTCGGGATGCTGCTGGCCACGGTGCCGGCGGCCCTCGCCTGCGCGAACACCTCGGCATCCACGCCGCCCCAGAACCAGAACACAAGAGGGACACCGGCATCCCGGGCGAACCACGAGACGTCCTCGCTGCCGGTGAACATGCCGGGATCGATCACAGTCCCCTCGCCGAGTGCGCGCTCCAGCGCCGCGGCGACGCGCGCCGTGGCATCCGCATCGTTGATGGTCGGCGGAAGCGTGTGGTCGGTGCGGAACTCCGGCTCGCGCTCGGCGCCGGATGCCGCGGACTCGGCCCGCACGATCCGCTCGACGGCGGCCAGCACGCGCTCGCGCGCCTCGTCGTCGGGGTAACGCAGGCTCAGCTCGAGCGTGGCGTCGGCGGCGATGATGTTGTTCTTCGTGCCGGCGTGGATCGACCCGACCGTGACGACGCCGACCTCCTGCGGATCCAGTTCGCGCGACGCGATCGTCTGCAGCCGCATGACGGTCGCCGCGGCCATGACGACGGGATCGATCGTCGTGTGCGGGCGCGAGCCGTGGCCGCCGCGGCCGTGCAGCGTCACGGTCAGACCGTCGGATGCCGCCATCTGGGTGCCGCTGCGCACGCCGATGACGCCGGCGGGAAGGGGAGTGACGTGCTGCCCGAGCACGACATCGGGCTTCGGCAGGCGGTCGAGGATCCCGGCATCCAGCATCGCCCTGGCGCCCGCGCCGTACTCCTCGGCCGGCTGGATGAGAATCACGAGCGTGCCCGACCACGCGTCCCGATCGGCGACCAGGCGCTCGACGGCGCCGATCATCGCGGTGACGTGCATGTCGTGGCCGCAGGCGTGCATGACCGGTACGACGTGGCCGGCCGGATCGACCCCCGTCGCCGTGCTCGCGTGCGGCAGTCCGGTGAGCTCCTCGACGGGCAGCGCGTCCATGTCGGCGCGGGCCCAGACGACCGGCCCGTCGCCGTTGCGGAGGACGCCGACGACGCCGGTGATGCCCACGCCCTCCTCGACCTCCAGTCCGAGGTCTCGAAGGTGACCGGCGGCGATACCGGCTGTGCGGGTCTCCTGGAAGGACAGCTCGGGATGCTGGTGCAGATCGCGGTACAGCGCGTCGAGGTCGATGCTCATGGGGCCGAGCCTAGCCCTGTGCGTACGTCTCCAGCTCGGGGCCCGGCTTCAGCACGGCGTTCACGATCGCGCGGATCGCGAACTGGCTGGTCTCGCCGAGCTCGACGACGCCCGGATGCAGGAGCCACTGCAGCTGCAGACCGTCCATGACGGCGAGGATCGCGGCGGCGGCCGACGAGACGGTGCTCTGGTCGGTGACGCCCTCCTGTGCGCACAGCTCGCTGAACGCCTCGGTGATCTCGCGCCGCAGCGTCGAGTAGCGCTCCTCGAAGTACTCGCGCGCCGGGTGGTCGTCGGTGATGGACTCCGCCGACATCACGGTGTACGCCTGCACGATGCCGGGGCGCTGCGCGTTCACGAAGGCGGTGCGCACGAGGTGCAGGAAGAGCTCGGGTCCGCCGGGGATGTGCTGCTCGACGAGATCCTCGACGTCGGCCTGATCGCGGAAGGCGAGCATCTCCAGGAGAAGGTTCTGCTTGGAGCCGAAGTGGTGCAGGATGCCGGCGTGCGTCATCCCGACCTGCTCGGCGACGTCGGCGAGGGTCCCGTTCGCGGAGCCCTTCGTGCCGAAGATGTCGACGGCCGCGCGGAGGATCTCTGTGCGCTTCTGACGGGTGGCCGGACGGGTGCGCGTCGCGTTCTCAGTGGCCACGGCATCCCCTTTCTTCTGGTGAGTGTAACGGTCCGGCATCCGTCGCTTGCCAAGCTTACTGACTTGTCGGTAATCTCACTGCAGTTTACTTTCTCACAAGTAAGCTAATCACCATCCCGGCACTCCAGCCCTACACAAAGACCCGTGTCCAAGGAGAAGCAATGAAGCTCAGCAGATCTCTGATCGCCGTCGGCGCGATCGCCGCCCTCAGCGTCGGTGCCCTCGCCGGATGCTCGACATCCGGCACCACCGACGACGGCGATTCCGGCAGCGCAGGCACCGCCGCGCTCACGATCGCCAAGCCCGACGGCGCGATCACCACCGAGTCGCACAACCCGTACCTGGGCGACTCGTCCGCATCGAAGTACGGCTATGCCAAGGTCATCTTCGAGCCGCTCGCCCTCGTCAACCCGACCGGCGACCTGGGCACCACCCCGTGGCTGGCCGAATCGGTCGAGTGGAACGACGACTACACCGAGCTCACCGTCGTCCCGCGAAGCGGCGTGAAGTGGAGCGACGGCGAGGACTTCACCGCCGAGGACATCGTCTTCACGTTCGACATGTACCTCAACGGCAAGCTCGCCGACTCGCAGGGCCTGCACTACGAGGGCGCGACGGTCGACGGCGACGCCGTGACCCTGAAGTTCGCCGACTCGAAGTTCACCGCGCAGGCGCGCGTGCTGCACACCCCGATCGTGCCGAAGCACATCTGGGAGGGCATCGAAGACCCGAACACCGACCCGCTCACCGGGGAGGGTCTCGCCGTCGGCACCGGTCCGTACGTGCTCTCGAGCTGGACCACGGAGTCGGTCACGCTGGCCGCCAACGAGGATTACTGGGGCGGCGACCTCGCCGTTCCGGAGCTGCACTACGTCTCCTACGGCGACAACGCCGCCCTCACCACCGCTCTCGCGTCCGGCGAGGCCGACTGGGCGCAGGCGTTCATCCCGCAGATCGAGTCCAGCTACCTCTCCGCGGACGAGAACAACCAGTTCCTCGTGTCGCCGACCGCCGGCGCGGGCACGTTGTTCATGAACCTGCAGACCAAGCCGTTCAACGACCCGGCGCTGCGCGAGGCGCTCGCCTGGACGATCGACCGTCAGGCGTACGTCGACATCGCCCGCGAGGGCGCGAGCGAGCCGGTGTGGAACGTCACGGGCCTGGGCACCCTCCTCGAGGACGAGATCGCGCCCGAGTACAAGGACGTGAACTACTCGGTCGACGTCGACAAGGCCAAGGAGATCCTGACCGACGCCGGCTACACCTGGGAGAGCGACAAGCTCATCGACCCCGACGGCGAGGCCGTGTCGTTCTCGATCTCGGTCCCGGCCGGATGGAGCGACTGGAACACCGAGCAGGCGCTCATCGCCGAGGAGCTCGACGAGGCGCTCGGCATCGAGGTCAAGGTCGATCAGCCCGACTGGGGCGGCTGGGACGCCGCCCGCCAGGAGGGCACCTTCCAGGCGATCATCCACTGGCTCGAGGACACCGGCAACGTGTACGGCCTGTACACCTCGACCATGGACCCGAAGTGGATCGTCGACGACAAGGCCCAGTACAACTTCGGCCGCTTCGACGACCCCGCCGTCACCGAGGCGCTGAACACGTACGCCAACGCGTCGACGGACGAGGACCGTGCCGCGGCATCCGAGGTCATGCAGAAGGCGTTCGCCGAGAACGTGCCGGCGATCCCGCTGGGCGCGCACCCGCTGCTGGGCGAGTTCAACACCCGCAACTACGTCGGATGGCCTAGTGAGGACGACCAGTACGCGTCGGGCGACCCGACCCAGCCGGGCATCGTCCAGATCCTGACGAACCTCGAGGCGAAGTAAGTCACGATGGATGCCGGGGCTTCGGTCCCGGCATCCATCATGGATGGAGCAAACCCATGACAGACCCCCTGCTGTCCGTCCGCGACTTCTCGGTCGTGTACGACGTCGACCCGCCGGTCGCGGCGGTGAAGAACGTCTCGCTCGAGCTCGAGCGCGGCGAGATCCTCGGCCTCGCCGGAGAATCCGGCTGCGGCAAGACGACTCTCGCGTACGGCATCCAGCGCCTGCTCAAGGCGCCCGCGGTGATCACCGGAGGCTCCGTCGTCTTCCACGACTCGAGCGGGTCCGACATCGACGTGAACGACCTCGGCGCCGAGCAGATGCGGCGCTTCCGCTGGGACAAGGTCTCGATGGTCTTCCAGGGGGCGATGAACGCCCTGAACCCGGTGGCGACGATCGGGTCGCAGCTCGAGGACGTCTTCGAGGTGCACCGCCCCGGCATGAGCCGGCGCGACCGGCGGGATGCCGTGGCCGAGCTGCTCGAGATCGTCAAGGTCGGGGCGCAGCGCGCCCGCTCGTTCCCGCACGAGCTGTCCGGCGGCATGCGCCAGCGCATCATGATCGCCATGGCGCTTGCCCTGCGTCCGCAACTGATGGTCATGGACGAGCCGACCACGGCACTCGACGTGCTCGTGCAGCGCGAGATCCTCCGCCAGATCTCGCAGTTGCGCGAGGAGTTCGGCTTCTCGGTGATCTTCATCACCCACGACCTGCCGCTGCTGCTCGAGATCAGCGACCGCATCGCCATCATGCGCGAGGGCGAGATCGTCGAACTCGCCACCGCCGAGCAGATCTGGCGCGACCCGCAGGACGAGTACACCAAGACGCTCCTGTCGTCGTTCCCGCGCCTCACCGGCGAGAAGGGGGTGGTGGTGCGATGAGCACCCTCGAAGTCCGCCACGTCACCAAGGTCTACAACGTCAGAGGAGCAGGTCAACTCACGGCCCTCGACGACGTCAGCTTCACTCTGCAGTCCGGGCAGACCATCGGCCTGGTCGGCCAGTCCGGCAGTGGCAAGTCGACGATCGCCAAGATCCTCACCCAGCTCGAAACGCCCACGAGCGGCGAGGTGCTCCTCGACGGGAGGCCGATCCCGCGCCGCGGCAAGGGGCTGCGCACGTACCGCCAGCAGCTGCGCATGGTCTTCCAGGACCCGTTCGCCTCGCTCAACCCGTACCACTCGATCCGGTACCACCTCGAGCGGCCGCTGCGCCTGGACGACGTGGTGCCGAAGGACGAGACGGACGCCGAGGTGCGCCGCCTCCTCGAGCGCGTGCGGCTGAACCCGGATGCCGTGATCGACCGGCGTCCGCACGAGCTCTCCGGCGGCCAGCGCCAGCGCATCGCGATCGCCCGCGCCCTGGCATCCCGACCTGCGATCCTCGTCGCCGACGAGCCGGTCTCGATGCTCGACGTCTCGATCCGCCTCGGCGTGCTCAACCTGCTCGCCGATCTGCAGCGCGAGGAGGGCCTCGGCGTGCTCTACATCACGCACGACCTCGCAACGGCCCGCCACTTCAGCGACGAGATCATCGTGCTCAACCAGGGCCGGATCGTCGAGCACGGCACCGCCGATGACGTGATCCTCCGCCCCCAGGACCCGTACACGCAGGAGCTGCGCGCGGCATCCCCCGACCCGGAGCGGCACTTCCAGGCGGCGGGATGGGCGGCAGACGCAGGAGGTGCCCGATGACCGCGGTCGAACCCCAGCTGCCCCCTGCCGAGACGCGCGCCGTTCCGGACGCCGTCGAGGCGGGCACCACCGCGACGAAGGTCGTCGCAGGCCGCAGCCGCATTCCGTGGCGCTTCCTGGGCGGGCGCGCCGCCTTCTATCTGTTCACGCTGTGGGCGGCCCTGACGATCAACTTCTTCCTGCCCCGCATGATGAAGGGCGACGCGGTCACCCAGTACCTGGCCCGCAACCGCAACGTCTCGCCCGAGGCAGCCGACGCGCTGCGCGCCCTGCTGGGCCTCGACACCGACAAGAGCTTGTGGCAGCAGTACCTCGACTACTGGGGACTGCTGTTCCGGGGCGACCTCGGCGTCTCGCTGCTGCACGGCCTGCGCCCGGTGACCGAGGTCATCAGCCAGGCGCTGCCGTGGACCGTCGGGCTCGTGGGCCTCGCGACCATCGTGTCGTTCGCGATCGGCACGATCGGCGGCGCGTTCATCGGCTGGCGCCGCGGCAGCAGGCTCGACGCGTTCATCCCGATCACGACGTTCCTCAGCACCATCCCGTACTTCTGGCTGGGGCTCCTCGCGATCGCCGTGTTCTCGGTCAACCTGAAGTGGTTCCCGATCGGCAAGGCCTACGGGGTCGGCATGGTTCCGGGCTGGAACCTCGAGTTCATCGGCCAGGTCATCCACCACGGCACACTGCCGCTGCTGACCATCGTGATCGCCTCGCTCGGCGGCTGGATGCTGGGCATGCGCAACATGATGCTCACCGTGCTGGACGAGGACTACATCACGGTCGCGCAGGCCAAGGGCATGCCGAACCGCCGCGTGCTGTGGGGCTACGCCGCCCGCAACGCCGTACTGCCGCAGATCCAGAGCTTCGCGCTGTCGATCGGCTTCATCGTCGGCGGCACGATCGTCATGGAGATGGTGTTCAGCTATCCCGGCGTCGGCAAGCTCCTGCTGGATGCCACGAACGCGAAGGACTACGCGCTCATGCAGGGCGTGTTCCTCGTGATCACGCTGTCGGTGCTCGTCGCGAACATCCTCGCCGACATCGCCTACGCGTTCCTCGACCCGCGCACGCGCCAGACGGAGAGCTGAACCATGACGACGACTCAGAAGCGGGCCGGAGCGCCCGACACGTTCCTCATCCGCACGAGCACGCAGGGCTCCGGCCACGCACCGGAGCAGAGCTTCTGGTCCAAGGTCGCCGGCGCCTTCGCGATGTTCCGCAACGGCAAGTCCATCGCGGGGCTGGCGATCCTCGGGTTCTTCGTGCTCATCGCGATCTTCGCCGATGTGATCGCCCCGTACTCGCCCACGAAGGTCGACAACACCGCGCGACTGCAGCCGCCGTCCGCCGCGCACTGGCTCGGCACGACGCACATCGGCGAGGACGTGCTCAGCCAGGTCATCCACGGCACCCGCGGTGTCATCGTCGTCGGGTTCCTCGCGGCGATCATCGCGACGCTCATCGCCATCACCGTCGGCGTCATCGCCGGATACCTGTCGGGGTGGAAGAGCGAGGCGCTGTCGGCGCTGACCAACGTGTTCCTCGTGATCCCCGGGCTCCCGCTCATCATCATCGTCGCGTCGATGTTCGAGGAGCCGCCGCTCGTGCTCATCGCCGCCGTCCTGGGCATCACCGGGTGGGCGTGGGGCGCGCGCGTCCTGCGCGCTCAGACGATGTCGCTGCGCAACCGCGACTTCATCCAGGCCGCACGGGCGAACGGCGAGCCGCTGCGCCGCATCATCACGGTCGAGATGCTGCCGAACCTCATGGCGCTCATCGCCGCGAGCTTCGTCGGCACCGTGACCGCCGCGATCCTCGGCCTCACGACTCTGTCGTACATCGGCGTCATCCCGGTGACGACGTACAACTGGGGCACCATCCTCAACTGGGCCTCGGCCCAGGGCGCCTTCGGCCAGAACCAGTGGTGGTGGTACCTGCCCCCGGGGCTGTGCATCGCCGCGATCGGCGTCGCGCTGTCGCTGATCAACTTCGGCATCGACGAATACGTCAACCCGCGCCTGCGCTCGGCCGGTGAGCGGGCGCGCGCCATGAAGAAGAAGGGGCTCGACGTCAACGACGCCGTGACCGCTGTTCGGACCACACAGAACGCAGACAATGACTGAAACGCTCGTCCACACCCATCCGTACCGCGATCCCGCCCTCTCGATCCCCGAACGCGTCGCCGACCTGCTCGGCCGCATGACGCTGGAGGAGAAGGTCGGGCAGATGCTGCAGCTCGACGCCCGCGACGACCTCGAGGACCACGTGCTGCGCCGCCACGTCGGCTCCATCCTGCACACCTCGCCGGAGCGGATCGTCGCAGCGCGCGCGCTGACGCTGCAGACCCGGCTGCAGATCCCGCTGATCGTCGGCGAGGACTGCATCCACGGCCACTCCTTCTGGCCCGGTGCGACGATCTACCCGACCCAGCTCGGCATGGCGGCGTCCTGGGATGCCGGTCTCGTCGAGAAGGCGGCGCGCGCGACCGCGGTCGAGGTGGCCGCCACCGGCATCCACTGGACCTTCTCGCCCGTGCTCTGCATCGCCCGCGACCTGCGCTGGGGACGCGTCAACGAGACCTTCGGCGAGGACCCGCACCTCATCGGCGAGCTCGCCAGCGCCATGGTGCGCGGCTACCAGGGGAAGGGACTGTCAGACCCGAGCGCCATCCTCGCGACGGCCAAGCACTTCGCCGGGTACTCCGAGACGCAGGGCGGCCGGGATGCATCCGAGGCCGACATCTCGCAGCGGAAGCTCCGCTCGTGGTTCCTGCCGCCGTTCGAGCGCGTCGCCCGCGAGGGATGCCGCTCGTTCATGCTCGGCTACCAGACCACCGATGGCGTGCCGATCACCCTGAACGAGTGGCTGCTCAGCGACGTGCTGCGCGGCGAGTGGGGCTACACCGGCACCCTCATCACCGACTGGGACAACGTCGGCCGGATGGTCTGGGAGCAGCACATCCAGCCCGACATCACGCACGCCGCGGCCGCCGCGGTGAAGGCCGGCAACGACATGATCATGACGACGCCGACCTTCTTCGAGGGCGCGCTGGATGCGGTCGCCCAGGGTCTCCTCGGAGAGGATGCCTTCGACGCCGCGGTCGCGCGGATCCTGACGCTGAAGTTCGAGCTCGGGCTGTTCGAGGACCCGCGGCAGCCGCGCGAGGATGTCTCGTCCTTCGTGGGCACGGCGGAGCATGCGGAGCTGAACCTCGAGGTCACCCGTCGCTCGCTCGTGCTGCTGGAGAACGACGGACTGCTGCCGTTGTCGTCGGCGCAGGAGAAGCGCATCGCCGTCACAGGACCGCTCGCGGACGACGACCAGGAGCAGCTCGGCGACTGGGCCGGCGGCTCCGGCCAGGCCGGCTGGCTCGACGGACAGCCGCGCGAGATGATCACGACCGTGCTCGACGGGCTGCGCGAGATCGCCCCGTGGGAGGTCGTGCACGCCCGCGGCGCCGACATCCTCACCCTCGAGCCCGACCCGGCCGGCGTCACCTGGCCCGACGGCCAGCCGCGCCCGCCGGTCGTGCGCCCGATCCCCGCGGACGAGGCGCAGATCGCCGAGGCGGTCACTGCGGCCGAGTCGTCCGATGCCGTCGTCGCGGTCGTGGGTGATGCCCGCGGTCTGTACGGCGAGGGTCGCTCGACGGCGACCCTCGAGCTCCTCGGCGGGCAGATCGCCCTGCTCGATGCACTGATCGAGACAGGGAAGCCCGTCATCGTGGTGCTCATGGCGTCCAAGCCCCTCGTGCTGCCGGCATCCGTGTCGCGGGCCGCCGCCGTGCTGTGGGTCGCGAACCCCGGCATGCAGGGCGGGCGAGCGATCGCCGAGCTCATCACCGGCGCGATCGAGCCCACCGGCCGCCTGCCGATCTCGTTCGCCCGGCACGCCGGTCAGCAGCCGACGTACTACAACCAGATCCGCGGGCAGCACGGCGACCGCTACGCCGACCTCACGCAGTCGCCCGCCTGGGCGTTCGGCGAGGGTCGCTCGTACACGACCGTCGCGTACTCAGACCTCTCATTGGCCGAGATGGCGCTCCCGGCATCTGGCACGGTTGTCGCCGACGTGACGGTCACCAACACCGGTGCGCGCCCGACGATCGAGACCGTGCAGGTCTATGTGCGGGATGCCGTCACCAGCGTCAGCTGGACCGACAAGGAGCTCAAGACCTACCGCCAGGTCGCGCTGACTCCGGGGGAGTCCGCACGCGTGCGCGTGGAGGTGCCGGCGGCCGAGTGCACGATCGTGGATGCCGCGGGGCGCCGCGTCGTCGAGCCGGGGGAGTTCGCCCTGCTCGTCGGTCCGTCCTCGCGCGAGGACGTGCTGCTCGAGGCCGGCTTCACCGTCGCCTGAGATCAGGAGTAGCGCCCGAGATCAGGATGCATGCGCCCGCAGCCTCCTGATCTCGGTGACGTCGCCTGAGCCGGGCACGCCGCGACTACAGTTGACCTGCCCCGCTCGGGGCGTTCCCCCGGTTCGAGAGGTCACCGAGTCCGCATGAGCATCCTCGACGATCGCGCCCGTTACCGGCCGAACCCCACCGTCCTCACCGCGCTGAAGAGCCCGCGCATCCTGACCCGCGAGGTGCTCGCGGGGCTCGTCGTGGGACTCGCGCTCATCCCCGAGGCCATCGCGTTCTCGGTGATCGCGGGGGTCGACCCGAAGGTCGGGCTGTTCTCGTCGTTCATCATGGCGGTCTCGATCGCGTTCCTCGGCGGGCGCCCGGCGATGGTCACGGCGGCCACGGGCGCCGTCGCTCTCGTCATCGCACCGGTCGCGCCCACCTACGGCATGGACTACTTCATCGCCACGGTGCTGCTGGCGGGCGTCTTCCAGATCGTGCTCGCCGTGCTCGGGGTGGCGAAGCTCATGCGGTTCATCCCGCGCAGCGTCATGACGGGGTTCGTCAACGCGCTGGCGATCTTCGTGTTCAGCTCGCAGGTGCCGCATCTGCTGGGCGTGCCCTGGCTGGTGTATCCGCTCGTGGTACTCGGCACCCTCGTGATGATCGTCATGCCGCGCATCACGAAGGTGATTCCGGCCCCATTGGTCTCGGTGATCATCGTGACGGCCGTGGTGATCGTTCTCGCTATCCAGGTGCCGACCGTCGGCGACCAGGGCGAGCTTCCGCGCAGCCTTCCCGAGCTGTTCATCCCGAATGTACCGCTGACGTGGGAGACCTTCACGATCATCGCGCCCTTCGCACTCGCGATGGCGGTCGTCGGGCTCATGGAGACGCTCCTCACCGCCAAGCTCGTCGACGAGATCACCGACACGCACTCCCGCAAGACCCGCGAGTCGTGGGCGCAGGGGGTGGCGAACATGCTGTCGGGCATCTTCGGCGGCATGGGCGGCTGCGCCGTGATCGGCCAGACCATGATCAACGTCAAGGAGTCGGGCGCCCGCACGCGTCTGTCGACGTTCTTCGCGGGTGTCTTCCTGTTCCTGCTCGTGGTCGTGTTCGGCGATTTCGTCGCGACGATCCCGATGGCCGCGCTCGTCGCCGTGATGATCATGGTCGCGATCGGCGCGTTCGACTGGCACAGCGTCCGCCCGTCGACGCTGAAGCGGATGCCGAAGAGCGAGACCGCGGTCATGGTGCTGACCGTGCTCGCCGTGGTGATCACGCACAACCTCGCGATCGGCGTCGTCGTGGGGGTGGTCGTGGCATCCGTCCTGTTCGTCCGGCGCGTCGCGCATTTCGCGACGGTCACAAGGACCGTGACGACGGATGCCGCGCACTACGCCGTCGACGGCGAGCTGTTCTTCGCCTCCAGCAACGACCTCACGACCCAGTTCGAGTACAGCGCTGACCCGGACCGCGTCGTGATCGACCTGTCGCGTTCGCACGTGTGGGATGCGTCGACCGTCGCAGCGCTCGACGCCATCGAGACGAAGTACGCGCGGCACGGCAAGACCGTCGAGCTCATCGGACTCAATGAGGCGAGCGGCCGCTTCCACGGGCGGCTGAGCGGCGGGTTCCCGCCGGCCTGATCGACGACGTCACCTGAGATCAGGAGGGTGCCCCCGGGTCAGGAGCCTTCGCGCCGAATCATCCTGATTTCGGTCAACTGTCCTGATTCCGGTGCCGCCGGTACCGCCGGTTGCGTGCGCCCAGCAGGACGGATGCCACGGCGGCGGCCACCACGGATGCCGTGAGCACGGCGACCTTGGCATGATCGGCGGCCTCGCTGCCCGCGGCGAAGCTGAGCTCGGCCACCAGCAGCGACACGGTGAATCCGATCCCGGCGAGGATGCCGACCCCGGCGATGTCGATCCAGCGCAGCGCCGGGTCGAGGTCGATCCGCCGGATGCGAGTGATGATCCACGTCGCGGCCGTGATCCCGAGCGGCTTGCCGACCACGAGCGCGACGATGATGCCGATGACGATCGGGTCGGAGAACGCGGAGGCGAACCCGGCGGCTCCGCCGACCGCGACGCCGGCCGAGAAGAACGCGAACACCGGCACGGCGAACCCGGCCGACAGCGGACGGAACCGGTGCTCGAACTCTTCGGCGAGGCCGGGGCCGGCATCCTCTCCGCGGTCGGCTCTGCGATGCAGGACGGGCACTGTGAATCCGAGCAGCACGCCGGCGATGGTCGCGTGGATGCCGGAGGCGTGCAGCAGCGCCCACGCGACGAGCCCGATCGGAAGCAGGATGAACCAGGCCGCGGTGGGGCGCAGCCGGAAGAAGCGGCGGTACAGCTGCGCGATCGTGCCGTAGACGGCGATCACTGCGAGCGCGAGCAGGAGCGGCACGACCTCGACCGTCTCGGTGTAGAAGATCGCGATGATCCCGATCGCGATGAGGTCGTCGACCACGGCGAGGGTGAGCAGGAAGATCCGCAGGGCGCTGGGCAGGTGCGAGCCGATCACGGCGAGCACGGCGACGGCGAAGGCGATGTCGGTCGCGGTCGGGATCGCCCATCCGCGGGATGCCTCGGCGGAGCCGGCCGTCACGGCCAGGTAGATCAGGGAGGGCACGGCGACGCCGCCGACGGCAGCGACGATCGGCACGACCGCGGTGCTGAAACGGCGCAGGTCACCGCTGACGAACTCGCGCTTGAGTTCGAGCCCGACGAGGAAGAAGAAGATCGCCAGCAGGCCGTCCGCCGCCCAGGCCCCGATGCTCAGGCGCAGGTGCCAGGGCTCGTATCCGACTTCGAAGTCACGGACCGCGAAGTACGTCTCGGCCCATGGCGAGTTCGCCCAGATCAGCGCGACGACGGCGCAGGCGACGAGCAGGATGCCGCCGACGGTCTCTTTGCGGAGGATCTCGCCGATGCGGATCGACTCCGAGGAGGAGGACGACGGGAACAGCGAGCGGATGCGCGACATGGGCGCCTTTCGGGTCGACAGCAGTTCGTGTCGACCAGGCTTCCCGACGCTCCGCGGACCAGTCTAGCGGGGGAGCTGGAGCTGTGCGGCTTCGACTCGGGTCAGGCCTTCGGGAGCCGGGCGGTCGTGCCGCGCACGATCAGCTCGAACGGCAGCTCGCCGTGCGCGGTGGGCTCGTCGCTCGACTCGAGCTTGGCCAGCACGGCATCCGCCGCCCGCTCGCCCTGCGCGAGCGGGAACTGGTCGACGGTCGTCAGACGGAAGAAATCGCCGAGCTCGTGGCCGTCGATCCCGACGACCGACAGGTCCTCCGGCACCCGGTAGCCGAGGTCGCGCGCCGCGAGCACGGCGCCGATCGCCATCTCATCGGATGCCGCGAACACCGCGGTCGGGCGAGGGCCCGGTCGCCCGAGCAGCTGTTTGGCCGCCCGGTACCCGCCGTCGACCGTGAAGTCCGCGGGCTCGAGATAGGCCGGGTTCGGTGCGATGCCGGCGTCCGCCAGCGCCTGCTCGAAGCCGAGCCGGCGGTTGGTCGGGATGTGGAAGTCGATGTCGAACTCGGGGTTCGCGCCGATGTGCGCGATGTCGGTGTGCCCGAGGCTGAGCAGATGCTCCGTGGCGAGCCGGGCCAGGGCGAAGTCGTCGACCGTGAGGGTGTCGAGCCGGGCGTTCGGTCCGCCGATCGCGATGACCGGCAGGCCGAGCGCCAGCAGCTGCTCGGTCTCGTCCTCGTCGAGCTCGATCGCCACGGCGATCACGGCATCCACGCGCTGACGGCGCAGGGCCGTCTCGAACACGTCCTTGCGGACGTCCTCGTCGGCGGTGATGTTGTACAACGTGATGTCGTAGCCGCGGCGCATCAGAGCGCTCGAGACCCCCGAGAGCACGGTGCTGAAGAACCAGCGGTCGAGGAACGGCACGACCACGCCGATGTTCCTGGTGCGCCCCGAGGCCAGGCTCGAGGCCCGCGACGAGACGACGTACCCGAGTTGCTGCGCGGCGATCCGAACCCGCTCGCGGGACGCCGCCGACACGTAGCCGCGACCGCTGAGGGCGCGCGAGACCGTGGCTGTCGAAAGCCCGGCCAATCGCGCGACCTCATCGATGCTCACCATGCTCGAGTCCCGGTCAGCCCTTCGTGTACCAGGCGGCCGTGTCTGCCGGCACAGCGGTGCCGTCGAACGACTGGCTCTGCACGACGAACGTCACGCCCTCGCCGAGCTCCAGCGGCTCAGCGCCGACGTTCAGCGCCACGTGCAGGTCGCCGCGACGGAACGCGACGGCGTGCTCGCCGAGGTCCTCCCACACGAGCGAACCGGTGCCGAGCTCGCGCTCGCGGCGCAGGCGCAGCAGCGCCTTGTAGAGGTGCAGGGTGGAGGCGGCATCCGCCTCTTCGGTGTCGCGCGCGAACGACGCCCACTCGTCCGGCTGCGGCAGCCACGAGTCGCCCGTGGTGTTGAAGCCGAAAGCGGGGGCCTTCGCCTCCCAGGGCAGCGGCACGCGGCATCCGTCGCGTCCGTAGCGCTCGCCGTTCGTGCGGAACCAGGTCGGGTCCTGACGGAACGCGTCGGGGATCTCCATGGCCTCGGGGAGCCCGAGCTCCTCGCCCTGGTACAGGTACGAGGACCCCGGCAGCGACAGCATCACGGTCGTCGCCGCGCGGGCGCGCGAGAGGCCGGTCGCCTGGTCGGGCTTGCCCTGGGACTTCGGCCCGATGCCGTCGCCCTGCGGGCTGTCGGCCGTGAGCGCGAGGCGCGAGGCGTGGCGGATGACGTCGTGGTTCGAGAGCACCCAGGTGCTGGGCGCGCCGACCGTGCCGAACTCGTCGAGCGATTCGCGGATGATGTCGCCGATCTTCTCGGCATCCCACTCGGTCATCATGTACGGGAAGTTGAACGTCTGGTGCATCTCGTCTGGTCGCACCCACAGCGCCGTCTTCTTCAGCGTCGGCAGCCACGCCTCGCCGCACAGCGCGCGGTCGCCGTCGTATTCGGCGAGCACCTGGTGCCAGTCGCGGTAGATGTCGTGCACGCCGTCCTGACCCCAGTACGGCACGTCGTCCTCGCCGCCGCCCATCGAGTCGGCCTCGGCAGGGGGCGTGTAGTCGGGCAGACCGTCCTTCTTGATCATGCCGTGCGCCACGTCGACGCGGAATCCGTCGACGCCGCGGTCGAGCCAGAAGCGCAGGATGCCGCGGAACTCCTCGCGGACCTCTTCGTTCGTCCAGTCGAAGTCGGGCTGCGAGGGGTCGAAGATGTGCAGGTACCACTGGCCGGGCGTGCCGTCGGCTTCGGTGATGCGGGTCCACTGGCCGCCGCCGAAGACGCTCTCCCAGTTGTTCGGAGGCAGCTCGCCGTTCTCGCCCTTGCCGTCGCGGAAGATGTAGCGGGCACGCTCGGGGCTGCCGGGGGCGGCCTTCAGCGCCTGCTGGAACCAGACGTGCTGGTCGGAGGAGTGGTTGGGGACGAGGTCGACGATGACGCGGATGCCACGGGCGTGGGCCTGCGCGAGCATCTCGTCGAAGTCGGCCAGGGTGCCGAAGATCGGGTCGACGTCGCGGTAGTCGGCGACGTCGTAGCCGGCGTCCTTCTGCGGGCTCGTCATGAACGGGCTCAGCCAGATCGCGTCGATGCCGAGATCCTTCAGCGAGTCCAGGCGGCTGGTGATGCCGGGCAGGTCGCCGATGCCATCGCCGGAGGCGTCTGCGAAGGAGCGAGGGTAGATCTGATAGATGACGGCGCTGCGCCACCACTCGGAACCGGGGGCTGCGAACTGTTCGAGCTCTGTCATGGGGACGAGCCTACTGCAAACGCTTACAGACGCGCTACCGTGCGGATCGAATCGGTTCGATGTTCAGCCGTCGATGACGATGTTCGCCGGAGTCTCGCCGCGCAGCATCCGCTCGATCTGCTTGCGGATCAGGCGCGCGATCCGCGGATTCATGGCGGTGGATGCCCCACCGACGTGCGGCGCGATGAGGACGCCGGGTGTGCTCCACAGCGGATGCTCTGCCGGCAGCGGCTCGGGGTCGAGCACGTCGAGCGCGGCGCGGATGCGACCCCGCTGGCGGGCGAGCGCATCGCTGTCGACCAGCGTGCCGCGACCGACGTTGACGAGCAGCGCGCCGTCGGCCATGCGGCCGAGCATCCCGTCGTCGAACAGGTGGCGGGTCTCGGGTCCGCCGGGGAGGGCGAGGATGACGATCTCGGCTTCAGGCAGCAGCGCCGGGAGCTCGTCGATCGCGTGCACCTGCACGCGCCCCAGACGCTCGTGCCAGACCGGCCGAGCGGTCCGGGCGACGACGGTCAGGTCGACCTCGAAGGGCTCCAGGCGCATCGCGATCGCCTCGCCCACGCCGCCGAACCCGACCAGCAGCACCTTGCGATCGGCGAGGCTCTCGGCGAACACCGGCGACCACTCGCCGCTCTGCTGGGCGAGCACGAATCGGGGGAGCTGCCGCTGGGCGGCGAGCGTGAGCGCGAGCGCGAGCTCGGCCGTCGAGGTCTCGTGCACGCTCGCGGCGTTCGCGAACGGGATGCCGGCGGGCAGGGTGTCCTCGACGCCGTCGTAGCCGATCGACTGGCTCTGCACGAGGCCGATGTCGAGGCCGGTGAGGGCGCCGAGCGCCTTCGTGCCGCCCATGTACGGGCCGACCACCATGTCGATGCGTTCGCGCGGGGCGGGGGATGTCAGATCCCAGACCTCGAGTTCGACCCCCTCGGGGAGATCGCCGAGGTTCTCGGCCAGGCGCGTGGTGGGGACGGTGACGAAGAGGCTCACCCATCGAGCCTATCGACCGCGGTGCCTATCGACCGCGGATGACGCCGCGCGGTACGCTCGGCCTCATCGCACCTGAGGAGGCGTCATGGTTCCCGAGATCAACTACTGGGCAGTGCTGCTCGCGATGCTCTCGAGCATGGTCGTCGGTTCGCTCTGGTACACGCCGAAGCTGTTCGGCACCCGGTGGGCGCGGCTAGCGAACGTCGACATGACCGGTTCGGCGCGCAGCGCCGTGTGGCCGATCATCACCACGGTCATTGTCAGCTTCATCACCGCGTGGGTGCTCGCCGGAGCATCCGCCATCGCCTGGCACTTCTACGAGGGGTCGTTCTTCCTCGGCACGGTCGTGACCGGCGTGCTGCTGTGGGCCGGATTCACGGCGGCGCGATTCATCACGCACGATGCGTTCGAGGGGCGGCCGACTCAGCTCACGACGCTGAACATCGCGCACGAGCTCGTGACGATCGTGATCATGGCCGTGATCATCGGCGTGTGGCCGCCGGCCGGTACGGTCTGAGCGGGATCTACGCGGCGACGCGGGCGACGGCGGCGATGGCGCTCGCGAAGAAGCCGAGTCCGTCGATGCCGGAGCGCATGGCCGCCGACGTGTCGGGGCCGAAGCCCGGCTCTGTGGCGTGCTCCGGATGCGGCATGAGACCCACGACGTTGCCCGCCTCGTTCGTGACACCGGCGATGTCGCGCAGCGACCCGTTCGGGTTGACCCCGGCGTAGCGGAAGGCCACCAGCCCCTCGCCCTCGAGCCGGTCGAGCGTCTCGTCGTCGGCGATGTAGCCGCCCTCGCCGTTCTTCAGGGGGATGACGATCTCCTGGCCCGTTTTGAACGTGTTGGTCCACGCGGTGTCGGAGTTCGCGACCGTGAGCTTCTGATCGCGTCGCACGAAGTGCTGGTGATCGTTGCGGATGAGCCCGCCGGGCAGCAGGTGCGCCTCGACGAGCATCTGGAAGCCGTTGCAGATGCCGAGCACGGGCATGCCCTTCGCGGCGGCATCCTTCACCTCGGCCATGATCGGCGAGAGCGCGGCTATCGCTCCGGAGCGCAGGTAGTCGCCGTAACTGAATCCGCCGGGCAGGACCAGCGCGTCGACGCCCTCGAGGTCGTGCGAGCCGTGCCACAGGGCGACGGGTTCGGCGCCGGCGAGGCGGACGGCGCGCTGCGCGTCGCGATCATCGAGCGATCCCGGCCAGGTGATGACCCCGATGCGGACGGTCACTCGACGACCTCGATGCCCACGACGTCCTCGATGACGGAGTTCGACAGGACGTCGCCGGCGATCTTCTCGGCCGCGGCGAGCACCTCGTCGGTGACCTCGCCGTCGACCGTGAGCTCGAAGCGCTTGCCGATGCGGACGTCGCTGAAGTCCGTGACGCCCAGGCGCGCGAATGCACCGGAGACGGCCTTCCCCTGCGGGTCGAGCAGTTCGGACTTGGGCATGACGTCGACGACGATGGTGGGCATGAACGGCTCCGGATGTCGCGGGATGGCGGGCGCTGCCAGTCTACCGGCCCGACGGCCCGAGCCCGATGCGGGTGCAGGTCGCCCGGGCGGACGATGGACCCCCCGTTCATCCGCCCGAGCACGTCGAGAGCAGCTCATCGACGCTCCCGCACCCTGCACCCCCAGCGGCGAGAAGAGTCCCTGCGTATGCAGGTTAGAGTCATCGCCCGCATGGCGCACCGTGGAGAGTTGTGAGGCCCGCTACTCTCCAAGGGCAGGCCCGGGGAGGACGCCATGAAACTCAGCGAGCTCGCCGCCCGCAGCGGGGTCAGCACGACGACGCTGAAGCACTGGATGCGGGTCGGCATCCTCCCGACGGGAAAGCTGCGCAACCGGACGACCGCTGTGTACGAACAGGGCCACGTCGACCGGGCCCTGCTGATCGTCGTGATGCGCGACTCCTTCGGCGCATCCACCACCGCGATCCGCTCCCTGACCGATCTGATCGACTCGGAAGGCGTATCCACGCTCGAGGTCATGAACGCGTGTCAGGCCTTCGCGCTCGGGACGCCGGAGGGCATCGCCGCCGATCCCGAGATGCAGGAGTACCGCGAGCGCACGTACGAGCTGATGCGGCGGCGGGACTGGCGCGGCTACCCCGGGGCCGCCGAGCAGGGTCTCGCCCACGCCCTGGCGCAGGCCGCCGAGGTCGGCCTCGACTACGACGTCGACGAGCTCATGCAGTACGCCGATGCGCTCGAGCCCTTCGCCGGTCGCAACATCGCAGCTCTCCAGCCGGACGGATCACCGGACGTGGTCGCCCGGCGGATGCTCCTGGCCGTCAACGCTCGAGCCCGCCAGCTCGTCGCCGTGAGCAGCCTCGCGCATGCGGCGATCTCGATCCGCACCGCGATCGAGCGCGGCGTCGCGCCGCCGGATCTCGCGAAGCCGCCCGCGGCCGAGCGCTGAGGCGGCGCCGCGGACTCCTCAGGAGTGGAAGACCGTGTGCAGGTCGCCGATCGCGTCGCGTCCGCCGAGCCCCTCGATCTCGAACAGCACCGAGATGCCCGTGACGTGAGAGCCCAGCCGCTCGACGAGTTCGCGCCCCGCGGCGAGGGTTCCGCCGGTTGCGAGCACGTCGTCGATGAGCAGGACGCGTGATCCTGCCGGGAGGTCGTCGTGCATCTCGATCGTCGCGGTGCCGTACTCGAGCGCGTAGTCGACGGATGCTGCGGGGCGCGGCAGCTTGCCCGCCTTGCGGATCGGGATGAGTCCGACACCCGCGGCGATCGCGGCGGCGCCGGCGATGAGGAAACCGCGCGCCTCGATGCCGGCGATGACGTCGAACTGCCCGGCGAACGGCTCGACGATCGCGTCGGTGGTCGCCCGGAGCGCCTCGGCGTCGGCGAGCAGGGGCGTGATGTCGCGGAACAGGATGCCGGGCTCCGGGTAGTCCGGGATGCTGCGGATCAGCGATTCGGCGCGGGCGAGAGCGGGTGAGAGTTCGCTGGAGGGCACCCGGCAAGGGTACCCGAGCGCCTTCAGCGCGTGGTTCGCAGCTGCTCGATTCCGCTGATCAACGCGTCGCGTCCGAAACGGTACGAGCGTTCGGCGTCTCCGAGCCCGTAGTCCTCTCCTGCCGCCTGTCCGACGCGGCCGGAGACCGGGTACTGCGATCCGTCCATGACCTCTTCGAGCACCGCGCCGGTCGAGGTCCACCACTCGATGTCCGTGTCGCCGAGGCGCATTCGCGCCTGCTCCCCCGCCCAGTGGCGTGCGGCACCGTGCACGTAGGCGACGATCGCCGTGACGATCTGATCCATCGTGATGTCGTCGAACCCCTCGCCATCGATAGCAGCCACCTGCCACTCGTACCGATGCGATCCGCCGGGCCCGATCCACGGGCGCGGCAGTCGAGCATCGACGATCCACGGGTGACGACGGCACTCCGCGAACTGCTCGTCCGCTACAGCCTCGAGTCGTTCGCGCATCGTCCCCGTGTGCGGCGGGCGCACCCCTTCCGTGGCGATCTGGTCGATCATGAGCCCGAGCAGCTCGTCGCGACCCGGGACGTAGCCGTACAGAGTCATGACGCCGACGCCGATGCGGTCGGCGACTGCGCGCATGGTGACGGACTCCAGGCCCTTCTCGTCCGCGAGCGCGACGGATGCGTCGACGATCGCGTCGACCGAGATCCTCGGCCGAGGGCCGCGCCGCGGAGCGCCGTCGTCGATGGATGCCCGCCACAGCAGACGCAGCGTTCGCGCCGGCTCGTCCGGGGGAGTCTGCTCTGCTGCCATCTCATGATTGTACATCTTCTCCGTATGGTGTACGGTATCTCAGCGACAGTTACTTCGTACACTGTACGCGGAAAGGGTAATCATGAGTTCAACACCGGCCATCTCGGCGGATGGCCTCCGGAAGAAGTACGGAACGCTGGATGCCCTCGACGGTTTCGACCTGCACGTCCAAGCCGGAACGATCCATGGCCTGCTCGGGCCGAACGGGGCAGGCAAGAGCACGGCGGTCGGCGTGCTCGCGACCCTGCTCGATGCGGATGCCGGCACGGCGACCGTCGCGGGATTCGACGTGGGCACCCAGGGTGCGAGCGTCCGCCGCTCGATTGGTCTCGTCGGCCAGGCGCATGCGGTCGACGACATCCTGGGCGGCCACCAGAACCTCGTCATGTTCGGCAGGCTGGCGGGTCTCGGCAAGAGTGCGGCGCTCTCGCGGGCGTCAGAGCTGCTCGCCCGCTTCGACCTCGAGGGCGCCGCCGATAAGCCCGCGGCGCAGTACTCGGGCGGTATGCGCCGACGCCTCGACATCGCGATCGCGCTCATCTTGGAACCGGCAGTGCTGTTCCTGGACGAGCCGACCACCGGCCTCGATCCCCGCGGGCGTGCCGAGGTGTGGCTGGCTGTTCAGGAGGCCGCCGCGCGCGGAACAGCTGTGCTGCTGACCACGCAGTACCTGGACGAGGCCGATCGCCTCGCGGCTCGCATCGCAGTCATGCAACAGGGCCGGGTGATCGCCGAGGGCTCACCCTCGGAGCTGAAGCGCTCGATCGGAGGAGACCGCATCGTCGTCACACCGTCCGTGGCTTCGCAGGTGGCTGCGGTCGCGAGCGCGATCTCCGGCGCCGGCCTCGTGCCCGACGCCGATGCCAACGCCGGATGGGTCACGGTGGCCGCCCCTCGAGGCACGGCCGAACTCGTCCGGGTGGTCAGGGCCATCGACGAGGCCGGTATCCCGTTGGCCGACTGCGAACTGCGTCGGCCCACCCTCGACGATGTCTTCCTCACCCTCACAGCGAAGGAGTCCCGATGAACGCCACTCTCACCCACGCGTGGGTCCTCACTCAGCGCGAGCTGCTGCACTGGGCGAGGCAGCCGATGATGCCGGTGTTCAATCTCGCGTTCTCCATGATGCTGCTCCTCATGTTCGGGCTGCTCTTCGGTGGCGCGATGGACGTGCCCGGCGGCGCGGACTACGTGTCGTTCCTCGTCCCGGGCATGCTCACCGTGACCATGATGTTCGGCATCCAGGCCACGATGATCTCGATGGCCGCTGACGCGAAGCGGGGCATCACCGACCGGTTCCGGTCGCTGCCCATCGGCGGCTCGGTCGTCGCTCTCGGGCGAAGCGGCGCGGACATGATCACATCGATCGTCGAACTCGCCGTGCTCGTCGGCGGCGGACTTCTCATCGGGTGGCGTGTCGATGCGGGACCTGGTCCCGTGCTGCTCGCCCTGCTGCTGCTGCTCTGGCTGCGCTACTCGCTCATCTGGTTGGGCATCTTCCTCGGGCTCACCTTCCGAACCGAAGGGGCCTCGACCGCGATACAGGTGCTGGTGTGGCCGATCGCGTTCGCCTCGAACGCGTTCGTCGCTCCGGAGACGATGCCCGCCTGGCTGCAGCCGGTAGCCGACTGGAACCCGATCTCCGCCACCGCCACGGCGACGCGCGAGCTCTTCGGGAACGCCACCGGCATCACCGCGACTTGGCAGGTGGACGCATCCATGTGGCTCGCGATCGCCTGGCCGCTCGTCATCACGCTGGTATTCCTGCCTCTCTCGGCGCGCGCATACCGGCGGCTCCGCCGCTGAGCGCGACAGCACCCTGACCGTCTGCATCGTCGCCCTTCGGCGGTGCAGACGGTCTTTCGCGTGTCGGGGCCGCGCCGTCTCGCAGGTGCCGCTTGACAGTCGTGGGAGCGCTCCCATAGATTGGCTCAAGCGTTCGTGAGAGCGCTCCCATCGCACTATCCATCCACCGCACTACATCCACTGACACGAAGGAGTGACCTGTGAACACGCATGCCCGCCGACGGATGCTGGCAACAGCCGCCGTCGCATCCATCTCAGCTCTCGCCCTTGCCGGCTGTGCCGCGTCCGGCGACGACCAGGCTGCCGATCCCGAGGCTGACGTCACACTGACCATCACGACGTTCGGCACGTTCGGCTACGACGACCTCTACGAGGAGTACGAGGACCTGCACCCGAACGTCACGATCGAGGCGACCAACATCGACACCGGCGGCAATGCCCGCACCGACGCCTTCACGAAGATCGCCGCTGGTTCCGGCCTCAGCGACATCGTCGCGATCGAGGAGGGCTGGCTCGGCGCGATCATGGACGTCTCGGACACGTTCGTCGACCTGCGCGACTACGGCATCGAGGACCGCAAGGGCGACTGGGTGGACTGGAAGTACGCCCAGGGCACCGATGCCGACGGCCGCGTCATCGGCTACGGCACCGACATCGGACCGAGCGGCATCTGCTACAACGGCGCCGCGTTCGAGGCGGCGGGCCTGCCCAGCGATCGCGAGTCGGTCGCCGAGCTGCTCAGCGGCGACTGGGAGAACTTCTTCGCCGTGGGCCAGGACTACACCGACAAGACCGGCAAGGCCTGGTACGACCACTCCGGCTTCGTGTGGAACGCCATGGTCAACCAGCTCGACGAGGGCTACTACACCGCTGACGGCGAGCTCGACGTCGACGGCAACGCCGAGCTGAAGGAGCGCTTCGAGCTGCTGGGAGCGGCAACCGAGGGCGGCCAGTCCGCGGCTCAGGCGGCGTGGGACTGGAACGGGGGCAAGTCGTTCGTCGACGGCACGTTCGCGACCTTCGTCTGCCCCGGCTGGATGCTCGGCGTCGTGCAGGGCCAGGTCGAGGCCGGCGGCGGCGACGCCTCCACCGGCTGGGACTTCGCCGACGTCTTCCCCGGCGGGGCTGCGAACTGGGGCGGCGCGTGGCTGTCCGTTCCCGAGACCTCGGCGCACAAGGAGGCCGCCGCGGCGCTCGCCGACTGGCTGACCCAGCCCGAGCAGCAGGTGAAGCAGTCGGCTGCGGCCGGCAACTTCCCCTCGACGGTGGAGGCGCAGGAGACCCTCGCCGCCGATGCCACCCCGAACGCGTTCTTCAACGACGCGCCCACCGGGGCCATCCTCGCCGAGCGCGCCCAGGGAGTCGTCGCCCAGTTCAAGGGCGCTGACGACTCCGTGATCCAGGAGAACGTCTTCGGTCCTGCGCTGAGCGCGCTCGACCGCGGCGAGACCGACACGCAGGGAGCGTGGGATCAGGCCATCGATCTCCTGAACGAGCTCGTCGGATGACCCCGTCGACAGGCTCGGTGATCGAGGAGACAGGCTCCGTGATCCAGAACCCGGTCTCCGAGCCTGTCGACCCGCCCCGCGCTCCCCGGGCGTCCTGGCGGCACCGCCTCTCGCGGTTCGATCAGAACGCATCGCCGTACTTCTACGTCTCGCCGTTCTTCCTGCTGTTCGGGCTCGTCGGCCTGTTCCCGCTGCTGTACACCGTCTACGTCGCGGTTTTCGAGTGGGACCTGCTCAAAGGCCAGGGCGAGTTCGTCGGGATCGGCAACTTCGTCGAGATCCTCGGCGACAGCATGTTCTGGAACTCGATCCTCAACACGCTGAGCATCTTCCTGCTCTCGGCGATCCCGCAGCTCGCCGTCGCGCTGCTCATCGCGTATCTGCTGGACCGCGGGCTGCGGGCGCCGACGTTCTGGCGCATGAGCATCCTCATCCCGTTCGTCGTCACCCCTGTGGCCGTGGCCATCATCTTCTCGAGCGTCTTCAACGAGGCCGACGGTCTCGCCAACAACCTGCTGAACCTCATCGGCATCGCCGATCAGGAGTGGAAGCACAACACGTTCCTGTCGCACATCGCGATCGCCACCATGGTGAACTTCCGCTGGACCGGGTACAACGCCCTCATCCTCCTGGCCGCGATGCAGGCCGTGCCGCGCGACCTCTACGAGTCGGCGGCGATCGACGGCGCAGGCCCCATCCGCCGGTTCTTCTCGATCACGATCCCGACGATCCGGCCGACGCTGATCTTCGTCATCATCACCGCGACCATCGGCGGGCTGCAGATCTTCGCCGAGCCCCGGCTGTTCGACGTCTCTACCGCCGGCGGCATCGGCGGCAGTGACCGGCAGTTCCAGACGACGGTGCTGTTCCTGTGGGAGATGGCGTTCTTCCGTCGCGATCTCGGCGAGGCATCCGCCGTCGCCATCCTGCTGTTCGTGCTCATCGTGCTGATCGGCGTCGTCAACTTCCTCATCACCAGACGCATCTCCACCGGCGACGCGCCGCGCGCGGCGCGTCGGAGAGCACGCCGCACCACGAGAGGAGTCCGGCGATGACCGCGACCCAGGCACTGAGCGTGCCGGAGAAGATCCGCCGACGCCGCAGCAGTGCGACCGGCACCGCGGGGATCGGCAGCCGCCCCGGCTTCCTGACCTACGGTCTGCTCGCCGCGTTCATCATCGGCAGCGTCTACCCGCTGTGGTGGTCGGTCGTCGTCGCCAGCGGAACCAATGCCACGCGCGGCGAGACGCTGCCGCTCATCCCCGGCGGCAACTTCCTGGCGAACGCCGCGAAGGTGTTCGACGCCATCCCGTTCTGGCTGGCGCTGGGCAACTCCGTCCTCGTGTCGGCGGTGATCACGGTATCGGTCGTGAGCTTCTCGACGCTCGCCGGCTACGCGTTCGCGAAGCTGCGGTTCCGCGGTCGTGACGGACTCATGATCTTCGTCATCGCGACGATGGCGATCCCGACCCAGCTCGGCATCATCCCGCTGTTCATGGTCATGCGCGAGCTCGGCTGGACGGGAACGATCGGCGCCGTCATCGTGCCGACGCTCGTCACCGCCTTCGGGGTGTTCTTCATGCGGCAGTACCTGGTCGACGTCATCCCGGACGAGCTCATCGAGGCGGCGCGGATGGACGGCGCGAACCAGTTCCGCACGTTCCTCACCGTCGGGCTTCCTGCGGCGCGACCCGCGATGGCGATCCTCGGTCTGTTCACGTTCATGACGGCGTGGACCGACTACCTGTGGCCGCTTATCGTGCTCTCCCCGCAGAACCCGACCCTGCAGACGGCACTCAGCCAGCTGCAGTCCGGCTACTACATCGACTACTCGATCGTGCTCACCGGTGCGGTGCTCGCGACCCTCCCCCTGCTCGTCCTGTTCGTGATCGCGGGTCGGCAGCTGGTCAGTGGCATCATGGCGGGCGCGGTGAAAGGATGACCCCTATGACGTCTCGGCCGTTCCCGGATCGGTTCCTCTTCGGTGCGGCGACCGCCGCCTATCAGATCGAGGGGGCGGCCTTCGAGGACGGACGCACGGCTTCGATCTGGGATGCCTTCGCCCGCGTGCCCGGGGCGGTCATCGGCGGCGACGACGGCGACATCGCGTGCGACCACTACCACCGCCACGAGGACGACGTCGCGCTCATGCGCGAGCTGGGGCTGCAGACGTACCGCTTCTCGACGTCGTGGTCGCGCGTGCGCCCGGACGGCGGAGCGGTGAACCCGGCAGGCGTCGACTTCTACAGCCGCCTCGTCGACGAACTGCTCGGCGCCGGCATCCTGCCCTGGCTCACGCTGTACCACTGGGACATGCCTCAGGCTCTCGAGGAGGACGGCGGTTGGACGAACCGCGACGTCGTCTCGAGGTTCCTCGACTACGCCGGAACCGTGCACGACGCGCTCGGCGACCGCGTGAACGTGTGGACGACCCTCAATGAGCCGTGGTGCTCGTCGTTCCTCTCGTACACCGGCGGTGAGCACGCCCCGGGGCGGATGAGCATCGCCGACGGCCTGCTCGCCGCGCACCACCAGTTGCTCGCACACGGCGAGACGATCCGCGAGCTCCGCGGGCGCGATGCGGGCCTGAACCTCGGCATCACCCTGAACCACACGGTCGCCGACGCGGCCGATCCGCAGAATCCGGCGGATGCGGATGCCGCGCGCCGGGTCGACGGGCAGTTCAACCGCTGGTTCCTCGACCCCATCCACCGAGGCGAGTACCCGGCCGACATCGTCGAGGACATCCGCGCGGTCGACGCCGAGGCGGTCGCCCGCTTCGAGGCGGCGGTGCACGACGGCGACCTCGAGACCATCTCGCAGCGCATCGACACGCAGGGCGTGAACTACTACCACGGCGATCTCCTGTCGGGCACGGCGCCGGAGCATCCGCCCGTGTCCGGTGCCCCGGCGACGACGCGGAAGGGGCGCAGCCCCTACCCCTCGGATGCCGGCATCCATGCGGTCGAGCGCGGGCTCGACCGCACCGCGCAGAACTGGGAGATCCAGCCCGAAGGGCTCACGCGCCTCCTGCGCCGGCTCTCCGACGAGTACACCGGCGAGCGCGGTGTGGCGCTGCACGTGACCGAGAACGGCGCCGCGTTCGACGACGTCGTGGATGCCGACGGTCGCATCCGCGATGCGGATCGCACGGAGTACGTGCGCGCACACCTCGGCGCGGTGCTGGATGCTGTGGATGCCGGCGTGGACGTGCGGGGCTTCTTCTACTGGTCGCTCATGGACAACTTCGAGTGGGCATGGGGGTACGACAAGCGCTTCGGCATCGTCCGCGTCGACTACGACACCCAGCAGCGCACGGTGAAGGACAGCGGTCGCGAGTACGCTCGGATCATCGCCGCACGATCCCTCTGACCGCCGGGAGCGGCGGCAGAAGGGAGCATCGTGGCCTCACGCGCGACGATCGAAGAGGTGGCCGCCGCGGCCGGGGTCTCCCGGTCGACGGTTTCGCGCGTCGTGAACGGCTCCACCGCGGTCAGCCCCGAGGCGCTGCACGCCGTGCAGTCGGCGATCGCGGAGCTCAACTACGTCCCGAACCGGGCGGCGCGCTCGCTCGCCTCGCGGCAGACGCACGCGATCGCGCTGATCGTTCCCGAGGACACCACGCGCTTCTTCGGCGACCCGTTCTTCGCGTCGATCGTGGCCGGGATCACCGGCGCGCTGGGGGGCTCTGACTATCTGCTCAATCTGCTGATCGCCACCGGCGACCCCGGCGACAAGATGACGAGCTTCGTGCGCAACGGCGGAGTCGACGGGGCGCTGATCGTCTCGCACCACACGAGTGACGCGTTCGTCGAGCGCATCGCCGACGCCGTCCCGGTGGTCTGGGGCGGCCGGCCGCTGCACCAGCGGCCCAGCGAGTACGTCGTCGACGTCGACAACGCCTCGGCCGCCCGCATGGCGACGCAGCACCTCATCGACACCGGTCGCACGCGCATCGCGACGATCACGGGCCCGCGGACGATGCTCGCCTCGGTCGACCGGCTCCAGGGGTTCCGATCGGCGCTCGCGGATGCCGGGCTCGAGCCGTTCGCCGAGACGGCGGGCGACTACAGCGAAGCCAGCGGAGCGGAGGCGGCCAGGCGTCTGCTCGCCGCAGGACGGCCGGATGCGATCTTCGCCGCCAGCGACCTCATGGCGCGCGGGGCGCTGCGGATGCTCAGCGCCAAGGGACTGCGCGTTCCCGACGATGTCGCGATCGTGGGCTTCGACGACTCGCAGGTCGCCCTGAGCACCGATCCGCAGCTGACGACGGTCCGGCAGCCGATGTACGCGATGGGCGAGACGATGGCCGGGGTGCTGCTGTCGCGCCTGGCCGGCAATGAGCCGCCCGAGGTTACGATCCTGCCGACCGAGCTCGTGGTGCGCGGGTCGGCGTGAGCCGCACGGCGTCCCTCGGGGCGCCTACGCGGCCAGCTGCGCCTTGAGGGTGTTGTTCCACGGGTCCTGGAAGGTCAGCGTCCGCCCGTCGTCGGCGACCTGCGTGCCGAAGTGCGTCAGACGCTCGCCGAGCTCGCCGAGGGCGTCGGCATCCGGCAGGGCGAGGTCGACCTGGCCGAGGCCGAGCGCCGGCATCCGGGGTCCTGCGCCGCGCGAGTTCCAGACGTTCATCGCCATGTGGTGGTGGTAGCCGCCGGCGCTGACGAACAGAGCCTGCTCGCCGAGGGATGCCGTGGCATCGAACCCGAGCCGCCGAACGTAGAAGTCGCGGGCTGTCGCGACGTCGCCGACCGACAGGTGCACGTGGCCGATCCGCGCGGCGTCGGTCGCCGTCGCGCCGGCCGCAGCCTGCTCCGTCAGATGCTCCTGCAGGAACGCGTTCGGATCCAGGTACAGGGTGGCCATCTCGACCTGCCCGTGCGTCCACGACCACTCCGTCCGGTCGCGGTCCCAGTACAGCTCGATGCCGTTGCCCTCGGGGTCATTGAGATAGAACGCCTGGCTGACGAGGTGGTCGGCGCTGCCCGTGAACAGCTGAGGCGCGCGCTGCGCGACCGACAACAGGGCGGATGCCAGCGCCGCCTGCGTCTCGAACAGGATGGCCGTGTGGAACAGACCGGCCGAGCCGCGCGCCGCGTGCCCCAGCTCGGGCGAGTGATGCAGCACGACCAGCGGCGCGCCGGCCCGGCCGAGCGTCACGGTGTCGCCCTCGGCGCCGAGCACCTGCAGGGTGACGACGTCGCGGTAGAAGGCCGTCATGGCGTCGAGATCGGCGACATGGAGGGTGACGGCACCCATCGTAGTTGCCGCGGCAAGTTTTTCGTTCATGCGGGATGAAACGCCTCCGGTCGCGATCTATTCCCTAGCCCCGGCCCATCCGGGCGAAGGCGCCGAGCACGAGGCGCTCGGACTGGATCAGGTACTCCTCGAGCGCGTCGGCGGCAGCCGCCGGACCCTTGCTGAGCAGAGCGTCCAGGACGATCCGATTGCGCCGGACGAACGGCTCGTGCAGCGCCCTCGGGTCGTCGATCTCGAGGAAGACGAGTCGCAGTTCTGCGGCCAGGTTGCGATAGGTGCGGGCCAGGCGCGGGCTGTCGGCGAGGTCGATGATCGCGACGTGGAAGGCCATGTTGGCGCTGCCGACGAGCTGCCACTCCTCCTTGGGCAGCCATCGCTCCGACTCGGCGAGCGCATCGCGCATGCGCTGCACGGCAGGATGCTCCGGCTCGCACTCGCGCAGCACTGTGCACTCGATCGTGCGCCGTGCGCGATAGATGTCGATGACGTCGCCGATCGTGGGGGCGGCGACGGAGACGCCGCGGTGCGGTGCGTGGTCGAGCAGTCCCTGCTCCGCGAGCACGCGGAAGGCCTCGCGCACGGTGTTGCGGGAGACCTCGAACCGCTCCGACAGCATCGCCTCGGACAGCTTCGACCCCGGCGCGAACTCGCCGTCGATGATGCTCTGCCGGAGCGAGTCGGCCAGCACGCCCTGCTGGATCAGGCCCTGTTGGATCACGCCTTCATGTTAGGCGCCTGCGACCTCGTCGTAGCATCCCCGAAACAAAGTTGTAGAACAATCTGACCCCAAAGTGTTCTACACTCGGTGTCACTCGACACCCAACAACGACGATGGGAACCCTCTCCATGCCTGAGCACACGCAATCAGAGCAGTCTCAGACCGGCGCGAAGCTCGCAGCGGTGAAGAAGCGCGCGGGCCGCAGTGCCGTCATCGGCGCGATCTTCCTGATGGCCACCAGCGCCATCGGCCCCGGCTTCATCACGCAGACCGCCACCTTCACCGCCACGATGGGCGCGGCGTTCGCCTTCGCCATCCTCATCTCGGTGCTCGTCGACATCGCAGTGCAGCTGAATATCTGGCGCATGATCACCTCTTCGGGCAAGCGCGCCGGCGAGCTCGCCAATGCCGCGATCCCGTTCTCGGGCCACGTCATCGCGATTCTCGTCGTCATCGGCGGTCTCGCCTTCAACATCGGGAACATCGCCGGCGGCGGACTGGGCCTGAACGCACTCCTCGGTATCGACGCCAAGTGGGGCGGGCTGCTCACCGGCGCCCTGGCGATCATCATCTTCCTGATCAAGAAGGCCGGCAAGGTGATGGACATCGTCCTCGTCATCCTCGGCGTGGGCATGATCGTCATGACCGTGATCGTCGCGATCATGTCTCAGCCGCCGATCGGCGACGCCCTGCGACAGACCTTCGTCCCCGACACCCTGAACTTCGCCACCATCACCACGATCGTCGGCGGCACGGTCGGCGGTTACATCACCTACTCCGGCGCGCACCGCTACCTCGACTCCGGTCACACCGGCCCCGAGCACGCCGGCCCCGTCATGCGGGCCGCGGCCAACGGCATCCTCGTCACCGGCATCATGCGCTACGTGCTGTTCCTCGCGATCCTCGGCGTCGTGGCATCCGGAGTCGCGCTCGACCTGTCGAGCCAGGCCGCCAACCCGGCCGGCCAGGCGTTCGGCATCGTCCTCGGTGACGCGGGCCTGCGGATCTTCGGCGCGATCTTCTGGGCCGCCGCGATCAGCTCGGTGATCGGCGCCGCCTACACTTCGGCGACCTTCCTCTCGACCTTCCACAAGCGGTTCCTCGGCGGCTGGTCGCTGCAGTGGGCGACGATCGGCTTCATCGTCGTCTCGCTGATCATCTATCTGCTCATCGGCACCGCGCCCGCCGCGATCCTCGTGTTCGTCGGCGGCTTCAACGGACTGATCCTTCCGATCGGCCTGACGGTGTTCATGTACATCGGGTGGTTCCGCCGCGACCTGCTCGGTACCCGCAAGTACCCGCTCTGGCTGCTCATCGCGGGCACCCTGGTGACGCTGCTGACCTGGTACATGGGTATCGTCTCGATCGGACCCATCTTCGCCTTCCTCGGAATCGGAGCCTGACCATGGCAGTGATCGACCTCAACTCCGACCTCGGAGAGAACGTCGCCGACCGCGTCGTGAGCGACGACGCGGCGATGCTCGAGATCGTCACGAGTGCGAACGTGTCGTGCGGCTTCCACGCGGGCAGCCCCGAGGGCATCCGCGAGACGCTCGCCGCGGCCGTGCACCGCGGCGTGGTCATCGGGGCCCACCCCGGTTACCGCGACTACGAGAACTTCGGTCGCACCAACGTCGAGATCGACTCGCCGACGCTGCAGGCGCACGTCGAGTACCAGCTCGGGGCGCTGATGGGTCTCGCTGCGGCGGTCGGCGGTCGCGTGGCGTACGTGAAGCCGCACGGCGCGCTCTACAACAACATCGCGCGGGACGAGCGACAATCGGCGGACGTCGTCGCGGCGATCAAGGCCATCGACCCGAGCCTCGTGCTGCTCGGGCTCGCCGGCGGCGTCGTGCTCGACGTCGCTTCTCGAGCGGGTCTGGCGGTCGCGGCCGAGGCCTTCGCCGATCGGGCTTATCAGCCCGACGGCCAACTCGTCTCGCGCACGCAGTCCGGGGCCGTGCTGCACGACCCCGCCGCGGTCGCCGAGCGCATGGTGCGACTTGCGGACGAGGGCGTCATCCGCGCGATCGACGGCACCGACGTGCGCGTCGACGCGCAGTCGATCTGCGTGCACGGCGACAGCCCAGGATCGATCGCGATGGCCGCCGAGACGAAGCGGATGCTGCAGGACGCCGGCATCGCGATCGCGCCGTTCGCGGGGGCGTGAGGATGGCCGTGCTCGCATCCGCCGATCAGGTCGCCTCCGCGCGGGCAGCCCGCGCCGCCTACCGTTCCGGTGTCGCAGAGCCGACCAGCGGCGTCGCCGCCGGCCTCACGCAGGCGAACCTCATCGCGGTGCCGGCGGACTGGGCCTTCGAGACGCTGCTCTACGCGCAGCGCAACCCAAAGCCTTGCCCGGTGCTCGAGGTCATCGAGGCGGGACAGGTCGAGTCCGCGCTCGCGCCGGGCAGTGACATCCGCACCGACATCGGGCGGTACCGCATCTGGCGCGACGGCGAGCTCGCCTCGGAGCAGAACGATGCGCGAGACGCGTGGGAGGAGCATCCCGATCTCGTCGCCTTCCTCATCGGCTGCAGCTTCACGTTCGAGACCGGGCTGGTGGATGCCGGCATCCCGATCCGTCATCAGGAGCTCGGCCGCAACGTGCCGATGTACCGCACGAACATCGACTGCACCCCCGCCGGACGCCTGCGCGGCGAGATGGTCGTCTCGATGCGTCCGATCCCCGCGGGGCGGGTGGCGGATGCCGTGCAGATCTCGGGCCGCACCCCGGCTGTGCACGGCGCCCCCGTGCACGTCGGCGACCCGTCCTCGCTCGGCATCGCCGACCTGTCGCAGCCGGACTTCGGCGACGCTCCCGAGGTGCGCGACGGCGAGATCCCCGTGTTCTGGGCCTGCGGCGTCACCCCGCAGGCGGCGATCATGGCCTCGAAGCCCCCGTTCGCGGTGACCCACGCGCCGGGATACATGTTCATCACCGACGTGCCTGATGCGGAGTACATCGTCTGATGCGCATCCTCACGGCATCCGACCGGTCGCTGCTCGTCGAGGCGGCCGACCTCGACGAGGCGATGCGCCTGAACCTCGCGTGGGACGGCGTGCCCGGAATCGTCGAACGCATCCCCGGCGCGCGCACCGTGCTCGTGCGGTTCGATCCGGTGCGGGTGTCTTCTTCGTCTCTCGCGGCGGTGCTGTCGGCGACGGTGGTGGATGCCGAGCACGTGCCCCATACGCGCGAGGTGACGATCCCCGTGCAGTACGACGGTTCTGATCTGTCGGAAGCAGCTTCGCTGTTGAGCGTCTCTGCTGAGGAACTCGTGAACCGCCACCTCGCCGCCGACTGGCAGGTCGCCTTCTCGGGCTTCGCGCCCGGGTTCGGGTACGTCGTCAGCAGCGACCCGCTGTTCGACGTGCCGCGGAGGTCATCGCCGCGCACGCGGGTTCCGGCCGGGTCGGTCGCGCTCGCTGGAGCCTTCACGGGCGTGTACCCGCGCGAGAGCCCCGGCGGCTGGCAGCTCATCGGACGCACGGATGCCGTCATGTGGGACATCGACCGCGACCCCCCTGCGCTCCTGGCGCCGGGAACGTCGGTGCGGTTCGTCGCCTCTCGGGAGCGCCTCGCGATGGGTGCGGCGGGGAGCGCTGCGCAGGGGATGCCTCGGGGGAGCTCCGCGATGGATGCCTCCGGCCGAGACATGCCCCTGCACGCCTCCGGCGCGCTCCCGCCAGACCCGATGCCAGCTCGACCGGAGGCATCCATCGCTCCGCTCGAGTCCGCTGCGGGCGCACGGGATGCTGAGGAGGAGGAGAGGCTTCGGCTCGCTGCGCTCGCTCAGCCCGTTTCGTCTGCGGAGGCTTCGCCTCCTCCGCTCAACGACCCGGAATCTGTGTCCGCGGGCTCTGGTGGCGGGGCGTTGAGCGAGCGAAGCGAGACGAAACGGGGTGAGCGAGCCGTAGGCGAGTCGAAGCCTCACCCAACCCTCGAGGTCGTCCGCCCGTCACTGCAGTTGCTCGTGCAAGACCTCGGCCGTCCGGGCCACGCGGCCCTCGGAGTCTCCGAGTCCGGAGCCGCCGATCGCACGGCCATGCGTGACGCCAACGGAGCTGTCGGTAACCACCGCGGCGCCGCGGTGCTCGAGAGCGTCGGCGGCGCGACCCTCCGTTTCCACGGCGATGGCGTCGCCGCCGTCACCGGTGCCGCAGGTGACATCACGCTCACCGACGTGGCCGGGCTCACCCGCAGCATGCCTCACGGCACGCCGTTCGCCACCGTCGACGGCGACGAGCTCACCCTCGGTCACCCGACGCACGGGCTGCGCTTCGTCATCGGTATCCGAGGCGGCATCGACGCGGCATCCGCCCTCGGCAGCCGTTCCAGCGACACGCTCGCCGGCCTCGGACCGGCCGTGCTCGCGGCGGGCGACGTCCTCGCGATCGGCGATCAGGCGTTGGCGGCGGTCGACCCCGACCCGCAGCCGCGTGAGCTCCCGGCATCCGGTGACCTCGTCGAGCTCGACATCACCCTCGGCCCGCGCGACGACTGGTTCACAGCATCCGCTCTCGAGACTCTGACAACGCAGGAGTGGCTCGTCACGCCGCGCTCCGACCGCGTCGGCATCCGTCTGCAGGGCGACGTGCCGCTCGAACGCGAGACTCCGGGGGAACTGCCCAGCGAGGGCGCGGTCACCGGCGCGATCCAGGTGCCGCCGGACGGCCAGCCCGTGCTGTTCCTCCCCGACCATCCGCTCACCGGCGGCTATCCGATCATCGGCGCGGTCACCGACCGGTGCCTCGATCTCGCAGCTCAACTGCCTCCCGGCGCCCGCATCCGCTTCCGCATCGAAGGAGCACAGTCATGAAGAAGGTCCTGATCGCCAACCGCGGCGAGATCGCCGTGCGCGTGGTCCGCGCGTGTGCTGAGGCCGGGTACGGTTCGGTCGCCGTGTACGCCGATCAGGATGCCGATGCGCTGCACGTCCGCCTCGCCGACGAGGCCGTCGGACTCGGCGGGCAGGCCGCGGCGGATACCTACCTGTCGATCCCCGCTCTGATGGACGCTGCGCGGAAGTCCGGCGCGGATGCCGTGCATCCCGGGTACGGATTCCTGTCCGAGAGTGCGGCATTCGCGCGCGCCGTGGAGGAAGCCGGGCTCACCTGGATCGGTCCGACCCCCGACAGCATCGACGCGCTCGGCGACAAGATGACCGCCCGCCGCATCGCGCAGAAGGTCGGCGCGCCGCTCGCAGCCGGCACCGACCAGCCGCTGTCAGGACCCGCCGAGGCCGTCGCCTTCGCGGAGGAGCACGGCGTGCCGATCGCGATCAAGGCCGCCTACGGCGGAGGCGGCCGCGGTATCAAGGTCGTGCGCGAGCTGTCCGAGGTCGCCGAGGCCTTCGACGCCGCGACGCGCGAGGCGATCGTCGCGTTCGGTCGCGGTGAGTGCTTCGTCGAGCGGTTCCTGGAGAGCCCTCGCCACATCGAGGTGCAGGTGCTCGGCGACGGGCGGGGCAACGTCGTCGTGGTCGGCGACCGGGACTGCTCGATGCAGCGCCGCAACCAGAAGCTCATCGAAGAGGCTCCTGCGCCGCGTCTGACGTCCGAGCAGCGCCAGCAGTTCCACGAGGCAGCCCGTCGCATCTGCGCCGAGGTGTCCTACCGCGGCGCAGGCACGGTCGAGTTCATGCTCGCCGCCGACGGCACGATTTCGTTCCTCGAGGTGAACACGCGCCTGCAGGTCGAGCATCCCGTCACCGAGGAGGTCACCGGTGTCGACCTCGTGCGCGAGCAGTTCCGCATCGCCTCGGGCGAGGGACCGTCGTTCGCGGCCACGCCTGAGCCGCGTGGCCACGCTTTCGAGTTCCGCATCAACGCGGAGGACCCGGGGCGCGGCTTCCTGCCGAGCCCTGCGCTCGTCACCGCGCTCGGCGTTCCGGGTGGCCCCGGTGTGCGCTGGGACAGCGGCATCGAGGCGGGCGATGCGGTGCAGCCGGCGTTCGACTCGATGATCGCCAAGCTCATCGTGCACGCCGATTCGCGGGATGCCGCGCTGGTGCGCTCGCGCCGCGCGCTGCGCGAGCTGCAGATCGAGGGGCCGGCGACGGTCGTCCCGTTCGACCGGCTCGCCGTGGATCAGCCGGAGTTCGCCACCGACACGTTCGGGGTGCACACGCAGTGGATCGAAGCATCCCTGCTTCCGCGTCTCGAGCCGCAGCTGCGCCCGGCGCCCCTCGAGGATGCCGGGATGCAGCGCTTCGGCGTCGAGATCGACGGTAAGCGCGTTGTGCTCGGAGTTCCCGCGGCGCTGCTGCGCGGATTCGCCTCGTCTTCTTCGGGAGCGGGAGTTTCGGAGCCGGCATCCGCCGATCCGGCCGACCTGCGGGCGCCCGCACCCGGCAGCCTCGTCCGCTGGCTTGTCGACGACGGCGCCGAGGTCGCGGCGGGGGATGCCGTCGCCGTCCTGGATGCCATGAAGATGGAGACCCAGGTCACCGCGCACCGCGCAGGCACGTTGTCGCAGACGGCATCCATCGGCGACATGGTCGCGGCCGACGCCGTCATCGGCCGCATCGGCTGATCCGCCGGCATCCGGTCCCGCGCCCCGATCTGCGGACATGAGCCCGATCTGCTGACGTTCTTCGCGGATTCGTCAGCAGATCGGGGCAAGGTCAGCAGATCGGACCGGTCGCCGGTCTATTCCGGGTCGCCGCCGAGCGGGCCGACGGCGGGGATGGGGCCGCCGTCGGCCGCGCCGGTCTTGCGGGCACGGGCGATCGCGTTGCCCAGGTGGTAGATCAGCAGCGCCGCCACCGTGCCGAGCACGATCGCTCCGAGCTGGAACGCGCCCCAGTTCATCGCGAAGCCACCGACGGCGATCACGAACGACACCGCGACGGTGTACTGGTTGACGGGGCGCGAGAAGTCCACGCGGTTGTCGACCCAGATCTTGATGCCGATGACGCCGATGAGGCCGTACAGGGCGGTGGTCACGCCTCCGAGCACTCCGGCCGGGATGGAGTTGAAGATGACGCCGACCTTGGGTGAGAATGCCAGCAGGATCGCCGCGACACCTGCCACCCAGTACGCCGCGGTCGAGTAGACGCGGGTCGCGGCCATGACGCCGATGTTCTCGCCGTACGTGGTGGTCGCCGATCCGCCGAAACCGCCGGCGAGGGTGGTCGCGAGGCCGTCGGCGACGAGCGCGCGACCGGTGTGCTTGTTTATCGACGGGTCGTTGGTCATGGTGGCGACGCCGCGGACGTGCCCGACATTCTCGGCGATGAGCACGAGCACGACCGGCAGGAACATGGGCACGTACAACCAGGCTGCAGGGTCGGCGACGGCGGCGAGGTGGAACTCGGGCAGACCGATCCAGGCGGCCTCCTCGATGCCGTCGAACTTCACCTGATTCGTGAAGATCGCCACGACGTACCCGACGATCACGCCGAGGAAGATCGAGATGCGCCCGAGGAACCCGCGGAACAGCACGCTGAACAGGATCACGGCGATCAACGTCACCGAGGCGAGCTCGGGCTGGAGGGTGAAGTTGTTCCAGGCGGCAGGGGCGAGGTTGAAGCCGATCAGCGCGACGATGGAACCGGCGACGACGGGCGGCATGAACCGGTCGATCCACTGCACGCCGACGGCCTGCACGAGGAAGCCGATGCCGGCGAGCAGCACGCCGACCACGATGACGCCGACGAGAGCCTGCGTGATCTGCTGCGGTGTCTCGAGCGCCTGCCCGGCGTTGATGGCGGTGATCGGGGCGAGGAACGCGAACGAGGAGCCGAGGTAGCTGGGGAGCCGGTTGCGGGTCAGCAACAGGAACAGCAGCGTGCCGATGCCCGAGAACAGCAGTGTCGTCGACACCGGGAACCCGGTGATGATCGGCACGAGGAAAGTCGCACCGAACATGGCGACGACGTGCTGTGCGCCGATCGCGAAGGTGGCAGGCCAGTTCAGGCGCTCTTCGGGGCGGACGACGTTGCCCGGCGCGACGGTGCGGCCGTCGCCGTGGATCTTCCAGACCGGCATGGGGTGCTCCTCATTTTCGGGGTCGGAGCAACATTACCGATTGCTGAGTGCCGGCCGTGTGCGCGACAGTCCGGGGGACACTGCGACGGATGTCGGACCGATCGGCCGGATCCGTCCGACATGTGTGCAGAAGGCCCCCGAAGCGTCGGACCGGGCCGGGCCGCAGCGCGACGAGGATGCTGCTTAGGCCGTCAGGCGCTCGATGAGCTCGCGGTACCGGTCTGCGGTGCGCTCGACGATCTCGTCCGGGAGTGCCGGCGGCTCGCCCTGCTTGTCCCAGTTGGAGGCCAGCCAGTCGCGGACGATCTGCTTGTCGAACGACGCCATGCGCTCCGCCGGCGTCGACCCCGACTCCCATGTGGCGGCATCCCAGTACCGCGACGAGTCGCTCGTGAGCACCTCGTCGGCGAGGCGCAACGTGCCGTCGGCATCCGTCCCGAACTCGAACTTCGTGTCGGCGAGGATGAGGCCGCGCTCCTCGGCGATCGCCGCGGCACGCGCGTAGATCGCGAGTGACGTGTCGCGCAACTCTGCCGCGCGCTCGGCACCGACCAGCTCGACGACGCGGTCGAAGTCGATGTTCTCGTCGTGCTCGCCCATCGGCGCTTTGTACGCGGGGGTGAACAGGGGCTCGGGCAGGCGGTCGCCGTTCTCGAGGCCGACCGGCAGCGGGATGCCGCACACCGTTCCGCTCTCCTGATACTCCGCCCAGCCGGAGCCGGTGATGTACCCGCGCACGACGCACTCGATCGGCAGCATCTCCAGAGACTGCGCGAGCATCGCGCGGTCAGCGACCGCCTCCGGCACCTCGCCCTCGGCGAGGTGGTTCGGGAAGTCGAGCTGCTCGAACCACCAGCGGCTGAGCCTCGTGAGCAGTGCGCCCTTGTCGGGGATGCCAGGGGAGAGCACGAAGTCGAAGGCACTCACCCGGTCGGATGCGACGACGAGGATGCGGGTGTCCGCCGGGTCCTCCGATGCATACAGATCGCGGACCTTGCCGGAGTAGAGATGACGCCAGCCGGGGATGCTCTTCGCTTCGCTCACGTGCCCATTATCCCGGTCCCGGGGCCGTCGTCGGATGCCGGGTGTACCGTTGCCGGGTGACCGACGTCCCCGCACCTCGCACCGCACCCGCTGCAGCATCGCCGCGCAGCCCCTGGCCCGCACTCTGGGCTCTCGTCATCGGTTTCTTCATGATCCTCGTCGACACGACGATCGTGACCGTCGCGAACCCTGCGATCAAGGCGGCTCTCGATCCCGAGTCCAACAACCTCGACCGGGTGGTCTGGGTCACGAGCGCATACCTGCTGGCCTACGCCGTTCCGCTGCTCATCACCGGCCGCCTCGGCGACCGCTTCGGGCCGAAGAACCTCTACCTGATCGGGCTCGCCGTCTTCACACTCGCCTCGCTCGCATGCGGGCTCTCGACGAGCCTGGACGTGCTCATCTGGGCGCGCGCCGCGCAGGGCCTCGGCGCAGCACTGCTCACGCCGCAGACCATGGCGGTCATCACCCGCACGTTCCCGCCCGAGCGGCGAGGAGCGGCGATGGGCCTGTGGGGCGCGGCATCCGGTGTCGCCATGCTCGTCGGGCCGCTCGCCGGCGGGTTCCTCGTCGACGGCCTCGGCTGGGAGTGGATCTTCTTCATCAACCTCCCGGTCGGCGTGGTCGGGTTCGTGCTCGCGTGGATGCTCGTCCCGAAGCTCGAGACGCATCCGCACCGCTTCGACGTGCCCGGCGTCTTCCTCAGCGCGATCGCGATGTTCCTCATCGTCTTCGGACTGCAGGAGGCGGAAGCCTACGACTGGGGTGTGATCTGGGGGCCGATCTCGGTGTGGGGTCTCATCGGCGCCGGCGTCGTCGTGATGGGGCTGTTCCTCTGGTACCAGGCGCGCACGAACAACGAGCCCCTGGTGCCGATGGCGCTGTTCCGCAACCGCAACTTCACCTGGTCGAACATCACGATCGCCGTCGTCGGGTTCACCGTGACGGCTCAGGGTCTGCCGCTGATGTTCTTCCTGCAGCTCGCCCGCGGACTCACCCCGACCGAGTCGGCGCTGCTGCTGATCCCGATGGCGCTCGCCGCGGGCATCGTCTCGCCGTTCGCCGGCAGGCTCCTCGACCGCGTCGACCCGCGCGTCATGCTCGTGCCCGGTCTTCTTCTCGTCGCGGTGTCGCTGTTCCTGTTCGCGTGGATGATGAACACCGACACCCCGATCCTGTGGATGCTCCTGCCGTCGCTGATCCTCGGCTTCGGCAACGCCGGCATGTGGGGGCCGCTGGCGACGACGGCGACGCGCGACCTGCCGATGCACCAGGCCGGGGCAGGTTCCGGCATCTACAACACGATGCGCACGATCGGCTCGGTGCTGGGATCGGCTGCGATCGCCGCGTTCATGCAGAGCCGCCTCGAGGCGAACCTGCCCGGTTCCCAGGACGCATCGACCGGTTTCGGCGAGGGGGCGCTTCCGGACTTCATCGCAGCCCCGTTCGCGGATGCCATGGCCCAGACGATGCTGCTGCCGGCGGCGTTCATCCTGCTCGGGGTCGTGGCCGTGCTCTTCCTGCGTCGTCCGAAGCACCTACGCTGAGACGATGACGATCGCCCTCACCCGCCCGACCGCAGACCTCTACGACTCCTGGGCGGCGGCGGTCGATGAGTTCGGCGGCATCCACATCGACGGCTCGGGAATGACCGCGCCCACCGACAGCGAGCGCGGAACATTCGACGAACTGCTCGCGAAGGCCGAGGAACTGGCCGACACGAGCATCCCCGCACCCGACGGACGAGTGCACAACGACCTGTTCTGGATCACCGACGACGGAGAGGTCGTCGGATTCGTGTCGTTCCGGCACGAGCTGAACGAGTGGCTGCGGCACTTCGGCGGGCACATCGGGTACTCGGTGCGTCCGACCCGCCGCCGGCAGGGCTACGCCCGCGCGGGGCTCGCGCTGGCCCTCGACCACGCTCGCGAGCTCGGGCTCGAGAGCGTCATGCTCACATGCGACGACGACAACGCCGGGTCGTACCGCACGATCGAGGGCGCGGGCGGGGTGCTGCAGGACGTGGTGGATGCCGCGGAGCAGGGCCACCCGCGCCTGCGGCGCTACTGGATCGAGCTGTAGGTTTCGACTCGCTTCGCTCGCTCAACCCGTTTCGACTGCGGCGCTGTGCGCCTTCGCTCAACGACCCGTATGCGAATCAGCGGGTAGAGAAGGCGCTGTCGAACGCGGCATCCGACGGCCGGTACGACGAAAGCTTCCGCACGAACTCCAGGGCCTCGGGGGCCCCGACGAGCCGGTCCATGCCGGCGTCCTCCCACTCCACGGACAGCGGGCCTTCGTAACCGATCGCGTTCAGCATCCGGAACGCGTCCTCCCACGGCACGTCGCCGTGGCCGGTGGAGATGAAGTCCCAGCCGCGACGCGGGTCTGCCCAGGGCAGATGAGAGGAGAGGCGGCCGTTGCGGCCGTTGCCGAGGCGCTTCTTCGTGTCCTTGCAGTGCACGTGGTAGATCCGGTCCTGGAAGTCCCACAGGAACGCGACCGGGTCGATGTCCTGCCACACCATGTGCGACGGGTCCCAGTTCAGCCCGAACGCCTCGCGGTGGCCGATCGCCTCGAGCGCGCGCTTGGTGGTCCAGTAGTCGTAGGCGATCTCCGAGGGATGCACCTCGTGGGCGAAGCGCACGCCGACCTCGTCGAACACGTCGAGGATGGGGTTCCAGCGGTCGGCGAAGTCCCGGTAGCCGGCATCGACCATGTCGTCGGTGGCCGGCGGAAACATCGCGACGTACTTCCAGATCGACGACCCGGTGAAGCCGGTCACGGTCTTCACGCCGAGCTTCGCCGCGAGACGTGCGGTGTTCTTCAGCTCCTCTGCAGCGCGCTGCCGCACGCCCTCGGGGTCGCCGTCGCCCCAGACCGTGTCGGAGAGGATGTTGCGGTGGCGCTGATCGATCGGGTCGTCGCACACGGCCTGGCCCTTGAGATGATTCGAGATCGTCCAGACCTTGAGCCCGTTGCGCTCGAGGATCGCCAGGCGGTCTTCGATGTAGGCGTCGTCGTCCCACCGCCACGGGTCGAGGTGGTCGCCCCAGCAGGCGATCTCAAGGCCGTCGTAGCCCCACTCGCCGGCGAGGCGGCAGACCTCTTCGAACGGCAGGTCGGCCCACTGGCCGGTGAACAGCGTGATCGGTCGTGACATCGTCGTCCTCTTCTCGTGCGTTTCGTTCGTGGTCAGATGCTCGTCCAGGCCGAGCCGCTCTGCGCGCTGCGCTCGACGGCGTCGAGCACGCGCTGCACGCGCAGCCCGTCGGCGAAGGTCGGCTGCGGGTCGACGCCGCCGGCGATCGCCTCGGTGAGGTCCTTCACCTGGTGCGAGAAGCCGTGCTCGTAGCCGAGCATATGACCGGTGGGCCACCAGCCGGAGAGGTACGGATGCTCCGGCTCGGTGACGAGGATGCGGGTGAAGCCCTGTTCGCCGGAAGGACGTGTGGCGTCGTAGAAGTCGAGGGTGTTCATGTCTTCGAGGTTCCAGTGCAGCGCACCGGCGTCTCCGGAGATCTCCAGATCGAGAGCGTTCTTGCGTCCGGTCGCGAAGCGGCTCGCCTCGAAGGTGGCGAGCGTGCCGGAGTCGAGGCGCCCGGTGAACAGGGCGACGTCGTCGACGGTCACGGTGCCGCGTTCGGTGCCGGCGGTGCCGCCCAGGCCCACCGATTCGGCGAGAACGGGGCGTTCGCGCACGAGCGTCTCCATGACGCCCGAGACCTCGGTGACCGACTGGCCGGTGACGAACTGGGTCATGTCGACGATGTGGGCGCCGATGTCGCCGAGGGCGCCCGAGCCCGCCCGATCCTTGTCGAGGCGCCACGTCATGGGGGACTCGGGGTCGGCGAGCCAGTCCTGGCGGTACGAGGCGCGCACCTGACGGATCGTTCCGATGCGGCCTGCGGCGATCATGTCGCGCATGAGGGTGACGGCCGGAACCCGGCGGTAGGTGAAGCCCACCATGGCGCGGATGCCGTGGGCTGCGGCATCCCGTGCCGCCTGCTCCATCGCGAAGGCCTCGTCGACCGAGTTCGCCAGCGGCTTCTCGCACAGCACGTGCTTGCCGGCGGCGAGGGCGGCGATCGCGATCTCGGCGTGCGAGTCGCCCGGGGTGACGATGTCGATGAGGTCGATGTCGTCGCGCGCGATGACGTCGCGCCAATCGGTGGAGGTCTCGGACCAGCCCCACTTCTCAGCGGCCGCGGCGGTCTTCGCAGCATCCCGCCCGACCAGCACGGTCATGTGCGGGGCCAGTGGGAGATCGAAGGCCGCCGGCGCCTGCCGCCAGCCGACGGAGTGCGCCGCTCCCATGAATCCGTGGCCGATCATGGCCACTCGCAGCTGTGTCGTCATCGTGTACTCCAGGGAACGGGTCTTCGGGGAACAGTGCGGGGCGAGCGCCGAGGCGCCCGCCCCGCGAGAGGTGTCAGGACTCGAAGGCGAGGTCGATGAACTCGGCGACGTTGTCCTTGGTGACCACGGGTGCGTCCAGCACGATGCGGTACGGGACGCTCGGGGTGACCAGGTCGCTCATGGTCTTGTCCTGAGCGATCAGGCGCGCCATGGCGATGCCGTCCGCGGCCTGCGTCGACGGGTAGATGACGGTCGCCTTGATGACGCTGTCGTCCGCCTCGATGCGGTCCATCATGTTCACGCTGCCCGCACCGCCGACGAGGAAGAACTCGTCGCGGCCCGCCGACTCGATCGCGGCCATGACGCCGACGCCCTGGTCGTCGTCGTGGTTCCAGATCGCGTCGATCTCGGGGTTGGCGGAGAGCAGCTGGGATGCTGCACTCTCGCCGCCGGCGACGGTGAAGTCGGCAGCGACCCGCGGACCGACCTCGAGGCCGCAGCCCTCGAGGGCATCCTTGAAGCCCTGCGAGCGGTCCTGCGTGAGCGGCAGCGAGTCGATGCCGGCGATCTCGGCGACGACGGCGTCGGACTGCCCGTCGAGCTGTTCGCAGATGTAGGTGCCGGCGCTGACGCCCATGCCGTAGTTGTCGCCGAGGATCGTGATGCGCGACGCGAACGGGTTCGAGAACTCGCGGTCGACGTTGATGACCGGGATGCCGGCCTCCATCGCCTTCATTGCGACCTCGGTGAGCGCTGCGCCGTCGGTGGGCAGCAGCACGATCGCGTCGACGTCCTCGTTGATGAACTGCTCGACCGCGGCGATCTGAGCGCTGGCGTCGTTCGTGCCCTCGGCCTGGCGCAGTTCGACGTCGTCGAAGCTCTCGGCGGCGTTGATGGCACCGGAGTTGATCGCGCCGAGCCAGCCGTGGTCGGCCTCGGGGCCCGACCAGCCGATGACGACGGTGTCGCCGGACGCCGCGTTCTCCTCGCTCGTGGTGCCCTGGTTCTCACCGTCGTTTTCGCTCTCGGAGCCGTCGCTGGTACAACCGGCCAGCAGGGTGATGGCGAACAGTGCTGCTGCTCCGGCCATCAGCGGGCGGAGCCCGCGGGTGCGCATGCGATGCATGTCTTTCCTCCTTGAAATGTGATGCAGATGCGTGCGGTGCGAGCAGGGGATCCGGCTTCAGGTTCGATGCGCACCGGCACTGACAGGGCGAGGCTAACAGAAGATGTCACGACTTAGCCACCTTTTGTTGAAAGAAGATCAAAAGTCGTGATCGAGGATCGATCGCCGAGATTTCAACGATCCAGGGATGCTTCAGCGCGGATGAGGCGGCTGATCGATCCGAAGATCGCCTCTCGCGTTCGCCCGCCGAGCATGTTATGTTCACTGCTGTGATCAAAGATGACCAGTTCCCGGCATTACTGGAGATGCGCGGAGTCGAGAAGAGCTTCGTCGGCGTGCGAGCACTTCGCGGCGTCGACCTCGAGGTGCGGCCCGGTGAGGTGCACTGCCTGCTCGGTCAGAACGGCGCAGGCAAGTCGACGCTGATCAAGACCCTTGCGGGCGTCCACACGCCCGACGCGGGCGAGATCCGCTGGATGGGAGAAGCGGTCGACATCGCGAACCCGCAGGCGGCGATCTCACTCGGGATCTCCACGATGTACCAGGAGCTCGACGTCGTCGACGGCCTCACGATCGCCGAGAACGTGTTCCTCGGACACGAGTTCGACCGGTTCGGCTTCACGCGCCGTGGGCAGCTCGCACAGGAGACCAAACGGCTGCTGCAGCGGCTCGGCCATGGATCGATGTCGCCGCACGCCGAGGTCGGCACTCTCAGCGCCGCCGAGAAGCAGATCGTCAGCATGACGCGTGCTCTTTCGCACGACACGAAGCTCATCATCATGGACGAGCCCTCCGCCGTCCTCGACTCCGAGGAGGTGCGCAACCTCTTCGCCGTCGTCAAGGAGCTCACCGCTCAGGGCATCGCGGTGGTCTACATCACCCACCGCCTCGAGGAGATCCGCGAGATCGGCGACCGCATCACGGTGCTGAAGGACGGGGCGACCGTCGCCAGCAACCTGTCCGTCGCCGATACGCCGACGGCCGAGCTGATCAAGCACATGACCGGCCGTACGGTGCAGAACGTCTTCCCGCCAGCCGAGCCCATCGCCGCCGATGCACCCGTCCTCCTCGAGGTCGAGGGTCTGGGCCTCGACGGCGTCTTCGCGGACGTCTCGTTCTCGGTGCGCGCCGGTGAGATCATCGGTCTCGCAGGTCTCGTGGGCTCCGGGCGGAGCGAGATCCTCGAGACGATCTACGGAGCGCGGAAGGCCTCGGCCGGCACTGTCCGCATCGAGGGCCGGGAGCTGCCGCGCGGCTCGGTGGCGGCCGCCGTCGCCGCCGGCGTCGGGCTCAGCCCCGAGGAGCGCAAGTCGCAGGGGCTCGTGCTCGGCGAACCCATCTTCAAGAACGTCACGCTGTCGTCGTTCGGCCGCTTCGCCAAGGGCCCGCTGCTAGACGAGCGCACGGAGCGGCGCATCACCGGGGAGCAGATCGACGCTCTCGAGCTGCGCCCTGCCGACCCCGAACGACCAGCCGCGACGCTCTCGGGCGGCAACCAACAGAAGATCCTGCTCGCCCGCTGGCTCGTGCACGGCAGCTCGGTTCTGCTGCTCGACGAGCCCACCCGCGGCGTCGACATCGGCGCGCGTTCCGAGATCTATGCGCTGATCCGCCGTCTCGCGGCATCCGGCCATGCCATCGTCGTCGTCTCGAGCGAGATCGAAGAGGTCCTCGGCCTCGCCGACTCCGTGCTCGTCATCGGGGACGGCCGCGTCCTCACCACCCTTCCCGCATCCGAGATCGACGAGCACGGCGTGCTCGACCTCGTCATGAAAGGAGTCGCCGCGTGAGCGTGCAGACCCCACCCACCGCTCCACCCGCACAGCCGCCCGCTGAGACCGTGTCGCCGCTGCGGCGGCTCATGTCGGGGTCCGTCGGCCGCAACCTCGGCCTGGTCCTCGCTCTGCTCGTGCTCATCATCGTCGGAGCAGTGACCTCGTCGAACTTCCTGAACTTCGACAACGCGCTGGTGATCCTGCGTCAGGCCTCGATCATCGGTGTCATCGCCATCGGCATGACCTTCGTGATCATCTCCGGCGGCATCGACCTGTCCGTCGGCGCGGTGATGGCGCTGGCCTCCGTCGTCGCATCGCTCGCCGCGATCCAGGACATCGCCGAGTCCAGCCACTGGATCGTCACCGTCGTCGTCGCCCTGCTCGTCGGTCTCGGCGCGGGGCTGATCAATGGTGTGGTGATCGCCTACGGCAAGGTCGCGGCGTTCATGGCGACCCTCGCGATGATGGTCGGCGCACGCGGGCTCGCCGAGATCCTGGCCAACAACCGCACGCTGGTCATGAACGATCGCGATTTCGTCCGCGCCATGAACGTCGATCTGCTGGGCATCGACATCCTCATCTGGATCTTCATCGTCGTCGCCGCTGCCGGTTGGTTCCTGCTGAACCGCACGACCTTCGGGCGCCGCACGGTCGCGATCGGCGGCAACCCCGAGGCCGCGCGCCTTGCGGGTATCAAGGTCAAGCGCCACACGATGTGGTTGTACGCGCTGCTGGGCCTGACGACCGGCATCGCGGCTGTCATGATCCTCGGACGCACGACGGCCGGCACCTCGACGCACGGTCAGCTGTACGAGCTGGACGCCATCGCCGCCGTGGTCGTCGGCGGCACCCTGCTCGTCGGCGGGCGCGGAACCATCACCGGCACGGTGTTCGGCGTGCTGATCTTCGCGACGCTGTCGAATGTGTTCGTGCAGAACAACCTCACCTCGTCGGCGCAGGCCGTGGCCAAGGGCCTCATCATCGTCGTGGCCGTGCTGCTTCAGCAGCGGTTCGCGGTCGGCAAGGTCAAGGGTCGCAGGGACATGACCGTCGGCGGCGTAAACTTCTCAGTTCCGAAGCAGAAATGAACTGGCGCCCTCGTGAACCGCTGATGTCGCGAGCACCACAGGCGACTCGCGAGAATCACAGAGGAAGAATGGCCGGTAATCTCAGCGCCGTCGGCGTCGGCGAACTGTTCCAGTTGCTGCGAGACGGCGCGCCGCGCACGCGCGCGGAGCTCGCGAAGTCATCGGGTCTGGCCCGCTCGACGGTCGCGGCGCGCGTGGACGAGCTCATGCGCATGGGACTCATCGCCCCCGTCGCCGACGCCGCATCGACCGGTGGTCGCCCCCCGTCGCAGTTCGCGCTGAACCCGTCCGCGAAGGTGGTCATCGCGGCCGACATCGGCGCATCGCACACCACGGTCGCGGTGACAGACCTCGCCGGCACGATCCTCGCCGAGCGCACCGGTCAGCTGGCCGTCTCGCTCGGGCCGGAGCCCGTGCTCACCTGGATGGTCGACACCGCGAACGAGCTGATCACCGAAGCCGGTCTCGGTCACGAGCAGATCGCCGCGATCGGCGTGGGTGTGCCCGGGCCCGTCGAATACTCCACGGGTCGCCCTGCGAAGCCGCCGATCATGCCGGGGTGGGATGGCTTCGACGTGCCGGGGTGGGTGCAGCAGCATCTCGAAGTGCCGGTGCTCGTCGACAACGACGTGAACATCTCGGCGCTCGGGGAGCGTGCCGTCGCGTGGCCTGCGACCGACCACCTCATCTTCGTCAAGGTCGCCACCGGCATCGGCGCGGGCATCATCTCGGGTGGCAGGCTGCTGCGCGGCGCCCAGGGCATCGCCGGCGACTTCGGGCACGTGCGCGTGGCGCGCGGCGCCGATGTGCCGTGCCACTGCGGGAACACCGGATGCCTCGAGGCGCTGGCATCCGGGCCGGCGATCGCCCGGTCGCTGACCGCGAAGGGCATCGACGCCAAGGACGGCAACGACGTCGTCGAGCTCGTCAAGAGCGGGAGCCTCGAGGCCATCCAGGCCGTGCGTCAAGCAGGTCGCGACCTCGGCGAGGTGCTCACGGCATCCGTCAGCCTGCTCAATCCCTCGGTCATCTCGATCGGCGGCGCGATGGCGCGCGTCGGCGAGCATCTGATCGCCGGCGTCCGCGAGGTCGTCTACACCCGGTCGATGCCGCTGGCGACCGAGCACCTCGCGATCGTGCAGTCGGTCACGGCGGGGGAGGCTGCGGTGCGCGGCGCGAGCATGCTCGCGGTCGAGTACGCCCTCTCGCCCGAGATCCTGCCGCAGAGCTTCGGCTTCGACGGCTGAGTCGTCCCGCGACGGACCGTCCTTCGAGACGGCCCCTGGCTACTCCGCGACGGCCGCGGCGATGTCGCGGCGGTAGTGCGCGCCGTCCAGGCCGATGCGACCCATCGCCTCGTAGGCGCGGGTGCGCGCGTCGGCGAAGTCCGATCCGACCGCGACGACGTTGAGCACGCGGCCGCCGGTCGCGACGAGGTCGCCGCCCGGAGCATCCGGCCCCGCCGTGGCGGCATGCACGATCCGCACGCCCTCGATGCCCGCGGCATCCGCGAGGCCCGAGATCTGGCGGCCCGTCTGCGGCGCCTCCGGGTAGCCCTCGCTGGCGAGCACGACGGTGATCGCCACATCGTCGGCGAATTCCGGCTGCGGCTGCGCCTCGAGATTTCCGGATGCCGCTGCCAGCAGCAGCTGCGACAGCGGAGTGCGCAGGCGCGGGAGCACCACCTGGGTCTCGGGGTCGCCGAAGCGGGCGTTGAACTCGATGACCTTCACGCCTGCGGGGGTGAGGATGAGGCCGGCGTACAGCAACCCGATGAACGGTGTGCCCTCGGCATCCAGCTGGCGGATGACGGGCAAGGCGACCTTCTCGGTGACGAGGTCGACGAATGCGCGCTCGCCGCCGAACTGCTCGCCCAGCCACGGCAGCGGGGAGTACGCGCCCATGCCGCCGGTGTTGGGGCCCTCGTCTCCATCGAAGGCGCGCTTGAAGTCCTGCGCCGGGCTGAGCGCGCGCACGGTGTCTCCGTCGGAGAGGAAGAAGAGCGAGACCTCGGGTCCGGAGAGGAACTCCTCCACGAGCACGGGTCCTGCGGGAAGGTACTGCGACGCGTGTGCGAGCGCCTCGGCGCGGTCGGAGGTCACGATGACGCCCTTGCCGGCTGCGAGCCCATCGGCCTTGACGACGTACGGGGCGCCCAGATCGTCGAATGCGGCCTCGACATCGGCGACGGATGCCGCGCGCACGGCGCGTCCGGTCGGAACGCCTGCGGCATCCATGATCCGCTTCGCGAAGGCCTTGGAGCCCTCGAGCTGGGCGGCCGCCCTGCCGGGGCCGAACACCGGGATGCCGCGCTCGCGCAGCGCGTCGGCGACGCCGGCGACGAGCGGAGCTTCGGGACCGATCACGACGAGGTCGATCGAGTGCTCGTCCGCGTATGCGGTGACCGCGCGACCGTCGAGCTGGTCGACCGTGACGAGGGTCGCATCCGCGGCGATGCCGGCGTTGCCGGGGGAGCAGAGCAGCTCGTGGCCGGCGTCCTCCGCCTTCAGCGCGAGGATGATCGCGTGCTCACGGGCACCGGAACCGAGGACGAGGATCTTCACCCGTCCAGACTACCCAGCACGGATGGTGCCGCGTCGTGGTCATGACGCCAGGCGTCGTCGCCCGGGATTGCTAGGCTCACGGCCTGGGGAGCATCATCAGGATGCTTCGGAGGGAGCAGCATGACCGATCAGCAGCCGTACGAGCCGCCGCCCGCGCCGCAGCAGCCGTATCCGGGTGCGCCTCCGGTGTATTCCGCTCCGGGCGCGCAGCCCGCGTATCCGGCGCCGCCCGCTCAGCCGGGTTACGCCGCCCCGACGGCGCAGCCCGGTTATCCCGCCCAGGCCGGTTATCCGGCTCAGCCCGGCTACCCCGCTCAGCCCGGCTACCCCGCTCAGCCCGGTCATCCCGTCCAGGGCGGCTATCCCTCGCAGCCCGGCTACCCCGCTCAGCCCGGGGCGCAGGGCTACCCGCCGCCGGCGTACGGCGCCGCGGCGTATCCGACCTATCCGGTATACCCCGCCGTGCCGCGCGGCGCCGCCAGCCCGGACGATCTGACGCTGCCGTTGTACGGCGCGACGTTCGGCCAGGCGATCAGCCGTTACTTCACGAAGTACGCCACGTTCACCGGACGGGCATCACGCAGCGAGTACTGGTGGGTGCAGCTGTTCCTCGCGCTCGTGTGGACCGTCCTGTTCGTGATCGTCGGCGTGCTGGGCGGCGTCGGAGCGGCACAGGCATCCACCGCCGGAGACTCCGCCGGGTGGGCGGCCGCCATCTCGGGACTGTTCGTCCTCATCATGATCGTGGTCGGGCTGGGCACGATCGTGCCGAGCCTCGCGATCGCGTGGCGCCGACTGCACGACGCGAACTTCGCCGGGCCGTTCTGGTTCCTGTCGTTGACGTACATCGGCGGGCTGGTCGTGCTGGTCTTCACGATCCTGCCCTCGAACGCGCAGGGGCAGCGCTTCGATCGGCTCTGACGTTCGGGGCCGGTTTCAGACGGCGACCGGTCGCTCGCGGGTCTGATCCCACGGCACGGTCCATCCGCACGCGTCGAACAGGCGGTCGAGCACCATCGCCGTGAAGCCCCACACGATCGTGCCGTCGACATCGAACGCCGGGCCTGTGAACGTCATCGAGCCGCGCGTCGTCACGGATCGGAAGCGGGTCGCGGGGTCGAGCAGCTGCGCGACGGGCACGCGGAACACCTCGACGGTCTCGGCATGATCGACCGCGGCGACCTTCGAGGGCTTCGTCCACCAGCCCAGGACCGGCGTCACCTGATGATTGCTGACGGCCAGCGGCAGGGCGGGGAGCGTCGCGAGGATCTCGACGCCGGCAGGGTCGAGCCCCGTCTCCTCCTCGGCTTCGCGCAGGGCGGTGTCGACATCGTCGCGGTCGGCTCGTTCACGCCCGCCGCCGGGGAACGAGACCTGTCCCGGGTGCGATGACAGCGTGGGCGCACGGCGCTGCAGCAGCACGTCGAGGTCCTTCGCGACGGCGGCATCCGGGGTCTGCGCCGGGATGCTGTCGAGCACCCCGAAGAGCACGAGCACGGCCGAGCGCCGCGCCCGGACGCCTTCCGGCAGCTGCGGGAGCACCCCGGGGCTCCAGTTCTCGCTGCGCGCCGCCGCCAGCAGGTCGGCGCGGGCGCCGTGGGTGTGCTGGCGGTCGGTCATCCCTTTCAGCCTACGCCCGCCATAGGCTCTAGGCATGGCCCGCAAGATCGATCTGTTCCTCGGGCGCTCGGCGCTGGATGCCGTCCGTGATGCGCGCGCGGCAGGGGACAAGCCTGCGCGCACCGTGCTCGCCACGGCCGTGCGATACCTGCTGCAGCTGCTCGACGAGAAGGCTCCGGGCAACAGCGTCGAGGTGCGCGTGCCGCCGTTCGGCGCGGTGCAGGTCGTGCAGGGCCCGCGGCACACGCGCGGCACCCCGCCCAACGTGATCGAGATGGATGCCGCGACCTGGATCGACCTCGCCACCGGGGCGGAGGACTGGGCGGATGCCGTCGCCGCCGGCCGCGTTCACGCATCCGGGACCCGTGCCGACCTCGAGGGACTCCTGCCGCTGCGCCCCTAGGGATGGATCCGAGTCGCACGCGAAGGCGACGACCCGCACCTCAGCACTTCGAGATAAGGTATACCTAACTTGAGTCCTGCGGCGGAGCCGTGGACGCATCGAAGGAGCAGGAATGGCAGCCCCCGAACGCCCGCAGCAGCGCCCGCAACGTCCTCAGGTCGTCCTGGAGGTGATCGAGTGCATCCGCCTCACGCCGCACCTCGTGCGGATCGTCGCTGGCGGGCCGGGCATCTCGGCCGTCGAGGACAACGGCTCCACCGACGCGTATACGAAGATGCTGTTCGCGCCGGCCGAGGCCGGACTGACGCCGCCGTACGACATCGAGCGGCTGCGTGAGGAGCTGCCGATCGAACTGCTGCCGTCGACGCGCACCTATTCGATCCGGCGCTTCGATCTGGACGCCGGGCAGATCTGGATCGACTTCGTGACGCACGGGGATGAGGGGATCGCCGGGCCCTGGGCGGCGTCGGCGCAGCCGGGGGACCCTGTCGTACTCGGCGGCATCGGCGGCGGGTACGCCCCGGATCCGGATGCCGACTGGCACCTGCTGGCGGGCGACGAGTCGGCGATCCCGGCGATCGCCTCGGCGCTGGAGGCGATGCCGGCGGATGCCATGGGCGTCGCCCTTCTCGAGGTGCAGAACGCATCGGAACAGCTCGAGCTTGTCGCTCCCGCGGGCATCGAGGTGCGCTGGCTGCACCGCGGGGACAGCGAGGCGGGCACGACGGACCTGCTCGTCGACGCCGTCCGCGGGCTCGATTGGCGGGACGGCCGCGTGCAGGTCTTCGCGCACGGCGAGCGCGGGGCGATGAAGCAGCTCCGCCCGCACCTGACCGGCGAACGCGGAGTCGACCGCACGCAGCTCTCGCTGTCGGCCTACTGGGCGCACGGTCGCCGTGAGGACGCCTTCCAGGCTGAGAAGCGCGAGGCGATCGGTCAGATCTGAGCGGCCACCGCGGTCGCTCGGGAGCGTGGGACAATGGAGGCATGTCCTCCCCCGAACCCCGTGAGACCGTCGAAGCGACTGTGCGGCGCGTGCCGCGCTACGGCGTCTTCATGGCGATCGGCGTCGTGCTCGGAATCATCGCCGCCGGCATCCTGACGATGGTGGGCAGCTACGAGCCGTCGACGACGCTCGACGTCGTCTACCCGCCGGGGCAGGTCTTCGGGTTCGCGCTGCTGTGGACGGTGCCGATCGGCATCGCGCTCGGCGGTCTCGTCGCCATCCTGCTCGAGCGCATCGCCCGTCGTCACGACCGTGTGGTGCGCGTCGACCGCGAGACGGTCATCGAGCAGGACTGACCGCTACGCTGGATGCTTTTGGTCGGTTCTGCGCGCGCAAAACCGACCAAAAGCATCCAGCATCGGCGCTGACCTCTAAGCCAACTCGCCGATGATCGGCCGGATGGCGGCGTCGAAGGCCACGACGTCGCGCCGCATCCCGTCCGTCACGGCGACCGTGAGTGCGCCGATCCACCAGATGCCCCGTTGCGAGAACGGCAGCACCTGCACATTCAACTCGAACGAGTGGGCTCGCCGTCCCACCTCGCGCTCGAACTCGGCGATCGCACTGGCGTATGCGCGGTAGGCGCCTCCGCCAGTGGCGGTCTTCATCGTGTCGAAGTACCTGCCCCGGGCCTTCTGCGCGTACTGCAGGGCGGAATCCGCGAGCGGAGCGATCGCCGCGCGAAGCTCATCCGCGCCGGTGGCGGGGAGCGCGACCAGCGTGTCGAAGCCGTCGACGAGCTCGAGCGGGACGTCGGACGGGTGCGCGCGCGGCTCGACGGTCATGTCCCAGTACTCGCGCCATTGCTCCTCGAGCGCGGGCGTCGCGTCAGCGGCATCCGGCGCGCGCACCGGCAGGTCGCGCAACGCGGGGAGGTCGTCGGGCACGCGGATGCCGAGCATCTGCCGGAGCGCGAGCGCGATGAGCACCGGCACTCCGGCGTCTTCGCGGATCAGCCACTGCGGCTTGTCGGACATGGCCCCATCCTATGGAGGTCTCGTGGACGGGGAAGGGCAAGCGGGAAACTCGGCGGGTGCGGGCCGGTAGTCTTGTCTCGTGGCTGCCTCCCCCACCAATCCCTATTCCGAAGCCGGTGTCGACACCGCTGCCGGCGACCTCGCCGTCGAGCTGATGAAGTCGTCGGTGCGCGCGACGCACGGCCCCGAAGTGCTCGGGGGAGTCGGCGGCTTCGCCGGCCTCTTCGACGCGAGCGCTCTGCTGGGCTGCACCAAGCCGCTGCTCGCGACCAGCACCGACGGCGTCGGCACGAAGGTCGCGATCGCGCAGGACATCGACAAGCACGACACGATCGGGCAGGACCTGGTCGGCATGGTCGTCGACGACATCGTCGTGGTCGGCGCCAAGCCGTTGTTCATGACCGATTACATCGCGTGCGGCAAGGTCGTCCCCGAGCGGATCGCCGACATCGTCCGCGGCATCGCCGACGCCTGCACGGCCACCGGTACCGCGCTCGTCGGCGGCGAGACCGCCGAGCACCCCGGGCTCCTCGGTCCGCGCGATTACGACGTCGCGGGGGCGGCGACCGGCGTGGTCGAGGCGGATGCCGTGCTCGGCGCCGACCGCGTCCAGGACGGCGACGTCGTCCTGGCACTGGCATCGAGCGGCCTGCACTCCAACGGCTACTCGCTCGTGCGCCACATCATCACGGGCGCGGGCATCGGCTACGGCGACGCCGCGGCGGACTTCGGCGCGACCTGGGGCGAGACGCTCCTCGAGCCGACCCGTCTGTACACGCTGCCGCTGCTGCGCCTGATCGACGCGCTCGCCGAGGGCAGCATCCACTCGCTCAGCCACGTCACCGGCGGCGGAATCGCCGCCAACCTCGCCCGCGTCCTGCCCGTCGGCAGCTGGGCGGAGGTAGACCGTTCGACGTGGTCGCCGAGCCCGGTCTTCCGCGTGCTCAGCGACATCGCCGGCACGCCCCTGGAAGAGACCGAGGGCACCTGGAACCTCGGCATCGGATTCCTCGCCGTGATCGACCAGAGCCAGAAGGACGCCGCGATCGCCGCGCTCGCCGCGGAGGGCATCGACGCCTGGCAGGTCGCCACGGTCTTCACCGGCGCGCGTCCTGCCGGTGCATTCGAAGAGGGCGCCAAGGGCGTCGACGGCGGAGCGGTGCGGCTGGTCGGCTCGTACCGGGACGGAGCGAAGTAACACCCCATGTGCGGAATCGTCGGAATGGTCGCAGGCGGCCCCGTCAACCAGGACATCTACGACGCACTCCTGCTGCTGCAGCACCGCGGGCAGGACGCGACCGGCATCGCCACCGCCGAGCCGAACGGCATCATGCACATCGCCAAGGCCGAAGGCCAGGTGCGCGAGGCCTTCCGCACCCGCGACATGCGATCGCTGCTCGGGAACGTCGGCCTCGGCCACGTCCGCTACGCCACCAAGGGCACGGCATCCAGCGAGGAGGAGATGCAGCCGTTCTACGTGAACGCCCCGTACGGCATCGTCCTCATCCACAACGGCAACCTCACCAACACCCGTGAGCTGACCGCCGACATGGCCCGCCGCGATCGCCGGCACCTGAACTCCTCCAGCGACACCGAGCTGCTGCTGAACGTGCTCGCCGGCGAGCTGCAGCACACCACCAGCGATGTCGACCTCGACCCGGAGCGCATCTTCGAGGCCGTCGGGCGCACGCACGAGCGCATCGAGGGCGCCTACGCCGTGATCGCCGTGATCGCCGGCTACGGACTGCTCGCCTTCCGCGATCCGTTCGGCATCCGCCCGCTCATCCTCGGGCGACGCAGCGGTGCGGCATCCGACGGTGCGGCGCGCGACGAGTGGATCGTCGCCAGCGAATCGCTCGTGCTCGAGAACGGCGACTACGAGGTCGTCCGCGAGGTGGCGCCCGGCGAGGCGATCTTCATCACCGAGCAGGGCGAGCTGCACACGCGGCAGTGTGCTGCGGACCCGCAGCTGTACCCGTGCGCCTTCGAGTACGTCTATCTCGCACGGCCCGACTCGACGATGAACGGCATCGCCGTCTACGAGTCCCGACTGCGGATGGGGGAGCGGCTCGCCGACACGATCGCCAAGCACGTCCCGCGCGACAAGATCGACGTCGTCATGCCGATCCCGGACTCCGCCAGGCCGTCCGCGATGGAGGTCGCCCGCAAGCTCGGCATCGAGTACCGCGAGGGCTTCTACAAGAACCGCTACGTGGGCCGGACCTTCATCATGCCCGGGCAGGCCGTGCGCAAGAAGAGCGTCCGGCAGAAGCTGAACGCGATGTCGACCGAGTTCCGCGGCAAGAACGTCCTGCTCATCGACGACTCGATCGTGCGCGGGACGACGAGCAAGCAGATCATCCAGATGGCGCGGGATGCCGGCGCCCTCTCGGTCACGTTCGCCTCGGCCGCGCCGCCGGTGCGCTTCCCGCACGTCTACGGGATCAACATGCCGTCCAAGCACGAGCTCATCGCCCACGGCCGGACGATCCCCGAGATCGCCGCGGAGCTCGGCGTCGACCACCTCGTGTACCAGGAGGTCGATGACCTGAAGGCGGCGATCATCGAGGGCTCCGAGGTCGCCGACCTCGACATGAGCTGCTTCGACGGACGCTACGTCACCGGAACGGTCACCGAGGAGTACCTCGACTGGGTGGAGAGCTCGCAGTCGTCGTGAACACCGCCGCGCCCTTGTGGCGGGGGCGGGCGCTGGCCGTCCTCGGCATCCTCTTGTGCGCGTTCTCGCTGCGCTCGGCCGTGGCGTCGCTGTCGCCGGTTCTCGACCACATCGCCGCGGACTTCGACCTGCCCACCGCGGTCGTCGGACTCATCGGAACCGCGCCGCCGGTGTGCTTCGCGGTGTTCGGACTGTGCACACCGCTGCTCGAGCGGCGCTTCGGCATCGAGCGGGTGACGATCATCGCCCTGATCGTGATCGCCGTGGGGCTCGTGCTGCGCGGGCTCGCGTTCGACGCGACCGGACTGCTCCTGACCTCGGCGCTGGTTTTCGCCGGGATCGGGATGGGCAACATCCTCGTGCCGCCGCTGGTCAAGAAGTACTTCCCCGACCGCATCGGCATGATGCTCACGCTCTACACGACGGCCATGGCGCTGTCGACGTTCCTGCCACCGCTTGTCGCGGTGCCGGTGGCGGATGCCGCGGGCTGGCGCACCTCGCTGGGACTGTGGGGCGTGTTCGCGCTCGCCGGGGCCGTGCCGTGGATCCTCATGCTCGTGTCCGGGCGCGCCGCATCGCAGCCCGAGCCGGCCGCGCAGTCGGGGCCCGTCGCGCGGACGTCGGCTGCCGGCGCCTCAGACCCGGCCGAACTCGCCACCGGCCCGATCGTCGTGGCGCCCGCCGACTCGCGGGTGTTCCTCCGCCTGCTGCGGCTGCCGCTCGCCTGGGCGATCGCCGTGGTGTTCGGCACGTCATCGACCATGGCCTACGTGTCGTTCGCGTGGCTGCCGGCGATCGTCACCGACACCACTGGGGTGTCGGCGACCGTCGCCGGCCTGCTGCTGTCGCTGTTCGCGATCATGGGACTGCCCGCCTCGTTGCTCGTGCCGACCCTCGTGGTGCGCTTCCAGGCGACACGGACGCTGTTCCTCGTCGCCGTAGCGTGCGGGCTCGTCGGGGTCGCCGGGCTCCTGTTCTGGTCCGACGCGGTCACGGTCTGGCTGTGGGTCGCCGTCTTCGGGCTCGTCGGCATCCTGTTCCCGCTGGCGCTCGTGCTCATCAGCATCCGTGCCCGCACGACGCAGAGCGCCGTGGCGCTCAGCAGCTTCGTGCAGAGCACCGGCTACGTCTTCGCCGCCGTGTTCCCGCTGCTCGTCGGAGTTCTGCACGAGGCGACCGCCGGATGGACGGTGCCGCTGATCGTCCTGGCCGGGGTGCTCGTCGTGGCGATCCCGTTCGGTGTCATCGCCGGCCGCCGCCGCACGGTCGAGGACGAGTGGGAGTCCCGGTACGGACGCTGGTGATCAGCGGATGCCGCGGCCGGCTGTCGCACGACAAAGACCCCGCTGCTGCGGCAACGGGGTCGACGATCGAGCAGGCTCAGGCCCGCTCGAGCTCGTCTTCGTCTTCGTCCGCGTACTGGTCGGCCCACTTATCGACGTAGGCGTTCTCGTCATCCGACGGGTGACCCAGTTCGCGCTCGAGCGCGGAGTAGTTCACCGACGGACTGTACGCCTTGAGTTCGCGGGCGATTTTGGTGTGTTTCGCCTTCTGACGGCCACGGCCCATGCGCGAGACCCCCTAACGAGTTCAGCTGCCGGGCGAACTGGCGCCCGGGGCATTTCACGACACCGGCGTGCGGCCGGTAAGAGTAGCATTCAGAATAGCACGAGGGCCAGGTCCTCTGGCCTTCGCCGGCAGGTGAAGGGAACGATCAACATGACAGACCAGGCCTCCTCCCCGTCCGACGAACTGGCTCAGAACGCCGAGCTCCAGAAGGCCGTGATCGTGGGCATGCAGCCCGATCAGGCCGGCCACGTGCTCGATGAGGCGGTGCGCTACGCGAAGCTGCTGGGAGTGCCCCTCGTCGTCGCCCACGTCGACGTCACGCGCTTCGTCACGTACGAGGACCCGGACGGCTACGTGCACTCCGCGCCGATCGATCTGAACATCGAGGCCGGTGCCGCGGAATTCGAGGCGGTGCAGGCGGCGGCGGCGACCGCTCTGAAGGGCACCGACCTGAAGTGGACGGCCCGTCAGCTGGTCGGCGACCCGGCTCTGGCGATCAAGCAGCTCGCGAACAAGCTCGACGCGCAGCTCATCGTCGTCGGCACCCGCAAGCGGGGCCTGGGCGAATCGATCCGCGAGTTCTTCACCGGCTCGGTGGCCGCCCGGCTCGCCCACCGGCAGCACCGCTCTGTTCTCGTGGTGCCGCTGGAGGATGCGGTTCCGGACGACCAGCCCGAGATCTGGACCGAGTAGGTCCTCAGCGACCTCCGGAGCTCAGCGCGCGCGTGACGGCGTGCGCTGCGGCATCCAGCGCGTTCTCGAGCTCGGTGACGACACCCGCCGCGAGCGCGCCGCCCTTGGCGACGTGCGTGCGCAGGTCGGTCCGCACCTGGGCGCGGAAGGCGTTGACCGCGGCATCCGCTCTGTGCAGCTGATCGCGACTGCCCGCCCGTTCGTCGCCGACGTGTGCCGCGGTCGACGGACGCGACTGCGCCGTCGTGCGCTCGGCGCTGGCTGCGGCGGCGAGATCGGCGCGCAGACTCTTCATCGCCGACTGCACGCTCTGGCGCACCTCGTTGGCGATGAGCCGGACGGAATCGGCGAGTCCGGACTCGATCCCCGCGAGGTCGCCCTCGCGCTCGGCGAGCTCGGCGCGTCCGGCATCCGTGATCGCGTAGATCGTGGTGCGGCCGTCGACGGTCTTGGTGACCAGGCCCTCTTCCTCGAGCTTCGCCAGCCGAGGGTAGATGGTGCCCGCGCTCGGCGTGTACGTGCCGCCGGTGCGGTCGGTGAGCGCCTGGATGATCCCGTATCCGTGCTGCGGCGCCTCGGCGAGCAGCGAGAGCAGGTACAGGCGCAGGTCGCCGTGCGAGAACACGGCGGGGGTCACGAGTCCCACTCCTCGTCGTCCGCGACGGTCGTGAGCGCCCGGCGCAGCACCGTGGTGTCGCCCGAGACGGATTTCGAGCGGACGTCGACGAAGGACCCCGCCAGCTCGCCCGTGGACCCGGTGAAGCTCGTCGGTCCGGAGGTTCCACGGTCGATGCCGTCGACCGTGACCTTGCCGCTCATGGAGCGCACGACGTAGTTCGCCGGCAGAGTCTCCTCGAGTCGGATCGTGCTGTTGCCGGAGATCGTGTTGAGGTTGATGGTGTTCACGGCGCCGGCGGCATCCACCCAGATGCTGCCGGAGACCGTGTCGACGGTCGCCTTGCGCACGGAGCCGGTCAGCGCGACATCCCCCGACACGCTGTTGGCGTTCGCGGAGCCGGTCAGCCCGCGCACCTGCACGTCTCCGGATACGGAGTTCAGGGTCAGATCACCCGTGTGGGTGTCGACGATGATGTCGCCGGAGACGGTGTTCAGGCGCGCGTCGTTCGCGAGGCCCGACACGAGGGCGCCGGCGCTGACGACGCCGAGGTTCAGGGCGATGCTGCGGGGGACGGCGATGCTGACCTCGGCCTTCGGTCCGCCGGAACCGAAGTTGCGGAAGACCTCGAGGAAGTTGTCCCAGCCCAGCTGCGGGTGGTCGATCTCGATCTGGGTGCCGTCGGATTCGATGCGGAGGTCCTTCACGGTCACACCGCTCACCTCGATGCGGATGCCGGGGTCGTCGTGGGCGATGACGTCGACCTGCCCGCCGACCAGACCGACCTTGAGCCGGGTCGCCTGGGCGATGTCGATGACGCGTTCCTCGCCGGGGGCGATGAGCCACTTCTCGGTCATGTTCTCTCCTGAGTTCGTAGGTCGCGATATATCGCGTTGAAGCGAGAGTAACACGATATATCGCGAGTTCGTCAAGATCTTTCGAGATTTGGCTTGACCTTGACGTAGCGTCAACTTCTACCGTTGAAGTATCGAGAACGGAAGGGATGCTGTGAGCGCACAGGACTGGTCGATCCAGGAGATCGCGAAGCTGGCGGGAACCACGAGCAGGACGCTGCGTCACTACGACGACATCGGACTGCTCGCCCCGTCGCGCGTCGCCGGCAACGGCTATCGGCATTACGACCAGGCGGCCCTCGTCCGCCTGCAGCGGATCCTGCTGCTGCGCGGGCTCGGGCTCGGGCTGCCGCAGATCGCTGAGGTGCTCTCCCGCGAGGGAGTGCGCGAAGCATCCGCTCTCGAGACGCACCTCGCGTACCTGCGCGAGGAGCAGAATCGGCTGTCGCGGCAGATCGCGGCGGTCGAATCAACCATCAACGCACTGAAAGCAGGTGAATCTCTCATGGCAGAGAACATGTTCGACGGGTTCGATCACACCCGGTACAAGGACGAGGTCGAGGAGCGCTGGGGCAAGAAGGCCTACGCCGACGGCGACCGCTGGTGGCGGAGTCTCTCCGCCGACGAGAAGGCCGATTGGCAGCAGCTCGTCTCCGACCTCTCCCGCGACTGGAGCGCCGCCGCCGAGAGGGGAGCCGCGCCCGAGTCCGACGAGGCCCAGGCGCTCGCGAAGCGCCACGTGGACTGGCTGACCGGAGTGCCCGGCACGCCGGCATCCGCCCTTCGACAGGCTCAGGGACCGAATGCTGAGGTCAAGGCGTACGTCACGGGACTCGGTGAGATGTACGTCGCCGACCCGCGCTTCGGCGCGAACTACGCCACGGCCGACGGCAGCACACGCGGCGCGGAGTTCGTCCGCGACGCGCTGCGCATCTACGCCGAGGCGAACCTCTGATAGCCGGCGTTCCACCAGTCGAGCACTCGTGTGCCGATCAGGGTCAGCCAGCGCGACGGCTCCCCTTCCCCGACGTCGACGTCGAACCACGTCCGTCCGGGGAGGGGAGTCGTCTGCAACCAGGTGCCGTCCGGCTGCCTCATCGAGCGCACGAGCTCGACGGCTTCGTGCATCCGTGCATCCGGGGCTGAGCCCTCTGCGAGCGACGCATCCCGGAAGTGATCGAGCGCCGTCAGTGCACTGTACCGATGCGTGTTCGGGTAGACGAACTCCGTCACGAAATCCCCCACGATCTCCCCGGTGGACGCCCGCCGCATGAGCCCCCGTTCGAGCAGATACTCCTCGCCGCCGTGCCGTGCCTCGCGCATCGAGAGGTCGCCTGTGAACAGCTCGTAGGCGAGGATGCCGCGCACGGCGTTGAGCGTCGAGTGGAAGGAGGAGCGCACCGAGTCGCCCTCCTCGGCCTCGCAGTTCCACCCGCCGTCCGCGAGGCGGTGCGCCGGGAACCACGCGACCAGGCGCGAGACATCGGCGCCGAGCCACGCCCCGGCTGCGAGCGTGTACGAGTTGATGCAGACGTCGACCTCGCCGCCCCAGAAGGGCATGTCGTCGTACTCCCACCGGCAGCTCTCCGCGAGCCTGCTGACGGTGCCCTCGAGTGCTGCGGCATCCACGCCCCATTCGCGCAGGTCCTTGAGCGACCAGCTCGTCGCGAGCCACGGCTGGCCCGGCTCCTCGCGCTCGTCGCTGTCGAAGAACCCGGCCGGGAAATGCGCGCCGCCCGCCCAGCGGCCGTCCGCGTCCTGCTTCGCCAGCAGTGCTGCGCCGAAACCCTCCGTCGCGACGCGCTCCCGCGTCGCCTGCCACACCTCCTCAAGCGCCCCGACCAGGTCGCGCTCGACCTGCCAGCGGATCGCCGGGTCGGAGTCGAGAAGCCATTCCAGGGTCTGTGCGGAAGCCGGCATGCCCCGCAGGCTACTCCGCTCGCGGCGTGCACGGGAGGAGATCTCACGAAACGGAGGGCGGTGCGCCCGGCATCCGTCCTCCCGTCCGTGAGATCTCCTCCGGATCGAGGCGGGCGGATGCCCGGACTAGAGTTGCCGCGTGACCCTCCGCCGGCTGCTCCTCGTCGTCATCGGCGGGATGCTGGGCACCGCAGCCCGGCTCGGCATCGGGCTTCTCGTCCCGGATGCCGGTGGATTCCCTGTCGCGACCTTGATCGCGAACGTCGTCGGCGCCCTGCTCATCGGCCTGCTGTCGGCACGACTGCCTGGCTCCTCGGACCGGCGGGTGTTCCTCGGCACCGGCATCCTCGGCGGGTTCACGACCTACAGCGCCTTCGCGGTCGGCGCGGTCGGGCTCTGGTCGCAGGCGCCGCTGCTCGCCGCAGGCTACGCCGCCCTCACGATCGTGCTCGGCGTCGCGGCAGTCGTCGCGGGAATGCGGATCGGCAGGAGGCGACAGGCGTGACGCCCCTCGCCTTCGTGCTCGCGTCCGTCGCCGGCGGCGTCGGCGCAGGCCTGCGCTATCTCGTCGACGTCGGGGTCATGTCACTGGCACGCGGGCGCTTCCCGTGGGGGATCGTCGTCGTCAACCTCACCGGGTCGTTCGCGCTCGGGGTGGTCACGGCATCCGTCCCCGATGCGGCGTTCATCGTCGGGGCGGGTCTGCTCGGCGGGTACACGACCTTCAGCACGGCGATGCTCGATGCGATCGCGCTGTGGCGCGACGGCGAGCGGCCCGCGGCGGCAGGGCACGTGATCGGAACGTTCGCCGGCGCGGTGCTCGCCGCACTCGCCGGACTCGGCGTCGGCTTCCTGATCTGAGCAGGCACACGACTCAGCCACCGCACAGGAACCGTTCTGTACAAAAGTACATGTACAGATGTCCAGGAGGATGATGTCCGAGTCCACGCGTCGTCGTCGCGATCCCGAGGCCCGGCGGAGCGCGATCGTGCTCGCCGCCGCCGAGCTGATCGTCGAGGTCGGCATCGCCGCGATCACGCACCGCATGGTCGCCGCTCGCGCCGATGTGCCGCTGGGCGCCACGACGCAGTACTTCGACACCCTCGACGACCTGCGCGAGGCAGCGCTCTCGCTTCTCGTCGAACACGTCGAAGCCCACCTGCAGCAGATGCGCGACGCGCTCGCCGCCGACGGCGCCTCCGCCGCGTCGATCGCCGAGTTCGTCTGCTCTGCGCTGACCGATGCGCCGGCCGTGCACGCCGATCGCGCTGTCGTCACCGCCGCCGTGCACGACCCGAAGCTCCGTGAGCTCATCCGGACGTTCTCGCACGCGATCATCGGCATGCTCGAACCCGCGCACGGGACGGAGCGGGCGACGGCTGCAGCCGTCTTCATCGACGGCGTACTGTGGCACTCGCAGATCAACGACGTTCCGCTGCCTCGCCACATCATCGAAACAGCGCTCGCCGGCATCCTCGCAGGCGACCAGAGCACCACCTGACCCAGAGAGAACCAGTCGTGTCGAAACTCGCCGTTCTGAGTCTGCGCAACCGTGCGCTGATCGCCCTCATCACGATCGTCGCCGCCGTGTTCGGCGGGCTCGCCCTGACGAACCTCAAGCAGGAGCTCATCCCCTCGCTCGAGCTGCCCTCGCTCGTCGTCATGACGACCTACCCCGGGGCATCCCCCGAGGTCGTCGAGAACGACGTCTCCACGCCCATCGAGACGGCGATCCAGGGGGTGCCGGGGCTTGAGGAGACCAGCGCGACGAGCACGACGAACGCCTCGATCATCCAGGCCACGTTCACGTACGGCGAGAACCTCGCGACCGCCGAGCAGAAGATGCAGCAGGCGATCAACCGGATCTCCTCCACGCTGCCCGCCGACGTCGAGCCGCAGGTGCTCTCGGTGTCGATCGACGACTTCCCCGTGATCCAGGTCGCGGTGACCGGGTTCGCGGATGCCGAGACCGCGCAGGCCGATCTCGAGAACGTCGCCGTCCCCGCGCTCGAGGACGTCGACGGCGTGAACGCCGCCGAGATCATCGGCGGGCTCGGGCAGCAGATCACGATCACGCCCGACCAGGCCGAGCTCGCCGCAGCCGGCGTCAGTACGCAGGCGATCCGCGATGCCCTCGATCAGAACGGTACGCTGTTCCCCGGCGGCGACATCACCGAGGACGGCGAGACGCTGACGGTGCAGACCGGCGCGAAGATCACCTCGGTCGACGAGCTCGCGGCGCTTCCGCTGGTCGGAACGGATGCCACGATCGCCGATGTCGCGACCGTCGAACTGACCACGGAGCCGGTGACCTCGATCTCGCGCGTCAACGGCGAAGAGGCGCTGTCGATCTCGATCACCAAGCTCCCCGCGGCGAACACCGTCGAGGTGTCCGATGGCGTCATCGCCGCGATCGACGACCTGAAGGCGAGCTTCCCCGATGCGGAGTTCACGGTCGTCTTCGACCAGGCGCCGTTCATCGTGCAGTCGATCGAGACGCTGGCCACCGAGGGTCTTCTCGGGCTCGTGTTCGCGGTGATCGTCATCCTCGTGTTCCTGCTGTCGATCCGCTCGACGCTCGTGACGGCGATCTCGATCCCGACGAGCGTGCTCATCACGCTCATCGGACTGCAGGCGTTCGGCTACTCGCTCAACGTGCTCACCCTCGGCGCCTTGACGATCGCGATCGGACGCGTGGTCGACGACTCGATCGTCGTGATCGAGAACATCAAGAGGCACTACGTCGGCGATGCCGACAAGGGCGATGCGATCCGGCTGGCGGTGAAGGAGGTCGCGGCGGCGATCACGGCATCCACCATCACGACGGTCGCGGTGTTCCTGCCGATCGTGTTCGTCGGCGACATGGTCGGCGAGCTGTTCCGGCCGTTCGCGATGACGGTCACGATCGCGATGGTCGCATCCCTCCTCGTGGCGCTCACGATCGTGCCGGTACTGGCGTACTGGTTCCTCAAGCCCGGCAAGGAGCTCACGGACGAGAACGGCGAGGTGATCGACCCCGAGCACCCGGATGCTCCGCCCACCGCCCTGCAGCGCGGCTACCGGCCGATCCTGCACTGGACTCTGAAGCACTCGGGGCTCACGGTGATCATCGCCGTCGTCGTGCTCGGCGCAACGCTCGCGGCGGCGCCGCTGATGAAGATCAACTTCCTCAGCGACACCGGTCAGAACACCATGACCGTGACGCAGGACCTCGGCCCGTCCGCGAGTCTCGAGGCCAAGGACGAGGCTGCCGCCGTCGTCGAGGACGCCCTGGAGGGCATCGACGGCGTCGAGAACATCCAGGTGTCGATCGGTTCGAGCGGTTCGGCGCTGCGCGACGCCTTCTCCGGCGGTGCCGGTGTCACGTACTCGATCATGACGGAGTCGGGCGTCGACCAGGAGAGGCTCCGCGCGGACGTGCAGGATGCTGTGGACGGTCTCGAGGACGTCGGCGAGATCAGCGTCGCGGCCTCCGCCGGATTCGGGTCCACCGACATCGAGGTCGACATCACCGCACCGAACGGAGACGCGCTCTCCGAGGCGGCGGACGCCGTGACCGCCGAGCTCGAGGGACGCGACGGCATCGGCCAGGTCACGAACAACCTCGCCGCATCCCTGCCCTACATCGCCGTGGTCGTCGACCGCGACGAGGCGGCGGCGCGCGGGCTGAGCGAGGTCGCGGTCGGATCGCTCGTGTCGAGCACGATGCGTCCGCAGCAGATCGGCTCCGTCGAGCTCGACGACACCGCGCTGACCGTGTATCTCGCGGCATCCGAGCCGCCGGCGACGATCGACGAGCTGCGCACGCTCACGATCCCGACCGCCACCGGGCTCGTCGAGCTGCAGGATGTCGCGACCGTCGAGCAGGCCGAGGGCCCGACGTCGATCACGACCGAGCAGGGCCGGCGGACCGTCACCATCACGGTGCCGCCGTCATCGGACAACCTTGCCACCGCCACGGCGTCGGTGAACGCGGCGCTCGAGGCTGTGGATCTGCCGGACGGCGCGTCCGCCTCGGTCGGAGGCGTCGCATCGCAGCAGGCCGACTCGTTCTCGCAGCTCGGACTCGCGATGCTCGCGGCGATCCTCATCGTCTACGTCGTCATGGTCGCCACCTTCAAGTCGCTGCGCCAGCCGCTGCTGCTGCTCGTGTCGGTGCCGTTCGCCGCGACGGGCGCGATCCTGCTGCAGATCGTCACGGGCGTGCCGCTGGGCGTGGCATCCCTGATCGGCGTGCTGATGCTCATCGGCATCGTGGTCACGAACGCGATCGTGCTCGTGGATCTGGTGAACCAGTACCGCGAGAAGGGACTGTCGACGGCGGATGCCGTGATGGCCGGCGGTGAGAAGCGTCTGCGGCCGATCCTCATGACGGCGCTCGCGACGATCTTCGCGCTCACGCCGATGGCGCTGGGGATCACCGGGCACGGCGGGTTCATCTCGCAGCCGCTCGCGATTGTGGTGATCGGCGGTCTCGTGTCGTCGACCGTGCTGACGCTGATCGTGCTGCCGACGCTCTACAACCTCGTCGAGGGCGCGCGCGAGCGCCGGGCCGCCCGCAAGGCGGGGCCCGATGCCGCGGCGTCGGGCGGCAGCGACGACCCCGCGCCGGAGGACCCGGAGAACCCCGACCACCCGGACCACCCGCTCACTCGTCGCGAGCTCCGCGAGCACCACTGACCCCTCCGCACAGACCTCTCCCTAGCTACGAGACCCCGTCGTATTCACGTCGATACGGGGAGGTTTCGTAGGTACGGAGAGGTCTGTGGGAGGGGAGGCGTGCGTGCGGGGAGGCGCGCGTGCGTGCGGGCGGGGCGGGGCGGGGGCTCAGCCCAGCTCGATGCCCCACTCCAGAGTCCAGGTCTCGCCGGGCGCCAGGCGTCGGATGCCGAGACCGCTGTTGAACGCGTCGGCGGGAGCCGTCATCGGCTCGATGGCGACGGCGAGGTCCTGCCCCGGGTATCCCGTGCTCGTGTACACCTGCACATAGTCGAAGCCCTCGCCCTGCCAGAGCGTGAGCTGCCGGCCGTCGGGGGCGGTGAGGGTGTGCCGCACACGCCCGTCCGCGTTACGGGTGAGGTCGGTGAAGCCGGTGTCGAGTTCGACGTCTCCGAGCCGCACGCCGTCTCGTAGCGACTCCGGTGCCGGCGAGGTGCCGGTCGGCAGCATCCGATCGTCGACGTCGAACTGCGTCGCAGCCGGAACGCGCAGCACGAGCTCGCGCGCGTCGGCATCCCCGATCGTGACGAACGGGTGGGTGCCGAGCGCGACCGGCGCGGGTGCATCCGACCGGTTCGTCAGGGTGTGCGTGACCAGGATGCCGGCATCCGTCAGCGTGTACGTGACCGTCGTCGCGATCTCGTAGGGGTACCCGGTCTGCGGGTGGATCGTCGCGCTCAGGGTGGCCGCGGCATCCGCCTGCCCGATCTCGTAGGCGGTGAAGCGCAGCAGTCCGTGGCTAGCGTTGTCGAACTTCGGCTCGGTGATCGCGAGCTGGCGCACCGTTCCGCCGTCGGACCACCTGCCGTCTCGGATGCGGTTCGGCCACGGTGCGAGGACGACACCGGAGCACGACGGCGTGGGCACGTCCTCGGGATAGCGGGCGACGAGGTCGACCCCGCCGACGGCGAGGCCGCGCAGGGATGCTCCGACCTGGGCGATCTGCGCCGTCACGGCGCTGCGGGTCAGGTGGATCTGGGTTCCTGTGGGGGAGAGGGAGGTCACCTGCACATCGTACGAGGGCTCTCCCAGGTGCGTCCGGTAGGCTTGGGATGTCGGCTTCGGGCACCCGCGTCACGCGGGGGATCTGAATCAAAGTGTGAGCCCAGGGGCCGATGGTTCATTAACCATCACATGAATGGCCCCGGCCGATGGATGCTCGGGTATGTCCGCCGTGCGCTGATCTCTGTGCGCCGCTTGCGGATGCTGTTCTCGTGTCAGAGACAGTCAGGAAACACCATGCCCAAGAACGGCAAGCCCAAGGGCGGTCGCCCGTCCCGCAACTTCGAGCCGCGTTACGCGAAGAAGACCTCGTTCCGCGACCGTCACGCCGGCGGGCGGCCCGGTGCCGGTCGCCCCGATCGTGATGCCCGTGACGAGCGCACGGATGCCGGCGACCGCGGCTTCTCCTCCGACCGCAGCCGCACGTCCGATCGCGGCTTCGACCGCCGCCCCGGCAGCAAGAGCCCTTCGACAGGCTCAGGGCAGGCCTGGCAGCGGCCTGGCAGCCGCAGCCCGAGTCATCGCGGCTACCGCCCCGCCGAGGCCGACGGCGGCGCGCCCAAGCGCCGCTGGACCGACCAGGAGCGCGCCGGTCGTGACGAGGCTCGCGGCATCCGCGGCCGCGCCGTTTCCGGGCGCCGCGAGGCACCGCATCACCGCGACGAGCGCTCGCAGGACTCCCGCGGCTCGTACGGCGAGCGTCCGCGGTACGGCAATGACCGCGCCACCGGCGACCGCCGGTACGAGGACCGTCCCCGTCGCGACGAGCGCGGCGGCGAGCGTCCCCGGTTCCAGGGCGAGCGTCCCCGGTTCCAGGGCGACCGTCCTCGTTTCCACAGCGACCGGAACGAGCGTCCTCGCTACAACGACGACCGCGGGGGCGACCGTCGTTCGTCGAGCCGCGATGATCGTCCGGCCCGCGACGACCGCCGTCCGTTCAACGATCGCAACGACCGTGGTGACGACCGCCGGTCGTCGGGTCGAGACGAGCGCCCGGCTCGCGACGACCGTCGTCCGTTCGCGAACGACCGCAACGACCGTCCGCGTCGCAACGAGGACCGTTCGCGTTTCAACCGCGACGAGCGCCCCGCTCGCGATGACCGTCGTCCGTTCACCCGTGACGACCACGCGCGTCGTGACGACCGTCCCCGTTTCGACCGCGACGACCGTCCGCGCCGCGACGACCGGGGCGCGACCGACCGTCCGCGTCGCGACGACCGCGCGCAGCGTCCGAGCCGCGACGACTGGAACAAGCAGGCTCCGGCCCGCTTCGAGCCGACCGAGGACGTCGTCCACGAGCGCCTCGAGGCCCAGGTCGTCGCCGCTCCCGAGCTCGAGGGCACGACGTTCGCCGATCTCGGACTCGGCTCGAACATCGTCGAGACGCTGAAGAACATGGGCGCCACCGCCCCGTTCCCGATCCAGGGCGCGACGATCCCGTCGATCCTCGAGGGACGCGACGTGCTCGGCCGCGGCCGCACCGGCTCGGGCAAGACCATCGCGTTCGGAGCGCCGCTCGTCGAGAGCATCCTGACCTCGCAGGCCGGCAAGCGCCGCGAGATCGGACGCGCGCCGCGCGCGATCATCCTCGCGCCGACGCGTGAGCTCGCGCTGCAGATCGACCGCACGGTGCAGCCGATCGCCCGCAGCGTCGGCCTGTTCACCACGCAGATCTACGGCGGCGTGCCGCAGGGCCGCCAGGTCGGCGCGCTCAAGAAGGGCGTCGACATCGTGATCGGCACTCCCGGTCGCGTCGAGGACCTGATCAACCAGGGCAAGCTCGACCTGTCCGACTGCCGCGTCGCCGTGCTCGACGAGGCCGACCACATGTGCGAGCTCGGCTTCGTCGAGCCCGTGCAGCGGATCCTCCGCCACACGCAGGAGGGCAGCCAGAAGCTGCTGTTCTCGGCGACGCTCGACCGCGAGGTCGCCGCCCTCGTCGACGAGTTCCTCGTGGACCCCGCCGTGTACGAGGTCGCCGGCGAGGACCAGGACTCGAGCACGATCGACCACCGCGTGCTCGTGATCGACCACCGCGACAAGGCCGAGATCCTCACGTCGATGGTCGACCGCGACGGCAAGACTCTCATCTTCGCCCGCACCCGTGCCTATGCCGAGATGCTCGCCGAGCAGTTCGAGGATGCCGGCATCCCGGCCGTCTCGCTGCACGGCGACCTGAACCAGGCCAAGCGCACGCGCAACCTGCAGAAGATGACCTCGGGTCGTGTGAACGTGCTCGTCGCGACGGATGTCGCAGCCCGCGGCATCCACGTCGACGACATCGATCTGGTGATCCAGGCCGATGCGCCCGACGAGTACAAGACGTATATGCACCGTGCCGGTCGTACCGGGCGTGCGGGCCGCTCCGGCCGGGTCGTCACGCTCATCACGCGTCAGCGCCAGCGCCGCATGAACGAGCTGCTCGAGCGCGCCGAGATCGACGCGCCGTTCGAACAGGCGCGCATCGGCGACGACGTTATCGAGGAGCTCGCCGGGCGCATGCCGTCCGACGCCGACCTCACCGCCTGATCGCCGTCGGCGCGCGCCCCGCACTCACACCGCGGGGCGCGCGTGCACGGCGGAGCTCAGCGTCGTGCCGTTCAGGTCGAGGTAGAGCTGCCGCTCGGTCACGGTCAGCGTGACGGCGTTGCGGCGCTCGAGAAGTCCTGCCGCATGGTCGACGAATCCGGGGTCGAAACTGAACACCTCGATCGCCTCGGCGTTGTAGATCTTCTTGCCTGCCCACGGCGCGATGACCTTGACGGGATCGCGGTGCGCGTACACGGCGACGCGTTCGGCGAGCCGACTGCCGTGATGCAGGCGCTCGGCATCGGGGGCGCCGACCTCGATCCACGCCGTGACGGCGCCGGTCAGATCGCGCGCGATGACGGCCGGCTCGTCCGTGGACGAGATGCCCGAACCGAATTCGATCCCGTCGACGTATTCGAGGCAGTAGGCCAGCAACCGGGTCACCATGTACGCGTCGGTCTCGGACGGATGCTTCGCCACGCGCAGCGCGAGATCGTCGTAGACGCCGCGGTCCATGTCTGCCAGCTGCACCGCAAACGTGTGGATCGTCGAACCGATTGCCATAGCTCTCGAGCCTACGCGGCGCGGTGCCGGGCTCAGAACAGCGTCTGCTGCGGGGGAGGCGCCGGTGGTGTGAGGACGGCCGGCCGGGTGAGCGTTCGCGCCGGATAGGCGTCGTCGGAGTGCCGGGCCTCGAGTCCATGCGCGCGGATCAGCGGTCGGATCCGCTTCGCCAGCCACTGCCGGTACGCCTTCGGCGCGTCGGCGGCAGCCCCCGGGTAGAGCCCGCGATACGACGACATCAGCTCGGGATGCTCGCGCCCGAGCCACTGCAGGAACCAGGGCTTGACGCCGGCGCGCAGGTGCAGCGCGCCGTAGATGACGTGGTCGGCGCCGGATTCCTTGATGCGTCGGAGCGCGTGATCGATGTGCTCCACCGAGTCGGTCAGGTGCGGAAGCACGGGCATGAGGAAGACCCCGATGCGGAACCCGGCATCCGTCAGCGCACGGACCGTGTCGAGACGCGCCTGCGTCGACGGCGTGCCCGGTTCGATCGAATGCTGCAGATCGTCGTCGTACATTGCGATCGACATCTGCACGTCGACGGGCACCGACTTCGCGGCGTCGACCAGCAGCGGGATGTCGCGACGGATCAGCGTGCCCTTCGTGAGGATCGAGAACGGCGTGCCCGACTCCGCCAGAGCCCGGATGATGTCGGGCATGAGCCGGTAGCGCCCCTCCGCCCGCTGGTACGGGTCGGTGTTCGTGCCGAGAGCCACGGTTTCGTGGTTCCAGTTGCCGCGGCGCAGCTCGCGCTGCAGGACCTCGGCGACATTCGTCTTCACGACGATCTGCGAGTCGAAGTCTCCGCCGCCGTCGAGATCGAGGTACTCGTGCGTCCCACGAGCGAAGCAGTAGACGCATGCGTGAGAACATCCCCGGTAGGGGTTGATCGTCCAGCTGAACGGCATCCGAGATCCGCCCGGAACATGATTGAGCGCCGACTTCGCCAGGACCTCATGAAAGGTCATGCCGGCGAACTCGGGCGTCGTCACCGAGCGGACGATGCCGGTGCGGTTCTCAAGGCCGGGGAGCGCTGCGGCATCCTCGTCGTCGATCGTCTGTCCCTGCCACCGCATGCGAATATTCGAACAAAGAATCGATAACAAGTCAACCCGACGTGCGAATTATGTTCGATCCGACTTAAGCGACAATGGAACGATGAGCGACGCCCGGTACCCGCGGCACGCGTCGCGTCCGCACCGTGCACTCCCCATCGCCCTGCCGATCGGGATCGCGGTCACCGCTCTTGGAGCGCTGTGGGCGCTGGCCGACGTGCCGATGGCCGTCGACGCCGCCGTGCCGCCGGCCCCGGCGGCCGCGGCCCAGCTTCCTGGTGTCGAGGTCGCGTCGACCCTCGCCGCCGATCCGTGCGCCGACGCGTCCGTGGCCGGAGCGCTCGAGGCAGGAGACGATGAGGCGGTGGTGGAGGCCTTCGGCGGAGGCGTCGTGTTCCGCGATGCGGTCGTCGCCGGCAATGCTCCCTGCATCTCGCTCGCGGACCCCGCCCGCGCGTGGGTGGTCGTCAACAAGGCCCGGCCCCTCGCCCCGACCGACTACGTCCCCGCCGATCTCGTCGTCTCCCCGATCCAGCAGACGACGGCATCCCGCCTGATCCACCCGGATGCCGCCACCGCCCTCGGCGCGATGGCCACCGATCTCGCGGACGCCGGCGCGGGTTCGCTCGGCATGAACAACTCCTACCGCTCCTATCGGCTCCAGGTGTCGAACTACACCGGTTTCGTGAGCACTGAGGGGCAGGAGAACGCCGACCGGGGCTCCGCGCGCCCCGGGTTCAGCGAGCACCAGACCGGTCTCGCCGTCGACGTCGTCGCATGCAGTGCCGGATGCGGCGAGATCGCCGGGTTCGGCGGTACGCCCGAGAGTGACTGGGTCGCAGCGCACGCGTGGGAGTACGGGTTCATCGTGCGGTACGAATCGGGCGCGACCGGCACGACCGGCTACGAACCCGAACCCTGGCATCTGCGGTACATCGGCCCGTCGCTGGCCGCCGCGTATCACGAGGGCGAGTATCGCACGCTCGAGGAGTTCTTCGGACTGCCCGCCGCCCCCGACTACGCGCACTGAATCCGCGTGATCCGGCGGTTCTGTGGCATCCCACAAACGCGGAACCCGGTCTCACGCATCGTGGGATGCATTCTCACAACGCCCTGCCGCGGCATCCGCACTCCGGCATAGACTCACCGGAGCAAAGAAGCCAGACACGTTCGGGAGGACGGCATGGAACGCGACATCTACGACGAGGACCACGAGGCATTCCGCGACCTGGTCAAGGACTTCGTCAAGCGGCACGTGAGCACCGAGAGCATCGAGAAGTGGGAAGCCGCAGGCGAGATCGACCGCGAGACCATGCTCGCCGCCGGCGAGGCGGGCCTGATCGGCCTCTCCGTCCCCGAGGAGTTCGGCGGCGCCGGGATGCTGCAGGACTACCGCTTCCGCACGATCGTCATGGAAGAGGTCATCGCGGCCGGTGCCGGTTCCCTCGCGGGGGCCTTCGGCATCCAGGACGACCTGGCCGTCCCCTACCTCGTGCACATGGGCACGCAGGAGCAGAAGGAGAAGTGGCTGCCCCGCATGGCCAGCGGCGAGGTTCTCGGCGCTCTCGCGATGACCGACCCGGGTGCGGGTTCTGACCTCCGTGGCATCAAGACCAATGCGAAGAAGGTCGACGGCGGTTACATCGTCAACGGCGCGAAGACCTTCATCTCGTCCGGCACCACCGCCGACATCGTCGTCACGTTCGTCAAGACCGGCGAGGGCAACCGTCCCGACGCGTTCAGCCTGCTCATCCTCGAGAAGGGCATGGAGGGCTTCGACCAGGGCAAGAAGCTCAAGAAGATGGGCTTCCACGGCTGGGACACCGCCGAGCTCAGCTTCACCGACGTCTTCGTGCCCGATGAGAACCTCATCAGCGGCAAGGAGGGCCAGGGATTCATCCAGCTGATGATGAACCTGCCCCTCGAGCGCCTCTCGATCGGCGTCGCCGCGGCCGCTGCCGCGCAGGCCGCGACCGACTGGACCATCGCCTACACGAAGGACCGCGAGGCATTCGGCGAGCGGATCGCCGACTTCCAGAACACCCGCTTCCAGCTCGCCGACATGGTCACCACGACCGAGGTCATGTGGGCGTACATCGACCGCGCGCTGCTCGCCTACAAGGACAGCAAGCTCACCGCCGAGGATGCCGCCAAGGTCAAGTACTGGGCCACCGAGCGCGAGTGGGAGGTGCTCGACACGGGTGTGCAGCTGCACGGCGGTTACGGCTACATCATGGAGTACCCGATCGCCCGGGCCTTCACCGACGCCCGCGTGCACCGCATCTACGGCGGCACGAACGAGATCATGCGCGACCTCGTCGGCCGTCAGATCGCCGGCAAGCGCTGACGCGCTTGCCGGCCATGCTACTCCGGTAGCACTCTCGGTGCCACCGGAGTAGCATGGCCCGCATGGGCACCACGAAGATCAGTCTCAGCCTGAGCGAATCCGACCTGGCGTTCCTCGACTCGGAAGCGCTGGGCGGGCGGTACGCGTCGCGCTCGGCGGCAGTGCAGGACGCTGTTCGACTTCTGCGGGAGAGCCGCCTCGCGGACGCCTACGCGGAAGCGTTCGCCGAGGGCTACGACGAGGACTGGGACCTCGCGGCCGACGACGGACTGGCGTCGGCGTGACCGTGAGCCTGTTGCGCCGGGGCCAGATCGTCGTGGTGTCCTTGGATCCGGCGGTGGGGTCGGAATCCCGCAGAACGCGGCCCGCAGTGATCGTCAGCAACAACGCTGCGAACGGCGTGGCCGCGCGCACTCCGAACGCGACGATCACCGTCGTGCCGGTGACGTCGAACATCACGCGGGTGCTGCCTTTTCAGGTGTTGCTTCCGGCAGCGACGACGGGTCTCGATCGGGATTCGAAGGCTCAGGCCGAGCAGATCCGCACGATCGCGGTGGAACGAGTCATCCGTCCTGTCGGCTGGGTTCCCGCCGAGCTCATGGGCGCGATCGACGAGACGCTCCGGACGCATCTCGCGCTGTGAGCAGCGCCCTCAGCGCCGCCCTACGCCGGCGGCGCGCAGCCGGTCGGCGATGAGGATGCCGAGTGCGGTCGCGCCGATGCAGCTGGCGAAGGTGACCGCGAAGAAGAGGATCTGCGACCACAGCGGCTGCGATCCCATGTGGAAGAACTCCCACGAGAACAGCGGGTAGACCACACCGAGCACGGCCGCTCCGGCGTAGTGCATCCAGGTCTTCCAGTAGCGCCACAGCACGAGCATGAACGGCAGCTCGGCCGGCAGCGCCCAGGACGCGTTCGTGATCACGCTGTAGAAGCCGTACCCTGAGAACGGCACGATCACGAGGCCGGCGATGATGCCGACGAGGATGCCGACCAGGGGCTGGCGCAACAGGCGCAGCGCGATCACCGACGGCAGCACCCACAGTCCCGTGATCGCCACGGACAGCGTCGGGTTGCCCAGCGACAGCAGCACGGTTGAGAGCCAGTTCGCGGGCGCCAGCAGCAGCCCGCCGGCCACGCCGAGCGCGGCGCAGGTCAGCAGCAGCGTCGTCGGCATCGCCGATCTGCGCGGCGCGGTGCCGCTCATGCCAGCGGCTCCGCGGCGATCTCACGGGCGGTCTTCGAGCTCGGCGATGCGGCGCCGACCTTCCAGTACCCGCAGAAGCTGACGGCGTTCCGATCGACGCCGCGCTCGGTGACGAGCTGTTTGCGCGCTCCGGATGCGAGGGCCTGTTCGCCCGCCGCATACGCGTGGAACGGGGCATCCGGCAGTGTGATCCCGCGCAGCGCCTCGAGCGCGAGCGACCCGGGTTCGGCAGTGTGCGGCCGCACGATCCACTGAACGGTGATGCCGACCGGATGCGCGAAACCGAGCGCATCGTCCTGGCTCGGCACCTCGATGATGACGGTTCCGGATGCCGTCTCCGGCAGCGATGCGCAGATCGAGGCGATCGCCGGCACCGCGGTCTCATCGCCGACCAGGACGACGCGATCGGTGCCGCGCTCCGGGTTGAACATCAGCCCTTCGTCGATGATCAGCACGCGGTCGCCCGGCTCGCAGGTCTCCGCCCAGCGGGATGCCGGACCCGCCGTGCCGTCGGCGGCCGAACCGTGCAGGACGAAGTCGACGTCGATCTCGGCTCCGCGATCGCCCGCGGCCGGCCGGTACGCGCGCACGGTGTAGTTGCGCATGACCGGTCGCTCGCCGTCGGGGATCCGCAGGAACTTGAGGTAGCCGAACAGCTTGTGCGCCTTCGCCGGTACGCGTTCGAGTCCGGCGTCTCCGGCGACCGGGATGAACAGCCGGAACCACTGGTCGTAGCCCATCGGACGATACTTCTCGATCTCGCCGCCGCCGAGGGTGACGCGCATCCAGTGCGGCGCGAGCCGTTCAGTGCGGAGCACCTCGAGGGGGATGAGCTCCGTGCTGTGCGGCTTGACCTGTTTGCTGAATGCCATGCTGTGCCTCTCAGGCGGGTGCCCACGGGAACGTGAGCGCGAAGATCAGGGCGGATGCCGCGATGAAGGCGGCGATGAAGACGGTGTCGCGGGTGCGGAACGGCACGAGGTGCCGCTCGGTCCGTGTCGGGTGGGCGCCGAAGGCGCGGGCATCCATCGCCAGGGCGACGCGCTCGGCATGCCGGATGGCACCGGCCAGCAGCGGCACGATGTACCCCCAGCCGCGGGCCAGGCGCGCGAACGGCCCGCCGCCGCCGTGATGGCCGCGCACCCGGTGGGCTGCGCGGATCACGCTCAGCTCGTACCCGAACCGCGGCACGAAGCGGTAGGCGGCCAGCGCCGTGTAACCGATCCGGTACGGAACGCGCAGCTGTTGGATGCTCGCGCGCACGAGGTCGGGCCCGGTCGTGGTGAGCCCGCCGATGAGGGCGAGGGCGAGGATGGATGCCAGTCGCAGGGCGGTCGCGAACCCGATCTCGAGGGCGCCGGTGAACAGCGTCCACCCGCCGACCCGGAGCAGCGGCGCGGTGCCGTCGACGCCGGCGGCGTCCACCCACAGCGAGAACCCGAATCCGATGAGTGCGACACCGAGAGGGATCGCGAGGAAGAGCAGCGCCGCCGTGCGCGCGGCGATGCGGGTGCCGGACAGGATCAGCGCATAGGCGAGCGCGATGAACCACAGCGGCGTCTCGAGATCCTGCACGAAGACGAGCAGGACGATCGCCGGCAGGACCGCCGCCACCTTGGCCAGAGGATTGAGATGGTTCAGGTAGAGCCGTGCCGGGGCCGGGACTCCGGGCGAATACGGGTCGACGGTCGCCGTGGGCGAGGTGATGGCGGTCATCCGGCGGCCTCCGCGAGGATGCCGCGCAGCCGCGGGTTCAGGGCGCGGTGCAGCGCGGGGAGGCGGAGGCCCGCCGACTCAAAAAGCCCGTCCGCGGCGAACAGCTCGGCGGTCGGTCCCGACGCGTGCACCCGCCCCTCGGCGAGGATCACGGTATGCGTCGCGTGGTCGGCGACGAGCTGCAGGTCGTGCGTGACGATGAGGACCGTGGTCCCCTCGGCGCGCAGGTCCTCCAGCAGGCGCAGCAGTTCGTCGGCGCGGGCGCGGTCCTGCCCGAAGGTCGGCTCGTCGAGGGCGAGCACACCGGGGCGGGCGATCAGGGCTGTGCCGACCGAGAGCCGCCGCTTCTCGCCGCCGGAGAGCAGGAACGGATGCACCTCCGCCTTGTGCTCGAGTCCGAACCGTCGGAGCATCTCGGCGACGCGGTCCGCGATCTCGGCATCCGGCACGCGGCGAAGGCGGAGCCCGTGGGCGAGCTCGTCGAAGACGGTGTGCGCGATGAACTGGTGCTCGGGGTTCTGGAACACGAATCCGATGCGCGAGGCGATCTCGCGCGGGGATGCCCGACCCGGGTCGAGGTCGTCGATCATGACGCGGCCGCGTGGCGGAGGGACGACCCCGGCCAGCGCCTGGATGAGCGTCGTCTTGCCGGCGCCGTTCGCGCCGACGACGGCGGTGAGGGAACCTGCGGGGATGTCGACGTCGATGCCGTGCAGGATCTCGGCGCGTCCGCGCTTCACGGTGAGGTTCCGGGCGTGGACGATCGCCGCGGCCGATTTCGACTCGCCTTCGGCTCGCTCAATCCGTTTCGTCTCGCTGCGCTCGCTCAACGCCCCGTGGGGGAGATCCCCCTGCGGGTCGCCCACCATCCCCGCCAACTCATCCGGCGTGAGCGGCAGCGATGCCTCCGCCGGCAGGATGCCGCGTTCGCGCAGCATCCGACCCGCGAGTGTCGCGGCGGGCAGCCACACGCCCATCGTCAGCAGTTCGTCGGTGTGCTCGCGCAGCACCTGCCCGACCGGGCCGTCGAACGCGAGTCGCCCCTGCTGGTCGAGGACGATCGCCCTGGTCGCGAAGCGCATCGCGGCATCCAGGTTGTGCTCGACGAGGATGATCGCCCGATCGCCGGATGCGACGAGATCTGCGAGCGCCTCGTAGACGTCGTCGATGCCCTGAGCGTCGAGGTTCGCGGTCGGCTCGTCGAGCACGATCACGGGCGATCCCATCGCGATGGCGCACGCGATCGCCAGACGCTGGCGCCCTCCGCCGGAGAGGCGATCGGGGTTCCACCCGCGACGGTTCCACAGGCCGACACGGCGCAGTGCCTGCTCCGACCGCGAGAGCACCTCGTCGACCGGAAGGAGGAGGTTCTCGAGCGCGAACGCGACCTCGTCGAGCAGGGTGCCCGTGACGATCTGCGCATCCGGGTCCTGGAACACCATCGCGACGTCGGCGCTGAGGTCGGCCACCGGGGTCTCGGCGGTGCTCCGGCCCCGGACCTCGACCGAGCCGGTGACGGTCGCGGGCACCGACTGGGGGATGAGGCCGTTCAACGCCAGCGCCAGGGTGGACTTGCCCGATCCGCTCGGGCCGAGCACGAGCACGACCTCGCCGGGCGCGACATCGACGCTGACGGACCTCGGCGAGGGGTGCGTCGCGCCGGCGTGGGTGATCGACAGATCACGCACGCGGAGAAGAGGCGCGGACGGAGGCACCCCTTCAGGTTAGCTGAGCCTTACCTGATGCGCATACGACCGCATGCGGGGCGCGACGGGTCAGACGCGGATGACGCCCGCTCTGCGCAGGGCGCTGCCGATCGCGAGCCCGATCAGGGTCCACACCACAGGGCCGATGACGAAGAGCACGGCGAAGCCGGCCGCCGCCCATGGTGCGAGCGTCGAGACGTGGAATGCGAACCACAGCGGCACGGCGATCACGACTCCGGTGACGGCGGAGGACAGCAGGAACCGCCAGGGCTCCCAGTGCCGGTACCGGGTGAGGGCGGACACGCCCTCCTGCACGCCCCCGAACACGACGGCGGCGAGCAGATAGCGCCCCGCCATGGCGGGGACGAAGGCGAGGCCGATCAGTGCGGCGATCGCGTGCGTGATGAGTGCCACCCACGGCGCCCGCAGAACCTGTTGGGCGATGACCCCGGGGAGGACGTGGAATCCGAGGACGAGTCCGTACAGCGGAATCGCGCCCGCTGCGGCGATGACGTGGAGGCCCGCCCATCCGGCCGAGACGAGTCCCGTCGCGACGCCGACAGCGGCGCAGATGAGCAGCACGCGGGTCGACGGGACGCGGTTCTTCGGCACCAGATCAGCCTAGCGGCGCGGTCGTCGCACGGGCCCGGCGGCGACCGGTGAAAAGCCGTTCGTCGCCCGGTCGGTGCCGCTCGTCGCATCCGCCCGCCGATCGCCCCGCATCGGCACCGTCCGGTTCCTAGCGTTGGATCACGCAATGACGCGCACACAAGGAGCATCCATGTCATCACCTTCTTCGCGCCGCTCACGGGCCGGCGCCACCCTGGACGGCGAGCCCGAGCTCGTCGGCGACCCGAACCTCCCGCCCACCTCTCTCACTCCTGAGCAGGACGCCAAGGAATCCCGCTGGACCCTGCCGAAGATCATCCTCTGGGCCGCGATCGCGCTGCTGGGCGCCGTCGCCTGGACGATGCTCGCGATCGTCCGCGGTGAGACCGTCAACGCGATCTGGTTCGTGTTCGCCGCGGTCTGCACCTACCTGATCGGCTACCGCTTCTACTCCAAGGTCATCGAGCGCTACATCACGCGCCCGAACGACCGGCGTGCGACGCCCGCCGAGGTCAAGCAGGACGGCAAGGACTTCGTCCCCACCGACCGGCGCATCCTCTACGGCCACCACTTCGCCGCGATCGCCGGCGCCGGCCCGCTCGTCGGGCCCGTGCTCGCCGCGCAGATGGGCTACCTCCCCGGCACGATCTGGATCATCGTCGGCGTCGTGCTCGCCGGTGCCGTTCAGGACTACACCGTGCTGTTCTTCTCGATGCGCCGCGGTGGGCGCACCATCGGCCAGATGGCTCGCCAGGAACTCGGCAAGATCGGCGGCACGGCCGCGATCATCGCCGCGCTCCTCATCATGATCATCATCGTGGCGATCCTCGCCCTGGTCGTCGTCAACGCGCTCGGCGAGAGCCCGTGGGGCGTCTTCTCGGTCGCGATGACCATCCCGATCGCGCTGTTCATGGGCGTCTACCTGCGCTTCCTCCGCCCGGGCAAGGTCACCGAGGTCTCGATCATCGGCTTCGTGCTGCTCATGGCCGCGATCGTCGGAGGCGGCTGGGTTGCCGGCACCGAGTGGGGCGCAGCGATGTTCCACCTCGACCGCGGCGTCATCGCGTGGGGCATCATCATCTACGGCTTCATCGCCGCGATCCTGCCCGTCTGGCTGCTGCTCGCACCGCGCGACTACCTGTCGACCTTCATGAAGATCGGCGTGATCGTGATGCTCGCCGGCGCGATCGTGATCGTGCGCCCGGAGATCTCGGTCCCCGCCGTCACGGTCTTCGGCGAGAACGGCCTCGGCCCGGTGTTCGCCGGGCCCCTGTTCCCGTTCCTGTTCGTCACGATCGCCTGCGGTGCTCTGTCGGGCTTCCACGCCCTGATCTCGTCGGGGACGACCCCGAAGCTCATCGAGAAGGAGCGTCAGACGCGCTTCATCGGCTACGGCGGGATGCTCATGGAGTCGTTCGTCGCGATCATGGCGCTCGTCGCCGCGATCTCGATCGACCAGGGCATCTACTTCGCGATGAACGCGTCGGCGGCATCCACCGGCGGCACGGTCGAAGGAGCCGTGGCATTCGTGAACTCGCTGGGGCTCACGGGCGTGAACATCACGCCGGAGATCCTCACCGGCACGGCCCAGGCCGTCGGCGAGCCGTCGATCGTCTCGCGCACCGGTGGCGCCCCGACGCTCGCGCTCGGCCTCGCGCACATCATGCAGCAGGCGCTCGGCGGTCAGGCGCTCATGGCGTTCTGGTACCACTTCGCGATCATGTTCGAGGCGCTGTTCATCCTCACGGCTGTGGATGCCGGCACCCGTGTCGCCCGCTTCATGCTGCAGGACACGATCGGCGCCTGGTTCCCGAAGTTCCGCGACGTCTCGTGGCGTCCCGGCGTCTGGATCTGCACCGCGATCATGGTCGCCGGCTGGGGCTACATCCTCATCCTCGGCGTCACCGACCCGCTCGGCGGCATCAACACGTTCTTCCCGCTGTTCGGCATCGCCAACCAGCTGCTGGCGGCCATCGCGCTCGCCGTGGTGATGGCGATCGTCGCCAAGCGCGGCAAGAACTACCTGCGCTGGCTGTGGATCGTGGCTCTTCCGCTCGCCTTCACCGCCGTGGTCACCATCACGGCATCCATGTACAAGATCTTCTCCCCCGTGCCCGCGATCGGCTACTGGGCGAACAACTTCAAGTACCAGGAGGCGCTCGCGTCGGGCGACACGAGCCTCGGTGAGACCGCCGTGCTCGAAGCCGTCATCCGCAACACCGCCGTGCAGGGCACACTGTCGATCATCTTCGTGGTGCTCGCGATCATCGTGATGATCGTCGCGATCCTCGTGACGATCAAGGCGATCCGGAACGGCGGCGGCGAGAACACCGAGGACGAGCCGGTGGCGTCCCAGCGCTACGCGCCCGCCGGCTTCATCCCGACCAAGGCCGAGCGCGAGCTCGAGAAGGAATGGGAGCCGATCCTGGCAGACGAGCGCCGGACGTCGGCGCACTGAGAGGATCACATTCCATGACGAATCAGACGGATGCCGTGACCGACCCGCTCCGCGCGCTCGCCGCGTGGGCGGTCAGGGCCGGTCGCGGCATCCGCTGGTACATGCGCAATCTCATGGGCGACACCGCCTACGAGACGTATCTCGCGCATCACCGGCGGACGCATCCGGACGAGCAGCCCATGACCGAGCGGCAGTTCTGGCGCGACCGCATGGACGAGCAGGACCGCAACCCGGGAGCCCGCTGCTGCTGAGAAGGCGCCGGGCAACCTATGCTTCGGATGCAGTTCATGCGTCCAAAGCGACAGGTTAGGAAATCGACGAGGTCTCGGCCCTGCTGAGCAGATGAGATGGATGAAGGAGTACGGCGCAGGCCGTCATCATCCGCCTCCATCGTGGGAGGCGTCTGCACAGAGGAGACAGCATTGGGCTCTCACACGGCTAAGGCGCCGATGTCGAACAAGAAGTTCCTTGCCATCTGGATTCCGATCGTCGCTTTCGTGGCGATCCTCGCCGTCGGGGTGAACGTCGCCATCGGCATGTTCCGCGGCGCGATCGAGTCCTACATGGGTACGGGAACGTACACGGTCAACAAGGCCGAGGGAACGGACGACCTCGACACCGACTACTACACCGCCGACTACGAGACGGTGGACGAGGCGAAGGCCGCCTCGTCGCAGCTCGTGGCCGACATCGCCGACGAGGGCATGGTCCTCGTCAAGAACAACGGCACGCTGCCGATCCAGACCGGTGCGGTCACGCTGCTCGGGCGCGGTGCGGCCGACCCGGTGTACGGCGGCTCCGGTTCGGGGACGGCCGACACCCGCACGGCCGTGAACATCCGTCAGGGCATCGAGGATGCGGGCTTCACCGTCAACGACACGGTCTACCAGCAGCTCGCAGACTTCGCCGAGGCCAACCCCGCCTCCGAGGGCGGCCGCACAAACATCGTGATGGACGAGCCGGAGAAGTCGAACTACAACATCGGCGAGATGCCCGTCTCGGAGTACTCCTCCGCATCGCTGGACAGCTTCGCCTCCTTCGCGGACGCAGCGGTGATCGTCATCGGTCGCGGCGGCGGCGAGGGCGGCGACCTGGCGACCAACATGGAGGCCTGGGACGAGAACGCCGAGCCCGGTCAGCATCAGCTCGAGCTGAACAAGGACGAGAAGGACCTGCTCGCCCTCGCGAAGGAGAACTTCGAGAACGTCGTCGTGGTCGTCAACGCCTCGACCTCCATGGAGCTCGGGATCCTCGAGGAGGACGAGGGCGTGGACGGCATCATCCTCGCCGGCTCGCCCGGAGCCGCAGGATTCAGCGCGCTCGGCCGCATCCTCTCCGGTGAGGTGAACCCCTCCGGCCGCACGGTCGACATCTTCTCGTCCGACTTCACGGCCGACCCGACGTTCGTGAACTTCGGCGATTTCGCCTACTCGAACATCGACTCCGCCTACTTCGTGGACTACGAGGAGGGCATCTACTCGGGTTACCGGTACTACGAGACCGCAGCGGAGGAAGGGTTCATCGACTACGACGAGGCCGTCGTCTACCCGTTCGGATTCGGTCTGAGCTACACGACCTTCGACTGGGCGCTGACCGGTCAGGAGCTCGGCGGCACCGACGGTGAGATCTCGGTCGACGTCGAGGTCACGAACACCGGAGATGTCGCGGGCAAGGACGTCGTGCAGCTCTACTACTCGGCCCCGTACACCCCCGGCGGCATCGAGAAGGCGCACGTCGTTCTCGGCGCGTTCGGCAAGACCGGTCTGCTCGAGCCCGGAGCATCCGAGACCGTGACCCTGACGTTCGCGGTCGAGGACATGGCGTCCTACGACAGCGAGGGTGCGGGAGCATACGTGCTCGAGCAGGGCGAGTACGAGATCACGGTGCAGAAGGACTCGCACACCGTGGCCGACGGCATCGCCCCGATCGCGTACGAGGTGGGCTCGACCGTCGAGTACACGGACGGCCGCGCGAGCGACGACACCCCGGCCACGAACCGGTTCGATGACATCACCGAGGAGTTCACCTCCGGGGCTCGCACTGCGTTCTCCCGCGCGGACTTCGCCGGTACGTTCCCGACGGCACCCGAGGGCGACGACCTCGTCGCGAGCGACGCCACGGTCGCGGCCTACGAGCCCTACGACGCCGCCGCGGCGGCATCCGACTCCGACGCCGAGGAGCCGACCTGGGGCGCCGAGAACGGCCTGTCGCTGATCGACCTGCGCGGTCTCCCGTGGGACCACCCGGCCTGGGAGCAGCTGCTCGACCAGCTCGACGAGGACGAGGTGGTGGCGCTGCTGACCAGCGGCGCGTACAACACCGCCGCGATCGAGGACATCGGCAAGATCCGCACCGACGATCTCGACGGACCGGCCGGCTTCAGCTCGTTCATCAACCCCGATCTGTGGACCGGGACGGCGTTCCCCTCCGAGTACCTGATCGCACAGACCTGGAACGTCGACCTCGCCGAGCAGATGGGCGTCGCGATCGGCAACGAGGCTCTGACGATGGGCTCCAACGGCTGGTACGCGCCCGCCGTGAACCTGCACCGCTCGCCGTTCGCCGGCCGCAACTTCGAGTACTACTCGGAGGACCCGCTGCTCTCGGGTGCGCTCGGTACCGCCGTCGTCGACGGCGCGCTCACCAAGGGCGTCTACAGCTTCACGAAGCACTTCGCCATGAACGACCAGGAGACCAACCGCGTCAACGGCAAGGGGCTGTCGACCTGGGCGACCGAGCAGACGATCCGCGAGCTGTACCTGAAGCCGTTCGAGCTCATCGTGAAGGACGCCGCCGGTGAGGTGACCTACTACGACGCGGACGGCGAGGCGCAGACCACCGAGATCGGCAGCACTGCGGTGATGAGCTCGTTCAACCGGATCGGCGCCACCTGGGCCGGCGGTTCTGCGGCGCTCATGAACGACGTGCTCCGTGAGGAGTGGGGCTTCCGCGGCATGGTCATCACGGACTTCAACCTGTACGACTTCATGTACACCGACCAGGCCTGGGCGGCGCAGGGCACCGACCACATGCTGACGTTCGAGAACTTCAAGACGGTGGAGGACACCGACAGCGCGTTCGCGCAGCAGAACCTGCGCTTCGCGATCCACAACGTCCTGTACACGGTGGCGAACTCGAACGCGGTCAACGGCATCGCCCCCGGCGCCTCCCTCACGTACAACCCGGCGCCGTGGGAGATCTGGGTGCAGATCCTCACGATCGCGCTGTGGGTGCTCGTGGCGGCCGGCATCGCATGGATCCTGTTCCGCACGCTGCGCAGTCGCAACCGGCCCGCGGTGGAGACCGTCGATTCCGCCGTATCCGAGTCCGTCGACTGACACCTGAACGATGCGCGGCCGGGGGCTCCCCGGCCGCGCATCAGGAGATCGAGAACGTGAAAGACACCGCGGCGCTGCTCGCCGACCTCAGCCTCATCGAGAAGGCCGCCCTGCTCAGCGGGGAGAACACCTGGCAGACCAGGACCATCGAACGTCTCGGCATCCCGCCGGTATGGATGTCCGACGGACCGCACGGCGTGCGCAAGCAGGTCGGGTCGGCCGACCACCTCGGTCTGAACGACTCCGAGAAGGCCACCTGCTTCCCGACCGCGGCGACCGTCGCGTGCAGCTGGGATGAGGGGCTGGCCGCCGAGATCGGTGCGGCGCTCGGCCGCGAGGCGTCGTCCCAGGGCGTCGGCGTGCTGCTCGGACCCGGGCTGAACATCAAGCGCAGCCCCCTGGGCGGGCGGAACTTCGAGTACTTCTCCGAGGACCCCGAGCTCGCGGGACGCCTCGCGGCCGCGTACGTGCGCGGCATCCAGAGCGAGGGCGTCGCAGCGACCCCGAAGCACTTCGCCGTCAACAGCCAGGAGCTGCGCCGCATGGTGAGCGACTCGGTGATCGACGAGCGCACGCTGCGGGAGATCTATCTCACCGCGTTCGAGATCGTCGTCCGCGAGGCCGAGCCGTGGGCCATCATGTCCTCGTACAACCTCATCGGCGGCATCTACGCGCACGAGCACCCGCACCTGCTCACCGACATCCTCCGTGAGGAGTGGGGCTTCGACGGTGCCGTGATCAGTGACTGGGGCGGCGGGAACGACGCCGTCGCCGCAGCGGCCGCCGGTGGAACGATCGAGATGCCCTCGCCCGGATTCGACTCCGCGCGTGAGATCGTCGCCGCGGTCGAGAGCGGGCGCCTCGCACTCTCCGACCTGGATGCGCGGGTCGCCGAAGTGCTCACGCTCGTCCGCCGAGTGCACGAGCGCGTGGAAGCCGCCGTCGTCGACGCCGATGCCCACCATGCGCTGGCCAGACGCGCCGCCGCCGAGTCCGCGGTGCTCCTGCGCAACGAGGGCGACCTTCTCCCGCTCGCAGCCGGGACGCCGGTGGCGCTGATCGGCGACTTCGTGCGCCGCCCGCGTTATCAGGGCGCCGGCTCCTCTCTCGTCAACCCGACCCGCCTCAGCACGCTCGCCGATGCTGCCGAGGCTTCCGCGCTGGACGTGATCGGTATCGCCGACGGGTTCCGCCGCGACGGCACCGCCGACCCGCAGCTCGTCGCCGAGGCCGTCGCCCTGGCCACCGAGGTCGACGTGGTCGTCCTCGCACTCGGGCTCCCGGAGATCTCCGAGTCGGAGGGGCTGGACCGCTCCACGCTCGCGCTCCCCGAGGCCCAGCAGGTGCTGCTCCGCGAGGTCCACAGGGCCAACCCGCGCACGGTCGTCGTCCTCAGCGCCGGCGGACCGGTCGAGACCGCGCCGTGGATCGGATCGGCAGAGGCCCTCATCCACGCCCACCTGGGCGGGCAGGCGGGCGCCGAGGGGATCGTCGACGTGCTCACCGGTGCGGCGGGCCCCGGTGGGCGGCTCGCCGAGACGGCTCCGGTCGCTCTCGCGGACACCCCGACCGCTGGTCGGTTCCCCAGCACTCAGCGCACCGCGGAGTACCGGGAGGGCCCGTTCATCGGCTACCGGCACTATCTCAGCGCCGGCGTTCCGACCTCGTTCCCGTTCGGTTTCGGACTGGGGTACACGACGTTCGAGCTGACGGACTTCGAGGCGGATGCCGCGGGCGTGACCGTCACCGTCACCAACACCGGCGCCCGCGCCGGCAGCGAGGTCGTGCAGGTCTACGTCGGGCGGGTCGGTGACAGCCGCGTCGCACGGGTGGCCACCGAGCTCAAGGCGTTCACGAAGGTGCGCCTGGAAGCCGGTGCGTCCGAACGGGTGCACCTGCCGTTCACCGACCGCGCGTTCCGGTACTTCGACGTCGTCGAAGACCGGTGGAGCATCGAACCCGGTCGCTACCGAGTGACGGTCGGGCGCCATGCGGAGGACGATGAGCTCGCCGCCGAGATCGACGTCGTCGGCGATGATTCGTCGGTCCAGAGCGCTGCGGCCGGCACGTACGGCGGGTCGGACGCGGAGTTCGAGCGTGTGCTCGGGCGTCCGCTGCCCGAGGCGCAGTGGGGCACCGGGCCGCTCGGCATCAATGACCCGATCGACCGTCTGGCGGTCGCGCGGAACGGCCTCGCCAGAGCCGCGTTCCGCGTTCTCGACCGACGCCGACGCAAGGCCGAGGATGCCGGCACTCCGGACCTGAACATCCTGTTCATCTTCAACGGGCCGTTCCGCGTGATCTCGAAGATGAGCGGAGGCCTGGCGACCCGCGAGGTGACCGACGCCGTCCTGTCGCTCGTCAACGGACGCACGATCCCCGGTCTCGCCCGCGTCGTCGCCGCGTTCTTCCGCGGCAGGCGCGCCGAGAGGAAGACCCGCGCGGAGTTCCGATCCGCGAGTTCCGAGAGGAGTCGCTGATGCTGACCGCGATCAAGAAGTGGTGGGGCGAGTTCCAGATCAAGCATCCCGAGCTGTCCAAGTTCGGCATGTTCTTCCTGCTCTCCAACGGCGTGACGGTGCTGCAGCTGGCGCTCATGCCTCTCTCGCGCTGGTCCTTCGACACGTTCACGAACCTGACCGACGTCGACTTCCAGGTGCTGCCGGTCGGCTCCGACGTCGACGGCGGCCAGTACTACATGTTCGACTACGCGGCGGGGGCTCTCCCGGCCGGAGGAGGCGGCCTCGCCTACTTCCTCGCCGTGCAGCTGACGCTGCTCGTCGCGCAGGTGATCAACTTCTTCCTGCAGCGCAACATCACCTTCAAGTCGAACACCTCGGTGTGGGTCGCAGCGGCCTGGTACGCGGCGGCGTACGTCGTGATCACGTTCATCGCGGCCGCGGCGCAGGGGTTCTACAAGGCGCCGATCTACGATCTCCTCATGAACATCTGGGGATGGGGTGCGACGGGTGAGGTGATCGCCGATGTGATCACGATGATCATCAACTCGGCCATCTCGTTCTGGGTCTTCTACCCGATCTTCAAGCTCATCTTCCGTCAGCAGGCGCCCGTGGCCGCTCAGGCGGACGCGCCGTGAGCCGCGAGGGTGCGCAGGGAGCGACGCCTCAGCCGGTTCTGACGGTCGTCGTGCCCGCCTACAACGCCGAGGACTACCTGCGCCGGGCGCTCGATCCGCTGCGGACGGTGCGCGGCGTCGAGGTCATCGTCGTCGACGACGGGTCCTCCGACGGGACGGGTGCGATCGCCGACGAGTACGAGGCCGCCGAACCCGGTGTGTACCGCGTCATCCATCAGGTCAACGCCGGGCACGGCGGCGCGATCAACACCGGCCTCGCGCATGCGCGCGGCCGGTACTTCAAGGTTCTCGACGCCGACGACTGGTTCGATGTCGGATCCCTCGTGCGGACCATGAGCACGCTGGAGTCCCTCGAGACAGAGGGCGGCGTCGATGCGCTGTTCACGGACTACGTGCACGAGCGTCTCGGCAAGTCCGCCAAGCGCACGCGTTTCGGATCGGCGTTCCCGGCAGGGCGCGTGTTCGCCTGGGACGAGGTCGACCGGCTCGGCCGCCGTCAGATCCTGATGATGCACGCCGTGACGTACCGCACGGACCTCCTGCGCGAGATGGGCCTGCACCTGCCGGAGCACACGTTCTACGTCGACAACCTCTTCGTGGTGGCACCGCTGGCGCGGGTCCGGCGCATGTACTACCTGCCCGTCGAGCTGTACCGGTACTTCATCGGGCGAGCGGATCAGTCCGTCAATGCCGGGGTGATGCTGCGCCGGGTGGATCAGCAGCTGCATGTGAACCGCCTGGTCCTCGCGGCACTGCCCTCGCACGTGGACGTCGCCGGAGGGTCCGTGCCGACCCAGGCGTACGCGACTCTGCTGCAGTACGTCGAGGCGGTGTGCGCGGTCACGTCGGCGACGCTCGCGCGCGGCGGCACGGCCGAGCACCGCGCGCAGCGCGATGCTTTCTGGGCCGAGATCCGGGCGGACAACCCGTGGCTGTACACCCGGCTCCGCCGGACGTTCGTCGGTGCCAGTGCGAACCTGCCCGGTGAGGCCGGGCGGCGCATGACCACGCTCGCCTATCATGTAGCCCGACGTGTCGTGGGGTTCAGCTGACGGAGGTGGCGTGATACGCATCGGGGTCGTCGAGGACGAGCCGGACAGCATCGACCGGCTCCTCTCGCACCTCGACCGCTTCCAGCGCGAGAGCGGTGAGAGGTTCCATGTCGGCGCGTTCTCCGACGGCGCCGAGGTGATCGCGGACTACCGTCCGGAGTGGGACGTGCTGTTCCTCGACATCCGCATGGCGAAGGTCGACGGCATGACGGCGGCCCGCCGCATCCGCGAAGTCGACTCGCAGGTGATCATCGTCTTCATCACCAGCTCGCCGCACTACGCCGTCAGCGGGTACGAGGTCGACGCGCTGAGCTACCTGCTCAAACCGCTCGCGTACGCATCGTTCGAACAGGAGATGCGACGCATCCTCTCGAGGCTGCGGCAGCGCGAGCGGCGCGAACTGCTGTTCACCGCGGTGGACGGCGTGCACCACCGGGTCGCCGTGGACGAGATCCTGTACATCGAGAGCGCGGGACACCGCGTCGAGGTCCGAACCATGGACGCCGACCATCAGGTCGTCTCGACTCTGAGGGCGATGGAGGCAGAGCTCGCCGGCGACGGGTTCATCCGATGCCACAGCGGACTGCTGGTGAACCTCCGTCATGTCACCGGGGTCGAGGGCAGCGACTGCCGTATCCGCGGAGGGGCCCGCCTGCCGATCAGTCGCCCGCGCAAGAAGGACTTCCTCGCCGCGCTCACCGAGCACATCGGCTCCCGGGGGAGCACGGCATGAACGGTGCGGCCGAGGCCGTGCTGGCGGACATCCCGCGCCACCTCACGGCTCTCGCCGAGTGGAGCGCCTGCATGGTCTACGTGTGGCTCGCGGGTCGTCGGCGCGGACGGTGGACGACCGCGGGGATCGCCGTGGTGGGACTCGCGGTGCTGCTCGCCGTGCAGTGGTGGGCGGGGACGTTCCCGCTTGCCCTGTGGATTCCGGGGATGCTGCTCGCCGCCGCGACGATGTTCGGGCTCATCCACGTCTCGGCCCAGGCGACGGCGGTCACCTCCGGGTACCTCACGGCGCGGGCATTCGTGCTCGCCGAGCTCGCGGCATCCGCGTACTGGCAGCTGGACCGGTTCTACGGGATCGGCGACTCGCCGCTCGGCCAGACGATCGCCTGCCTGATCCTCTACGCCGTCGTCTTCGGCGCGGCCCGGTGGGTCGAGCGGTACAACTTCAGATCCGCCCCGCTCGTCGCCGCCCGCGGGGAGCTCATCGGGGCGATCGCGATCGCGGTGGGCACGTTCGGCATGTCCAATCTCAGCTTCGTCAGCGTGAACACGCCGTTCAGCGGCCGCTTCGGCCCGGAGATCTTCTACATCCGCACCCTCGTCGATCTTGCAGGCTTCATCGCCCTGTACGTGCAGCAGCGCATGCGCAACGAGGCCCGTGCGCGTCGGGACGCGGAAGCCATGGCGCAGCTTCTGCGCAGCCAGCACGATCAGTACGAGATCACCCGCCGTTCGATTGACGACGTCAACAGCAAATACCACGACATGAAGCACCACCTGGATGCGCTGCGGGCCGAAGGGGATGCCTCGGCGCGGGGCCGCATGCTCGACGAACTCGAGGACTCCCTGCGCGGCTACGGCGCGGTCGTGCACACCGGGAACCACGTGCTCGACGCGATCCTCACCGCCAAGCGCGGCTTCGCGAAAGAACACGACGTCGACGTCTCGTACGTCGCCGACGGCACGCTGCTCGACTTCCTGCGTCCCCTCGATCTGACCGCGATCGTCGGCAACGCGATGGACAACGCGATCGAGGCCGCCCGCGCACTGACGGACCCTGATCGCCGCATGGTTCGCCTCGCCCTGTTCGCACAGGACGATTTCGTGATGCTGCGCGTGGAGAACACCTACGACGGCGTCGTCGAACGCGAGAACGGGCGCATCGTCACGCTCAAGACCGGCGAGGGTCACGGCTACGGCCTCCGCAACATCGAGACCGCGGCCCTCGCGTACGACGGCACCGTGACGATCGTCGACGGAGACGAGTGGTTCTCGCTCCGCCTGCTCTTCCCGCGCGGGGCTGTGCGCCATGACTGACGCCGTCGTGCTCGCCGCCATCCTCGGCGTGCTCGGCGGCATTGTCCTGACCGTGCTGCTGCTGCTCGCGTGGCGGCTCGCACGCGGAACCGCGGATCTCGGCAGCGCCGCCGAACGGGCCTCCTACGAGGTCATGCACCATGCGAGCCTCGCCGCCCGCGACCTGCGCGGCGGGCTGAACGGGCACGACGTCGCTCGCGCGGCGCGGCACTTCCGTGTGCTGCTGGGCAGCGCTGCTGTCGCGATCGTCGCCGACGACGACTCGGTGGCGATCGACGGCGCCGCCGACGGGCTCGAATCGTCGGCCGTGCGGATCGCGGCCCGCGTCCGCGAGTCGGGCAAGCGGCAGGTCTTCCCGAATCCCGACGGCGAGGAGCTCGAGGCGGTCGGCGCTCCGATCGTCGTGGACGGTGCCGTCGTCGGCGTGGTGGTCGCCTTCGCGGCGCCGGTCCGCGCCGCGCTGGTGCGGGCGGCGGGCGAGGTCGCCGACTGGTGCGCGGCGCAGGTCGAGCTCGGCGAGCTGGATGCTTCGCGCACAGCACTCGCCGAGGCCGAGCTGCGCTCCCTACGCGCCCAGATCTCACCGCACTTCATCTACAACGCGCTCACCGCGATCGCGTCGTTCATCCACGCCGACCCGGAACGCGCGCGCGACCTGGTGCTCGAGTTCGCCGACTTCACGCGCTACTCGTTCCGGCGCCAGGGGGAGTTCACGACTCTGGCGGAGGAGCTGCAGAGCATCCACTCCTACCTCACCCTCGAGCGTGCCCGCTTCGGCGACCGTCTCGAGGTGACGCTGCGGATCGCGCCGGAGACCCTGGCCACCGTCATCCCGTTCCTGTCGGTCCAGCCGCTCGTCGAGAACGCCGTGCGGCATGGTCTGGAACCGGGCGAGGGCGGCGGGACGATCCGCATCGCGTCGGTGGACGACGGAACCCATACCGAGATCACGGTCGAGGACGACGGCGTGGGGATGGATCCCGAGTCGCTGCGGACGCTCCTGACCTCGGCGGTCGACGGCGCGCACGTGGGCCTGCGCAACGTCGACACGCGCCTGCGTCAGATGTACGGCAGCGACGGGGGACTGGTCGTGGAGACGAACACCGGCGCGGGTACGCTGGTGCGGATGCGGGTCCCGAAGTCGCAGCCGATGCACGACCCCGCATTGGATGGAGTGCGATGATCGACGTCCTCGTCGCCGATGACGAGCAGCCCGCGCGAGACGAACTGGCCCACCTGCTGCGGCGAGATCAGCGCATCGGCGAGATCGTCCTCGCGGCATCCGGCGCGCAGGCGCTGCGCGAGCTCACCGAGCGGGCCGTGACCATCGCCTTCCTCGACATCCACATGCCGGGGCTGGGCGGCATGGACCTGGCCCGCTCGCTCGCGGCGCTCGCCGAGCCGCCCGCCGTCGTGTTCGTGACGGCAGACGACGCGCGCGCGGTCGACGCGTTCGACGTGCGCGCCGCCGACTACCTGCTCAAGCCCGTGCGCACCGATCGGCTCCGGCGCGCGATCGACCGCGTTCTCGAGCTGGGCGGCGCGGCGGCGGCCCCGTCGGGCGACGAGGTCCTGACCGTCACCGTCGGGTCGAGCGTGCGCTTCGTGCAACGCAGCGAGGTGCGCTGGGTGCAGGCTCAGGGCGATTATTCGAGGCTGCACACGGCCGACGGGACCGGTCATCTCGTGCGCATCCCGATCTCGGAGCTCGAGCAGCGGTGGGCCGACGGCTTCGTCCGCGTGCACCGCTCCTATCTGGCAGCGGTCGCGGCGATCGACGAGGCGCGGCTGTCGGGCGCCGAACCGTCCGTGTCGGTCGGCGCGGTCGCGCTGCCGGTGAGCCGTCGTCTGCTCCCCGGCGTCCGTGAGGCGCTCGTCCGGCGCGAGGGTGCGCGATGACCGAGCATCCCCCGCGGCGTGTGCGGGTGACCGCCGACGCGCCGTCCGTCGCCCGCTCCCTGAGCCTGTCGAAGGGTGCCGCGGCCACCCGGGGCATCGCTCTGCCAGGATCGCCGGTCGACGATGCGGATGCCGTGTACGCGCGCGCCCTGCGCCGCAGCCAGCTGCGCCTCGCGCTCGGCACGGTCGCGGGCTTCGTCGTCGTCACGGCGGTGCTCACCCTCGTCATCGTGCTGATCCCCGAGATCGATCAGGTGATCGTCGCGGGGCTTCCGCTGTCATGGATCCTGCACGCCTTCGCCTTCTACCCCGTGATCATCCTCTTCGCGCTGCTGTACGCGCGCGGGGCCGCACGCAACGAGCGGGCGTTCCAGACGCTCGACGAGCGCGGATGAACCCCGTCTTCGACCTGGTCGGGGTCACGCTGGTCATCATCGCGACGCTGCTCATCGGCGTGTACGGGCTGCGGGTGTCGCGCACGACGGGCGACTTCTTCGTCGCCTCGCGCACCGTGCGGCCAGTGTGGAACGCCTCGGCGATCAGCGGGGAGTACCTCTCGGCCGGCACGTTCCTGGGGCTGTCGGGCCTCGTGCTGCTCGAGGGGGCCCGGGGGTTCTGGTTCCCGATCGGGTACGCCGCCGGCTACCTGCTCGTGCTCGTCTTCGTCGCGGCTCCCCTGCGGCGCAGCGGCGCGTACACGATCCCGGACTTCATCGAGGCGCGGCTGGAGTCCCAGCGCGCGCGACGCGTGACCAGCCTCGCCGTGCTCGTCATCGGATGGCTCTACATCGTTCCGCAGCTGCACGGGGCAGGCCTCACCCTGACCGTCGTCGCAGGGCTCCCGCCCTGGGCCGGCGAGGTGGCGATCGCCGTGCTCGTGGCGGGTTCCGTGGCGGCGGGAGGCATGCGTGCGATCACGTACGTGCAGGCGTTCCAGTACTGGCTCAAGCTCCTCGCCCTGCTGATCCCGCTCGTGTGCATCGTCTTCGCGCTGACCGGCGGTCCGCACGACATCGATCCTGTGGCGGTGTTCCCCGTCGAGGCGGGGCCCGCAGGGTTCGGGCTGTACGAGACCGTCTCGCTCATGCTCGCCCTGCTGCTGGGAACCATGGGCCTGCCGCACGTCCTGGTGAGGTTCTACACGAGCCCAACCGGCGTCTCGGCGCGGCAGACGACGGTGCTCGTGATCGTCATGGTGAGCGCCTTCTACGCGGTCTCGAGCGGAATGGGCCTGGTCTCGCGGATGGTGGCTCCCGACCTCGCCGATCCGGCGGTCGCCGACACCGCCGCGCTCGTCCTGCCGTCGCGGGTGTTCCCCGGCCTGTTCGGCGAGCTGCTCACGGCACTCGTCGTCTCCGGCGCCTTCGCGGCGTTCCTGGCGACATCGGCCGGCCTCATCGTGTCGCTCGCGGGGGTGGTGAGCCAGGACGTGTTCTCGGGATCAGTTCGCTCGTTCCGGATCTCGGCCGTGCTCTGCGCGGCCGTTCCGCTCGCGATCGCCCTCCTGACGGCCCCGGCCGGGCTGGGCTCGAGCGTCGGGATGGTGTTCGTGTTCGCGGCATCCATGCTCTCGCCCGTCGTGCTGCTCGGCGTCTGGTGGGCGGGGTTGACGGCGCGAGGCGCCGTCGCCGGCATCGTGACCGGGGGCGTCGCCTGCGCGCTGTCGCTCGTCGTGCACGCGGCCGTGGGCGGCATCGGTGTCGCCGCGCCCCTGCTGGCTCAGCCCGCGGCGTGGACCATCCCGCTGGCGACGGCGGTGAGCGTCGGCGTCTCGCTGCTCGACACCCGGGGCACGCCGAGCCGGGCCGACCGGTACCTCGCCCGGCTGCACACCCCGGAGCGGGGATAGGCTGCGGGACCCGCAGATCGCGGACCCACGCAGACAGGCGAAAGGCCCCGGTGGTCCCTGTCATAGGTCGCATGGTCTCTGGCGAATCGGCCAATAGCGTCCTCTCCGAGGCGCCATTAGCTTGAGCGACAGTGCCGGTCACGGGACCGCACACGATCATCGGAGAACCTCTATGGGTCGATCACCTCTCCGGTTGACGGTCGGCGTCACACTCGCCGCTCTCGTCATCGGATCCTCGGCAACCGCAAGCTTCGCAGGCGTCGAGGGGGTGACACATCCGACACCCGTCGACGGGACGCCAGGTCATTACATCGTCGTGATGAAGGCCGACCCGCTCGCCACCTACGAGGGCGACACCGCGGGGCTGCGTCGCACCAAGCCCGACAAGGGCAAGTCGCTCGACGCGCACTCCGCCGATTCGCAGAAGTACGTCGCCCACCTGAAGAACGAGCAGCGCAAGCTCGCGGAGACCGAGGGCGTCACACCGGATGCGACCTATCAGGTCACGCTCAACGGCTTCAGCGCCGACCTCTCGGGCGAGCAGGTCGATGCGCTGCGCTCCTCGAAGGACGTCCTGGGCGTGTTCCCCGACGAGATCCGTCACCCGGACGCGCAGTCCTCCACCGACTTCCTCGGTCTCGGGGACGACGAGAAGGGCAAGGGCGGCGTCTGGGAGGAGACCGGAGGCGTGAAGAACGCCGGCGAGGGCGTCGTGGTCGGCGTCGTCGACACCGGCATCGCTCCGGAGCATCCGTCCTTCAAGGGGGACAAGCTCAAGAAGAAGAACAACAAGAAGAGCGACGGCCAGCCGTACAGCGACGGCTCCTACGTCTACTTCGACAAGTCCGACGGCACGCAGTTCCGCAGCGCCATCGTCGGCGGCCAGGACTGGGACAAGCACGACTACACGACCAAGCTCGTCGGCGGACAGTACTTCTCCACCGGCGCCGCCGCGGCGGGCTTCGACTTCCAGTACGACTACCTCTCGCCGCGTGACGGCGACGGACACGGGTCGCACACCGCCAGCACGGCCGCGGGCAACTTCGGCGTCGAAGCGCAGGTCGAGGATGTCGAGTTCGGCACCGTCTCGGGTGTCGCACCGGCGGCGAAGGTCTCGGCCTACAAGGCCTGCTACGTCGGCCCGGATCCGCTGGTGACGACCGACGACATCTGCGCGCTCAGCGACCTGATCGCCGCGATCGATCAGGCGGTCGCCGACGGTGTCGACGTGATCAACTACTCGATCGGCGGCGGCGCGCCCTCTTCGGTGCTGCAGCCGGACGACATCTCGTTCTTCAACGCGGCCGCTGCGGGGGTCTTCGTCTCCGTCAGCGCCGGCAACTCCGGACCGGACGCCTCGACCGCCGATCACGCTTCGCCGTGGTACACCACGGTCGCGGCATCCACCATCCCGACCTGGGAGGGCACGGTCAGCTTCGACGGTTTCGAACAGGCCGGAGCATCCGTGTCGGTGCCGTTCGGCGAGACCGTCACGGGACCGGCGATCTATGCGGGCGATGCGGCGGCAGCAGGCGCCGCGGACCCGCGGCTGTGCCAGCCCGGCGCCCTGGACCCCGCCAAGGTGAGTGGTCACATCGTGGTCTGCGACCGCGGTGTCAACGCTCGTGTCGAGAAGTCGCAGGTCGTGAAGGATGCCGGCGGAATCGGCATGGTGCTCGTCAACGTGCCCGGTGAGGCGGACTCGCTCGACAACGACTTCCACGCCGTTCCGACCGTCCACCTCTCGTCGGTGCACCGCGAGGCCGTGCTGGCGTACGTGCAGGGCGGGGCGGACCGCCCGATCACCCTGACGGGTGAGAACACGACGGATGAGACCACTCCGGTCCCGCAGATCGCGGGCTTCTCGAGCCGTGGACCCATGCAGGCCGACGGCAGCGACGTCATGAAGCCCGATGTCGCAGCTCCCGGTGTGGCGATCCTCGCCGCGACGAACAACGCCAAGAAGGACAAGCCGACCTTCGGCATCCTGTCGGGCACGTCGATGGCTTCGCCGCACGTGGCGGGTCTCGGCGCGCTGTACCTCGGCGAGCGGCCGACCGCGTCGCCGGCCGAGGTCAAGTCCGCGCTGATGACCACGGCGTACGACACCGTGAACGCCGACGGATCGAAGAACACCGACCCGTTCGCGCAGGGCGCGGGTCAGGTCGATGCGACGCGCTTCCTCGACCCCGGGATGCTGTACCTGAACGGTGCGGCCGACTGGGCGGCTTTCCTCGAGGGCAAGGGGCTCGCGGAGTTCGACGGCATCGAGCCGATCGACGGCAGCGACCTCAACCTCGCGTCGATCTCGATCGGCACGCTCGCCAGCGCCCAGACTGTCACGCGCACCGTGACCTCGACGGCGGCGGGCACGTACACCGTGAGCGCTGACGTTCCGGGTGTGAACGTGAGCGTCGAGCCGGCCACGCTGTCGTTCGGCGGCGCCGGTGAGACCGCGACCTACACGGTCACGATCGAGAACGAGAGCGCGCCGGTCGAGGAGTGGGCGACCGGCTCGCTCACCTGGACGGGCGACGCGGGCGCCGTGCGCACGCCGGTCGCCGTGTTCCCGGTGACGGCGGATGCTCCGGCCGAGGTGGCCGGCACCGGTGTCGACGGATCGACCACGGTCGAGGTCACACCGGGGATCGACGGCCAGCTGCCGCTGAACCTCGCCGGTCTCACGCCGTTCGAGCTGCTCACCGACCCGGACAACCCGGTCGAGGGGCACTCGGGCGACCAGGATTCGGGCGACGCCAACAACGACGTCGCGTGGATCGTGGACGTGCCCGAGGGCACGACGCTGTCGCGCTTCGATCTGGATTCGTCGGACGACGAGGGCAGCGACCTCGATCTGACGGTGTACCGCGTGGTGTCGCCGGAGGATCTGCGCTACTACGAGATGTGGCAGTCGGCCACGGCATCCGCCGATGAGCAGGTGACGGTCACGACCCCCGCGCAGGGCACGTACCTCGTGGTCGCGAACGTTTACTCGACGACCGGGCCGATGACGTGGGACATGACCTACGCGAACGTCTCGGAGTCGGGTGAGGGCTCGTTCACGGCGACCCCGAACCCGCTCGAAGCGGTTCAGGGCCGGCAGACGAGTTATGACCTCAGCTGGTCGGGTCTCGCTGCGGGCACCCGCTACCTCGGTGTCGTGCAGTACGGCGACTCCGCGGTGCGGACCGTCGTTACGGTCGACGCCGAGTAGCGCCTGATCGACGAGGGCGTCCCGTGCTTCGGCGCGGGGCGCCCTTCTCGTGTTCGGCCGGGAAGGACTTGCGGGGCGACGGTCCGCACGGGTGACGGGGTGTGCCGGCGACGCGACGGCCCGCCCGAGCGACGGTCCGCTCAGATGGCGCTCCGCTCGGGAGACGGGCCACGTACGCGACGGCAACGTAGGCGACGGCAACGTACGCGACGGCCCGCTCGGACGACCACGCGCCCGTTCAGGTGAACATGAGGCGGAGGGGCGGTTCGTCGGTGTAGGTGCGGCCGAGGGGGCTGGTCCAGAGGATGACGCCATCGTCGAGTTGTCTCGCGGACCATCGGTCGCGGTCGTCGACGTCGGGATGCTTGAGCGGGTGGTGGCTGGTGCAGAACAGAGCGAGGTTGGACAGTGCTGTCGGTCCGCCCTCGGCGTGGTCGTGGTTGTGGTCGATCTGGCATCGGTGGGCGGGTGTTCGGCATCCGGGGAATCGGCAGTGCTGGTCGCGGGCGCGAAGGTACCGTTTCATGCCGGCTGTGGGGACGTAGTTGTCGGTTCGGGTGACCATGCCGTGTGGGTCGAGGAAGAGGCGATCCCAGCTGGTCGCGTGTCCGGCGAGGGTGCGCGCCAGGTCGTGGTCCATCGGCCCGTGCCCGTCGAGGAGGGCGAGGTGATCGTCGCCGCTGTCGCTGGTGTCGCTGCGGGTGAGTGCGGATGCGGGGATCGTGACCTGCACGGTGGCCTTCACCGATTCGAGAGCCGTTTCGGTGACGCTGGTGGGCGTTGTGGTGAGGAGCAGGTCGGCGAAGATGTCGGCGCGGAGCTGGTCGAGGCTGCGGGTGTCGTGTTCGACGGGTCCGTATCCGTCGTGCATCGGCGTGGACTCGTGGAAGACGGTGCTGGCGCCGGCGAAGTCGCCGATCGGGGCGGACCGGTCGGCCTGCTCCCTGTCGAACCGGTCGATGCAGGCCTTGTCGATGTGGGCTGGCAGGGCAGACGCAGCGTTGGATGCATCGGCGTCTGCCATGTCTTCCCAGGGCGGGGCCTGGTCGAACTCGCGTTCCAGGCGGCGCAGAAGCGCGTCGTCGAGGGCGTCGGGTGGGGGAGGCCCGGTGGGTTCCTGCTGTGCGAGGGCGGCCTCGCGTTCGGCGCGGATCTTCTCCAACGTCGACCGGCGGGGACGCCGCTGGCCTTCCGGGCGCGCTTGGATGACCTGGTTGCCCATCTGGGTGAGCCGGTCGTGGATCGCATAGGCGAGGACCTCGGGGAGGATCGCGATGAGCACGGCCATCCCGTCACCGTCGGCCCTGACCGTCACGGCCCGCTCGCCGCGCGCCCGCCGGTGCTGCTCGGTCGTGCCCTCGGGGAACACCGCGGCGGCGACCTCTCGGGCGGCTGCCCGGGTGCGGGCCGCGGTCTCCTGCTGCGCGAACGGGACGACCCGGTCCTCGTATTCGGTGCGGATGCGGTCGGCATCGGCGTGCCCGGGCACGTTCGGCGCGGCGGCGACGATCACATCCGCGTGACGCTTGCTGATCGTCCCCGAGCGAAGCGCCCCCAACGTGGCCGGGAGGGTGCGGGCCAGCATCCACGCCGCCGAGATCTGCGCGGCGAACGTCGACGGCGACACGTGACCGGCAGCGGCGTACTCGGCGCACATCGACCGGAACGCCATCTCGTCCCCGGACAACCGGTCCTGCGCGAGCAGGTCCAGACGCTGCGCCAGCAGCTCGACCCGGTCAGCCTCCAACGCCCCGATCCGCGCTCCGACGCCCACCCAGTCATCGAGCAGCGCGCCCTGAAGCACGAGGGAATCCTCGAGTGCTTGGGCCTGTGGGCTGAGCGTTGCCATGCTCTCAGTTTAGAACAAAGCTTCGAATATTACAAGGGTGAGGCGCAAGAAATCGCGAGCTCACCGGATGCTGCGCGGGTCGATCATTCCGCGCTGGCCTCTGTCGGGTCATCGGGCAGCTGCGGCCACCGGATCTCGGCGCCGGGAACGTCGTTGCGCTTCAGATAGCGAGCGATGTACGGGCAGTAAGGCACGATCGTGTCGCCCGAGGCCACGGCATCCGCCAGCGCCTGTGCGGCCAGAACCGGCGCGAGCCCTCGGCCCTGGAACGCCGGATCGAGTTCAGTGTGCACGAACAGGATCTCACCCGGGCGCTCCTTGTACTCGGCGAAACCGGCGAGGACGTCGCCGACGCGGATCTCGTAGCGCGACGTCTCGGCGTTGCGGGTGACAGTGGGCTCATCGGTCATGGCTGCTCCCTTGCTCGGCGCCCGTCGGGCGCGCGTTATCCCCACCCTAGAACCGCCCGTGTCGGCGCGGGTCGTTACGCTGGAGGGATGCCGCAGACATCCCGTGACCCGTACGAGGATCTGCCGTGGCCCGAGGAGCCGTGGGACGACGCTCCTCCGCCCGAGGACATGGACTGGGAGCCGCAGGGCGCCGGTTACGAGCCGCCGCTCGACTGGGGCGACGGGCCGCTGACCCCGGTCGCGGCGCCCGCACCGGCATCCACCCCTGCGTCGTCCCGGTTCGCGACGGCGGCCGAGGCGCTGCACACGGTCTTCGGCTACGACGCCTTCCGCGGCGACCAGGCCGCGATCGTCGACCGGGTCATCGCCGGCGGGGATGCCGTCGTGCTCATGCCGACCGGTGGCGGGAAGAGCATCACCTATCAGGTGCCGGCGCTCGTCCGTGAGGGCACCGGGCTCGTGATCAGTCCGCTCATCGCCCTCATGCACGACCAGGTCGACGCGCTGCGCGCGAACGGCGTGAACGCGGCGTACCTGAACTCCACCCAGGCTCCCGCCGAACGCGCCGAGGTCGAACGCGCCTATGTCGCCGGCGAGCTCGACCTCATCTACGTCGCGCCCGAGCGACTGTCGTCCACCGCGACCACGCGCCTGCTGCAGCGCGGCACACTCAGTGTCATCGCGATCGACGAGGCGCACTGCGTGTCGCAGTGGGGCCACGACTTCCGCCCCGACTACCTCGCGCTCGGTGACCTCGCCGAGCGGTTCCCCGGTGTGCCGCGCATGGCGCTCACGGCGACTGCGACCCGGGCCACGCACCGCGAACTCACCGAGCGCCTGCACCTCGACGACGCCGAGCACTTCGTCGCGAGCTTCGACCGGCCGAACATCCAGTACCGCATCGTTCCCAAGGTCGACCCGCGAAAGCAGCTGGTCGCCTTCATCCGCTCGATGCCCGAGGGCGCGGCCGGCATCGTCTACGCGCTCAGCCGCAAGTCCGTCGAGCAGACCGCGACCTACCTCGCCGCCCAGGGCTTCGATGCCCTGCCGTATCACGCGGGCCTCCCCGCCGAGGTGCGGGCGGCGAACCAGGCGCGCTTCCTTCGTGAGGACGGCGTCGTCATGGTCGCCACGATCGCGTTCGGCATGGGCATCGACAAGCCCGACGTCCGCTTCGTCGCGCACATCGACCTGCCGAAGTCCGTCGAGGGCTACTACCAGGAGACCGGTCGCGCCGGCCGCGACGGCGAGCCCAGCGTGGCGTGGATGGCCTACGGCCTCGGCGACGTCGTGCAGCAGCGGCGGCTCATCGACCAGAGCCCCGGTGACCGCACGTTCAAGATGCGCATGGGGCAGCACCTCGACGCGATGCTCGCGCTGTGCGAGACGGTCGAGTGCCGCAGGCAGAACCTGCTGAACTACTTCGGCCAGGAATCCGGCCCGTGCGGCAACTGCGACACCTGCCTCGAGAAGCCCGACACCTTCGACGGTCTCGTGCCGGCGCAGAAGCTGCTCTCGACGATCGTGCGCCTCAAGCGCGAGCGCAACCAGGCGTTCGGCGCAGGTCACCTCATCGACATCCTGCGCGGCTCCTCGAACGACCGCATCCGCCAGCAGAAGCACGACGGGCTCGCGACCTACGGCATCGGGGCCGACCTGTCGGATCAGGACTGGCGCAGCGTTGTACGGCAGCTGCTGGCCCGCGGCATCCTCGTGGCTCAGGGCGACTACGGCACGCTCGCCCCCGGCGAGGCGGCCGGCGGCGTGCTGAAGGGCGAGACCCCGGTGCCGCTGCGCAAGGACACCATGGGCAGGGTGAGCGGTGGTGGCCGCGCGCGCAAGGCGTCTGCCGCATCGGATGCCGTGGCCGAGGGCGACCGCTCGCTGTTCGAAGCCCTGCGGGTCTGGCGCGCAGAGACCGCGCGCGAGATCGGCAAGCCGGCGTACATCGTGTTCGGGGATGCGACCCTGAGGGCACTCGCCGAGCTGCGTCCGGCATCCATGGCGGACCTCGACGGCATCACCGGGATCGGTGAGAAGAAGCGCGAGGCTTACGGCGACGCCGTGCTCGCGGTGGTCGCCGCGAACTGACTCAACCTGCGAACGCTTCGGTGTGCACCGCGACCGTCGCGGCATCGGCCAGCAGCTTCGAGACCGGGCAGCGCGCGTGCGCCTGCGCGAGCACCTGCTCGGTCTCGTCGAGCGACGCGCCCTCGACCGACAGGTACGCGTCGACATGGAACTCGTAGCCCGGGCCGTCCGCCGCATCGTGCAGCTCGACCTCGACGCGCACCGCCGTGCGCTGCTCCGGCGCGACGAAAACGCGTGCCGTCGCGTTCAGGCAGGTGGCCCAGGCGAGGGCGAGAAGCTGCTCCGGGTTGCTCGCCGCCGGGTCGCGATCAGGGTTCAGGGGAGAGGCCACCGCGACCCTCATGCCGCCGGTGACGCTCGAGACGCCCGTCCCGCCGTCGCCGTTGCCCGCTTCCGTCCGATACCGCATGCTCACACCTCCATCCTCACCCGTCATCCGGCATCCGGCGCCATCCCGTCCGCGCCGATGGCGGATGTCGGATGCTTTTCGTAGGTTCTGACGCGGGCATAGCCGACTCAACTCATCCAGCATCGCCCGATCCCCCGGCATCCTGTCGGCTCGCGACAACCGGCCCAGGCCACGCCCGCCGTCACGATTGGAGATTCCGCACAGCACGCTTCGCCTCGGGTTGGAGAAGTTCTACGGTTGAAGCATCCTTACTTCTCTCGGAGAGGAACCTCATGGTCGACGCCGCTGTCCGCACTTCGCAGAAGACGGAAGACAAGAACCCGCAGATCGATGTGCCCCGGGTCACCGACCTCCTGCTCGGCACCTGGGCGGACACCCGCCGCACCGCGCGCGAGATGATCAAGGACCCCGCGTTCTGGCGCGACGACTCGCTCGGCAAGGACGAGCACCGCGAGCGCGTGCTCAGCCAGCTCCACCTGCTCGTGCAGAACGACGCCGTGCACCGCGCGTTCCCGAAGAAGTTCGGCGGCGAGGAGAACAACGGCGCCAACATCGCCGGCTTCGAAGAACTCGTCGCCGCCGACCCGAGCCTGCAGATCAAGGCGGGCGTGCAGTGGGGCCTGTTCGGTTCGGCCGTGCTGCAGCTCGGCACCCAGGAGCACCACGACAAGTGGCTGCCCGGCATCATGGACCTCTCCATCCCCGGTGCCTTCGCCATGACCGAGATCGGGCACGGCTCGGATGTCGCCGCGGTCGGCACGACCGCGACCTTCGATCCCGAGACCGACGAGTTCGTCATCAACACGCCCTTCCGGGCGGCGACGAAGGAGTACCTGGGCAATGCCGCTCTGCACGGTATCGCGGCCACCGTCTTCGCGCAGCTCATCACGAACGGCGTGAACCACGGCGTGCACTGCTTCTACGTCCCGCTGCGCGGCGAGGACGGCAAGGATCTGCCTGGGATCAGCCGCGAGGACGACGGGCTCAAGGGCGGCCTCAACGGCATCGACAACGGCCGTCTCGCATTCGACAACGTGCGCGTCCCGCGCACCAACCTCCTCAACAAGTACGGCGATGTCGACGAGAACGGCGTCTACACCAGCCCGATCGACAGCCCCGGCCGCCGTTTCTTCACCATGCTCGGCACGCTCGTGCAGGGCCGCGTCTCGCTCGACGGTGCAGCATCCTGGGGATCGGCCCTGGGCCTGTACATCGCGATCACCTACGCGACCCAGCGCCGCCAGTTCGACGGAGCGAACGGCGAAGAAGTCGTGCTGCTCGACTACGGCAAGCACCAGCGCCGGCTGCTGCCGCGCCTGGCCACCACGTACGCCCAGATCTTCGCGCACGACGAGTTCCTGCAGAAGTTCGACGGGGTCTTCTCCGGCCGCACCGACACCCCGGATGACCGGGAGGACCTCGAGACCCTCGCCGCGGCGCTCAAGCCCCTGTCGACCTGGCACGCGCTCGACACCCTCCAGGAGGCGCGCGAGGCCTGCGGCGGATCGGGCTACATGTTCGAGAACCGCCTGGTCGGGCTCCGTCAGGACCTCGACATCTACGTCACGTTCGAGGGCGACAACAACATCCTGCTGCAGCTGGTCGGCAAGCGTCTGCTCACCGACTTCGCGAGCCAGTTCAAGGACAAGGACGCCGCGGCGCTCGCCAAGTACGCCGTCGGGCAGACCGCGGGCAAGGTGTTCCACGGTGCGGGCCTGCGCCGCTTCGGTCAGGCGATCGCCGACTTCGGCTCGACGGCGCGCTCCGTCGAGAACGGTCTGCGGGCCGAGCAGCAGCACGAGCTGCTCGCCGACCGCGTGCAGCAGATGGTCGCCGACATCGCCGGACGCCTTCGTCCGGCCGGCAAGGACAAGGTGCTCGGCGAGAAGCTCTTCAACGAGAACCAGGCCGACCTCATCGAGGCCGCTCGCGCACACGGCGAGCTGCTGCAGTGGGAGGCCTTCACGGATGCCGTGAACAGCATCCCCGACGAGGGGACGCGGCAGGTGCTCACGTGGCTGCGCGACCTGTTCGGGCTGCAGCTCATCGAGAAGCACCTCGCGTGGCACATCATCAACGGCCGCCTCTCGACACAGCGCGCCGCCGCGGTCTCCAGCTACATCGACCGGCTGTGCCTGCGCCTGCGTCCGCACGCTCTCGACCTCGTGAACGCTTTCGGTTACGAGCCCGAGCACGTCCGCGCGCCCATCGCCAGCGGAGCCGAGCAGGTGCGGCAGGACGAGGCGCGTGCGTACTACGCCGAGCTCGTGGCATCCGGCAATGCCCCGGTCTCGGAGAAGGCACTGAAGAAGGCGGCCAAGAAGTAGTCGCTCCCGCGGTGCGTACGCTGGGTGCATGACCTCCCTCCTCACCGGAACCGACGGGCGCGCGCGTTGCGCGTGGATCGGGGCGGATGCCGAATACGCGCGCTATCACGACGAGGAGTGGGGGATGCCGTTGCACGGCGACCGCGCCCTGTTCGAGAAGATGTCGCTGGAGGGCTTCCAGGCGGGGCTGAGCTGGATCACGATCCTGCGCAAGCGGCCCCGCTTCCGCGAGGTCTTCGACGGTTTCGTCCCGGAGCGCGTCGCGGAGTTCGACGATGTCGACGTCGAACGACTGATGCAGGATGCCGGGATCATCCGCAATCGCGCGAAGATCCGCGCGACGATCGGCAACGCGCGCCTGGTGAGGGAGATGGCGGAAGGCGAGCTGGATGAGCTGATGTGGTCGTTCGCGCCACCGGCATCCGATGCGCGTCCAGCATCCTTCGCCGACGTGCCGGCCGTCACGGCGGAATCGACGGCGATGAGCAAAGCGCTTCGGGCGCGCGGCTTCCGGTTCGTCGGAGCCACGACGATGTACGCCCTGATGCAGTCGGCCGGGATGGTCGACGACCACGTCGAGGGATGCTGGCGCGCAGGCTGATCAGATGGGCATTTCTCCCCGTCGTGCCCTCCAGGCCCTGCAGTTAGTATGTACCGGTGCGTCCGGTCGATCTGCGTCCGCAGGCACGACGTGAACGTGTACCGGGGGGATACTGACGATGAAGGCGCTGTCATGGTTGCGCACCAAGCCGAAGACAGCCGCATCCATTGCGGGGGTCACAGCCGGCATCGTCGCGATCGGCACCCTTGCATTCGCCTATGAGGGCAACCCCACCACCAAGGTCGATCTGAACGACGGCAGCGTGTGGATCACCAAGTCCTCCGCGCTCATGGTCGGCCACTTCAACAACGAGTCGACACTGATCGACGGCGGTCTGCGCACGACGGGCGAGAGCTTCGACATCGTCCAGGACGAGTCGACGATCCTCGTCACCGACACCTCGAACTCGACTCTGACGGCCGTCGACCCCGCGCGCGTCTCCCTCGAGGACAGCACCACCATCCCCGGCGGCGCCAAGGTCGCCCTCGGCGAGCAGACGACAGCGATCCTCGACCCGCAGTCCGGCAATCTCTTCGTCGTGCCCGTCAAGGGCATCTCCGGGTTCGAGCTCGAGGGCGCCGAGCCGACCGCGGAGCTCGGCAAGAACTCCGACGTCACCGTCGGCGTCGACGGCACCGTCTACGCGGTCTCCGGCGAGAAGTCCGAGGTCGTCACGATCCCCGTCGACAACCAGGGCGAGCCTTTGGATGCGCAGACGGCGTCGCTCGGCGAGCTCGACACGTCCATCGCGCCGAGCATCACCGCCGTCGGCACGACCCCCGTCGTCCTCTCACCCGCCGACAGTGCGGTCATGACCCCCGGCGGGTTCCGCACCGAGATCACCGGCGCGGATTCCGCCGTGCTGCAGTTCGCCTCGGCGCCGACGGATTCCGTCGCCGTCGCCACGGCGTCTCAGCTTCTCGAGGTTCCGCTCGACGGCGGCGAGCCGACGGCTACGGATGCCGGTGGTGACGGCAGTCCCGCCGCGCCCGTCGCGCTCCTCGGCTGCACCTACGGAGCGTGGTCGGGCACGGGGCAGTTCGTGCGCGACTGCCCGTCCGATGCCGACGACGTGCATGAGGAGATCCCCGGGATCGAGACGTCCGCATCGCTGACGTTCCGCGTCAACCGCGAGGTCATCATCCTCAACGACACCGTCGGCGGGGCCGCGTGGCTCACCGACGAGAGCCTTCAGCAGGTCGACAACTGGGACGACCTCACCCCGCCCGAGGGGGAGACCGAGGACGAAGAGGACACCACGCAGGAGACCGTCGAGACGACCCTGCCGGTGCGCACCAAGGACAACACGCCGCCGGTCGCCGAGAACGACTCGTACGGCGTGCGTCCGGGTCAGACCACGGCGCTCCCCGTGCTCGACAACGACAACGACGCGGACGGCGATGTTCTCGTGGCATCCCTGGCCGAGAAGCAGCCCTCGATCGGCACCGTCCAGCCCATCTACGACGGCGGATCGCTGCAGATCGCCGTCGGCGAAGAGGCCTCGGGATCGGCATCCTTCACCTACGAGGTCGATGACGGCCGCACCGGCAAGGACACCGCGACCGTCAGCCTGACCGTGAAGGACTGGGACACCAACACCGCGCCCAAGCCGAAGCGCAAGACGGCGCTCGCGATCGAGACCGGAGGAACGGTCTCGTACAACATCCTCCCGGACTGGATCGACCCCGAGGGCGATGACATCTACCTCCGCGAGGTGATCGCCGCGCCCGGCGACGAGGTCGAGTTCACCACCGACGGTCAGATCACCTACCGCGCGACCGCGAGTCTGCAGGGCCGCAAGGAGGTCCAGGTCGTCGTCGCCGACGCGCTCGGCGAGGCGGCGACCGGGACGATCGTGCTCGATGTGCGGCCCTCGGGTTCCACGCTCCCCAAGACCAACGCCGATCACGTCCAGACGCGTGTCGGCGAGCAGGTGACCGTCTCGCCGCTCGCGAACGACTCGAGCGCCGGTCGCGAGCAACTCCGTCTGACCAAGGCCAAGCTCGAGGGCGAGTCCGGCGCGATGATCGAGCCGGACTACCCGAACAAGACCTTCACCTTCAGCGCCCCGGCCCCCGGCGTCTACTACGTGCTCTACGAGGTCGCCGCCGGCCCGAACGGCGTGCCAGGCATCGTCCGGGTCGACGTCGCCGACGCCGCCGAGCAGGATCTGCCGCCGATCGCCGTGCGCGATGTCGCGCTGCTGCCGACCGGCGGCGAGGTGCTGCTGGGCGTGCTGAACAACGACACCGATCCGTCCGGCGGCATCCTCGTCGTCCAGTCCGTCAGCGTCGAACCCGGCAGCGGGATCTCGGTGTCGGTGCTCAACCACGAGTCGCTCCGCATCGGCGACCAGGGGGCCCTCGACGAGCAGGTGACCATCACCTACCGGATCTCGAACGGGTCGAAGACGGCCGAGGGCGAGGTGATCGTCATCCCGATCCCCGCGCCGGACAAGATCATGCCGCCGGTGGCGACGCCGGACAAGGCCGTGGTTCGCGTGAATGACGTCGTGACCATCCCCGTGCTCGACAACGACAGCAGCCCGATCGGCGACGCCCTGTCTCTCGAACCCGAGCTCGTCGAGCCGCTCGTGGACCCCGAGGACGGCGAGATCTTCGTCTCGCAGGACACCGTGCGCTTCAAGGCGGGCCCCGAGGCGAAGACCGTCTATGCCACGTACGAGGTCTCGGACACCCGCGGCAACAAGGTCGGCGGGTACATCACGATCCAGATCGTGCCGGAGCAGGACGAGAACGCCGCCCCCCGTCCGAAGGACATCACCGCGCGCGTGCTGAGCGGCAACACGGCCAACATCGCCGTGCCGCTCGACGGCATCGACGAGGACGGCGACTCGGTCGAGCTCATCGGCCCGGCGACCAGCCCCGAGAAGGGCCGGATCACCGAGGTCGCCCAGAACTACTTCGTGTACGAGGCCTACGCCGACTCCGCCGGCGTCGACACGTTCTCCTACCGGGTCCGCGACCGGCTCGGCAAGGAGGGCACGGCGACCATCCGTGTGGGCATCGCCGCCGCCGAGGACATCAACCAGGCGCCGTATGCGGTCAAGGACTCCGTCGTCGTGCGGCCAGGACGCGAGATCGCCGTGCCGGTCATGGCGAACGACTCCGATCCCGAGGGCGACAAGATCTCCCTCGTCGAGGACGGCCTCGTCGAACCCGACGTGGAGGGCATGAGCGCCCGCGTCTCGGGCGACCGCATCCTCGTCCAGGCGCCCGACCGCGCGGTCGAGACCTCGCTGCAGTACACGATCGTGGACGCGCGCGGCGCGGAGGCACAGGCCGTGCTGCAGGTCAGCGTCGACGAGGACGTGCCGCTCGTCGCTCCGATCGCCCGCGACGACCGCGTGCTCCCGGCAGACCTCACCGACGGCGAGCTCACCACCGACGTGGACATCCTCGCCAACGACGAGGATCCTGACGGCACGACCGAGGGTCTGACGGTCGAGGTCGGCGACGGAGGCACGCTCCGCCAGGACGGCAAGGTGCGCGTCACCGTCGGCGAGCAGATGCAGCTCATCCGCTACACGCTGACCGACCGCGACGATCTGTCGACGTCGGCGTTCATCTTCGTGCCCGCGGTCAAGGATCTCCGGCCCACTCTCACCTCGACCAAGCCGGTCGAGGTGGTCAGCGGCGAGACCAAGGAGCTGCCGCTCGACGAATACGTCACGGTCGCCGGCGGCGGCTCGGTGACGCTGACCGAGCACGCCAAGGTCTCTGCGGCCCACAGCGACGGCTCGGACCTCGTCAAGGACGGCAGCACGCTCGTCTACACCTCGGCAGACCGCTACTTCGGCGAGGACGGCATCTCCTTCGAGGTCACCGACGGCACGGGGCCGGATGACCCGGAGGGGCGCAAGGCCACGCTGACGATTCCGATCACCGTGCTGCCGCCGGACAACCAGCAGCCCGAGTTCACGCGCGGCGAGGTCAACGTCGCGCCGGGCGAGGACGCCACCACGCTCGACCTCGCGGCTCTGACCACGGACCCGGACCCGGAGGATGCCGGAAAGCACACGTACCAGCTGGTCGGGAACGCCGGCGACGGCGTGAGTGCTCGCGTCGAGGGCGACACGCTCTCGGTCGAGGCTGCATCGAATGCGCGCAAGGGCACGTCGCAGACCCTGACGATCCGCATCTCGGACGGCGAGACGGAGCCCATCGAGGGCACGGTCGTCGTGAATGTCACGGCCTCGACGCGCGAGCTCGCGACGGCGAACACCGACACGATCGACGAGGCGAACCAGGGCGAGACGATCATGGTGCCCGTCCTGGACAACGACACGAACCCGTTCCCCGACACCCCGCTGGTCGTCCGAACCGTCAACATCGAGACCGGTGTCGGCACCGCCGAGGTCGTGGGCGACCAGGTGCAGGTCACGCCCGGTGCGGAGTTCGTCGGGCAGCTCGTGCTGCGCTACACGATCGAGGACGCCACGGAGGACCCCGACCGCCACGTGGACGGCCGGATCGTCCTGACCGTGCAGGGCGTTCCCGATGCCCCGGGCAGGCCGCAGGTGACGAGCGTGCAGGACCGAACCGTCGTGGTGTCGTTCTCGGCACCGTCGAACAACGGAGCCGAGATCACCGGCTACACGGTCACGAGCACCTCGGGCAGCTCCTACAGCAAGGAGTGCGCGACGACCACCTGCACCCTGGACGGCCTGACCAACAACGTCGAGTACACGTTCCAGGTCACCGCGCACAACCGCGTCGGAGAGTCGGATCCGTCCGGTGCGTCCGAGGTCGCGCGCCCCGACGCGCGACCGGACACCCCGGTGCCGCCGACGCTCGTGTTCGGCGACAAGTCGCTCAAGGTGGCGTGGAAGACGCCGACGACGCCCGGATCCCCGGTCGAGTCGTACAACCTGCAGATCTCGCCGGCCCCGCCGTCCGGCGTCACCGAGAAGACCGGCGTGACCGGAAACTCGCTGACCTGGGAGGGTTTGGAGAACGGCACGTCGTACCAGGTGCGGGTGCAGGCTGTGAACCGAGCGCCCGAGCCGTCGAGTTGGAGCGAGTGGTCGCTGGCGGAGATCCCCGCAGGGCCCCCGATGCAGCCCGCCGCGCCCACGACGGCAGAGCTCACGCCCGTCGGTGACCAGGCGCAGATGCAGGTGAGCTGGGTTGCGCCGAACAACAACGGCGCCCCGATCACCGGCTACCAGCTGCAGGTCCTCGAGGGCGGCACGACCGTGCGCACCGTCCCGGTGCCCGCGGGCCAGACGAGCCAGGCGGTCGTGGTGCCGACTTCGGAGGCGGCGTACTCGTACATCGTCCGCGCCGAGAACAAGGCGTCGTGGGGCCAGTGGAGCCCGGCGTCGGCCGAGCGCCGCGGTGCCATCCGGCCGGATGCCCCGGCCAAGCCGACGATCTCGGCCGGCGATCGGTCGATCACGATCACCTCGAACTACACCCTCACCGCCGAGCAGCGCAACGGCGCGAGGGCCTCCGAGATCACGTATCAGTACCTGCTCAACGGCGGTGGCGGCTGGAAGAACCTCACCAGCAACACGATCGGCGGACTGAGCAACGGCAACGACTTCTCGCTGCAGATCCGGGCGCTGTCGAACACCGGCACCGGTAGCTACACCGGCGTCGCCTCCGCGGCTTCGAACACGGTGACGCCGTTCGGCATCCCGCCCACGCCGAACGCCAGCGCGCGCAACAACGGCGGCAACATCACGATGAGCTGGAGCAGCAACGGCGACAACGGTGCCGCGATCCAGATGCAGATCCGCATCCGCGACCACAACGGAAACTGGACGGGCTGGCAGGACGTCGCCAACAGCGGCAGCCGCAACGTCGGCGGCCAGTATTCGCAGACGTGGGTGATCGAGGCTCGCGCGACGAACAAGGCCGGCCCGTCGGGCGTGGCCAGGGACTCGGCGACGACGGATGCCAAGCCGAAGCCGACGGCGAAGACCGGCAAGGGCGCGAAGGGCAACTGGCCGGGGGAGTGCACCCATTCCAGCTGCGCCTACCTGACCGTGACCGTGGCGAACTTCCCCGCAGGCAACTATCGCCTGTACTGCGATGACGGCGGACGCTTCGGCGGTGCGTCGAAGTATGTTCCGGCCAATGGCACGGTCCAGCTCGGCTGCTTCTACGGCCATCCGGGCAACTCGATCCGGGTGTACATCGACGGCTGGGGCTACGCGGACCCGATCACCTGGTGACGGAGAGAGAGAAAGAGCATCACGACATGACAATGACCCCCGAACAGGCGAGCTGGTTCCAGGGCACCTTCACCCGCCTCGTCGAGAACATCGACAAGGCCGTGCAGGGCAAGCACGAGGTCGTCAGCCTCGTCCTGGCATCCATGCTGGCCGAGGGCCACGTGCTCCTCGAGGATGCGCCCGGAACCGGCAAGACGAGCCTCGCGAAGGCGCTCGCCGCGACCGTCCAGGGCACCAGCTCTCGCATCCAGTTCACGCCCGATCTGCTGCCCTCCGACGTCACGGGTGTGACGATCTACGACCAGCAGTCGCACAAGTTCGAGTTCCACAAGGGCCCGATCTTCGCGTCGATCGTGCTGGCCGACGAGATCAACCGCGCCTCCCCGAAGACCCAGTCGGCGCTGCTGGAGGTCATGGAGGAGTCGAAGGTCACCATCGACGGCGTGACCCACGAGGCCGGCCGCCCGTTCCTCGTGATCGCGACCCAGAACCCCGTCGAGCAGGCCGGTACCTACAAGCTCCCCGAGGCGCAGCTGGACCGCTTCCTCATCAAGACCTCGATCGGCTACCCCGACCTGGCCGTGACCGAGAGCATCCTCGCCGGGGCCGCCGAGCGCAACCCGTCGTCGCACCTGACCGCGATCATCACCACGGGCGCGGTGGCCGACATGGCCGACCTCGCCGCGACCGTGCACGTCGAGCCCGCCGTCCTGCGCTACGTCGCAGAGCTCGCCGAGGCGACGCGCGAGGATGCCGGCGTGCGACTCGGCGTCTCCGTCCGCGGTGCCATCGCGATGATCCGTCTGGCGAAGGTGTGGGCGGCAGCGCGCGGGCGTCACTACGTCCTGCCCGACGACATCAAGGCACTCGTCGCGCCGGCGTGGCAGCACCGCCTCATGCTCGACCCCGAGGCCGAGTTCTCCGGCGTCACGGCCGACGTCGTCATCAGCCGCGTGCTCGAGCGCGTCGCCGCACCGCAGGCCAGAGCGGCGGCTTGATGACCGCAGAGGCGCTGCCCGTCGCACCCGAGACCGCCCGCGACGCCGGCTGGCGCGACATCGCGGCGCTCATCGCCGTGCGCATCGGCAACCGTCTCCGCAAGATCGCGGCGGTCATCCGTCCGCTCGCCTGGATCCTCATCGCGCTCGCCGTGGTGTTCTGGATCGTGGGCCTGAGCCTCGGCTGGCGCGAGCTCATCGTCACCGCGGTCGTCGTGACGATCACGCTGCTCATCTGCTCGGTGTTCCTCATCGGCCGCACCGAGTACGACGTGAACCTCGATCTCGCCCGGACGCGTGTCGTCGTGGGCGAGCGCGCCGTGGGGGCGCTGACGCTGGCGAATCCCGGCGGCCGCGCCATCCTCCCGTCGCGGGTCGTCCTCCCCGTCGGGAACGGCCGCGGGGAGTTCGGCATCCAGCGCCTCGCCCCCGGCGAGAAGGCGGAGGAGCTGTTCGCGATCCCCACCCAGCGCCGCGGGGTCGTCCAGGTCGGTCCGGTCAGTGTGGTCCGCGGCGATCCGCTCGGGCTGTTCGAGCGGGCGCATCGCCGCGACGAACCGGTCGACCTGTTCGTGCATCCGAAGACCGTGCTCTTCGACGGGCAGTCGCTCGGCTTCCTCCGCGACCTGGAGGGCCTGCCCGCCGCGGATCTGTCGCGCGACGACGTGTCGTTCCATGCGCTGAACGAGTATCAGCCCGGTGATGACCTGCGCCACGTGCACTGGCGATCGACCGCGCGCACCGGCATCATGATGGTCCGCCAGTACGAGGAGACGCGGCGCTCCCACTTCGTCATCGGCCTCTCCACCTCCAGCGGCGACTACGCCGACCCGGCGGATTTCGAGTTGGGCATCTCGGCCGCCGGCTCGATCGGCCTGCGGGCTCTGCGAGACTCGCAGCGCGTCGACGTCCGCGTCCAGGGGCGCGCGCTGCGTGCAGACACCGGCAAGCAGCTGCTCGACTCGCTCGCGGCCGTCGAGGGCAGCAAGCCGCGCGACGGCGGCATCGCCGAGCTCAGCGGCGTGATCGCCGCCACCATGCCGCTGGCGAGCGTCGTCGTGCTCGTGTGCGGCGCGCGGGTCTCGAACGAGGATCTGCGGATCGCCTGCTCTCGGCTGCCGTTCGGCGCCCGCGTCATCGCCGTCGTCACCGACACCGCCGTCGAGGTTCCGGCGCTGCGCCGCATCGGAGACGCCGACGTCGTCAGCGTCGGTGCGCTCGACCAGCTCCCCCTCGCGCTCCAGAAGGTGCTCGCATGACCGCGCCCGCATCATCGGAATCGATCCGAGAGCTGCCCCTGCGCCGCTGGGGTCTCGACATCGCGGCCGTGCTCGTCCTGCTCGGCTCCGCGGCCGTCGGTTTCTGGCCGAGCTTCGCCGGCCCCAGCTTCCTCGGCGCCGCGATCGGCGGCGCGGTCATCGGCATCGCGATCGCCGCCGTCTCGGCCTGGCGCCGGTGGGGGATCCTCATCATCGCCGGGCTCACCGTCGCGGCGTACTTCGTCTTCGGCGGTGCCTTCGCCCTGCCGCACACCGCGATCCTCGGGTTCATCCCGTCGCTGGAGACCCTGAAGCAGCTGGCACTGGGCGTCGTCACCTCGTGGAAGCAGCTGCTGACGACCGTCGCACCGGTCTCGGGCGCCGACGGGCACTTCATCGTCCCGTTCCTGCTCCTGCTCGTGACGGGAGTGCTGACGGCATCCCTGGCGCTGCGGCTCACGCAGCCGGCCTGGGCCCTCATCCCGGCCGGTGCCCTTCTCGCCACGGTCATCGCGCTCGGAACGCCCGAACCCGCCATGCCGCTGATCCAGGGCGCGGTGTTCGCCGTCGCGAGCATCGCCTGGCTCGCGGTGCGTCAGATCTGGATGCCGCAGAACGCCGCGGTCTCGGTCAGCGAGATCGACCCTGGCCGCGCGAACAGCATGCGCATGCGCCGCCTCGCGGCCGGCGGCATCGTGCTCGCCGTCGCCACGGGCACCGGCGTCGTGACCAGCGCCTTCACCGCACCGGGCGAGGTGCGTCACGTGCTGCGCGATACCATCATCCCGCCGTTCAACATCCGCGACTACCCGAGCGCCCTGCAGTCGTTCCGCGGAATCGTCCGCGACGACAAGGACTCCACGCTCTTCACCGTCCAGGGACTCCCGGAGGGCGCCCGCATCCGCCTGGCGGGAATGGACGAGTTCGACGGCCAGGTCATCAACGTCGTCGACGGCGGGCCGGGCACTTCGAGCGCGTTCGCGCCGATCCGATCCAACATGTCGCCGGATGCGGAGGGGCTGCCGGTGACGATGCAGGTCGACATCGGCGACTACACCGGCGTGTGGGTGCCGCAGGCCGGGCTCGTCTCGGAGATCCGGTTCACGGGCGCTGACGCCGACGAGCTGCGCCGCGGAACGTACTACAGCAACGGCTCCGCGACAGCGGTCGCGACCACGGGCCTGCACAAGGGCGACAGCTACACCGTCCAGACCACGATCCCCGCCGAGGTCACCGACAAGCAGCTCGGCGACGCCGAGTTCGGCAACGTGCGGATGCCGAAGAACAAGAACGTCCCCGAGGAGCTCACGACGCTCGCCGGCGAGATCGTCGCCGAGGCCGAGACGCCTGCTGAGCAGGCGCAGGCGCTCGCCGACCACCTGTCGGAGGAGGGCTTCTTCAGCCACGGGCTCGAGGGCGAGGTGCTCTCCCGCGCCGGCCACACCGCCGAACGCATCTCGACGCTCATCGGCGGCGACCAGATGGTGGGCGACGATGAGCAGTACTCCGTCGCGATGGCGCTGCTGGCCGGCGAACTGGGCATCCCCGCACGCGTCGTCATGGGCTTCTATCCCGATGAGCAGGATGAAGGGGCCTCGTCGTTCGTGGCGAACGGCGACAACCTGCACGCCTGGGTCGAGGTGAACTTCGACGGGTTCGGGTGGGTGCCCTTCGACCCCACCCCGCCGGAGGATCAGGTCCCCAACGATCAGAACACCAAGCCGCGCGCCGACCCGAAGCCTCAGGTCCTGCAGCCGCCGCCCCCTCCGCAGGAGCCGGTCGACCTGCCGCCCACGCTTCCGGACGACCGCGAGGCCGAGGACGAGTCGCTGAACATCGCCGGCATCATCCTCGCGATCCTCGCCATCGGCGGCATCTCGCTCGCCGTCATCGCGCTGCTCATGTCGCCGTTCATCGTGATCGGCGCGTGGAAGGCGTCGCGGAGACGCGCGCGCCGGTCGGCCGATCACACGGCCGACCGGATCGCAGGCGGTTGGGACGAGCTCACCGACCGCGCGGTCGACTACGGCGCGCGGCTGACGCCCGGCGCGACCCGCGGCGAGGAAGCGGTGCTCGTCTCGGACTCGCTCGCGGTTCCGACAGTGACGGCGCTCGCCGACCGGGCCGACGCCGAGGTGTTCGGCCCGCACGACCCGAGTCAGGAAGACGTCGACGCCTTCTGGAAGGAGGTCGACGAGATCGTGGTCGGCCTCGGCTCCGAGGCCGGATTCTGGAAGCGGATGAAGGCGCGCCTCAGCCTGCGCTCGCTGCTGGGAGGATCCGCGATCCAGTCCGGTTTCCAGGGACTGAAGGATGCCGCGACCGCGCGCGTCCGGCGAGAACCTGGCACCATCAAGAACAGCACGACCGAAGCACCCGAGAGCGAGACATCATGACGCAACCGACATTCGGCACCGTCGCCCCGACCTCCCGTCGCGCCGTGGCGTACATCATCGATGCGGCGATCGCCGCGGGCATCGGCGTCGTCCTGAGCATCCTGCTCGTCGTGTTCGCCGTCCTCGCCGGCCCGGACGGGATGCTCGGCGTCGTCGGCGTCGGCGCCCCGCTGATCTGGCTCGTGCTGCTCGGCTGGTTCGTGTTCTACACCGTCATGCAGGTCGGAGGCGGCTCGATCGGTATGCGCGCGCAGGGGCTGCGGCTCGTGCGCGAGGACGGTGCACCGCTCGGATTCTGGAAGGGTCTGCTGCGCAACATCATCTTCGGGCTCGCGGCATCCATCGTCGTGGGGTACTTCTCTCCGCTGTTCGACGGATCGGGCCGGTTCCAGGGCTGGCATGACAAGGTCGCCCGCTCGCTCATGCTCGACGCCCGCACCGGAGCGCGGGCGAGCACCGCTCCGCCGACCGTGGGCCTGCACGTCCCGCCGCGTCCGGAGACGCCGAACGGCGCGCCCCCGATCCCCGGGCTCGCCACGCCCAGCGGTGCCTCGTCGTTCGCCGCCCCGACCGCGCCGACCCCCGCTTCTCCAGGGCTCCGCGCGAATCCCGCGCTTCCGACGGCTCCGGCCATGCCCGCGTCCTACGCGCCGCCGACCGCACCCGCCGCCCCGACCGCGCCGTCCACGCCTGCTCCGTCGGTTTTCGACGAGACCGTCCGGGCTCCCGAGCCGGCGCGCCCGCAGGCTCCGTCGATCGCCCACCCCTCTGCCCCGGTGGCGGGGGAGTCGTCGCTGATCGCCTTCGTTCCGGGCATCACGCAGGACGGACCACCGGAGCGCAGCGCACCCGCGCAGGATGTGCCGCCCGTGCCCGAGGCCCCCGCGACCCCGGCGGTCGCGACGCCGGCCGAGACCGCAGGGCCGGCCCCCGCGACCGATGACGCCGGTGACATCGAGGACACCAGGATCAGCATCCCCGGACACCGCCTCGTGTTCACGTGGGACGACGGCACGCGGGTGACGGTCTCGCGCCGCACCCTGTTCGGACGCAACCCGGCACCCGAGGACGGCGCGACGGTCGTGTCGGTCCGCGACGAGACGCTGTCGCTGTCGAAGACGCACTTCGAGGCGGCGGCCGAGACGTCGGGCGGCTGGATCATGGATCGGCATTCGACGAACGGCACCGCGATCGTGCGCGACGGCCACCGCATCGTCTGCGAGCCGGGTGAGCAGGTGCGCATCCGTCTGGGGGACGCCATCGAGATCGGCGACCGCATCGTCACGGTCGGGGGCTACGCATGACCGCACCGCTCATCGTGTCGGCGGGGTCGGCGACCCACGCCGGCCTGCGCCGCACACTGAACGAGGATTCGATGCTGGCCAGCGCACCGATCTTCGTCGTCGCCGACGGCATGGGCGGCCACGAGGCCGGCGAGCGCGCGAGCGCAGCGGTCGTCTCGGAGTTCTCACGGCACATCGGACGCGAGAGCCTCGAGCTGGACGACGTGCTCGACGTGCTCAGCCGCTCGCGCGACGCCGTCGACGCGCTGTCGGTCTCGGCGATGGGCCGCGCCGGCACGACCCTCAGCGGCCTCGTGCTCGCCGACGTCGACGGCATGGGCTACTGGCTCAGCTTCAACATCGGCGACTCGCGCACCTACCGGCTCGCGGACGGCGAGCTCGAGCAGATCAGCGTAGATCACTCGGTCGTCCAGGAGTTGATCGAGTCCGGTGAGCTGAGCCCCCTCGAGGCCGCGTCCGACCACCGCCGCAACATCATCACGCGCGCGATCGGGGCAGGCAGCACCGGCGATGCGGACTTCTGGATGTTCCCCGCCGAGCTCGGCGATCGGATGCTGATCTGCTCCGACGGACTCTCGTCCGAGGTGACGGACGCCACGATCACCGAGATCCTGACCACCGAATCCGACCCGCAGACCGCGGCGTCCGCCCTCGTGCACGAGGCCGTGAACGCCGGCGGGCGCGACAACATCACCGTCGTGGTGGTGGATGCGATCTCCGTCGCATCCCGCCCCGGCGTGCGGATGCGCGCGGATGACGACATCGACGAAGACACCAGACCGCGTGAGGCGGTCGCCGGAGGGATGAGCTGATGCAGACCGCATATCGACCCGGACAGTGGCACACCCTGGTGGCGCCCGGCGCGCTCATCGCCCTGGCGCCCGAGGCGCCCGCCGAGCTCGTGCAGAGGCTCTGGGAGCGTCAGAGCGGCGGGGGCGACCTGGCCGCCGTCATCGATGCCCTGACCGAGCACGCAGGCGGCTCGTTCACCGCGATGCTCCCGTTCGCGGCGATCGTGCTCGAGGGCCCGAACGCCCGCATCGCGGTGCGCGGCGACGTGACGGTGCGGGTCGACGGCGCCGCCGGTGAGGAGAGCTTCACCGGTTCGAACGTCACCACCTGGAGCGAGCGCTTCGTCTCGGACGCGAGCCGCATCGCCGTCGCCGCCGGCGACGCCGACGACGTGTCGCTCCCGATCGCGGGCGGCATCGTGCGCGCAGCCGAGGCCACCGCAGAGATCGAACCGTCCGACATCGCTGTCCCCGAGGCGGATGCTGCGCCCGAGATTGATGCTGCGCCGGAAGCGGATGCTGCGCCGAAATCGGATGCTGGCATCGAGGCGGATGCCGCCGTCGCCGTGAGCGCCCCGGAAGCGATCGAGTCAGAGCCCGCTGAGGAGTCGGAGCTCGCTGATGTCGCCGAGCCGGTCGAAGAGCCCGAGCCGGTTGACGAGCCCGCGCCGGTCGACGAGCCAGCGCCGGTCGACGAGCCCGCGGCCGAGCTCGAGACCGAGCCGATTGACAGCCCGGTCGCGGAAGCAGAAGACGCCGCCGAATCGGAGCCCGAGGTCGTGAAGACCCCTGAAGCAGCCGGTGAGGACGACGCCGTGAACGGCGCCACGCTCACGCCCGACGAGGTGACCTACGCATCCGACGCCGACGAGTTCGAGCAGCTGTTCGGCGCGACGATCGCGGGCCCTCGGGCTCCTGCCGCGCCGCCGATGCCCCCGGCGCCCGCCGCAGCGGCCGGCGACCACGACGGCGAGACCATCTCGGTCGCCGAGGCGCGCGCGCTGCGCCAGAACGCGCCGACCGCAGGCCCCGACGCGCCCACCGCCGTGCTCCCGGTCGTCTCCGGCGGCGCGGGCCGTGTGCGCGTGTCGACCGGTCAGGTCGTGGGGCTCGACCGCACGGTCATCATCGGACGCCGGCCGCGCTCGACGCGCGCCAGCGGCGCCGACATGCCGCACCTCGTCGCCGTCGAGAGCCCCCAGCAGGACATCTCGCGCAGCCACCTCGAGATCCGTCCGGAGGGCGACACCGTCGTCGTCGTCGACCTGCACACCACGAACGGCTCGACACTGCTGCGCCCCGGCGCCGACCCGCTGCGCCTGCACCCCGGCGAGCAGACGCTGGTTCTGTCGGGCGATGTCGTCGATCTCGGCGACGGCGTCACCGTCGTCTTCGAGGATCTCCCGTGAGCAGACCCCCCTCTCCGCCGCCGGAGCTTCCCGGCTTCACCTACATCGAGCCGCTGGGCACCGGCGGCTTCGCCGACGTGTTCCTGTACGAGCAGCAGATGCCGCGGCGCCGTGTCGCCGTGAAGGTGCTGCTCGCCGACCGGATCTCGAGCGGCGCGGCGAAGGAGTTCGCCGATGAGGCGAACGTGATGGCGATGCTGTCGACGCATCCGGCCATCGTCACGATCTACCAGGCCGGCATGGCCGGCGACGGCAGGCCGTACCTGGTGATGGAGTACTGCCCCCGTCCGAACCTGCAGGTCCGTGCCCGCAAGGAGCCGTTCTCGGTCGCCGAGGCGCTGCGCGTCGGCATCCAGGTCGCGGGTGCCGTCGAGACCGCGCACCGCGCCGGGGTCCTGCACCGGGACATCAAACCCGCGAACATCCTCGTCACGGAATACAACCGCCCCGCCCTCACCGACTTCGGCATCGCCTCGACGACCGGGGCCGTGAGCGAGGCGACCGGCATGTCGATCCCGTGGTCGCCGCCGGAGTTCTTCGCCGAGCCGCCGCAGAGCGGTGCGCGATCAGACGTCTTCGCGCTCGGCGCGACGCTGTACACGCTGCTCGCGGGCCGGTCGCCCTTCGAGCGGCCCGGCGAGCGCAACACCAGCGCCGACCTCATCGAGCGCATCGAGCGCGCGCCGCTGCCGTCGCTGAACCGTCCCGACTCGCCGGGCAGCCTTCAGCAGGTCCTCGAGCGGGCGATGGCGAAGAGCCCCGATGCCCGCTACCCCAGCGCCGTCGCGTTCGCGCGTGCCCTGCAGAAGGTGCAGATCGAGCTGGCGCATTCCGTCACGCCGATCGACATCGTCGACGACCACCCGCTCCCGGAAGACCTCGAGGACGAGGACGAGGGCCTGACGCGCGTCCGCGACATCGTCAGCATCGAGCCGGATGCCGGCAGCACCCGCCCGTCCGCCACGACCCGCCCGTTCGGCTCACCGCAGCCGCAGCGTGCACCGGTGGGGGACCCCGGCCCTCGCTTCGACGCGGCGGCATCCACGTCGGCGTCCGCGGTCGAGGACACCGTCATGCGACCCGGCGCGGCGGCGCCCGCTCCCGCACCCGTCGACGAGGACCGGACGGTCCTGCGCGGCCCGCGCACCCTCTCGCCGGAGGCGCCCGCGATGCCGTTCCCGCCTTCCGGCGACGTCGCACCGGCATCCATCCCGACCGAGCCTAAGCCGAGGCCGCGGGTGGGCATGTGGATCGGAATCGCCGCCGCCGCCGTCGTCCTCGTCGGCGGCACGATCGTCGGCGTGAACCTGCTCCAGGGCACGGGAGAACCCGACCCCGTCGCGACGCAGGAGGGGGCGGTTCCGAAGGACCCCATCTCCGACGCGGTGCCCGCCGTCGACGACCTCACCGGCACGCGCGACGGCTCCACCATCACGTTCACCTGGACGAACCCGGCCGAAGAGGACGGCGACCTGTACCTGTGGAACACTGTGAGCCTCGACGGCACCGGGGTCCCCGAGTCGACCGAGGAGCCGACCGTGACGTTCGAGGGAGCCGCCACCGGACAGGTGTGCATCGATGTGCTGCTGCGCCGCGAGGACGGCCGTGCGTCGGAGCAGGTTCGGGGGTGCGTGGAGTGAGCTCGCGCGCTGATCGGTCGACGTCCTCCGAGCGCATGATCTGGGAGATCGAGGACGAGAAGGACGAGATCGAGGGCCTCGACGAGAACGGGCGCCCCGACCCGGCATACGCTGCCGCACTCGGCATGCTCTCGGCGCCCCTCGGCCGTCGCGCGCTCGCGCTGGTGATCGATGTCGCGGTCTGGCTCGTCCTCCAGCTGCCGCTGTGGCTGGGCGCTGTTCCCCTGCTGCTCAAGCTCGCCACCGGTTCGATCTCGCCGTACGGGCTCGTCAACCACCCGTCGTTCGTCCTCGCGATCGTCACGGCGTCGGCGACCGTCGTCCTGACCCTCGTGGTCAGCATCGTCCAGCTCGTGATGCACGGACGCGGCGGCAGGACCATCGGCAAGGCCGTCGTCGGCATCCGGTCGGTCAACGTGCGCACTCTGGGGCGCCCTGGCGTCGGCTGGGTGCTGCTGCGCTACCTGCTGATGGGCGCATCCGGGATCGTGCCGCTGATCGGACCGGTTCTGCTGCTCGCGTCCCCGACGTTCGACCCGGAGCGCCGCGGCCGAGGCCTGCACGACAAGGCGACACATGTCTGGCTCGTCGACGTGCGCAAGGGACTGAACCCGTACGACGACAAGCGCATGCGCGTCGCCCGCAAGCTCGTCAAGGCCGAGCCCGCGCCGGAGCGGTCCTCGCTGCCGTCGCTGGCGACGCCGCAGGATCCGGCGGTCGCTCCCCAGTACCGGCCGGGCACCCGGGTGAGCGCCGGTGTCATCGGCATCGCCCGTCCGCACACGCCCGACTCCCGCCCTGAGATCGGTGTGCCTCCCGTCGCCGCTCCGGCGACGCCTGCGCCCGTCGAGGCCGGCAAGCCGGTCATGGGCGGGTATCGCCTCGCCGGTGAGAACGCTGCTGCGCCGGAAGCCGCGCCGCAGTATCCGGTCGCGCAGGAAGCCCAGGCGGCCGCGCAGGTCCCCAGCCCGCAGCCGACCCCGCAGGCCGCTCGGCCGCAGCAGCCCGTGGCTGCAGCACCGCAGCCGGTCGTGTTCGGTCTGCGGCTGGACACCGGCGAGAGCATCCCGGTCACGGCACCGGTGCTGTTCGGGCGCAATCCGGATGCCGCCGGGCACCCCGGCGCGCACACGGTCGCCCTCACGGACGAGAGCAAGTCGCTCTCGAAGACCCACCTGCTCGTCCGCCCCGTCGAGGGCGGACTCGAGATCACGGACTGCGGGTCGACGAACGGGTCGGGTCTGGTCCGCGGCGGTACGGAGTACGAGGTCGTGGCCGGCTCACCGGTCGTGACGATCGAGGGCGACACGGTGCGGCTGGGCGACCGGCTCGCCGCGGTGATCCGGGTGTGATCGAGGGAGAACCATGAGACTGAAACTGACTCTGCACCGCCCGGTCGGCGACCCTGTCGACATCGTGATCACCACGGACTCGACGGCGACAGCCGCCGACGTCGCCCGGCACGTCGCCGAGGCCGATCCCACCCGTTCCGTGCCGGTCGCCGAGGGCGACGTCCTCACGCTCGCGGTCGCGCCGCCCACCGGCGATCGGCTCGTTCCGCTGCATCCGGAGACGCCGATCGGCGAGGCGCCGATCGGCTCCGGCTTCGCGGCATCCATCCTCAATCACGGCCCGGATTACTCCGGAGCGGGCAAGCGCGAGATCGTCGGCGTCCTGCGGGCGACAGCCGGCCCGCTGACCGGACAGGAGTTCCCGATCTCATCGGGCCAGATCGTCATCGGCCGCGACGCCGGCGCCGACGTCGTCCTGGCGGATCCGATGGTCTCCAAGCGCCACGCGCGACTCGAGGTCGGCCAGCACCTCGAGGTCATCGACCTCAACTCGGCCAACGGCGTCCTCGTCGACGGCGTCGCCGTGCAGCGCATCCGGCTGGAGGAGGGCACCCCGTTCGTCATCGGCGCGACGACCCTCGTCCCGCACCTGGCGCGCTCGTTCGACGGCACCGCCGCGGAGGAGCCCATCATCGAGCGCGGCGGCGGGCTGCTGTTCAACCGCAGCCCGCGCGTCGAGGTGCGCTATCCCGGCACGAACTTCAAGGCGCCGCGCATCCCGACCGAGAAGCTCGGCAAGATCTTCCCCTGGCCCATCCTGATCGCCCCGATCCTCATGGGCATGGCGCTGTACGTGCTGAACGGCAACCCCCGTTCGCTGCTGATGATCGTCATGACGCCGCTGATGGCGCTGGGCAACATCATCAACCAGACCAGGTCCGAGAAGAAGAGCTCGAATCACGAGTACCTGCTCTTCGAGCGGCAGTACGAGCAGCTCGAGGAGGACTTCTTCCGCGGCAAGCCGCAGGAGGAGGCGGCGCGCAACGCCGAGGCGCCTCCGGTCGCCGAGGTGTTCGATCACGCCATGCGGCTGGGACCGATGCTGTGGACCCGGCGCCCCGAGCACTGGAACTTCCTCGGCGTGCGGCTGGGCAGCTGCACGCTCCCGGCGCGCAACACGATCGCCGAGATGGACACGCCCGAGGGCCTTCCGGAGTTCCTCGAACGCGTCGACCGGCTCCAGGAGCGCTACTCGGAAGTCGACGACGTGCCGGTGTTCGAGCTTCTGGCGGATGCCGGATCGATCGGCATCGCCGGACCCCAGGGGCTCGCGGCGGACGCCATGCGCGGCATCGCCGTCCAGCTGTTCGGCCTGCACGCGCCGAACGACGTCGTGGCCGTCGCCTTCGCGGACTCGGCATGGACGGCGGAGCTGGACTGGCTCAAGTGGATGCCGCACACCTCGAGCGAGAAGAGCCCGTTCCGCGACGTCGCCCTCGCCGACTCGGCCCCGACCGGGGCAGCACTGCTCAGCATGCTCGAGGACTACGTCCAGCGCGCGGCGTCCGGCGGTGCGGAGAGCCGCGAGCCGCGCGGGCCGTTCAAGGACGAGTGGAACCCGCTGCTGTACGGCACCGACGTGTCGCGGGCGGCCGGAGACCACAAGCGGACGCCTGCGGTGTCGGTCATCGTCTTCGTCAGCAGCGAGGCGCCGGTCGACCGCGGGCGTCTCACCGACGTGCTCGACCGCGGCGCGGACCACGGTGTGCACGCCGTCTTCGTCTCGCCGACCGTGGAATCGCTCCCGGCGGTGTGCCGCAGCTACATCGACGTGACGAACGGACTGGAAGCGGCCAACGTCGGGCTCGTCCGCACCGGCGACAGCTTCGAGGGCGCGCGCGTCGAGGGCGTCTCCAACGCGTACATGCACATGCTCGCGAGGCGCATGGCCCCGGTCGTGGATGCCAGCACGGTCGTGCACGACGCATCCGACATCCCGAGCACGGTGGGCTTCCTGCAGCTCGTGGACCCCGCGATCGCGGAGGACCCGAGGGTCGTGATCGAGCGGTGGCGGCAGAACAACACGATCGTCGACCGTTCCCCGACTCCCCGTCCCCGTCTGAAGAAGGCCGGCAACCTGCGCGCGATCATCGGTCAGGGCGCCAGCGACGCCATGGCGCTCGACCTGCGCACGCACGGTCCGCACGCCCTCGTCGGCGGAACGACCGGCGCCGGAAAGTCCGAGTTCCTGCAGGCCTGGGTGCTCGGCATGGCCGCGGCGCACAGCCCGGACCGGGTGACGTTCCTGTTCGTCGACTACAAGGGCGGATCCGCGTTCGCCGACTGCGTCGATCTGCCGCACTGCGTGGGCCTGGTCACCGACCTGAGTCCGCACCTCGTGCGCCGCGCGCTCACGAGCCTCCGAGCCGAGCTGCAGCACAGGGAGCACCTGCTCAACCGCAAGAAGGCGAAGGACCTGCTCGAGCTCGAGAAGCGGCAGGACCCGGAGTGCCCGCCCGCTCTCGTGCTCGTGATCGACGAGTTCGCGGCCCTCGCCTCCGAGATGCCCGAGTTCGTGGACGGCGTCGTCGACATCGCACAGCGCGGCCGCTCGCTCGGCATCCACCTCATCATGGCGACGCAGCGTCCCGCCGGCGTCATCAAGGACAACCTGCGCGCGAACACGAACCTGCGCATCGCCCTGCGCATGGCCGACGAGGCCGACTCCCGCGACGTCGTCGACGACCCGGTGGCATCGACCTTCCCGGCATCGATCCCCGGCCGTGCCATCGCGAAGACCGGGCCGGGTCGGCTCGTGCCGTTCCAGTCCGCGTACGCGGGCGGATGGACGACGGAGGACGAAGGCGCCGCCGTCGAGGTCCGCGTGTCCGAACTGCGTTTCGGCGCCACCGCGGAATGGGAGCCCGAGCGCCCCGCCGAGGCCGAGACGCACGAGGAGGACCTCGGGCCCAACGACCAGAAGCGGATCGTGTCGACGCTCATCCGCGCCAGCGAGGTCGCCGGCCTGCCCGCCCCGCGCCGTCCGTGGCTCGACGACCTCGCCCCGGTGGTGGAGCTCGCCGATCTGCCCAACGCGGGCGACACCCGCATCCCCCTCGCGCTCATGGACGTGCCGGAGAAGCAGCAGCAGGAGCCCGCGGTGTTCGTGCCGGACCGCGACGGCTCGCTGGTGGTCTACGGCACCTCCGGTTCGGGCAAGTCCACCGTGCTGAAGACCATCGCGACCGCGGCCGGCATGCAGCCCGATCGCGGCCGAGTCCAGGTGTACTGCCTGGACTTCGCCTCCGGCGCGCTCGGACCGCTCGCCGACCTGCCGCACGTCGGCTCGGTCGTCGACGGTGCGGATGCCGAGCGCATCCAGCGCCTGTTCCGCACCCTCGATCGCGAGATGGACCGCCGCGCGGCCTCGTTCTCGGCGGCGAGCGCTGCGACCGTCCAGGAGTATCGCGAGATCGCGGACCCGAACATGCCGCGCATCCTGCTGCTCATGGACAACTTCCCCGAGTTCAAGAAGGACTGGGAGTACGCGCCGGGACGCGCTCCGTTCTACCGCACCTTCATGCGCATCCTCGGCGAGGGGCGGACGCTCGGTGTGCACATGGTCATCACGGCCGATCGCGGCAACGCCGTCCCCAGCGCCGTCGCGTCCAACATCTCCCGCCGGGTGGTGCTGCGCCTGGGCGACCCCGGCCAGTACATGCTGCTCAACGCTCCACGCGACATCCTCGACGAGCAGTCGGCGCCGGGGCGCGCCATCATCGACGGCCATGAGGCGCAGATCGCGGTCCTCGGCGGCACGCCGAACGTGGTGGAGCAGACCAAGGCCCTCACAGCCCTGGCCAAGACCCTCCGGGAGCAGGGTGCGCGGGACCTCCCGGAGATCGGCGCCCTGCCGACCATGGTGCCCGCCGCGGACATGCCGGCGATGGTCGACGGGATGCCCGTCTTCGGCATCGCCGACGACACGCTCGCGCCGCGCGGCTTCGAGCCCATCGGCTCGTTCGTCATCTCCGGACCGCCGGCTTCCGGGCGTACGAACGCGCTCAGGGCCCTGGTCATCGCGATGGAGCGGTTCGATCCGAACGTGCGGATGTACCACTTCGGCAACCGCCGCTCGCAGCTCAAGGACTTCCGTCCGTGGGTGCGCAGCGCGATCAAGCCGGAGGAGGAGAAGGAACTCGCCGAGCACCTGACCGAGCTGGTCACGAGCGACACGACGGAGGGCCGCATCCTCATCGTGATCGAGGACATCCCGCACCTCGCCGACGGCCCCGCCGATCGGCAGATGCGCACGCTGCTGCAGGCGATGAACAACAGCGACCACATGCTGATCGCTGACGCCGAGATCAGCCGCGCCAGCGGAAGCATCGGTGTGCTCGGCGAGTGGAAGACGGGTCGTCAGGGCATCATCCTCAAGCCGGACACGTACGACGGCGAGTCGATCTTCAAGACCGCGTTCAGCCGGATCAAGAGAAGCGACTTCCCCGTGGGGCGCGGCATCTTCGTGCAGGCCGGCCGCCTCGTCACGATGCAGATGCCGTTCGTCCCCGACGCGCCGGCGGTGGGCAGGACTGACATGGGTACCGCTCCCCGTTTGCGGGAGCGGGTTCGTTGACTAACCTCGTTCCAGGAGGCCGCAGGGGCCTGACGAGGGCCACACAGGCCGGAAACACCACGAACGCGGAGGGCAGTTCTCATGGCACATGACTTTGGTGCAACGTACAGCGAGATGGAAGACGCGGCACAGCGTCTGCGCGACGGACGCACGTCGATCGGTGACGCGCTGAAGGACCTCCAGGGCGTCATCGACGACCTGGTCCAGGACGGCTTCAAGACCGAGAACGCGTCGGAGCAGTACTCCACCGCCTACAACGACCTGACCACCTCGCTGGACGACGCCACCGAGGCCGTCAACGACATGGCGACGGCGCTGGACCAGATGGCGGACAAGATCCGCGACAACGACCAGCTCTGATCGGTCGCACCGAAGGCCGTGGGGCCAGTTCGACAGGACTGACTCCACGGCCTTCGTCGTTCCCCCTGATCGCGCAGAAGCAACGAATAGAATCGGGACCATGACCGGACAGCAGAGCTACTGGTACAACCTGTCGACCCAGACCGTGGTGCGCGCCGACGAGCGCCCCTCCGAGGACACGATCGGCCCGTTCGCCACGGCCGCCGAGGCCGAGGACTCGCCTGCGGTGCTGCTCGAGCACGCGCGAGCGTGGCTCGAGAGCGAGGAGAGCGAACCGTTCCGGGCGATGGCCGAGGAGAGCGGCGAAGACACCGACTACGTGTGACGGCCGCGGAATGAGGGGGAGACGCCGCGTCGCGGCACTGACCGCGCTCGCGCTCGCCGCGGGGCTGACGGCCTGCGCGCCGGCCATGCCGGAGTCTGTGATCCCCGGAACGGAGGTCGTCGTCGGGTGGACCGGGTCGTTGACCTCGACCAACGCGGCCGCATCCCCGACGAGCGGCAACATCGACGTCGCCGCGCTGACGCGAGCGCGATTCGGCGACGTGATCGACGGCGACTTCGTCGCGGACGAGAGCTTCGGCACGGTGACGATCCTCGAGGAGGAGCCGTTCACCGTGCGCTACGACCTCGCCGAACCCGCGTGGTCCGACAGCATCCCCCTCGATGCCGCGGACCTGCTGCTGGGCTGGGCAGGAGCTGCGGGGTACTTCCTGCCCGATGAGGCATCGGTCGTGGATACTCCGATCCCGGTCGTGGATGAGTTCACGCGGTCGATCGACGTGACCTTCGCGCAGCCGGTGAGCGACTGGCAGAGCATCGTGACCGTGCCGGTGCCCGCGCATGTGCTGGGGGAGCGCGCGCTGGGCATCGACGATCCGATGGAGGCCAAGCAGGCGGTCATCACCGCGATACGCACCGGAGACAGCAGCGCCCTGGAGAAGATGCGGACCGCATGGAACGAGGGCTTCGAGATCGGCGAGGGAGCCGTCGCCGACGACCTCCTGATCTCGAGCGGGCCGTTCATGGTCGATCCGGATGGAGCGGATGCCGAAGGGGCCGTGGCGCTCGTCCCGAACTCCGCGTTCCGCGGAGCGGTCACTCCCCAGGTCGCCCGCATCGAGCTGACGCCGCCCGGTGAGGATCCGCTCGCCGCCGTCGGAGATCAATTGGATGCCGTGCAGGTGCGTCCGGTCGCGGCGAATCGCGACGCCGTGCGCGAGCTCGAACGCAAGGACTTCACCGTCCAGATGACGAACGACGGCACGCTCTGGTCGATGCTCCTCCCGCCGTACGGCGTGTTCAGCGATGTGCGTGCGCGGACGTCGTTCATCCACTCCGCGACGGCCCGCGACCTCATGGATGCCGGTGCTGGGGACTGGGCGACTGCGTACGCCCCGAGCACCTCGATGACCGCGATCCCGAACTCGCGCGCGTACGACATCGTGAACGAGGACTCCGGATTCACGCAGACGCTCGGTGCGGCCGACGCCGATCCCGCCGCGGAACGGGCGGCTGCGGGCATCCCCGCCGGCACCCGTGTGTGCGTGCTGTACGACCGGCGCAGCGAGTTCGCGACGGGTGCCTTCGCCGCGCTGCAGACGGCCGCGGCGGAATCCGGCTGGCGAGTCGCGGACTGCGGCACCGACGACCTGCCTGCGGCGCTGGAGAAGCGCGACTGGGATGCGGTGATCATGCGCGTGCCCATCCCGCGGTCTCCGGCCCAGATCGCGGCGCAGTGGGGCACCGGGGGCGCCTCGTCGATCACGGGGCAGACCGACCCCGCGCGCGACGAGCTGATCGCGCAGCTCGCACAGACCACCGATGTGTACGAGGCGCGCGAGATCCACGCACAGATCGAGGCGACGATCGTGCGCGCGGCCGTCGCATCCCCGATCGCCGCGAACCCCGTCGTCACGATCACCGATCGCGACGTGTCCGGTGTCTCTGTGCGCGGCGGGGCGTCGGCGCCGCTGATGTCGGATGCCGCGCAGTGGGCGGTCGTGCCGTGAGCGGTCCTCGCACGGATTCGTGGGGTGTTCTCCCCATCGCGAGCGCATCCTCGAGGCCTCTAATCTCTTCAATGGAGGTTGTGCCGTGGGAATGATGTTGCCGAATGAGCTGATCTGGGTCATGGAGAAGCTGGGGTTCGATTGGCCCGATATCGATGAGGACGAAGTCCGCAAGGGTGCGACCCTCGTGCGCAACCTCGGCACGGACCTCGAGACAGTGATTCAGGCGGTCGACCGCAGGATGAACGGTGACATGACAGTGGCCATGCGGGGCCAGACGGGGCCGGCGACGGTGAGCGCCTGGAACACGAACCGGTCGACCAATCTGCAGAAGCTGGTGGACATCATGCCGCCGGCGGCGACGGCCATGGATGTCGGAGCCGACGTCGTCTTCGGTCTGAAGATGAAGGTGATCTTCGACGTCACGACGACGATGATCGCCCTGGTGGGGATGCTGACGAATCCGATCACGGCGCTGGGCGCGGGCCCGATGCTGCTCATCAAGAAGAAGCTCCTGAACGCCGCGGTCGACATCGCGGTGGAGCAGGTGCTCGAGCAGCTGCTGCCGATGGCGATCCAGCCGATGGCCGAGGAGCTGCCCGCTGTGCTCGACGCGATCCTGGATGCGCCGATGGTCGAGGGTACGGTCGGGGACACGGACGAGTTCTATGCGGATCTGCAGGCGCTCGAGGACGCGCAGTCGGCGATGAGGCTCCACGGTGAGGACATCTCGACCTTGACGGAGACGTTCTTCACGGAATTCTCTGCTCTTGACTTCGGAGGGGACGCCTGATGGGCAAGTTCGGCAACGCGTTCAGCGATCTCTGGCGCGCCATGACGAAGGGCGGCAAAGACGCGAACGTCAGGCTGCCTGAGGTGACGCGCAGGATGGATGATCACATCGAAGACTTCAAGCAGCGATTCACGCTGCTCGACGGCACCGAGGCTCCGGACCTGACCGGGAGTCAAACCAATCGGGTCGATCGGACGAGTACAGAATTGCTCTATCGATCGGACGGCCGCTCTCCCGACGTGATCTTCGCCGAGGGCTTCCAGGTCAAAGATCCGTCGAACAACGATCTCAGTACGTTCGTGCACACCAACGGGCCATCGAATTTTGTGAGCACGACGAGGGACCCGGATCTGTATCAGCGCTGGGGGTCGCCGTACCGCTACACCGTCGACGCTCCGGGCGGAATCGATGTCGACGCCACCATGCCGGATGGACCGTACGCGCCGCACAAGCCCAACCCCGAGCACGAGATCGCCTTCCAGGGCGGCATCCCCGCCGAGAACATCGTCGGCGCGCACCCGGTGCTGCCCGACAACACATTGGGTGATTGGATCCCGAACCCGAACTACAGTGGTGGGCGATGAACGAGAACGATCAGCAAGAGGAAGACCGGAACTCGGCGCCGACAACATCCGCACCGCCCGTCACGGACGACCTTCGGGCCGAGGCGCGAGCAAACCCCGGCGGATGGGTATACGCCGTCGACCCGGGATTCGAGGGATCCGCCGAAGTACCGCCCGAAGGGATCGTCGGCGCGTGGAAGGTGGATGAGAACGGCGAGCTCGAAGATGCCTTCACACCGAATCCCCGGTACCGCCCAACTCCGCAGGCTCGAGGGTGGTTCCCGCCGAAGACGCCGCTGGAGAGGGTGCTGCAGCTCGTGCTCTCTGGTTATCTGCCCGATGACCGGCTCGGTCGCGCTTTCGCTGAATCGGAGGTGTTCATCTTCAGTCGAGCAGAGGGCGGCATCTTCGTCGCACCAGCCGAGGACGGCGGAAAGCTCGTCTACGCGTTCACCGACGTCGACAAGGCCACGGCTTCCGGATACGACGAACACGCGTCGATGACAGGCGTCGAGCTCGCATCAGCACTGCCCGAAGGTGTTCGGATCGCGCTGAACGCCGGGCACAGTGTGTCGGCGATCATCCATCCCGCCGACGTGAAGACCGAATGATCCAGAGTCCGCAGATCGTGCGTGTCGCCCGGGACGGTATCACCCGTGAGGCGGAAGTGGCGTGGAGTTTCGACAACGTTGCGTGGACGGTGGAGATCCGGTCGGCCGGGTTCGGCGCGGAAGTGGCGCGCGCCGATGACGCGTTCGAGGCCCTGTGCCGTATTCGCGAGGAACTCGAGCCCTACGGCTGGCGCATCGGCGTGGCCGGCGCGCTCCCGAACGTCTGGCCGAGCGGAATGGCCCGCGATCAAGGTGGCGGACTCCGCGCCTACCGGCTCTCGATCCGCGGTGGGGAGGACCTCGTCGACACGTTCGAACCGGTGGACCCCTCGGTGACGGTGACGCTTGCCGAACAGCGGGCCGAGGTCGATCGACTGTACGAGCAGGCACGACAGCACGCACGCCCGGCATGAATCCGGCGCGTAGCTGATCAGCTGACCTCGCCGGAGAGTATCTGAACGCCTACGTGATGGGGACATCACCCCATCGCGCGCGGCACGGCTCACTCAGTAGCGTCTCCCACGGAGGTGCCGACGTGGGAATGATGCTGCCGAACGAGCTGATCTGGGTCATGGACAAGCTCGGCCTGGAATGGCCCGATATCGATGAGGACGAGGTCCGCAAGGCCGCACAGCTGGTGCGCACCTATCGCGACGACATGGAGACGCTCGTCCAGGCGGCGGATCGCCGGATCAACGGCGACATCGCAGCGGCGATGAGAGGGAACATCGGCACCGGCCACGTCGCCGCGTGGAACCGCAACCGGTCCGAGAATGTTCAGCAGCTGCTCGACATTCTGGGCCCGGCGTCGACCGGGATCGACATCGCTGCAGACATCGTCCTCGCGCTCAAGATCAAGGTGATCGTCGAGGTCACGCTGACGCTCGCCCAGCTCATCCCCCTTCTCGCGGCCGGGCCGTTCGGCGCCGGCGGCGCGGCCCTGCTGATCCTGGCCCGCAAGAAACTGTTCTCGATGGCGATGGAGGCCACGCTGGAGCAGGTGATCAACCAGGTGCTGCCGTTGGCGCTCGATCCCCTGGCCGAGCAGGTGCCCGGGCTCGTGCTCCGGCTGCTGGAGGCCCCGGTGGTCGAGGAGAACATCGGCGACGTCGACGAGTTCTACGCCGACCTCCAGGCGCTCGATCAGGCGGCGGACGACATGGATGGGGTCGCGACGGACGTCGAGGACCTCACCGATCGCCTGCTCGCCGACATCGCCAACCTGCAGATCTCAGGAGACTGACCATGCAACTGAAGAAACTGATGAAGGACCTCGTCGATGCCGTCGACGGAGCAGGGCGAGAGTTCAAGACCGGATTCTCCGGCGCTTTCCGCAAGCGCGGCGGCCGGCATCGTGCGGACGCCGATCGCGTGCGGCGGACCGATCGCGACGGGGCCGACAGGGTGCCCACCCATCGTGCCGAGAAGCCGACATCGCACGCGAAGAAGTACGACATCCTCAGGGACGTCTCCCGCGGCATCGAGACGCACGGACACGTGCCCCGTCATGCCAAGCCGGACTACAACCTCATGCAGGACCTCGGCCGATCCGTGGGCAAGAGCGTCCGTGACATCCCCGGAGACATCGTCGACGAGATCAAGGGCGTACCCAAGAAGGTGCCCGGTCAGCTCGTCGAGGAGCTCTACGAGGACGCCATCGGGCAGGACAACCCCGACAAGTACGGCAGGCAGGACGGCGACATGCGCTTCCTCGCGCCGGCGAGCGAGGCGGGTGACCTGAGCGGACTCGGCCAGAGCGCCCTCGAGACGCGTCTCGGGCTGGAATCGGGAGCCCTGGACGGCGCGACCGTCGAGATCGAGGAGATCCCGGACTCGCGCTTCGTCAGCGTGAAGATCGAATACCCCGAGCGCGACTGAAGCTTCCCGGGCAGATCCACCCGGGAAGCAGTACCCATCGTGATCTCGATGATCGTTGCCTACAGTCGTCTGCAGGAGGGGGTGCCACCGTGGGAATGATGTTGCCGAATGAGCTTGTCTGGGTGATGGAGAAGCTGGGGTTCGACTGGCCTGATATCGATGAGGACGAGGTTCGCAAGGGTGCGACTCTGGTTCGGAATTTCGGGACGGATCTGGAGTCGGTGATTCAGGCTGTCGACCGGAAGATGAATGGTGATCTGGGTGCGGCTTTGCGGGGGCAGACGGGTCCGGCGACGGTGAGTGCGTGGAATACGAATCGTTCGCAGAATCTGCAGCAGTTGGTGGATGTGATGCCGCCGGCGGCGACGGCGATGGATGTCGGGGCTGAGGTCATTCTCGGTCTGAAGATGAAGGTGATCTTCGATGTCACGACGACGATGATCGCGTTGGTGGGGATGCTGACGAATCCGATCACGGCGTTGGGTGCGGGTCCGATGCTGTTGGTCAAGAAGAAGTTGTTGAATGCTGCGGTCGATATCGTGATCGAGCAGTTGTTGGAGCAGTTGGCGCCGATGGTGATCGAGCCGATGGCGGAGAAGCTGCCTGCGGTGATCGATGCGATTCTGGATGCGCCGATGGTGGAGTCGACGGTGGGGGATTCGGATGAGTTCTATGCGGATCTGCAGGCGTTGGAGGATGCGCAGTCGTCGATGAAGCTGCATGGTGCGGATATTTCGACCTTGACGTCGACGTTCTTCACGGAGTTCTCGGCTCTTGACTTCGGAGGGGATGACTGATGGGTTCTGTCAAGCCGATCGTCCGCGAGCTCAAACAAGCCGTCCTCAAGGGGATGGGACACTCCAAGGACAGACTCCACCAGCTCACGGACAACATCGACAACCACGTCGGCGACGTCGTGCGCCGCGTCCGCGGTACAGACCACTTCGACGGGTCGATCGATGTCAACGTGCGGCCCTTCCGTCGCAACCGGAACCACGATTCCGCCGAGTACAACCGGCAGTACAACGAGCAGATGGACACGCTCCAGAACATGTCGGCTGCGGACTGGCTGCGCAACCGCATCGAATACCTCGAGCACGGTCGTCCGGCGGACTCTCTCCGTGCCCAGCAGGCGGCCAGGGACGCAGCGCTCGCGGACAAGATCGCAGAACTCCGTGCAGGCGGGATGAGCAGGAGCGAGGCGAGGGATGCCGCCAGCACCTGGATGCAGAGCCAGGCCGCCCTGCACCGACTCGACGGCATCGCGGGCGGCGACGTGACGGACATCTCCCGTGTCGGCGATTCGCGCGTCAACTCGTCGCTGGGATCGCAGTGGCGAACCCGAGTGGGTGACATCGATCGCGCCATCATCGACTACGTGAACGCGAACCCCGGCGTCGATCTGTCGACGCTCAACATAAACCTCGTCTTCGGGTAGGTTGAAAGCCATGGTTGAGATCGCTGACTTCGTTCCGCACGCTCCGGTGCCGGCAGAGATCGTCGACGAGTACCGGGGCCGGGTTCCGGATGAACTCGTGGAGATCTGGGAGACGTACGGGTTCGGAACCTTCGGCGAAGGCTTCCTGCGCATCATCGATCCGAAGCTGTACGAGGCCGAGGTCGGTGACTGCATCGGCAAGACGCAGGGGGACGGCATCGCTGTTCCGATCATGGTGACCGGCCTGGGCGACCTGATCACGTGGGAACCCAGCCTCGGTGTGGTGGCGATCCTCTTCCGGGAGGAGCGCATCGTCGGTCTCGGCACGAAGCTGAGCACGTTCCTCACGCTGGTGCGGCTGGATGGCGCTGAAGAGCTGTCGGAGACGTTCAACTGGACGCCGTTCCCCGAGGCCGTCGCCGCGCAGGGCGAGTTGCCGTACGACCAGTCGTTCATCTTCGTCCCTCTGCTGTCGCTCGGGGGCAAGGCGCAGGTCGAGAATCTGCACAAGCGTGAGACGATCCCAGCGATCCAGGTGGCCGTGGACCTCCAGGGCGTCATCGGGCACTGAACCTCGGCGTAGAGACCGACGTGACGCACGATCGGGCCCTTCACATGGCAAGATGTTCGCCGAGGGGGTTCGATACGTGACTGAGCTGAAGCCTGCCGCGACGGTTGAAGAGGGTGCCCAGGCGAAGGCCATGAACGGTGCGCCGCCATTGCGCCTGGAGTTCGCGGGGGAGTGGCACGAGCTGCCCTCGGACAAGCCGTTCATCATCGGCCGTGAGGGCGACCTCGAGATCGATGACAACCCGTACCTGCACCGGCACTTCCTCGAGCTGCAGCATCATGACGGCCTGTGGTGGCTGGCCAACGTCGGAGTTCGTCTCGCTGCGACGGTCTCCAGCGCGGGAGGCGCCGTGCAGTCGTGGCTGTCGCCCGGCGCGCGCATGCCGCTCGTCTTCGAGCGCAACGTCATCGTGTTCACGGCAGGCCCGGTCACCTACGAACTCAGCCTGCACACCGAAGAGGCGCCCTACGAGGTCTCCAGTCAGGTCGAGGCGTCGATGAGCGGCGAGACGACGGTGATGCCCGTGAGCTTCACCACCATGCAGAAGCAGCTGATCGTCGCCCTCGCCGAACCCATGCTGCGCCGGGAAGGCGTCAGCATGAACGAGCTGCCGTCGTCGAGCGACGCAGCCAAGCGTCTCGGCTGGAGCATGAGCAAGTTCAACCGCAAGCTCGACAACGTCTGCGACAAGCTCGACCGCATGGGGGTGCAGGGGCTGCGCGGCGGGCCGGGCAAGCTCGCCACGAACCGGCGCGCTCGCCTCGTCGAGTACGCCGTCACCTCGCAGGTCGTCACCCGTGCCGATCTGCCGCTCATCGACGACGAGGCGCTGCGGAATCAGAGCGACGCGGACGACTGAGTCCTGACGTGCGCGGAGTCCGCGCAGAGAGGAAATGATGCAGGCCGTATTCACCGAGATCGTTGACGGAGACGAGGCCGCGGTCCGCTCGCGGATCGAGAAGGACCCGAAGCTGGTGAACGCCGTCGCGACCGGATCGCCGAAGAAGTACGTCGGCCAGTCGGTTCTGCAGGTCGCCATCCGCACCGGGCGCTTCGGAATCGCCAGGATGCTGCTGGAAGCGGGGAGCGACCCCGCCTTCGTGGATGCGAAGTCGCCGACCGGGTGGACGAAGTCGGTTCTGCACGACGCCGCCGTGGCCGCGGTGATGCGGTCGCGCTGGTCCCGGCGGACGTTCGACGCCCAGTCGGAGCCGGTCTGGAAGACCGTGGAGGTCGAGAAGCACGACGAGGCCTACGCGATGCTCGTCGCCCTGATCGACGCGGGGGCGGATCCGACGGCCGAGGACTCGTTGGGCGCGACGCCGCTCGGGCGGGCGATCCACGCGGCGCACGACGTGCTTCCGCGACGCAACGACGAGAGGCCGGAACTCGTAGACGGTCGACCGCTCACGCGTGAGCTGCTCGACGACCTCAGCCGCATCTTCGCGCTCTTCCGGTCTCACGGGGCCGACCCCGACGAGGTCGACACGCAGTTCGGCACGCCGCTGACGCATCACTACCGCCATGAACTGGTCGGCAAGATCCTGGCGGGCACGGCAGAACCCGACGCTGCGAGCGCCTGACGACGATCGGGCTCGGCTGAGCGGCTCGGCTTTCCTGGCCGAAGGCTCAGCGCGCGGCGTCGGTCAGGTGCCGAGCCTGATGCCCGAGCACCTTGACCATGATGCCGCGGCTGCGCAGCGCTGCGGCGGTGCGGGTCTCCTCGTCGCGGTCGCGCCCGAGCGCGTGCACGTTCGCGACGACGAGCACGTCACCGCGCTGCAGGGTGTCGAGCAGGCGCCGGACGCGGTCCTCCCACGACTCAAGGATGTCGGGCGCTGGGTGCCGGAATCCCTCGATCGGCACGCCGAAGCGGGTGAGGTCCTCACGCTGCTCGGTGACGGACGGCATGCCCTCACGGGCCACGACCAGACCCACCAGGCGCGCTCCCTCCGGGTGGGCCGACCACCAGTCGTGGTCGAGGTTCGCCAGGCACTTCGGACAGTCGGCTGCCGCATGCGGCAGGTGCAGCGGACTCGTCAGCGCGGCATCCATCGTCTCGTTCACGTCGTTCATCCCCGAACCTCCGGCATCCATTCTGCCCTGCCCCGGTGACATCACAGCACTCCGAGCGCGCGCACCGCGTCGCGCTCGGCGACCAGCTCCGCGACGGACGCGTCGATCCGTCCGCGCGCCCATGCGCCCAGTTCCAGCCCCTCGATGATCTCCCAGCGGCCGTCGACCGCGCGCACGGGGAAGGACGACACCAGCCCCTCCGGGACCCCGTACTCGCCGTTCGAGACGACGCCGGCGCTCGTCCAGTCCTCCGTGCCCTGTACCCAGTCGCGCGTGTGCTCGATGGTCGCGTTCGCGGCGGATGCCACGGAGGACGATCCGCGCACCTCGATGATCTCCGCACCGCGCTTCGCGACCCGGGGGATGAAGGTCTGCTCCAGCCATGTCTCGACGTCGTCGACGCGCTCGGCGAGCGCATCGAGCACAGGCCTGCCGTCGACGGTCGCGTGCGCGACGTCGGGGAACTGCGTGGCCGAGTGATTGCCCCAGATCGACACGCGCCGGATGGCGGACACCGGAGCATCCAGCGCGGCGGCGAGCTGCGCGCGGGCGCGGTTCTCGTCGAGGCGGGTGAGCGCGGTGAAGCGCTCCGGCGGGATGCCGTCGGCGGATGCCGCGGCGATCAGGGCGTTCGTGTTGGCGGGGTTGCCCACCACGGTCACGCGCACGTCGGCTGCCGCGGAGCCGGCGATCGCGGCCCCCTGCGGGCCGAAGATCCCGGCGTTGGCGGCGAGGAGATCCGCGCGCTCCATGCCGGGGCCGCGCGGGCGGGCGCCGACGAGCAGGGCGAGGTTGCAGCCGTCGAAACCGCGGGCGGCGTCATCGGTCACCTCGACGCTCTCCAGCAGATCGAACGCGCCGTCCTGGAGCTCGAGCGCCGCCCCTTCGGCGGACTTCATCCCCTGCGGGATCTCGAGCAGTCGCAGCCTGATCTTCTCGCCCTGCCCGAGCATGTCGCCCGCGGCGATGCGGAACAGCAGCGCGTATCCGATCTGCCCGCCCGCACCCGTGATCGTGATCGTGGTCGCCATGAGAATGAGCCTACGTCGGCCGCTGGTGCGGGGGTACTCTCATCCCATGACGTTCAACCCTGACGCCGACATCTCCGGAAACCGCACTCGTCGCCCCGGTCGCACCGCCGCGATCGCCGGCGGCGGTGTCGGTGTGCTCGGCCTCGTGGCGCTCGTGGTCGCCATGCTCGGCGGTCCCGACCTCACCGGTCTCGTCGGCGGAGCACCCGGAGGCGAGCAGCAGCCGACATCGGGCGGGACGAGCACCCTCGCCGAATGTCAGACCGGCGAGGATGCCAACACGCAGGACGACTGCCGGATGGCGGGCGCCCAGGTGCTCCTCGACGACTACTGGGCGCAGCACGTCGACGGGTACATCCCGCCGCAGCTCTACGTGTTCGAGGGGCAGACGACGACGCAGTGCGGCACGGCATCCAACTCGGTCGGTCCGTTCTACTGCCCGCCCGAGCAGGGCGTCTACATCGACCCCGACTTCTTCCAGATCATGCGGCAGCAGTTCGATGCGTCGGCCGGCGAGCTCGCGCAGCTCTACATCGTCGGGCACGAGTGGGGCCACCACATCCAGAACATCACGGGGATCATGCAGAATCACCCGAACAACGGCACGGGTCCCGACAGCAACAGCGTGCGCACCGAGCTGCAGGCCGACTGCTACGCGGGCGCCTGGTTGGCCGATGCAGCCTCGCTCACCGACGAGAACGGCGTCGCGTATCTCGAGACCCCCACCGATGCCCAGCTCAAGGATGCCTTGAACGCCGCGTTCGCCGTCGGTGACGACCACATCCAGGAACAGGCCGGCTTCAACAACCCCGAATCCTGGACGCACGGCTCGAGCGAGCAGCGGCAGTACTGGTTCGCGAACGGCTACCAGAACGGCCTGGGCAGCTGCGACACCTTCTCGGTCGACGGCGCAGACCTCTGACCCCGGAGCCCTTCCCACCGCCGTGGTTCCGCGGGAGAACGGGCTCTCCACGGTACGGTGAATGAGGCGTCGAGCGCGACGCGAGCGTTATCCACCGGGGGACGAACATGAACACGGATGCACTGTATCCGCCGATCGAACCGCACGACAGCGGAATGCTGCTGGTTGGTGACGGTCAGCGCATCGCCTGGGAGGTCAGCGGCAACCCCGAAGGCAAGCCCGTCGTCTTCCTGCACGGCGGCCCCGGCGGGGGCACCGCACCGTGGCACCGCCGGTTCTTCGACCCCGAGAAGTACCGGATCGTGCTGTTCGACCAGCGCGGCTGCGGGCGCAGCACTCCGCACGCGAGCGCACCGGATGCCGACCTGCGCTTCAACACGACCGCGCACCTCATCGCCGACATCGAGCTGCTGCGCAAGAACCTCGGCATCGAGGCCTGGCAGGTCTTCGGCGGGTCGTGGGGCAGCGCGCTCGCGCTCGCCTACGCGCAGGCCCATCCGGATGCCGTCACCGAACTCGTGCTCCGGGGCATCTTCACCCTGCGCCGCGAAGAGCTGGAGTGGTTCTACGAGGGCGGCGCCGGGGCGCTGTTCCCCGACCTCTGGGAGGGGTTCATCGAACCGATCCCCGTGCTCGAGCGCAACCGCCTGATCGACGCGTACCACCGTCGCCTGTTCGACCCGGACCCGGCCGTGCACGTGCCCGCGGCACGCGCCTGGTCGAAGTGGGAGGGATCGACGATCACGCTCCTCCCCGACGAGGACACGATCGAGCGGATGACCGAGGATGCCACCGCCGTGGCCTTCGCGCGCATCGAGAATCACTTCTTCGTCAACCGCGGCTGGTGGACGGATGGTCAGCTCATCGCCGGTGTGGAGGCCATCCGGCACATCCCCGCCGTCATCGTGCAGGGCCGCTACGACATCTGCACACCGATGATGACCGCGTGGGACCTGCATCGGGCGTGGCCGGAGGCCGAGTTCGTCGTGGTCGACGACGCCGGGCACGCGGCATCCGAACCGGGCATCCAACAAGCCCTCCGCGACGCGACCGACCTCTTCGCCGACGACTGAGGTCAGGCGCGCAGCGCCTGCAGCAGCGTCTTCACGAGCCCGACCGCGCCGCCGTTCGCACGGAAGCGCGTGAGGCCCTCGCTGACGACGGCACCCGTACGCGCGGTCACGAACCACGGCGGCTTCGGCAGGATCGTGAACCGGCCGCCGCCGCCCTTCGACAGGCTCAGGGGCCAGACGGATGAGGCCGACCGCGGGAACGGGCGGAACGGCCCGCGCAGCACCGTGCGCTCGACGCGGTCCAGCAGCAGTGCGTTGTGGACGATGCCGATGCCGCTGCCGACATCCTGCAGCGTGTTGCCGGGGTACGCGCCCCAGGTGAGCGTCGGCGTGATGAACCCGAAGGCGGTCCAGGCGTTGATGGCGATCGAGCCGTAGCGCAGCGCCGTGATCGCGCGGTCGAATCCGGCGCCGAGGACCTTCTGAGTCGCGGGGTCGATCAGCACGTTCGCCCCGAGGGTGCCCTGGAGCCTGTCGTTCGCGTGCGCGACAGCGGCATCCAGGAAGTCCTGACCCGTTCCGGGGAGAGCGACGACGCCGAGCACCGGCGCGAAGTACTCGGTGGTCTCGAGTGCGGTGGCGTCGTCATCCGCCCCGAGCTCGACGAGCAGGCGGTCGCCGAGCACGAGCGCATCGGGGTAGTCGTCGTTCGCCTGCTGCATCCGTCCGTCCGAATGCGGGTACCAGATGGGACGCTCCGGAGCCTTCGCATAGGCGCGCCGCAGCGCCGCGCGGAACGCGTCTGCCTGAGCCCACTCGGACGACATGATCACGACCTGCCCGGCGATGCAGTTGTGCCCGCAGTTCTGCAGGCGCATCGTCGCGATGTGCTCTGCCTGGAACGTCAGGTCGGCGTCGGTCCACTCGCCGGGGACGACGATGATGGGCGAGACCCCGCCGAGCTCGGCCGTGATGGGCTTCTTCAGCAGAGGCCGGTTCTCGCGGCGCCGACGAGTGGCTGCGCTGCCGTTCCCTGAGCCTGTCGAAGGGGCACCCCACGTGATCGCATCGAACGTCGCGGCGGACCCCGTGATGTGCACGTGGACGAGGCTCTTGTGCCCGGTGAGATAGGCGCCGACGTCGCCGCCGCCGCGGACGATGCGCAGGAACCCGGGTTCGATGAGCGCCGCGAACGCGTGCTCGAAGACGGGGACGAGGGCGTCCTGCGTGGGATTGACCTTGAGCAGCACGGTGCGGTTGTGCGCGAGCAGCTCGTAGAGCACGTCGAGCACGGGGATCGAGGTCACGTTCCCGGCACCGAGCACGAGGCCGACCCCGCCCGGCTCGGCAGGGGTGCGCTGCGCGAGTCCGGCCGTCGCACGCGCGATGCGCGGCGTCGTCCCCGGCTCGAGCCACACCTCGCCGGTGAACCCCGACAGCAGCACCTTGTCGAGCCCCGTCAGCGGGAACGCGTGCACGCGGGCGCGTCCGCCGGGGGCGCGATCGATGCGGATGCCCTCGAGCGGGTTGCGGCCCGAGGCCAGGCGCGAGAGCGTCTCGGCGTACGCGTCGAGGGCGCCCAGGACGCTGTACGGGCCCGACAGCCACTCCTCGCCGCGGAGGGGATGGCTGCCGTTCAGACCCTTGGACGCGGCCGCCGTGTGCGCCCACTCCTCGGCGGATGACGCCACCGCGGTGCGCACCACGCGCAGGAGCTTGGCCCGCTGCCCGGCATCCAGCGCCGACCACGTCCGCGAACCAGCCTCGAGGGCGTCGATCGCCCCGTCGAGTCGCTCGCGCTGTTCGTCATCGAGGTCGGTCGTCGCGGTCGCGGTGGCAGCAGTCGTCATCGGCGTCTCCTTCGTGCGGGAACTCCAGCCTATGCGGGCGCTCCTGGGGGCGGCCCGGCCTCGGCGCGCTCGATGTCGGTGCGGCGCAGCCGATAGCGCGAGAGCGGCAGGATGCCGAGCACGACGCCCGCGATGACGCCCATCAGCAGGTATCCGCTCACCGGATCGCCGGTCGCTCGGCGCAGCAACGCCCGCACCGAAGAGCAGGCCGCTGAGCCTGCCGAAGCGTCCGGAGCGTCAGATCAGCGAGAGCTCGCGGAGCTTCGCGGCGACGTCGTCGTTCGACGGCTCGACGTGGTGCGTGGCGTCGGGGTAGACGACGACGGGGATGTTCGTGCGCCCCGAGATCTCCTTCGCGACGTCCGCGGCGGCGGGGTCCGCGACGAGGTCGACGTAGGTGTACTCGATGCCGAGCTCGTCGAGCTGCTTCTTGGTGCGGATGCAGTCGCGGCACCAGTCGGCGCCGAACATCGTGATCGTGTCCCGAGCGGTTTCAGTCATGCATCCAGGATATGCGCGTCTCGATGGGGAAGGGGCGATCGCGACCCCCTCGGCATGGCCGCGCGCAGCTTCCTCGGGGTGCAGGCTCCGCCCTCGTAGCGCCTGTGGACTGCGTGCATGTCCCATAGCAGGACATGGGACGATGGATGCCGTCGTCCAGCGAGCACGGAAGGGGACGCGCGTGGGCATCGCCATCACCGTCATCGTCCCTACCTTCAACGAGCGGGGCAACGTCGAAGAACTCGTCGAGCGCACGGCTGCGGCGCTCGTCGGGCGCGACGCCGAGATCCTGTTCGTGGACGACAGCACCGACGACACCGCCGCCGAGGTCGAGCGGGTGGGCTCCACGGCGTCGATTCCGGTGCGCGTGATCCACCGAAGCGCGAACACCGGCGGGCTCGGCGGCGCCGTCGTCCTCGGTATCGCTGAGGCGCGCGGAGACGTCTGCGTCGTGATGGACGGCGATCTGCAGCATCCCCCTGAACTTATCCCGGCCATGCTCGACCGCTTCGCGCAGGGCGATGCGGATGTCGTCGCGGCGTCGCGCTACGTCGGCGGCGGCGACTCCACCGGGCTCGGCACGACGCTGCGGTTCGGCGTCTCGCGGGCATCGACCTGGCTGACCAAGGCGATGTTCCCCCGTCGCCTTGCGAACGCGACCGATCCGATGACCGGGTTCTTCCTCGTCGACCGGACGCGCCTGGACGTCGCAGCGCTCCGCCCGCAGGGGTTCAAGATCCTGCTCGAGATCCTCGCCCGCACCGATGTGCGCGTCGCCGAGGTGCCGATGGAGTTCTCGGAGCGGCGCAGCGGAACGTCGAAGGCGTCGCTGCGGCAGGGGGCGACGTTCATCGCCCACCTCGCCCGGCTACGGTTCGGCAAGATGTCGCTGTTCGCGGTCATCGGGGCGATCGGAGCGCTCGCGAACCTCGGCATCATGTGGCTGCTCACGGCAGCGGGCATGCCGTACGTCTGGGCGGCGATCATCGGCGCCGAGGCCACGATCATCGGCAACTTCCTGTTGCAGGAGCGGTTCGTGTTCGGCGACATGCGCACCGACGCCCGCGGCGTGTGGGCGCGGTTCGCGGCATCCTTCACGTTCAACAACGTCGAGGCGGCGCTGCGCATCCCGATCATGGTGCTGATGGTCGAGACGTGGCACATCTCGAGCGTGCTGGCGACCGCGATCTCGCTCGTCGTCGCCTTCTTCGCGCGCTTCCTCTTCCACTCCCTGTTCGTGTACGCACCGCGCCGCGATCGCCGCCGGGAGCGGGCGCCGAAGGCCGACACGGCCGCGCAGCGCATCATCCGCGCGATCGACGCCGAGGCCATGCGTCCCGGCGAGCTCTGATTTGAGCATAGGAAACCAATAGTCGCTCAATAGGTTCCGCATGGAAGCGGCATAGTCTTCGCTCGGGTCGGACGCTCACTCTGGGTTCATCAATGAAACCGGACACGACCGAAGGGGCCCGACATGACCCGCATTCCCGAACCCGAGACCACCCCCGAGGGCCCCGCCTACGAGGGCCGGCTCCTCGACCGCCCGGACGAAGAGGTCGTCGACCAGGGCGCGCCCTTCGACATCGGCACGCTCATGACCCGCCGCGGCATCATCAGCATCGCCGCACTCGGCGTCGGCACGGCCGTGCTCGCAGCCTGTGCGCCGGCGGCGAGCACGAACAGCGGATCCGACCCGACCTCGACCTCGGGATCGAGCGACTCGTCCGAGAGCTCGAACACCACTGACAGCTCCACGAGCGTGACGGCAGAGGGCGAGATCCCCGACGAGACTGCCGGTCCGTACCCGGGCGACGGGTCCAACGGGCCCGACGTCCTCGAAGAGTCCGGGATCGTGCGTCAGGACATCCGCTCGTCGATCGACGGATCGGCGACCGCAGACGGCGTGCCGCTCACGTTCCGCCTCGAGGTCCTCGACATGGCGAACGGCGACTCACCCTTCGAAGGGGCCGCGGTCTACGCCTGGCACTGCACGGCCGACGGCGAGTACTCGATGTACTCCTCCGGCCTCGAGGACGTCACGTACCTGCGCGGTGTGCAGGTCGCGGATGCCGACGGGATGGTCTCGTTCACGTCGATCTTCCCCGGCTGCTACTCGGGCCGGTGGCCGCACATCCACTTCGAGGTGTACCCGGATGCCGCGTCGATCAGCGACGCCGCGAACGCCATCGCGACCTCCCAGATCGCCTTGCCGGAAGAGACCTGCAACGCCGTCTACACCGACTCGAGGTACAGCTCGTCCGTGCAGAACCTCGCGGGGATCACGCTCGCCAGCGACAACGTCTTCGGCGATGACAGCGGCGCGCTGCAGCTGGCGACCATGACGGGGGATGCCGCCAGCGGCTACACCGCCACCCTCCAGGTGCGGATCGACACCACCACGACACCGTCGGCCGGCTCCGCGCCGAGCGGCGGAGGCCGCGGCGACCGGCCCGGATCCTGACCATCGCGACCTCTTCGAAAGGACCTCATCATGCTCCAGAACCTCACCGGCTGGCACGCTCTCATCATCCTCGGCATCGTCATCCTCATCTTCGGGGCGGCGAAGCTCCCGGCGCTCGCGCGCAGCGTCGGTCAGTCGCTGCGCATCCTCAAGGCGGAGGCGCAGACCGTCGAGGCCGAGGCGCCGGTCGCGGCCTCCAGCGCGCCGGACAGCGCGTCCGCGAACACGGCGCCCGCTTCTACGGCCCCGGCGCCCGCCAGCGCCGCACTCCGGGCGGACTGAGTCGTGACGGCTCTCGTCGACGCGCCGGCGCCCGCGGACGCGCAGGCGGATGCCGCACGCATGCCGCTGTCCTCGCACCTGCGCGAGGCGCGGCGGCGGGCGGTGCGGGCGACCGTCGCGGGCGTCGTCGCGATCGTGGCCGGCTACGCGTTCGCCCCGCACATCCTCGATGCGCTGCGCGCGCCGATCGAGGAGCTCGCCGCCTCGCGTGACGCGAGCCTGAACTACGACAGCATCACCGGGGCCTTCGATCTGCGGCTCACAGTCGCCCTCTACACGGGGATCGTGCTGTCGAGCCCGGTGTGGCTGTACGAGCTGTTCGCCTACCTCGCACCGGGCCTGGCCCGGCGCGAGAAGAAGCACGCGTACGGGTTCCTGGGGGCGGCGGTCCCGCTGTTCCTCGCGGGCTGCACGACCGGCGCCCTGCTGTTCCCGCACATGGTGGAGCTGCTCGCCGGGTTCGCGGACACCGAGGACAGCACGCTGCTCCAGGCCTCCGACTACGTCGACTTCGTGCTCAAGATCGTCGTGGCGATCGGCGTCGCCTTCGTGCTCCCCGTCGTCCTCGTAGCGCTGAACATGCTCGGGATCCTGTCCGCGGCGACGATCGCGCACAGCTGGCGCATCGTGCTCGTCCTGATCGTCGTCTTCAGTGCCGTGGTGACACCCGCCGCCGACGTGCTGTCGATGTTCCTCGTGGCCGTGCCGATGGCTCTGCTGTTCGCTGCCGCGCTCGCCGTGACCTGGTGGCACGACCGGTCGATGCGTCGCCGCGATCGGGCGCAGAAAGATGAGGTGTGAGATGTTCGGCCTGACCATTGAGAAGCTCGTCCTGGTGGCGATCTGCGCCGCCGTCATCATCGGCCCGCACCGCCTGCCGGAGCATGCGCAGCGATTCTCCGCGGCCGTTCGACGCCTGACGCTGGCGGCGGCGGAGGCGCGCACGCGCACGATCGACGACGCCGGGGTCGCTTTCGTACGGGCGGACTGGCAGGCGCTCGATCCCCGGCAGTACGACCCGCGGCGGATCATCCGGGACGCGCTGCGCGAGGCCGATGCTCCGCCGCCGGTCGCGGAGGGCGATGCAGGGATAGTCGCTGTCGGTGAGCCGGACACGACTCCACTCACGCCGCGTGCGGGGCGCTGGGTGGTGGAGGGATCCTCCGCTCATCCCCGGCGCATCTGGGTGCCGGACGAGGAGGTCGTCGCAGCGGCGTCGAGCTGATTCTGGAGCCGTTGTCGCCGTCACTGCTACAATAGGTGGTGCAACGTGAATGATTCGCCGCGATTTCGGCGCGCACGATGCCACTGATCAGGGCCCATCCAAGGACCGCGCACACCGACGCGCGCGGCATCCGCTCTCGATCTCCAGAAATTCTGGATGCGCTTCGTGCGCGTCCGCACAGCAATGTGTGAACCAAGCAATGAGCAACACCATGAGCAACACCACCACCACCCATCCACCAGAACCCCTGACCTGGAAGCAGGCCGACGAAGACGTTCACGTCGCGACGCGAGCCGGCGAATACGCCGGATTCGTCGAACTCGACGTCGAAGGACATGTCGTCCGCGACAACCACGGCACCGAGCTCGGATCGTTCGCGACCCTCGCCGACGCGCGCCGCGCGCTCGAAGGATCGACGCAGCGGCGTACGCGTTCGTTCGTGCAGACCGTGCGCAGACACCTGGGCAAGGTGCGCGGCTGACCATCGGCTGAACAACTCCGATGTATGCGCAGTGTCGTATACGGCCCGGGTTAGCCTGAGACGAAGCGATCGGCAGCTGCCCTTGGCTTCACAGCTCAAGGGCTCCGATCGACAGGAGAGCAAGATCTCCATTGCACAGGTCGAACAGACCACAAGCACTCTTGGCCGCGTACGTCAGACTTACGCAGGCAACGCCGACTTCCCTCCGATGGCGAAGGCGTATCAGAACGTCTCGCAGGTCGTCCGCGAGATGGGGCTGCTGCAGCGCGCGCCCCGCTTCTACAGCTTCGTCGCCGTCGGCATCGCGCTCGCCCTCGGTGGCGCGATCACCGGATTCATCCTCTTCGGCGACAGCTGGTACCAGCTGCTCATCGCCGGGGCCCTCGGCATCATCTTCACGCAGATCGCCTTTCTCGCCCACGAGGCAGCGCACCGCCAGATCTTGTCGTCCGGGCCGGCGAACTTCCGCCTCGCGCGGATTCTCGCCGGTTCCATCGGCATGAGCTACTCCTGGTGGGACTCCAAGCACACCAAGCATCACGGCAACCCGAACATGGTGGGCCGCGACCCCGACATCGAGGTCGACACGATCTCGTTCCTCGAGGAGGATGCTGCGAAGTCGCGGGGGCTCATCCGGCTGATCACCCGGAAGCAGGGCTGGCTGTTCTTCCCGCTGCTCATGCTCGAGGGCCTGAACCTCCACTACCTCAGCATCAAGTACCTCCTCACCGAGAGGAAGGTCAAGGGCCGCTGGATCGAGCTCGGCATCATCGCGCTGCGCTTCGCCCTGCTGCTGACCCCTGTGTTCCTCTTCCTTCCGCTGGGCATGGCGTTCGCCTTCATCGGCGTGCAGATGGCGGTCTTCGGTGTCTACATGGGCGCATCGTTCGCCCCGAACCACAAGGGCATGCCGATCATCGAGCCCGGAGCACGGCTGGACTTCTTCACGAAGCAGGTGCGCACCTCCCGCAACATCTCCGGCGGATGGTGGGCGACCTGGCTCATGGGCGGCCTGAACTACCAGGTCGAGCACCACCTCTTCCCGAGCATGCCTCGCTTGCACCTGTCCCAGGCCCGCGGCATCGTCCGCGATTACTGTGCGGCGAACGACGTGCCGTACACCGAGACCTCGCTGACCCGCTCCTACGGGATCGTCATCTCCTATCTGAACCGGGTCGGCCTCGCCGCGCGCGACCCGTTCGACTGCCCGGCGGTCGCGCAGTTCCAGCGGGCGTAGGCTGCGCGCGCGGCCATAGGCTCGAACCATGTCCGAACTGCACGACCTGACCGCGACCGACCAGCTCGCCGCACTTCGCGCCGGCGAGATCGGCCCGGTCGACCTCGCGAAGCACTACCTCGACCGGATCGCACGTCTCGACGGTGGGCTCGGGGCGTTCGTCGAGGTGACGGCGGATGCTGCGCTCGCCCGGGCTGCGTCGTTGGCGCGGCATGAGCCGAATGGCGCGCTGTGGGGGCTGCCGTTCGGCGACAAAGACCTCGTGCCCCGCGCCGGCGTGCCCACGAGGTTCGGGTCGAGGCTTCACGTAGATCACGTCCCTGACATCACCGGTGATCAGGCCGCCGTGCTCGACGAGGCGGGCGGCATCAGCCTCGGCAAGACCAGCACTCCGGAGTTCGGGCTCACCGGCTACACCGAGACGCAGATCGGCCCGCCCGCGCGCGACCCGTGGAACACCGCGCACGGGGCCGGCGGATCGAGCGGCGGAGCGGCCGTCGCCGTGGCCGCCGGGCTTCTTCCTCTCGCGCCGGCATCCGACGGCGGCGGGTCGATCCGCATCCCCGCCGCGACCGTCGGCGTCGTCGGAATCAAGCCCTCGCGCGGGCGCGTGCCCTTCGCGTCGGGGCAGGACAGCCCGGGCGGACTCTCCGTCGCCGGGCCCATCGCGCGGACGGTCGCGGACGCCGCGCTGCTGCTCGATGTGCAGGTCAGCGGTCGCGCGCATCCGTACGCAACCGCGGCGCCGGGGGCGGGGCCTTTTCTCGATGCGGCGCGGCCGGGTGCGGGCACGGCTTCCGCCCGCGTGGGAGTCACGACCGTCTCGCCGTGGGACGATGCCGACGACATCCACCTCGACCCCGAGGCGGCACGTGCCGTGCGCGTGGCTGAGGATCTGCTGGCGGACGCCGGCACCGCCGTCGACGCGTTCGACTGGCGCCCGCACGGCTACGCCGAGCTGTTCATGACGCTCTGGCGCACGAGCGCCGCACGCATGGCCCTCACCGACGCCGAGCTCGACCTCGTCGAACCGATCACGGCGTGGCTCGTGCGGGAGGGGCGCCGGCTCACCGGCGTGCAGGTGCTCGACGCGCTCGCCGCGGCGGCGGTGTTCGAGCGCGAGACGATCTCGGCGTTCGCGCCTTTCGATGCGGTGCTCACTCCGGCGCTCGCGCTGCCGCCGCAGCCGATCGGCTGGTTCGATGCGTCGGATGCCGCGCGAAACTTCTCGCAGCAGGTACGGTACGCGCCGTACTCGAGCTTCGTGAACGTCGCCGGCCTCCCCGCGATCGTCGTGCCGGTGACGGTGGATGCCGCAGGGCACCCGGTGAGCGTGCAGCTGATCGGGCGCCCGGGTGGGGAGGCGGCGATCATCGCGCTCGCCGCTGTGCTGGAGGAGCGGCGCGGACCGCTGCCGCATCCGCCGGTGTGGGGCGCGTAGACCGGGGTACGTGCGGTTGCCGGGTCGCGGCCTGTGCGCCCGCGGCATCCGGGCCCTCGGGAGGGGTCGCAAATGGCGGCTAAGGCGTCCGCGTGGCGACCATTCGCGACACCTGCGCGCTCTGCGAAAGTCGTCTGCTCCAGGCGGGTGTCGCATCTGGCGGTCACCGCATCCGCATAGCGACCACTTGCGCCACCCGCGCGCGGGCTCGGACGCTCGCGTCGCGGAGGGGTCGCGCATGGCGGCTAAAGCGCACTCCTGGCGACCATCTGCGGCACTTGCGTGCGTGCTGATCCGGGCGCGCGCACGCCATCAGCGCCGCAGGCGGGCGCGCGACTTCGAGACTCCGGCGAGCGTGGCGCGCAGTGGGGTGCCGAGGTAGAGGCCCAGGGACGCTCCGGCCGCGAGTCCGATGCCGATGGAGCCGGCGAGGACGAGCGGGGCGACGCCGTCCAGCATCCCCTCGGCCGTCCCGTCCGAGTGGACGACGCCGAGCAGGCCGCGGAAGACCGCGGTGCCCGGCACGAGGGGGACGATCGCGGCCGTCGTGACGGCCACGGAGGGCACGTGCACGCCGCGGGCGGTGAGGATGCCGATGAAGCTCGCCAGCAGCGCGCCGATCGCGCTCGCCGCACCCGCGTGCACGCCGAGCGTGAGCGTGAGGCTGTAGGCGACGATCGCGATCGTGCTGAGCACGGCGCTGACGAGGATGATGCGCAGGCCCGCACCGTTGAAGAGGGCGACGGCGACGGCAATGATGATGGCACCGGCGATCTGGGCCAGCATCGATCCGAACGGAATCGCGTCGGTCGGGAGAGGGATGCTCACGCCGACGAGGCGCGCGAGTTCGAGCCCGATGAGGATGCCGAGCACGACGCCGAGCGTCTGCATCGTGAGGTCGAGGATGCGGCCGCCCGCGGTCAGCGCGAATCCGTCGATGGCGTCCTGCGCGGCGCCGACCACAGTGAGGCCGGAGAGCATGAGGACGATTCCGGATGCCACGATGATCGACGGCTGCACGTCCGTGAACAGCGGAATGCCCGCGGCGCCGAGCGCGGAGACCACGGTCGTGACGGCGGTGATGACGAATCCGCCGGCGATCTGGCTGAAGAACAGCGGCACCTGCAGGCGCGCGAGGCCCGCCTGCGTGAACGCGGCGCCGAGTGCGGCGAGGAAGCTCAGGAGGATGATCAGCGGGGACGCGTCGTAGAGGATCGCGACGCCGACCGCGAGCAGCGCGCGGGCGATGATGACGACGATCGGCCGGTAGAGGAACGGCGTGCGGCGGATGACACGAAAAGCCAGGCGGGCCTCATCCAGGTCCATGCCGTCCGTGATGTCGACGACGAGCGCCTGCAGTCGCTGCAGCTTGGCGTGGTCGGGGGATGCCGCGCGGACGACGCGGATCATCGTGGTCGGCCAGTCCTCCTCGCCGCGGTGGTACGAGACGCTGATGGCGTTGAAGTTCACGTCGACGTGGACACCGGAGAGCCCGTACACCTTGGCGACGCGGATGATCGCGAAGGTCACGTCGTGCGCGGACGCACCCGTCGCGAACATGGCCTCGCCGATCCGAAGGGCGAGGTCGAGGATCTTCACGACGACGGTCTCGTTCAGGACCGTGTATGCCTCGGTGAGCGCGACTTGGGCGGGGTCGGTGCGGATCACCCGGCGCATCGAGTCGAGCAGGCGCGATCGTCGTTCGGTGGCCATGTCTCCATTGTCTCGAGTCGTGGCGGCGGTGCGGCCATCCGTTCGGGGATGCCGGGAATCAGGTGGTGAGCTTCGCGATCAGGGTGCCGATCTCGTCGACGTTCGCGGTCGAGACGGCGACGAGCGGATGCGCGTCCTCGTCCTCCGGATCCTCGATGCGGACGAGGTGGAGGAGGTGGGAGGCGAGGAGCTGGTCGGCCTTGGCGATCGCGGCATCCAGGTCGTCGACGTCCCCGACCGCGTCGAGGTCGACGTCGGCGCGGAACACGCGGGGGAGTCCGGCGAGGGCATCGGCGAGCTCGACGCCGGTGTCGCTCCGGTCGAGGTAGGCGAGGGCGCCGGCGTCATCGAGGGCGTCGATCAGGGCATCCCGGGGGTCGTCTCCCGCCTCGACGGCGTCGAGCACCGCCGGGGCGAACTCGGGGTCGTCGTCCAGCAGGTTGCAGAGGCGGGTCCAGTCGTCGATCGTGGTCATCAGGTCGCTCCTCTCGGGTCATGGGTGCCGAGTGGCCAGCGTATCGCGCGAGGTCTCAGCCGTTCCGGCGCCAGTCGCCCGCGCCGGGGGGGCTTCGCACGGGATCAGCCCAGTGGAACCGGGTGCAGTCGCGAGACCTCGCGCGTGGCGAGGTCGATCATGACGGCGGCGTCCTCGGGGACCCTCGTCCACCCCTCGGCATCCACTCCGCTGGAGATGACGTGCACGGCGTCGTCGGTGATGCGGTAGTCCATCGCGTAGTACTCGGTGGCGTGGCTGGCGGGCATCGCCTCGACCGACTCGAACAGCTCGCGCAGCGACTCGACCGGCGAGTCCACCCGGCTGTTGATGTGGATCGCGAACAGCCTGCTCGGCGTCAGCAGCAGCGCGTTGAGGCTCGAGTTCGGGAACTCGCGCACGAGGATCTCCAGCGCCCGCGTGACCCCGGCGCCCTCATCGCCGCCGGCCTCGTCGATGCACTGCATGATCAGGCGGAAGTACCGCTCGCTGTCGGTCTCGCCGTGCAGTTTCGCGCGCGACTGCGGGCTCAGCTGCGCCTCGAGGTGGTCGATGGGAGCGATGTGCCCGTTGTGCGCGAACGCGTACCCGGCATCCGTGAAGGGGTGGGTGTTCTCGGGCGATACCGGCAGTCCGCCCGTGGCCCAGCGCAGGTGCACCAGTCCGCAGCATCCCAGCTGCTGCTCGGCGAGTTCCCGGTACAGCGGGTCGACCGACGCGTTGCGCGCCGATGAGACCGTCTCGATCTCGTCCTCCGGCGTGCGGTGCCAGGCCATGCCCCATCCGTCGCCGTGCACCTGGGTCAGCGCGGTGAACCTCTCGAAATCGTCTTCTCCGAGAACCTCGACGATCGACGTCGGGCGGGTGGTCACGTAGCCAAGCAGTCGGCACACAGTGCGGATTCCTCTCTTCTCTTCACCGAGCCTTCTCCTTTCCCGACCGGCAGGCAACTTCTCACGTCGGCGCGTGTCGCCGCAAGGGTTTTCTTCCGGCGCGGTCGGGCTGACACACTGGGGCCATGCGAACGGTAGGCGTGGAAGAAGAACTGCTGCTGGTGGATGCGGAGAGTGGGCGGCCCCGGTCGGTCGCGGCGCGCACGCTACGCTACGCGGCCGAGGCGAGCGATCCGGCCGAGGGCGGGGTGGATGCCGATGCGGCACCCGCGGCGCCCGACGACGTGCCGGGCGGATCGATCGACCACGAGCTGCAGAAGCATCAGGTCGAGACCGACACCGTGCCGCACACCGACATGACCGCGCTCGGGGAGAGCGTGCGCGAGTGGCGTAGCAATGCGATCACCGCGGCGCGGCGGGCCGGCGCGCGGGTGATCGCGGCGGGGACCTCGCCGCTGCCGGTCGCATCATCGATCGTCGAGAAGCCGCGCTACCTGCAGATGGTCGAGCACTTCGGGCTCACCACCTCCGAGGCGCTAACCGGGGGATGCCACGTGCACGTCTCGGTGGAGTCGGATGACGAGGGGATCGCGGTTCTCGACCGCATCCGGGGCTGGTTGCCTGTGCTGCTGGCGCTCAGTGCGAACTCGCCGTTCTGGCACGGCGACGACACGAAGTACGCGAGCTTCCGCTCGCAGGCGATGGGGCGCTGGCCGACGGCCGGGCCGCCCGAGGCGTTCGGGACGGCACAGGCGTATCACGAGCTCGTCGACACGATGATCGCATCGGGCGCCATCCTCGATCAGGGGATGATCTACTTCGACGCGCGGCTGTCGCATCACTACCCGACTGTCGAGGTGCGGGTCGCCGACGTCTGTGCGGATGCGGCCGACACCGTGCTCATCGCGGCGCTCAGCCGCGGACTCGTCGACACTGCGGCTCGCGAATGGCGTGCTGGCGTCGACCCGTTGCCTCTGTCGGTGGCGATGCTACGGCTCATCACCTGGCAGGCCGGGCGGTTCGGCATCGAGGGAGAGCTCGTCGACCCGAGAACCGTCACGCCGCACCCGGCCCGCGACGTCGTGGCCGCTCTCGTCGAGCATGTGCGCGAGGCCCTTCGCGAGAACGGCGACGAGGAGTTCGTCGACGCGCAGGTGGAGGAGATCTTCGCCCGCGGCAACGGCGCGATGCGCCAGCGGGCCACGCTCGAGAAGACCGGGCAGCTCAGCGACGTCGTGGCGGAGCTCGCCAGGATCACCGCGGGGCTCGAGGGCTGAGAGCGGCGGCGGCCGAGACGGATCCCGGCCGCCGCGTCAGGCGCTCACCCGTTGAACGTCGCGGGGTGCGGGCCGTGCGTCCGTCGCGCTCGAGGGCGTCGATCGCGGCCATCTCGTCGCCGCCGAGCTCGAAGCCGAACACGTCGATGTTGGCGGCGATGCGCGCAGGCGTGACCGACTTCGGGATCACCGCGGGCACGGTGCCGCCGAGGGCAGTGATGCGGTCGACGTGCTCGGGGATGAAGTTCGAGACGCCGATCGCACGTGAAGGCCAGCATCGGCGATGTCCTGCATCCCACGCCACGCGTCGATGTAGGCGTCGGTGGCCGGAGCCGGCCAGTGGATGAGGTACAGGTCGTCGTGGCTCAGGCCGGCGCGCCCGACGCACGACCAGGACGAAACGGGCTGAGTGACCGGAGGGAGTCGACGTCGATGCTCCCCGCCGCAGATACGAAGAAACCCCCGTGAGTAGAAGCCTCACGAGGGTCCCAGTGGCTCCGACGGGCGTCGATCCCGTGACCTCACGATTTTCAGTTGGATGCGGCGGGCCAACGGGTGCTTGTTGGTCGCCGTCTGCCGCGTGATTCTGCGGGAGTCGTCGCGGTTGGTCTCGGCTGGTGGAGGGTGGTTTCAGCGGAGCTACCGGCACGGAACCGGCACAACAGCACGGTCGAGGCACGGCAGACCCGGTACGTTGATCCAATGGTCGCTTCGAAGTTTCCGCAATTCTCATCGCTTGATTTCGGACGTCTCGACGCTCGGGAAGAGGCGAGGCGGGCACCCGATCTTTTGATCAACGGCTACTTCGACTTTGAGAACGCCGCATACGACGTCGCCTCGGGTCAAGCGTGGGTTCTGATCGGTCCGAAGGGGGCGGGCAAGTCAGCTTGTCTGGAGCATCTCGGCCTAATTTGGCGTGGGCAGCATGATCGGTTTCTCTCGCGTTGGGACCTCGGCAGCTTCCCCGTCGCGGACGTAACCAAGATTCAAGTGGGGGCTTCTCCGGGGCCGACCAGCACCCGGGCCGCGTGGGAGTTTCTCCTCCTTCTGCGCGTGTTCGAATCGCTGATGGCGGATCAATCTGCCACGTACTCCGCCACGATTACCAGCTTCCACAAGTCCCTTGTCACCGCGGGCTTGCTCGGCGGACCAGATTTGCGCACAAAGTTCTTCGACTGGTCTAAGACGACCGTGAAGTTCAATGTGCTCATGTTCGGCGTCGAGGGGAGCACTCAAGAGACCGAAGCCACCCCACTGCAATTGGTGGAGCTCCTGCGGCACGCCATAGGTCTTATAGAGAGCTCCTCCCGACATGTCGTTTCGGTTGACGGGCTCGACTCCTTCTTCGCTCAAGCGCAGGATCAGCGAGACTCCCTCGGTGCGCTCGTCGATGCTTCCCACGAGGTCAATCACTTCCTACTAGACACGCAGGCTCGATCGTCTGTCGTGTTGGCGATCAGACATGACATGTTCGTGTCGCTACCTAGTACCGACTCAGCGAAGCTCGGCGACCATGCGGTCGAACTCGATTGGAGCCGGGGCGGCACGAGCAAGGGGGAGGACCTCTGGAAGCTCATCGGTACCAAAGCGAAAAGCTCCGTGCCAGCTTCACACACAGGTCTAGCCCTCGGTGACGTTCGTAAGGCCTATCTCGCTGAACCGATCGGCATCGGACCGCACAACGACTTGCCCTCATACTTGCTGGCGCAGACGCGGCTGATCCCGCGCGATCTGGTCGCCCTAATGGGCGCGCTTCAGAAGCTGCATAAGGGGGCCGGCCAGATTCAGGAGTCGACGGCCGTGGCCGCGGTCAAGCAATACGCTGACACGTATTTCATTCGGGAGATGCGAAATAATCTGAGCCATGTGTTGCCAGGCCAAAGTGATAAAGTTTCGGCCTTCTTTGATGCATTGAGCGTGCTGAACTCTCGTGATTTCAACGCAGATTCGCTGAGCCCTGAGCTGGATGGCATTGTAGACAAGCGTGAGCTGAGGGCTTTGCTGAACCAGCTCTTCTTGTCGGGCGGACTAGGAGTGCGGTCTCGTAGCGGAGGGTCGACTCACACGAACTTCATCTTCCGCAAGACGTCCGGTGGTGGGTTCTCCTTCATCGCGGACTACGTGCTTCACAACGCGTTAGTTTCGGCGCTGAACCTCAACTGGTGAAAGATCTTCGGCCATCCGTGCGGGGAGTTTCGGTAGGAAAATAGGCTCAATGCAATGGCACGCGCAGCGCGATTCGACTTACTGCACTCGCAGATCGACCGAACCGGATCTGGCAGCTGCGAGCGACTCGGAGCCCGCGCCTCACACGTAGAAGCTAGGAGAGGGTTTCTGGGTCCGTTGTAGCGACGATCCTTGTGGCTCCGACGGCCGTCGATCCCGTGACCTCACCATTTTCAGTTACATTCCGCGCGGCAGTGGCTTCTCGTTGGTCGCCGTTTGCCCCGTGATTCCGCGGAAGTCGTCATGGTTGGCCGCGGCTGGTTGAGGGCGGTTTCAGCGGAGCTTTCGGCACAGAACCGGCACGGCTACCTACGACTGAGACGTCTGGCCGTCGACAGCAGTTTGGTGACGAATTCGTGTACGGCTCCTGTGGTCGAAGTGTGGAGATTCTGTTCCAGAACGTCGCTTACCCAACTTGGGCCATGCCCGCCCACTTGCGGAAAGAAGCGCTCGAGCTCGCCGACCGGAACTACGAGGAGACCATGTTCGTCGACCTTGGACACCAGAGTCTCAGCGGCGGCAGTGGGTTCGCCTTGAGGTAGGCCTGACAGCCCGGCCCGTTTGGCGCGGTCCCAGCCGTTCTCCGTTTTCAGGAGCTTCCGGATGTCATCAATGTCGATTCGACTGAGCGGATCGCTGGCAGTCGATAGACGGTCCACTACCGCTTCCGATACGGCTGTTCTGCTCGGTGGGCGTCCTTCGTCGCTAGGCCGTGTTGATCAAGAGGTTTCGGTGTTCGGTGGGCGAGTCTTGAACCGTGACGCGACAGGAGATCTCCGACGAGGTGTGGGCCGTGCTCG